>NZ_JBITEM010000003.1:0-599053 GCF_044455225.1 Nocardia sp. NPDC051321 | reverse complement strand
GTTGAGATGGAGACCGCCCACTACTGTCAACACCCAGCCCAGCAACCCGCTGAGCTGTCACACCCGTAAGTCTCCGGACTCACCGGGGGGATTCACTGCTGCTGGGCCGGCGGACCAGTGAGTGGTTCGCGGACCGGATGACAGCGCGCGATGTAGCGGAAGGCCGCGTGAGCCCCGAGTGGGCGAACAGAGTGCGAAGCCTCCCCAAGTACGTCGTGTCGTCGACTCTGGAAGGTCCTCAATGGAGCAACGTCACCGTCCTGGGCGGCGATGTGGCGCAAGAGGTTTCGGAGCTGAAGCGGAAAGTGGACGGGGAAATCCTGGTCTACGGCAGCTATCAGCTAGTGCGGACGCTGATAGAACAAAACCTGGCCGATGAACTGCGGCTGGTGATTTTCCCGGTCGTACTGGGATCAGGCCTGCGTATCTTCGACGAGCCCGGCCCCAAGAAGCCACTGCACCTGGTCGAAACCCGCAAGTTGGGCAACAGCCTGATGTTCTACAACTACGAATTCGCGCAAGGTTCATAGAAATCCGCACTCGGTCTCGGGAGCACTCGCTCTGGGGCCCTATAGCGAGTCCCGAGTGGCGGTGCGGATTCGGCGTAGCAGGATCCGCACCGCGGAGGTGGGCGCGTGGTTGGGTTCGCCGATCTCTCACCGTCGAGTTCTGTCTGTGTTCACCACGAGAACGGGAAGCTTCGTTTGGTACTTACGTACCGAAATACATCCGGTACGCAGCCGTGTACCACGCGACCGCGTAGTCGGTCCTCGATACCTGTTTCACTCACCGGACCAGCGCAAACACTCGGGTAAACGGCTACGCACGCCTCGGCGGATATACCAGGCGACTGTTATCCATCGAGTCGCCGACCAGGGGGGCTCCTGACGAAGGAGGGAAGTCGTGGCAGATATCGAGGGACTTGGCGCGCTGCAGAAAGCGTTGCTGTCCGCAGTAGATCAGGTGGGGGCGGTAGTTTCGGAAGCCCTGCAAAATAATCCCGGAACGGTGTTTCTGTATCAAAAGCCCGGTCTCACCGTCGATCCGCGGCGATACCTGAATCCGTGGACGCCGGAGGGCGACATCTACGCGCTGATGGACGATTCAGGGCACATCGAAACGGGCACCGGCGCCACCCCCGGCAAACCGGGAACACCGGACCCGAGACTGGCGGCGTCATACGCCGCCGCCGCGGCCACCGCGGAGCTGGTCGATGACCATCTCGCGCTCGGCTCGACCTTCGCGGCGAAATCGCTCGGCAAGGCCTCCGACGCTTGGAAGATCGTGCAGCAGGCCATCACTGGCGATATGCCGACGCCGCCGTCGAAGGAGGTCCAGGACAAGATCAATCAGGCAAAGCAGCTGCTGTACGTGAGCGGCATCTACGGCAAATACACCCCTGGCTATCAGGGCTACCTGAATGCGGTGAGCGCGCTGCGGGCCGCACGCCGGAACAAGGCCGACGCGTTCTATAAAGCCATGGCCGACCCGGCTCTCGGTCAGGCGTGGGCCGTCGACGGCGGCTCCTTCGACGATGCGATCCATCAGGCCGAAACCGATGTCGCCGGTGCGGACCACACAGATGCCGGGATGGCGTATTCGGAGGCGAGCGACTTCCTGTACTCGCAGGGCACAAGCATCATCGACGCCGCGGTCACCGGCGTCAAAGACCGCTGGGCCACCTACGGCGAGCTCTCCCTCCCGATCGGCAAATTCCCGCTGACCGTCCTGGACCCGCCGTCGTGGTGCGACGTGACCGACGACAGTTTCGGCGCACTGGAGATATCGGTCAGCAACGACAGCTACGACAGCGCCTCGGCCAGTGGGTTCACCAACTCCTCGACGTCGTACTACAACGACTCCGGATCCTCCAACGGTGGGGGCGTCGGCTTGGTGTGGGGTCCGTTCAGCGCGACCGGCGGCCTCGACAGCACGAGCGCAAACTACTTCAACTCACAGTCGGCCGCGAGCGCGTCCAGCGACGGGCGCTGGGACCACTCGCAGTCCGCATCGATTACCGGTGAGTACTTCGTGGTGAATGTCCAGCGACCGTGGATGTTCGAGGAGATCTTCCGGATCAAGAGCGGCTGGTCCGTCAAGGACAAGCCGGTGAACTACATCAGCGACGGCACCAACACCGTGGCCAACAACGACAACTGGCTGCCCTCGGTGGTGGTCCAGATGCTGGTGGCCCGCAATCTCGTTGTCTACTGCGACGATTGGGGCGACGCCGGTACCCACTTCGCCAACTATGCGGAGTCGTCGAGCAACAGCAGTCACACGGATTCGACGAGCTTCGGCGGTTCGGTCGGCATCTTCGGCCTCGGCGGCACCTACCACCACAACGACTGGCATGCCGACGGCCAGTTCTTCGCCAACGACGACGGCCATCAGAGCTGGGGTTACCACAAGGACGAAAAGGGCGGCCGCCTCGTCATGCACGGCACCCAGATCATCGGCTGGCTGGTGCGCGTGGTTCCGGCCTCCCCGCCCAAAGCGAGCAGCTGATGGGCCACAGCATCAACGAAATCGGCCAGTTGCTGGTGTCGGATCTGGCCACGGCGTATGGCATCGCCGCGGCACCCGATAAGGCTATGGCTTTCTTCCAGGGCGTTCCGGTGGACGACAAGATCGTCCAGAACGGCAAACTCAACCAGTTACGGTTGGGGTTGTGGTTGGCCGGATTCGATACAACGCTGATCCTGACCCCGGCGACGGCCGCCATCACGCCGCCGCCGGGCGGCGCGAGCGCCACCGGCTGGTATCGGGCGATCGTCGCCGACGCGCAACCGGTCGACGCGAACAGTCTTGCGGGCCAGCAGTTATCGAAAAGGCTGAACAATGATCGCTCACTGCTCGCAGAGGCGAACATCGATCAGCCGCTGACCTGTGAGCCGCCGGACTGGCCGATACCGGATGCGCCCTACTGGCAGAGCTGGAGTTCCGCATCGCACACCGCGTCGACGACAGCGGCACCGAACAAGGCGCTGGTTGCCGGTAACGATTGGGCGATCCACACCGCGGCCGAGTCCACCGCGAGCGGGGGACCGGGCGATAACAGTGCGATGCTCATGTTCCGCCCGATCGACGGCACCCCGATCATCCCGCCCGAGTGGGGCGGTCGAGGCGACGACGAGCGGTGGGATCTTCAGAATGTCGATAGCGGAACCGACACCACCACAACGACATCCACTGATATCACGATCCGGTTCGACTACACGCTGGTCTACCTGACTCGGCGTGCGGCGGGCACCGAGTGGTGGGACGACGTGCTGCTGAACGATCCCGCCTGGTATTTGCCCGGTTATGAGGCAGGCACCTTGCTGGGCCGGGGGTCGGGCGGCGCCGTACCCGTCCTGCCCTATGCCCTGGTGCTCGCCAAGAACGCCGTCGTGACCGGTACCTGGGACAACCAGCAGAACACCACCCGCGTTGGGCCACTGCGGGTCTCGGCCACCGGAGGCGGCGATTCGGTCGCGATCGGCTGGCAGGGCATGCAGGCGATCGCGCTGCTCGCCGACGTGCTACCCGACCTGCCGCCCGAGGACGACCCGGCGGCATAACGAAATCCATTGCTATCCAACAGATAAGGAGGTACTGGTGATGACTGTCGAATTCGGCGACCACGCCTGGTACTGGAACGACATGGTCTCGATGAACAAGAAAATCCCTCGGGCGGAATGGTTTCCGGGCAGCAACCCGAGCGATCCGACCGACTATCAAGACCACGGCAGCGAGATCTACAACTACGTGTTCTACGACAACGATGTAATCCTGCGCGGACAGCCGCACCTGCGTCGTGGTGCGGGCAGCTACGCCTGGCTGAACAACAACCCGGGCAACCTGACCGGGGTGGTGGGCGGCACCGATTACGGTCAGTATCCGGGAAAGTTCAACTGGCACAACTTCTTGATCTTCCCGGACTACGACACTGGATTCCTGGCCATCGGCCTGTTCCTGCAGGGGCCTGCGTACGTGAATCTGTCCATCCAGGCGGCCTTCCGCAAGTACGCCCCCGCCTCGGACGGCAACGACCCGGACACCTATGCCGATGATGTCGCCACGGCGGCGGGCGTCGACGTGTCCACGCCGATCAGCGAGCTCACCGCGGAGCAGATGTCGTTGATGCAGAACAAGATCGCCCAAATCGAGGGCGCGGTACCGGGCGACAGCTTCTCCTACGGCTCAGACGATCTGCCCGACGCGATCAAACAGCTGATCGCCTGAGCGGCACCCGCGCTGTGGCGACTCCCGATTCGCCACAGCGCGGGGACCCGCTCCCCTCCTGCGCGGTCGAAGATTTGATCAGGAATGCGCTGAATGCGCGCCGGTGTGCACTGCGCCACCGTCAGCCTTCGCTACCAGCCCGTACTCGATCGCCGTCGCATCCGGTGTGGCCGAAAAACCCTGCGCCGATGCCGGTTCGGTGGCCCGCGCTTCCATGTGGATCACGCCGTTGTCGGCGGCAGCCGGTCCCGCCGCGATCACGACTCCTGCCGCGATCGCCCCGGCGAACACCGCGCCCGCGATTATTTGTTTCATGGTTTCTCCCGTGGTCGAACACTCCCTCGTAACACGTTCCTGGCATGATCCGGGTTCAATCGACCTGGTATGACCTGGAATTGGGCGGCCCGTTGGTCAGTGCCGCGGGTTAGTGATGTTGAACATCCAGCTGATCCCGAATCGGTCGACCAGCGATCCCGCTTCGTCGCCCCACACTTGCTTTGCCAGGGGCAGCGTTACGGTGCCGCCGACCGACAGCTGCTCGAAGTAGTCGCGGAGTTCGTGGTCGTCACCACCGAGGAAGACCGCGACGTTGTTGCCCGGCCGGTACGCCGGGTGACCCGGCCGGTCATCCGGAAAGTCCCATGCCATCAGCGTGTACCCGGCGGCCGTATCGAGCCGAGCGTGCATGACCTTGTCATCGTCGGCCGAGCCCGGTGCGCCGAAGTCCGCGACAGTTCCCACCTCAAGATCGCCACCGAACACCTCTCGGTAGAACTCCATCGCCTGCCGCGCGTTGCCCTTGAACGTGATGCACGGGTTGGCGTGAGATCCCATCAGAATGCTCCTCTGTTAGCGCGACCATCGGCCTGCCCGATGGTCGCTCCGGTCACCCTTCCAAATAATCACGACACCTTGTGTCGTGATTATCGGGAAGACCTTCTTTATGTCTATGGTGCGCAGAGGGATTCGTGGAGTGCACGGTCTGGTCGTCTGCGCGTAAGGACTTTTGCGCGACTTCGCCGAGCCGTCGAGTCAGAACTCGAGCTCAGGCGAGAAGAGCATCGAGACCGAGCACGACTGACGTCGCGATCGAGAACGCGAGAAAGGCCACGGCTCCCAGCATGTTCCGGTCCCCCGCTGCGGATGTGGGCGACGATCGCGCCGCCCAAGTAGAGCACCAGCCCGATCGCGGCAGCGATCGCGAACGCAGGCGCACGGAGAAGCACTCGTCGACTTCCAAGAATCGACAGCCGCCAACCCGACGCCCTAGATTCCCGACACCCCACACACCCCGCCGCTGTCGGTCGCCGGGTTGAACGGCTGGTCGTTTAGGGTGGCGTTCGGGCCGTCCCCTCCTAGCGGCCCGAACGCCGTGGATCGGCATCGTTGCCGTCCGTCACCACGTCGTTGTGGCGGTGGGCCGGGGAGATGGGGTAGCTGGTCCGCCTCTGGCGAGTCGGTCGGCTACCTCGATGACTGCGGCCGCGCCCTTTCGGGTTGAGCGGTCCGCGGCAATCGCGAAATCTCCTGTGGCACCGATCCGGTCGACCGCGCCCCAGACATTCATTACGAATCTCCATCGGACTGCGGTGTTCAGCCGGTGCGGCCCGATATAAAGCTAGCTGCGGCGACGGCTGTCGAGCGAGCTGCCTGCCGCGCCAGGAGAGCGGAAGACGCTGGTAGAGCGGCCTTTCGAGGTTATCCGGTCCGGCGGCCTGTCACGTTTGATGACGCGGCGCGTGCTCTGCGATGTTGCCTGTTGAGCGCTGTTCTTGTCCGCACCGGACGGCCTGACCGCATATTTCGGCGGGAGCACGGGACAGGGTGCGTTCGTCGGCGCGGAATGGGTGGTTTCGGCTGATCGGGTGTCTGTAGGCCGGTCTGCCTCGCGCCCAAATGTCTTGTGATGCTCGCTCATTGGGAATGCCCATCCCGTCTTCGGAGCCGCCTCGGGCGTTCGCCGCATATCCTGTCCGGTCCGGACGAGAATATGCACTGAACTGGGCCGATACCGAAAACCTCACGGCGAGTAGATAACCGGGCCGAACGGGCGGCCGAACCGTCTCGCGCAACGTTGCCGCCGGACCGGACAACTCACCGCGGCCCCGCTACCAGTGGTTTCGCAGTAGCTCAACGAGCAAGGAACTCGGCTGACCATAGGGCGCCGTCCTACGTTTCTGCCGGGTCGAAAACGTCCCGAGAGACACCGCGGTCGTCAGCGATTCGTTCGACAGCGCGGAGCACGAAAAGTTCGGGAGGAACGTATGAAAATCGTATCGGCACTCGCTACCGCCGTCACCATCGCCGGGATCGGCCTGGCGGCCGCACCGTTTGCCAACGCGGGCCCGATGGCGCCGCACGAGAAGACCTATAACGGCCCGGAAGGGGTCGAATTCACTGTCGGTCATAGTGATGAGGCGTTCAATCCGATCGCGCCGCAGAACGGCATGCCGACCAACCGGGAGGTCTTCGTCGACGACACCTTCTATGGCCGGGTCGACTCGCGCTCGGCGGGCACACTGAAGGCGGGCTACCTCGTCTCCTGCGCGGTCGATGTGACTGCCGGCGTCAAACTCGAGGGTACGGCCGGTCTCGACGCCTCGATCAAGGTAGGGGTCAGCGGTAGCGGCGATTCCAGCTCACCGTCCGCGAGCGCGAGTATCGGGCCGAGCTTCCACGTCGGAGCAAGCGTCACCCTTGCGATCGCACCCGGCGAGATCAAGGACATCCCGGCAGGCACGAAGGACATCGCACCGGGGCACACCGGATATCTGATCAGTCGCGACTTCCATGTCCTTGTCAAGAATTGCGGCGGCCCGCTGACCATCGTGTCCTACTCGATCATCGAGGCGAAATCGGCCGAGGTCACCGGCACCCAAGCGGTTTACGGAGACCCGATTTTCTTGTAGGCCAGCAACATTCGGGCAGCGATGCGGTGCGACACCGCATCGCTGCCCGGATTAACGTTCCAAACTCCTTCGGCACCCGCAGAACGTGGCTTACGGGCGTCGGTGAAGCGCCGGAGTCACTGCGGCGAAAGTTGGTATTGCAGTAAGAAATCGATTGTCTGGCGAGCGGCTCCTGTTGCGTTGCCGATGAGTTCGTGGCCGCCGCCCTCGATGGTGAGCAGCTGCACCTGCGCGGTGCCGAATTGATAGGCCTCGAGAGTGCGCCCATCGGTGAATTCGTTGTCGGGGTCGGCATTCTGGTGCTGGATCGATATCGGGTGGGGTGGTGATGGGGTGTTGTCGAGGGCGAGTTGGTCGGTGCCGAGCCATTGTCCGAGTGCCAATCTGCCGATCAGGGGGGAACTTTTCGGATCGGTGGCGTCTTCGACGAGGAATACCGGCAGCGGGCGGGCGCGCGGGCCCATCTCCTGGAAGGCGGCCTGGCCGGTGAGGTCGGTGCCGAAGCGGTAGGCGCCGCCGCACCATGGGCTGATCGCGGCATAGAGATCGGGGTAGGCCGCCCCCATAGTTGTGGTCATGAGCGCGCCGGCGGAGTGTCCGGCAAGGTAGGTGCGGTGCGGATCCAAGGTGAACTGGGCGCGCACAGCCTCGGTGATCCCGGCGATGATGGCGGGTTCACCGGAGTCGCGGTGCTGATCGGCGTCGTTCATGAAGTTCCAGCAGCCGAGGGGATTCGCCGATGGCGCCTGGATGGGAAACACCATCACCAACTTTTGCTCCCGTGCCAGTGCGATGAGATGGTCATCGGCGGGATCGGGGCGCAGTGCGGCCACCTGCTCTTCGTCGGTGACGCCGTAGCGCATGCAGCCGTGCAGCCACACCAGCAACGGTCGCCCGGCGATATCACCGGGCGGGGTGTAGACGTAGTAGTGGCGGGTGCCCGCGGCGCTGCTGTACTCGGCCTCGGTGACGGTGCCCTGCTCGTCGGCGTGTGCGGGAGTTCCGCCGAGCAGTGTCGCCGCAACGAAGGCGGCGACCGTGGCTGTGCGCACTCGTCGCGTCAGGCGAGCGGCCCGGTTCGGGCCGGGAGTTCGTTGCGCCGCTCCGGGCTGCCGCGCGCCCGGTGTGATCATGCTGCGCGATTCCGCTTGCGGGACAGCGTAATGATCCGATGCTGATCCGTGAGCCACGTGCTGGTAAAGGCGTGGACGACGAGCGCGGCCGCTTTCGGACTGTGCACGCGGACCATCGTGTGGATACGGCTGGTCTGCGTCCGGCAGATGCGGGCGCCGATTTTCTTGTGGCATCAAGTTCCCCTCCGATTACTTCATCAGCTGTCATTCCGAGCACGACAGGGTTGCTTCCAAAGCTGGGAAATTCACATCCCGGCGCGCCCCCGACCTGGATCCAGCAGCGGCACCAGCTCGGGGGCGAACCTGCGGTGTCCGTTGTGGTTTGCTTTTCAATCGTCGGCGGCGATTGGCGTGGTGAACCACCGCCCGCACCACCATCGGGCGTGAAAACGCTTGTCAGGCAAGCGCGCAAACATTCCTGACCGGATGGAAGTCAGGTGTGACGCGTACGTCCTCGTCGTATGAGTGGTGTCGCCGAGCGCGCGACTCGCCCGGATCTGCTGACGCGCAGGGGATTCCAGCCAAGGCAGTGATCATCGGCGCCGGCCGAGGGTATCGTCGAAGTGGTTGTACTGCAGGGGAAGTGGTTGTGCCGCAGCGGAACAAGCCAGGGGAGTGGTGACGTTGATAGCCGGAAATCGCCTATGGTGCAGGCAAAGCCGATGTGCGGCCGATGGTTGAGCCGTCAGGGGATCGGGAAGCCGGTAGTTCACCCCGCAAGGTATTCACCCGGCAGTTCAACAGCCTATGGGAACGCGCGGGAAATCCCGTCCTCGATCGGGTGGCGCGCACGGCCAACCAGCGTGAGGAAGCAGCCAAGGGGCACGCGGGGACGGTCACCGCCCAGCGGCTCAGCGATTGGCGCGCCGGCGCCATCCCGGCCCGGTGGGATGTGCTTCGACCGGCGCTGCTGACGCTGATCGACCTGGCGAAACAGGCCCGAAGGCAGCCTCCCGCAGGACTTCTCACGCTGCGGGATTGGCAACGCCTGTGGTCGGCCGCCAATGGGTGGAAACCCCCGGAGGACGCCGATTGCCCGTATCAAGGCCTGGCACCGTACCTATCCCGTGACGCCGAGCGGTTTTTCGGCCGCGAACGCGCGACCAACGACCTGGCGGCGCTGGTCCGATCGACCGACCGGGACGGTGGCGGGATCGTCGTCGTGTTCGGCGCCTCCGGCGCGGGCAAGTCGTCGCTACTCGCCGCGGGGCTGACCCCCGCTCTCGGACCGGAGTGGACGACCACCACCAGTACTCCGGGCTCGAACCCCGACGTACTCGAGATCCCGTCAGATCAGGGCGGTCGGCGCTTGATGATCATCGACCAGTTCGAGGAGCTGTTCACCGCGGCAATCGATGACGACGCCCGCAGAACGTTCATCGACCAGTTGCCGCGCTGCACGGATCGGGGTGCCACGGTGGTGGTCGCGGTGCGCGCCGACTTTTTCGCGCCCTGCCTGGACTATCCAGTGCTGGCCGACGCCATCACGCAGCGCCCGTTCCTACTGTCCGCGATGAGCAGCGATGAACTGACCGATGCGATCACCCAACCGGCGGCCAGGGCGGAATTCAAGCTGGAACCGAGCCTGGTGGAGCTGATCCTGACCGAATTCAACAGCCTCGGTGGCGTCGCCGATGGTGACAGTTCGGGTGCGCTGCCGCTGCTGTCTCACGTCATGGAGGCAGTGTGGCATCGGCGCAAGGGACGCAAGCTGTCCGTCGCCGGATACCGGGCCGCGGGCGGTGTCGCCGGGTCGGTGGCTCGCACCGCCGACACCGCCTGGCGGAAACTGGATGACGCCCAGCAGGCAGCGGCCAAAGACATGCTGCTACAGATGGTTACCGTCGGCCATGACACCCGCGATACCCGGCGCCGGGTTGCCCGCGCTGATCTGCTCGCACATACCAGCGACCCCGACGCCGCGGCGACGGCGCTGGAAACCCTTGCCAGGGCACGGCTGATCACTCTCGACACCGATACCGCGATCCTCACCCACGAGGTGGTGATCGACGCTTGGCCGGAGTTGCGGAAATGGATCGAGGCCGATCGCGAAGGCCATCTGGTCCGTCAGCGGGTCGCCGCCGACGCCGCGGAATGGACCGCCGCGCAACGCAACCGAGCCCTGCTGTACCGCAGCACCCGACTGGCGCAGGCCCGCGAACATCTACCGAGAATGACCGGGCAGACCGGCGAATTCCTCATCGCGGGCATCCGGCAACACCGCAGGCGCATCGCCGCGCAGGCCGGGCTCGCCGCCGCGGTGGTCGTGCTGCTGATCGCCGCGCTGACCAGCGTTGTCCGCGCCGACGTCACCAGCAGAGAGCGCGACGAGGTCTTCTTCACCACCGTGCTGAGCGAGGCCGACCGCCTGCAGAACAGCGAACCGACGCTGTCCGCCGAGCTCGACCTGCTCGCACAGCGACTGCGCCCCGGCAATCCTGATGTCGCCGCACGACTGATCGCGAGCCAGAACCTGCCCGTCGCACACACTTTCACCGACCACGACGGAGACGTCACCAAACTTCGCTACCTGGACAACGGCCTGCTGGTCACCGCGGGCGACGATCACTCCATCCGTATCTGGAACGTGCGCGACCCGGCCACCACCGCCCTGACGGCAACGATCACCGACCACACCAGCCAACTCAGCGCTCTCCAAGGGCGAGGATCGACGCTGATCACGGGCAGCGCGGACCACACCGCGCGAATCTACGACCTGTCCACCCCCGACCAGCCCCGCTTGCTGAGCGTCGTCGACACCGGGAACCCGATTACCGGCCTGGCGCTTTCGCATAACGGCCGCACTGTCGCCGTCGGCCAGGACGACCAGGTCATGCTGTGGGATATCACCGACCCGCACGCAGCGAAACCACTCTTGCCCGCTATCAGCGTCGGTGAAACCGTCGTCGCGGCGGAATTCGGCGGTAGCGACACCACGCTGGTGACGGCAAGCAACATCGTGCAGGGCTCGTTCGGCAATACGCTCACCGCCCGGATGTGGGACCTCGACTCACCACCGAGCGCCCGTACCGGAACACAAGTCGTGCAAGTCGTCGACGGACCACTGTTCGTGGACCTTTCGGCCAGCACGCCGCTGCTGGCCGCCGCGGGCCGGTGGCCGTCGCAGCCACCCGGCAGCGACGCTGAAATTCAGTTCCTGAACGTTGCGGACCCCCACCATCCGAACCCGGTTGCCGCAGGCTTCTCGGTCCCGTCCGCCTACGACCTGCTCGGCATCTTTCTCAGCCCCGACAGCCGGACCCTCGCGACCGTCACGTCCTTCGGAACCACGCTGTGGAATCTCGCCGACCTCGCTCACCCGTCCCCTTTAGGACCACCGCTGACCGCTGGGGCAACCTGTCGCGGCGCATCGAGCGACCGGCGCTGCTCCAGCATGCCGGCGGCCGCGACCTTCAGCCCCGACGGACGCTACTTCACGATCGCCACCGTCGGCGGCACGGTGCAGCAATGGTCGCTGCCGAGCACTGCGCTGGCGGGGCAAGCCGGACAGATCCAGCCGCCTGCGGTCAGCGCCGACGGTACCCGGATGATCACCACTGCCCACGGCGCCGCCGCTTGCATCTGGGATATCCACGACCCGGCGGCACCGCGACTACTCGGCACCGTCGACGGTGTCACCGCAATTACCGGCGCGTCCGGCACCAGCTATCCCGTCCTGAGTTTCGACGGCCGGTTCGCGGCATTGACGATCAACGGGGTGATCACGCTCCTCGACATCGCCGACCCGGGCAGACCCCGCGCGACACACCGTTTCCCGGAAGCGACCGGCGTCGTGTTCGCCCTCGACCAGCCGGTATTGGTCACCCTCTCCCGAGGGCCGGTCGCGGAGTTGATCGTCTGGGATTATGTCGATCCTGACCGGCCGGTGCAGCGCAGTGCGGCGATCGTCGTGCCGTCATCGGGTCGACTGGTGCGCACGGGATTTCAAGTCGCCGCCAGCCGCGACGGCAAGGTCGGTGCCACGCTCGCCGACAAACTCAACATATGGGACACGCCGGTGTCGCTGGAGCACTCCTCGGGGCCGGTCGGCACCACCGTCGCCGACTGGCTGGGCCGAGGCGGTGGGCTCGCGGTCAGTCCCGATCACCGCACCGTCGTCGCCGGATGGGACGCTGGGACAGTCCGCGTCTTCGACATCACCGACCCGAGAACCATTCGGCCGGTGGGAGATCCGCTCGCGGCCAGCAGAAGCGCGGTCTCCTCGGTGGACATCAGTCCCGATGGCCGCCGCCTGGCCACGGCTGGCACCGACTCCAGCGTCAGGCTTTGGACCTTCACCGACCGCACGCACCCCGGCCCCTACGGCCCGTCGCTCACCCCGCCGGGCTCGGGCCGATGGCATGTCGCCTTTCACCCGAAGGCCGACTACCTCATCGGCACCGGTGGTCAAGGTGCACTACGACTCTGGGATCTCGACCCCGATCACGCCGCACGCCGCATCTGCGGCCTCACCGCCAATACCATCGCCGCCGACCTCGGCGCCTACCTGCCGGGACGGAAGCTGCCGCCGCTATGTCCGTGATCGCTGGTTCCATGCTTGTATCAGCCTCGCGGCACCGGGCCGAGGCGCGGTCAGCGAATGGTTCGCGCCCAGTCCGGCAAGGCCGTCGCGGGCTTGGCCGCGACGGCTTCAGAGCTCTGTGAAAGGTGCAGTCACATGCGACGATTCACCCGGCGAACCGCATTCGGTCTCGCGGTGGCAAGTCTCACCGATACCGTCCTCGGACGGCCCGCACCTGCTGCCGGCCGGCCCGCGCCGCCTGTCGATCTGCCGCAACTGGGTCGCGAATTCCTTTGGGGAGTCGCAGGTTCGGGATTTCAGACCGAAGGTCATACGCCCGACAGCCACCAGCGGCGGCTGTTCACCGAACACACCGCACTCGCCCAATTCCCCGATTGCGTGGACTTCTACACGCGGTACCCAGCTGATATCGCGCTGGCCGCGGATCTCGGGGTCGGGGTGTATGGCATCAGCATCGAGTGGGCGCGGGTGCAGCCCAGGCCCGGCGAATGGGACGAAGCCGGTTTCGGATTCTACGACCGTGTGCTGGATGCTATGGCCGCCAACGGTATTCGCCCGATGCTCACCCTCGACCACTGGGTGTATCCGGTGTGGATCGCCGAGCGTGGCGGCTGGGACGATCCTGGCATCGTCGAGGCGTGGCTGAGCAATGCCCGCACAGTGGTGGACCGCTACGCACCCCGGGACCCGCTGTGGATAACGGTGTCCAACCCCGGCGGATACATAAAGTTCGAGTCGCGAGACACAGTGCCGGCCAACGACATTCCGGCGATGGCAGGGCGGCTGGTCGACGCGCACAACGCCATCTATGACCACATCCACCAGGTCCAACCAGGTGCGCAGGTGACGATGTCGATCAACGTCGCGACAGGCACGATCGAGGATGCCACCGAAAGCCTGATCCTGGATCGGATCATCGACCGCTTGGATTTCGTCGGTCTCGGTACCTACCTCAGCTTCTCGCTGGACACGCTGCCGGAGCTGGCAGAGCACGCGATTATCGCCCCGCAAGATCTGAGCAACCCGCTGACGCACGCGCTTGCGCCGGAGTCGACGTATTACGCGCTGCACTATTGCGCGCACAGATTCCCCGGCAAACCGGTATATGTGGTGGAAAACGGAATGGTGACGCGGAACGGCTGGCGAGAAGACGGATGCAGCCGCGCCGACCACCTGCGCGACACCGTCTACTGGTTGCAGCGCGCCAAGGCCGACGGTCTCAACGTGATCGGCTACACCTATTGGACACTCACCGACAGCTTCGCGTGGGGCAGCTACGCACTGCGTTTCGGCCTCTACACCGTCGATGTCGTCACCGACCCCACCCTCACCCGCCACCCCACCGACGCAGTCGCCGCCTACCGCACCATCACCACGTCCGGCGGACTACCGTCCGACTATCGCCCCACCCGCCCCCCAGCCATCTGCTCATTCGTCGACCTCCCCGACAGCTGCACCGACCCAGTGACCGTGCCGCGCTGATCCCGCCCCAAGTCGGGCCCTGAGATGGGCTGAAATGAGCTCATTTGCGCCGCCCCCAGCGCCGGTGGCCGAATCCTCGACGGCGAGCAGGCGGATTGGCATCGGGATCTTTTGCAGCCGTGCGTGTTTCCTGCCATGAAGTCCGTGAGCTTCGGCGGGACGAAATCCAGCTCCTCCGCACTTCGCTCACTCCGGTGCGAGTCGACTTCAGCCGAAAGGTGTGACCAGCAATGGGATTCGGCGTAGGTCGTCGAGGGTGTGGTGGATGCCTGCGAGTGCGCTGATCGCGCGCAGGGCGATGGCGAAATCCGCCTCGCCCGGGTCGAGGTAGTCGTGGTCGACGGTGCCGGCCGCTTCGCACGCCGCGCGCAGTTCGTCGGGTAGGTCGGCCAGGTCGGTGTCGAGTTCGAGGTCGTCGACGTTGATCCAGGCGATTTCGTTTCCGTCGGCGTAGTAGGTCAGGCTCGCGTCGGCATTGATGGAGAAGTAGCTCGTCGCGGCTACCCGACCGTCAGCCGATAGGGCGGCCGAGTCCTCGGTAGCGCCGAAATCGTCGTAGATGAAGGTCCATTCGCCGATCTGCCCCGCCAGCAGCGTCGCGGCATCGCCTCGCTCGGCGCCGAGCGCCGCCGCGGGCAGGGAGGTCCACTCGTCCGGTTTGTCTGCTGGAAGTTCGCACGGCCGGAACAGGCGTGCCTTGGCTCCCAGTGCTTCGAGTGCCGCAGCGGGTTCGAGTCCGCGGACCACGTGCACGCTGTGATTGGGATCGTCGCTCGCCAGTCCGCTGATCCACAGCGGAAAGCCTTCGGAGTCAAGGGTATTCGGCGGAAACCCGGGTGTAGCCATGCTGTCCTCGCCTAGTCGGTAACTATGTTCTTGTTCATCATCGCCCACGTCACCGCCCGGCGTGCGGGCGGGATTCAGCATCGAGCGGGCGACGATGGGGGAGAAGGATATATCGGCTGCGTAGGAGGACAACGGTAGGAGCACGAGCGCGCGGGGCGGGTTCGGCCGTGCGGAGACGGTAGCTGGCCTGGAGCAGCGACCCCACGTTGACATCGCTGGAGGTGCGCTCATCCGCACCGTGCGATTTCATGGCAGTGATCGGGCGTGGCGAGTCAGGGACTTCCCTGATGTACCAGGGGGTGGGTGTTGGCTAGCGTGGTCATCGCGGGGGCTACTAGAGCATGATCGGATATGGACGGGGGCAGCATCGATGAAACACACCTGGTATCGCGCCGCGGTCGTAGCCGCTGCGGCGCTGGTCGTGCTGGCGGCTCCGGCATTAGCCGGCGGCGGGTTGAACACCGCCGCGCTCGATTCGGCGGTGCAGATCATCGACGGCGACAACGCCGCCGGAGATCTCGCGCTGGTCGCGGGCGACGGGCAGATCTGGCAGGGTGCGGACGGGGACAGGATCACCGGGCAGCCGGTGTCCCGCGACTCGCACTACCGGATCGGCAGTGTCTCAAAGGTTTTCGAGTCGATCGTCGTACTGCAACTGGCCGAGGAAGGGCGTCTCGACCTGCACGCGCGGGTGCGTCAGTACCTGTCCGAGGCGCTGCCCGCCGCGTTCGACACCGTTACCGTCCAGGAACTGCTGAATCACACCAGCGGACTGCCCGCTGAGGACGAGGGCGCGCCCCCGCTGACGCCGGACCAGCTGATCGCGAGTCGATTCGACTACCGGACCTTCGCCCAGGACGTCCACGACACGCTGTTCCCCGACCCTGCCGTCAGGATCGCACCGGGACCGCACTTCGTGGCCGGCACCAAGCAGGAGTACAGCAGTTTCGCCTACCGGGTGGCAGGGCTGCTGATCGAGCAGGTCACCGGGAACTCGTTCGCGAAGGAGGTCGGGGATCGGATCACTGGGCCGCTGGGACTGCGCGAGACCTCGGTTCCCGAACGCGACCCGCGCATCCCGGCGCCCTATCTGCACGGCTACTACACCGGGAGCAGTGGCTCGGTAGTCGATGTGAGCGAGCAGGCCGGACTTCCCTCGACGATCATCTCGACCCCGACCGACATCGACCGCTTCCTCGTCGCCGTGCTCAACGGCGACCTGCTGCCACCGGCCCAGCAGCAGATGCTCTTCACCATTCCAGTGGGCCCCGATGGCGCACCGTTGTGCGATATCTCCACCGGTCCGCGCGTCCAGTGCTTCAGCGATGGCGGGCTGATGAGCACTCGGATGCCCGACGGCACGGTCCTATGGGGCAAGACCGGACACGACATCGGCTACGCGAGCGGTGTATTCGCCACCCGTGACCTGTCGCGGCACGGCGTGTACGCGGTCGCCCGGATCGCCGACGACAATGGCGACGCACCCGCGCTGGCACAGCGGATCGGTGCGGCTGCCTTCGCGAAGCAGGGCGGCTGACGTACTCTGGCCTGCTCGCGCGTGCCGGCGGCCGGTTCGATTCCGTGCCGCAGGTCGTCTACGGCTCGGCGGCCAGAATGCTCCGGTGCGCCGGATTACCTTTGTTCGCATATCTGCTCGAGCCTCGCATACCTGTCAGCAGGCTGAGGGATATGTGAAGCCCAAAGTACCTGTGCGAAGCGGGCATCACTGTGTCAGCCCGCTTGTCGGCGACCACACTCAACAGCTTCGGCCGACGCGAATTTTCAGAACGCTCTGTGTCCGGCCAGCCGAGATAGCCTCCGCCAGTTGATTTTCTGGCAACCATGCTGTCAGCTTCGGACCGTGGGCAGCGGCAATACGGTGGATTCCCCGGATCGACTACCTACCACCACCACTTGTGGCGGATTCACGGGTGCATTGGCCCCTGCGGGTTTCGCGTCGTTTCCGGTCACGGTGCTCTGTTCCTCGAAAATCTGCTGGGCAATCAGTGAATCGTGTTGCGGGGCCGGAGGGTTCGTCGGATGATCAGGTGGTGACAATAGAGGGGGAGGCCGCCGCGCTGGCGGACCTGTCGTGGCTGCGGCGACCGCGCAGCGTGATCTTCGTGGCGCAACTGCTGGTCAGTCTCCCGCTGGTGGTGGTGACGGTACTGCTGCTCGGGTGGCTCGACCGAAAGTTGGGGTGGCCGCAGTGGATCCTTCCGGCGGCCTGGCTGATCTGGTGCGTCACCGTCCGATACCGGCCCGTCCGGGTCCGGCTCGTATCGCGGATGCGCTCACCGACCTCCGACGAAGCCGCGCTGCTCGTTCCGGCATGGGCGGCGGTCGCACGCGCGGCCGGGGTCGACAGCGCGAAGTATCCGTTGGTGGTGCAGGACAAACCGTTGAGAACGGGTCTGATTTTCCGCCCTCGGGCGATGATCGTGGTGAACAGTGCGGGCTGGACCGAAGCGACGCAGCGTGACCTGTCCGCCCAGTGCGCCTGGGGACTCGGCCTGCACCTGATCGGCCCGTCGTACGCCCGTCGGCTGACAGCCCTGTATCGCAGACCCGCCTTGCTCGCGACGGGGATCGCCGCGGCGGTGCTCACGGTGGTGATGATCGTGGGCACCGCCGTGTTCATGACAGCGCGCGGCAAGACCGACTTCAAGGGTGAGATGTCCAACTTCGTCTATGTGGGCGCGCAGATCGTGGCGTACGGGACCACCGCCGGGGTGCTACTGCCGGTGCTCGGTCTGCCGGGTGCCGTGGTGGTCACGGTGGCGTGCGCCCTGGACTCCTACGGAAAGGAGTTTTTGGGGCTGTACAGCGCGACTGTCGCCGATCACGTCGCGGTCTGCCTCGGTTACGGCCGAGAACTACGCGACTACCTGGCCGCGCATCCTGACCGGGACCGCTTCCGGCGGTCCTTGCCGTGGAGCCGCGGACGCCTCTGGTACCTGGAGCGGCGAATATCAACTGGGACAGTCGGATAGCGCATTTGCGTCAGGTGGATGGCCGAAGCTGCTCACTTACCCCGCCCACTCGGCCGATCGCTCCGGCGGTCGACGACCGCCGGAGCGGCGGCATAGCCGGCTTGAATGGTGTGGTGCGGGTTTCATTGGGGGGCAACGGCGATACCCGCGATTCCGCACAGGACGATTACCGCTCCTACGAGGCGGCGCACCGGATTCGGCTCACCGAGGATGCGCCAGGCGACCAGTCCGCCGATCACGATGCTCAATTCGCGGACCGGAGCTACCACGCTCACCGGCGTCGTCTGCATCGCGAACAACACTAAGAGATAGCCCAGCGGTGAGAGCACCGCGACGATCAGTATCTCGCGGCGGTGATCGCGCCACAGGCAAGCGATGTCGCGCCTGTGGGCAAGCGCGTGCGGAGTAAGCATCGCACTCTGCGCCAGGCAACCGGCCGTGAAATACGGAATCGGTGGCATTCCTAAAGCGTTGACCGCGTGGGCGTCCCATAACGTATATCCCGCAATGGCCACACCCGTCAGCAGGCCGTAGGCCACGCTGGCGATTCTGGGCTTGCCATCGACCGCCGGACCGGCGCTGATCACGCCCACACCGACAACCACTGCGACAGCTCCTATCAGCCCGACCGGCCCTGGATGCTCGCCGAACAGCAGGACGGCCACGAGCACTGACAGCAGCGGCCCGGTACCTCTCGCCAACGGATACACCACCGACATGTCGCCCACGGCATAGCCGCGTTGCAGAACAACGCCGTATCCGACATGTAGTACTGCGGTGCCGACCGAGGCAACGGCCCACCACCACTGCGGCCGCACGCTTTCGACCAGTAGATCACCGATTGCGACAGGCACACACAGTACCGCCGAGATCGTGTAGTAGCACCAGACGAATACCGCGCCGCCGGCGCCGACCCGCTTGGCCGCGAAATTCCAGCCAGCATGGACGATAGCGGCGATCACCAGCATCGCAAGCGAGACAGCGTGCACGACAACCTTTCCGGTAACGACTGAGTCCCCTCAGCGTGTCAACCACGCCCAGACAGGTGCCAACAGGGATGCCAGCGGTCCGCAGTCCGTAGAAAGTCAAGTCGGTAGCTCGATCCGACCAGTCGATAGGGCCGGCTCCTGTGATCCAACAACACTTTCCGTTGTCGACGCAGCCTCGAGCGCCGGGGCGATTACGAGCCTCGCCTCACAGACCGAGCCACCGCGCTAGTCGTCGCGGAGGCCCGATCTCGTCTGCACATGACTGCCACGAGCAGTCGACTTGCTCACCTTACGGTCGTCGATATCCCCATGCTGCAATCGCTCTCGCGAATCTGCCCCGAACCCCGCCATGCCCTCAACATCGCCGCCGAGGCCACAGAAGCCCGCAGCCGGTGATCGACCGCCGCGCTCGCGGCCAGCGGGTTCACATTGATCGTGTGCCTGGGGCTCGAACGACGCTATCCTCGACTCGAGATTTGAGTAAGTTCGCTGGTTCGCGCGGGTCGGACGATCGCTCGGGTCCCGTCTGGGAGTGGTTGAGCGTGTGCACAATTGGCAAGCCCGGCGCGTGCGAGCGCGCCTGGCTAGCGACCGGTGCGACATAATGCAGCAAGTTGGAGGAAGTGACGATGTCCGTGGCCAGCCATCAGACGTTGCGGGTGCTCGAGGGTTCTTATGTTCTCGAACGCGCGGCCGACGGCACCGACGGTGTTCCGCGCGCGGACGTCCTCGCCATGGTGTTCGGTCCGGACGGGTCTACCGTGATGCGGCGCAACGACACTGGTGCGGATCGATGGTCGGCACTGTGGAACGGTGACGAGGCGCACGACGTGCAGGCGACTGGGATGTTGAGCGCGATCGTGGCACCGCTGGCGGCCGGTGGCCTGCCGGTCTGGGTGGTTTCGAGCTACGACGGCGACATCGTCCTCGTACCGGCCGATCGCTTGGATGAGGCTTGCGAGGTACTGGAAGCCGCTGGCCACCAGATCCGCCGGTAACCTACTCGGCTTCCAGTCACGAACACCAGGACTGCGACGCCATCACGCACCCGGGCGTGAGGTGCCCTCAACGGACTGATGACCCGAGCATCGAGGTGAGTCGAATGGTGGCTAGTTGATCTCTAACAGCGACCTTTTGACTCACTTCGATTCCGAGGCGAACATTCGGATGGCGGTCAAGTGGTGAGTTCGACCGTAGTGGTGCCCTTCTTGCCGGCCAGCGAACTGCGGCCAGTTCGCTCAGCGGGATCCGCGGCTTGGTTGAGCGGGTACGTGCCTCGGTGCCGACGAATAGCATGGAAGCGTGGACGGGACTTGTTTATGACTGTTCAGCCGGGTGAGGTCCCGCACGGTAATCGGGAGCCGCGCAAGGACCTCGTGGAGCGTTCGGCTCCCTTCCTGCCCGCGGACAGCCAGATCCGGCAGGCGTTCATCTGTCAGGCCGCGCCGAGCTTCCTCTTCTTCGTATTCGCATATCTCACCGGCCTCACCGTGTTCTGGATCGAATACCGCTGCGTAGCAGTCACTTCGGACGCCGTCTACGTGCTGGAGAGCAGCAAACTGTCCGGCGGTGCCAAGCCGCGGCGCTTGCTGGGCACGATGCCCCGCAATACCCGGCTCGGCCCGGTCTCCGGACGGTGGGGGCAATTGAGTCTGCTCGGCGAGCGGCACTGGGTTCACCGACGTTTCTTCGACCAAATCGCGGATGCCGACCATGCGGCGGGCCTCGGTTGATCGAAACCGATCGCATCCGCGCCGCGTAGTTCACGAACACCGCTTCCGGACCTGCGTAGTGCCGAAAGCGTTGTGCTGCAACGATGCTGCCGGTTAGTGGACTTGGCCGACGGGCCGGATAACCACCGAGTTGATCTCGATTCCCGCAGGCTGGCACAGCGCGAATTCGATCGACTCCGCGACATTTTCCGGCGTCAGGATCGGACCGGCGGGGATGCCGTTTTCCCGCGAGTCCCAGAACGAGGTCTCCACCCGTCCGGGCGCGACCAGGGTGACGCCCACTCCTGAGCCGGTGGCCAGGACGCGCGCGTTCTCCGCCAACGCCGACACCGCCCATTTGGAGACGGAATACATATTCCCCGGAGTGTTCTTTACCCCGGCGGTGCTGCCTACCAAGATGATTCGTCCCCGGGTTGCGCTCAGGGCGGGCAGGGCCGCTTTGATGAGGACGGCGGGCCCGAGCACATTGGTCAGCAGCATCTCTCGCCACTGTTCCGGATCGCCGTCAACCAGGTCGTCGTGCGTGGAAAGCCCCGCATTGGCCACGACGTTGTCCAGCCGCCCGAACTCCTCGATCGTTGCCTCGACCGCGGCCCGCACGGATTCGTAGTCGGCGGCATCTCCTACCACCGTCAATAGTTCTGGCCCCGCGCCGGTTTCGGTCGCCACCTGCTCGAGCCGTTCCTTGCGCCGTCCGGTGATCGCCACCCGATGCCCACGCGCCAGCAACCGCCGCGTGGTGGTGGCCCCGATCCCGGTTCCGCCGCCGGTGATCAAGGTGACCGGTGCATCCGTTTTCTCGCTATCCATTTCGTGGACGCTATCCGACGAACACCGGTTCGCCAATCGATCACGGTGTCGAAACCACGGCGCCGATGGATCAGCACGGAGGCCGAGTCGCTGAAAAGCGTTGGGCCCTTTGGCCGGTTTCCGGACAGGATGGCTTGTCATAGATTATTGGGAGGTCTGCCGGTGGAGGTGTTTCTGGAGACAGAACGGCTCATTCTGCGTCGGTTCACCGCCGCCGACGTCGACGATCTGGTCTGGTTGGACAGCGATCCCGCGGTGCTGCGATACCTGACCGGTGCGCCGACACCGCGATGCGAGATCGAGAACGAGGTGCTGCCCAAGATCCTGCACGACTATCAATTGGGTTCGGTCGGGCGGTTTGCCGCCATCGAGCGATCCACCTCAGCGTTCGTGGGCTGGCTGGCCCTGCAGCCACCGCAGGACGGCAGCGCCACCGACGTGGAACTCGGCTACCGGCTCGCCGCGTCGGCCTGGGGCCGCGGATACGCCACCGAGGCGGCGCGGGCGTTGATCCGCAAGGGATTCACTGAACTCGGTGTCGAGCGGGTGTGGGCCGAGACGATGGCGGTCAACATCGCCTCTCGCCGCGTGCTGAAAAAGTCTGGCCTCACCTATGTTCGGACCTTCCACCTGCACTTCGATGACCCGCTCCCCGGCACCGAGCACGGCGAGGTCGAATACGAGCTACACCGAGCCGACTGGATGAAGTCAGAAATATCGGGAGATATGACCTAGGAGAATGCCTCCTGAATCGTGGAGGCGACCGCATCGATGGCGGCGTCGGTGGTGGTCGCGTGCACCGACAGGCGCACTGCGCTGGCGTGAACGGTGGCGGTGACGCCCGCCGCGGCCAGCCGTTTGCCCAGTTGGGCCGGCTGGAGATCGGGCAAGGCGAAAGAGAGGATGCCGGCACGGTCAACGCGGTCGAGTGGGGAGCGGATCATCGGGTCGAGGGGGAGCAGCGCTTCGTGTAGCGCGTCGAGGCGTTCGCCGATTCGGTGCGCGATCCAGCCGGTGCCGACGGATTCGACCAGCTCGAGCGCGGCAGCGAATGCGGCATGATCGACGGGGCTGAGATTAGTGATGGAAAATCGCCCGGCACCATGCGCATGCGGGTGGATCAGCCCGTCATAGTGTGTGGGATCCACTGCGCCGGTCCATCCTGACAACAATGGATCAACTCGTTCCAATGCCCGATCCGAGAGCGCGAGAAATCCGGTACCCCATCCAGCGCGCAACCATTTCTGTCCACCGACCACGAGCATGTCGCACACATCCCACGGCTGGGTTGTCACCCCGAAGCCCTGGATTCCGTCGACGATCAGTAGCCGCTCGCCGATCACGTCCCGAATGCCGGCGAGGTCGGCTCGATAGCCGGTGGCGAAGTCGACGGCGCTGACCGACACCGCCGTGGTGCCGGGGCGCAATTCCTCGGCGATGAATTCCGGCGTCATCCGGCCGCCGGGTGGGGTGAGCACGCGCAGCCGGATCCGGTCGGCCTGGGCGGCGCGTGCCAAGGGGTAGTGGTTGGCCGGAAAGTCGTTGCCGCTCACCAGAACTTCTCCGGGCGGGATGGCGAAGGCGGCCTGGAACAGCCCGGTCGAGGTGTTCGGAATCAGCACCACTGACGATGTCGCGAAGCCGGACAACCGCGCAACGGCACGGATCGCTCGGTCGGTCGCGCCCATCAGATCATCGACCGTTCCCGGGCCTGCCGTCGCACTCGAATGCATCGCCGCGGCACTCGCGGCAACCACGTCCCGCGACGGGGGACCGTACCGCGCGAAATCGAGATAGCCGGTGGTTTCGGAGAATTGGGCCAGGTACGCGGCTTTGATGTCGGACTGCGGCTGGGTCATTGATGAACCCTCGCCAGGAATTGGCGGGTCCGGCTGTGCGTCGGATTGCCGATGACCTGTTCCGGCGGGCCCATCTCGACGACGACGCCGTCGTCTATGAACACCACCTGGTCGGCCACCTCCCGTGCGAAGGACATCTCGTGGGTCACCACGATCATGGTCATGCCCGCGCAGGCGAGTTCGGTCATCACATTGAGCACCTCACCGACAAGTTCTGGATCGAGCGCGCTCGTCGGCTCGTCGAAGAGGATCAGCTTGGGTTGCATGGCCAATGCCCTGGCGATCGCCACCCGCTGCTGCTGTCCACCGGAAAGCCGGCCGGGGTATTCGTCGACTTTGTCGGCGAGTCCCACTCGGTCGAGCAGTTCCTGGCCCTGTTGCCGCGCCTGCGCTATCGGCGTGCCCTTGACCTTGACGGGCCCCTCGATCACGTTCTGTAGCACCGTGCGATTCGGGAACAGGTTGAAACGTTGGAACACCATGGCGATCTGGGCGCGTTGCTTGGCGATCGCGCGCTCGCGTAGTTCGTGCAGCCTGCCGTCGCGTAATCGAAACCCGATCGGGTCGTCGTCGACCCAGATCTCGCCGGAGTCCACCGACTCCAGATGGTTGATGCAGCGCAGAAAGGTGCTCTTGCCCGCCCCGGAAGGGCCCAGCAGCACAACGACCTGACCTCGGCGGACGGTGAGATCGAGGCCTTTGAGCACGTCGATGTTGCCGAACCGCTTGTGCACAGACACTGCTCTGACCAAAACGTCGGGATCCCGCGTGGCCGCGTATGTTGTTCGCTCGCTCATGATTTGGTCCTGACCATCGGAGGAGTGCCGAGGGATCGCCCGATCAGCCGCCACGGTGTTCGGATTCCACCCGTTCGGTCCGAAGCCGAGTACCTGCGTTCGAGGAAGTACTGGCCGACGCTTGCCACGCTGACCACCACCATGTACCAGATCGCGACCGTCAACAGCGTCTCCATCGGATTCAAGCTGTGCGAGGTCAGGTTTTGGGCTGCCTTGATCAGTTCCACGTATCCGATGACCGATGCCATCGAGGTTCCCTTGAGCATGTTGATGAAGTCGTTGCCGGTCGGCGGGATGATCACGCGCATCGCCTGCGGCAGAATCACCCGGCGCAGCACCAAGGTTGGCGGCATACCTATCGACTGGGCCGCCTCGACCTGTCCCTTGTCGACGCTGTTCAGCCCGGCGCGCACGATCTCGGCCATGTACGCGCTTTCGTTCAACCCGAGCCCGAGCAGTGCGGCGACAAATACCGTCATCAGAACATTGGCGGACTGGTCGAGCACGGTGACGTCGATGAACGGGATCATGATCGTGATGCGGGGAAAGATGAAGGCGAGATTGAACCAGAGCAGGATCTGCAACAGCACCGGCAAACCGCGGAACAACCAGATATAGCCGCTGGCAAACCAGCGCGCGACCGGATTGCGCGACGCCCGCATCAGCGCCACAGCCACGCCGAGAACGATCGCCCCGGCCTGCGCGACGACGGCCAAGAGAATCGTATTGACCAGGCCCTCCAGGATGATGGGCTCGGTCAGCAGCGCGGGTATGGACGGGTAGTCGATCTGACCTTGCGACATCGCGTAGCCGAGCGCGCCGAGAAGGACAAGGATCAGCACGCCGGATACCCATCGGCCCCAATGCCGCAGGGGGACTTTGGGTAGCAGGATGACAGCGGGCGCTTCGTCCTGGACCGTGTCAGCCTGCATTGACGGTTACCTGCTGGAGTGCGCCCGAGGTGATCTGCCAGGAGTCGAGGATTTTGGTGTAAGTCCCGTCATCGACGAGGGACTGCAGTGCTTTCTGCAGTGCCTGTGTCAGCGCCCTGTTGTCCTTGGACAGGCCTATCCCATACGGACCGCCGTTGAGCGGCGCCTGATCGACGGTCTCGAAAAACTTTCCGTCACCGGCGGTCCGGGAGATGTACGCCGCGGACGGCAGGTCGTTGAGGATCACCGCGATTCGGCCGGAACGCAATTGCTGCTGGTTCTGTGCATCGCTGCTGGTGTCGGTGATGGCGAGGGCCGGTTTGCCCGCCGCCGTACATTTCGCACTCTGCGACTTGGCGAACTCCTGTTGGCTGGTTCCGGTCACCACCGCGATGGCCTTGCCGCACAAATCATCCACGCTGTGGATCTTCTCGGGATTGCCTTTGGCCACCATCATGGTGATGCCCGAGGTGAAGTAGTCCACGAAGTCGATCTTCTGCTGGCGTTCCTTCGTATCGTTCATGCCCGCGATGGTCGCGTCGATGCGTCCGGTCTGCAGACTGGTGATCAGCGAATCGAAGGACATGTCGCTGTAGGCGACGCCGAGACCGAGCTTCTTCGCGACGGCCGTGATGAGGTCGACCTCGAACCCGACCGCTTTCTTGCCATCCGCGCCGTAGAAGTTGTTCGGTGGCGACTGCACATTCGAGCCGATCGACAACGTGCCCTTGCCCTTGATCGCCGCGGGCACCTCGCCGACCAGTGCCTGATCGCTCAGCACAGCATTCACGATCGCGGCGTTGTCGGGGATCGCCGATCCGTCCCGATCCGATCCCGCGGTGGACTCGCCGCCGCGGCAGCCCGCGACCAGCAGCATGCCTGCGAGCACGACGAGAGTTGAATAGCGGCGCACGCGCGCCGTTGGGTGGGTCACGGGATCTCCTTTGATCTGTGTTCGACGATGAAGGTGCGGTATTCGCCGCTCAGCCGGGCGGTTCATCGCCTGATGTGCCCTGACTCCCTGACGATCAGGCGAGTCGGGACGACAACGTGTCGTGGACTGTCGGTCCGCCCGCCGATGCGGTCGAAGAGCATCTCGGCCGCGCGCGCACCCATGTGCTCGGCGTCCTGGGCGACCGTGGTGACGGCGGGGCTCAGCAGATCGGCAAGGTCGAAATCGTCGAATCCGACATAGGCGACCGACAATTCGGGAGCGCACCGCAGATGACGGATGAGAGCCAGGGTGGCACGGTTGTTTCCGGTGACCACGGCCGTGACCGGGTCGGGCCCGCTGGCCCACCGCCGCCAGATCTCGGCCTGGCTGTCCGGTTTGTGTAAACCCATTCCAACGAGGCCCGTCGCGTCCAAGCCGTGCTTTTGGCTTGCGGCGAGGAAACCGTCTCGACGACGGCCCGCCGTCCAAAAATGCTCGTCGTCGCCGAGGTAGCCGATCCTGCGATGGCCCAGTGCGACCAAATGCGCAACGGCCAGACCCACGCCGCCTTCGTTGTCGCTGACCACCGAATCGAACTTCGCACTCGAACTCGGCCGGTCGACAAAGACACACTTGGTTTCCGGGCCCAGCTCGGATTCGAGCGCCACCTCACCGGCGAGACTGGCCGCGACGATCAGTCCGTCCACTCGGCGGGCGAGGAACGCGCTGGTGAGTTTCGCCGCGCGCGCGGAGTCACCCTGCGCCGACCCGGCCAGCAACAAATAGTCTCGTTCCCGTGCCACCTGCTCGACGGCGGCCATGACGGTGCTGTAGAGGGGCCCGGTCAGGTCCTCCATCACCAGGCCGATGCTCGCGGTAGCGTTGCCCTGCCGCAGAATTCGCGCGCCGTCATTACGACGGAAGCCCAGCTCATCGATGGCCGACCGAACCCGTTGCGCGGTCTCCTCCCGGACCCCGGGCTCGCCGTTCACCACGCGCGACACGGTCATCAGTGAGGCGCCGGAGCGCCGAGCCACATCCGCCATTGTCGGCCACCGACGCCGCTCACCCGGCGGCTCCGGGCTTGGTAACGTTACCATCGACCAAAGGTGACGTGCCGACAGTCCTTTGTCAACCCCTTCGAGCACAATGGAAATCCTCGAACTCTCACGCTGAGCCGCCGAGACGAGAACGATTTCGCTTGCGGCGCGACGGTTTTGAGCTCATCCACGGGAATTGGGGCAGCGGCGAATAAGGCTGGCTCGGTAGCTCTTAAGCGAAGACGACCACTCCGCTGATCAGGACGGCCGACGTGCGATCGGCAGGTGACTACTCGGCTGTCGGCGACGTACGATCGGCGCGGAGTTGCAGGGTCGACGGAATGCAGGTCGACGAATCGAAGGGCTGCGAGAATTGACGGACGCTGCCGGTCGGGGCAAGACGGGTCTGGTTGTCGCCGTTGTCGCCGGAATGGTGGTGGCGTTGGGTGCCGGGGTGGTGATCGGGATCAGCATCGCCGGTGATGACAGCGGCACGCGGTCGGCAGCTGTCGCGGCACCCTCCAGTGCCCTTGCGACGCAATCCACTACTGCGACAACCTCTGCCCGCCCCGAGCCTGCGCCGGGCAGTTATGCGATGAACGGGATCAGCGATGCGTGTGACCTGGTCGATCCGGCCGCAGTGCAGAAGTGGTCGTCCACACCGGACAAGCCGCCTGCTCATTACGAAAATCCGCCGAGCACCTACGATCCCGGCAGCCTGTCCTGCCAATTCAGCTACAAGAGTCCGTCGAGCGATGGCGTGCATTGGAATCAAGCAGCCATAGACCTCAAAGTCGAGTTCACGGCCGCCGGCGCCGCGCCTGCCTATGACGGCTGGAAACGTAAGGACACCACCAGCAGTGCCGGAGCGGATTCCGGCGACGTCACCGGAATCGGCACCCAGGGTTACTGGCATACCGTGGTGTCGGATTCCAGTTACACCACTGGAATGGATTACGTTGTGGGCGTACAGGACAGCAACGTCTCGCTGCGCGTGCGAATCCCTGTCCTGCGCCAGCACGGCGAGCCACCGATCCGCCTGGAGGAGCTCGCCACGATCGCCAGAAACCAAGCCGCGCAGGCGCTGGATCGCCTGCAGAAAAAATAACGGGACCGGCGGGTTGTGGCGTAACCCGAACACACCAGAACGGTGCGCGTCGGTCGATACCCTCCGGGTCGGCCGACGCGCACCGGTTCGAGAACCTACGCGGTGACCATCACATAGAAGCGGGTCGCGCCGTAGACGCTGTTGTTCGACTCCTCCTTGGTGATCATGTCGAATGCGTAGACGTCGCCGGGCTTTTCGCCGTCGTATGGCGCGACGGTCAACGGCACCCGGATCTTCTCGCCCGGCTGCAGGCAGATGCCCAATTCATGGCTCGGGTCACCGTGGTCATCGATCGTCACCCCTTCCATCGGGTCCTTGTGCGGCGGGCAATGGTGGTCGTTCAAGCCCAGACTTGTTGCCAGCCCGGCCAATTGCGGTTCGCCCTGCTGCAGTTCGACAGCCTTGAGCGCGACCTCGCCCTCCAGTGGGCAGCGGTCGCTTGCGGGCACGGCTACCAGCACATTGCGGGTCTCGGTGGCGCCGACCTTCCGCACCACGATGTTGAGATTGCGCTGCCCGTGCCGCCGGTCGCAAAACGGCAGGATGTACGCACCGGACTGGCCGCCGTCTGGTTCCGAGGCAAGCAGCTGCCGCTCACCGCCGCTGTATCCCTCGTCCCACACATTGGCGACCAGGCAGACATGGCCGTTGTTGTATTTCAGCTGACTCTCCCTCGGTCGCCATATCTCCTTACCGACGAGAACGGCCATCTTGCTCGGATCATCAGGATTCGCGGGATCGTACGACGGCACTTCACTATTGCCGTGCAGCAGGTCGAGCGTGAAACTTACCTTCTTCTTGTTGGTGGTACTTTCCGGATCCTGGAGGATCGCGTAATCCATCCCCGGCGCTGAGGCGTTCAGGTCCGAAACACACGCCTCCATCTTGAGGTTGAAGCGCGAGGAGTTGACGTCGGTGTTGCGCACGCGCAGCACGAGTCGATAGTCGGTCAGGGTATCTACCTGCTGGGTAGTCAGATCTTTGTTGTTCCAGTACGAGGCTTTGAGCCACTTGTCCGGGACCTCTTTGCCGGTCGCCGGGTCGATGATCTCGTTCGCCGGGACGAGCCGCATGTTCGGGCTGATCCAGAACGCGTAGGTCAAATTTCCATCGGGGTTCTTCGCGATGGGACGGTCGCCATTGTCGACGGCATCCACATTGAGGCCGATGTGCAAGCCCTTCGAGGTACCGCTACCACCCGCTGGTGTGCATTCCATTGTATTCTTCCTTCTCTCTGGATATTTCAGGCAGCCGCACAGGCGATCTGCAGGGCGTAGATATGGATGACGTCGGTGGTCGTATCGCTTTGCGCGCTGACCTCGAAGAAGTACGACGACGTCGGATCGATGCGGTGACCGTTCGCGCTCTGCGTGACGGTGAACGGCGCGTCGGCTGGCTTACCGGGCACCTTCACAGTGGAAATCTGGCTCTTGACGCCCCGAGTGTCGACGCGATAGAGCGTCACCTGCACAGCACCGGTTCCGACGCAGCGACCGCCGACCGTGAACGAGCTGACCACCCCGGCCGGCGGCATCGGCACCTGTACCCAACCGAGGGCCTTACCGTTCGCCGGTGGTTTGCGCGCCGAACCGACGGTGCTGAGATCCCACGCATCATCGCCGGTCGTCACGAGTACCGGTGATACCGAGATCACCCGGTCCGCCCCGCCACCTGCGGCCACCGTGTTCAGCGCGGCGCTGACCTGAACGAACCGATCGTGCAGCGCATCGAGGTCGGCCTCCAATGCCTTGAATCGAACATTGAATCCGTTTTCCCCGTCGGCGGTGACCCGGTCACGCGAGTCGGTCCAAGGCTGGTGTTTGAAGGTCCTGGTGAAGCTGATGTTGAACGGCATGGTTCAGTCCTTTCGAACAGGGCGTGCGAGGTGCTGACCACGCAGGCGGTAGGTGGGGTAGGTGTAGGCGGGGAACAAGAATTCCAGCTGGCCCGCTTTGAGTTCCGGTACGCGTTTTCGGATCACGCCGGTGTCGAATTCCACGCCGATCGGGTGTAATTCGTTGAGCACATTCATGATTCGCTCGTATTGGTCGCGGCGAATCACCACCGGTCTTGTCGGTTCCCCGTCCAGCAACCGTTGATCGAGGCCGATCTGAACGGTGTAGGGCGGATTTCCCGGCGGATTCCCCGGCACCGAGCCGCGGACCCGGACCTGCACGGCACCGGGGTTGTCGGCGGTCAGTTCGGCGCGTTCGCCGGTGGATCCGTCGAAGTGAGCCGCTGCCGTATCGGCGGCCAGCACCGACCACGCCAGCCGCCTGCCACCCGCCGGAGCTAGCGGCCACAGTGCCGTGACTGTCCACTGCTGCCCGAACGCCAGGGTGGCGATCGCATCGGCGGCCCGAGCGCGTAGCGCACCGGAGAGCACCGCGAAAACCGAAGTGCCGGAGGGAATCATCGCCACCGGCAGACCGGGAGTGGCGACGACGCCTACGACGTCGCCCGCCAGGTTGTAGCGATAGACCGTCCCCAGACCCCACCAGCCGCCGAGGTAGAGGTATCCGGCCGCCTCGTCCAGACTCAGCCTGCCCGGCAAGAAGTCGGTGTTCTCGACCGTTCTCGTTACCGCGCCGGTCACCGCATCGCGCACGGAAAGGCGGCGATCGGCGGTTGTCGCATAGACCTTCGTGCTGCCTGCCGCCAGGGCGAACGGCGTGTCCGTCAGTGCGGGCGCGGCGATCCAAGCGCCGTTGTCGGTGTCGATCCGCACGGCACGCAGCGATTTGTCCTCGCAGGCGACCCAGGCGGTGGTCCCGGATGGGTTGAGCGCCAGCACTTTTCCGCTGGCAGCATCCGGTATGGTCCACTGCTTGACTATCGCCAGTGTTGCGGTGTCGACGGTGACCACCTGAGTCGGTAGCAGTATCACCAGCAGCGGCTTGTTCGGGTGCGCGGCAATGGCTCTCGGCGCCGCGGGTAGCGCCGCGCTGGTAACTATCCCTTTACCGGGCTCCGCGACGGTGAGCGCGGTGATCGTCCGGTCGGCGCCACTGGCGGTGTACACCGTCTTGCGATCCGCGGTGGCAGCGATACCGACCGGTGCCCCGCCGACGGGGACGGTGTCCAGCAAGGCGCCGGTTGTACTGTCCGAGAACATGACCGTCGACCTATCGCGAATGGCCGTGCACAGCACCTTGCCCGCCAGCACCGCGTCGACGGGGTTGTCGTGGCGGGGGATCGAGAACGAGGCAACGCTGCCCGCGTTCATCTCGTCCGGTCCGCCGAGCTCGATGTGCTCACCTGCCCGCTGCATGACCCGCACCACGGTGCCGGTGTTCTCGACATAGTCGAACCCGGACCCGTGTGCCATCGCGGCGAGCTCCGGCAGCGTCAGTGCCGAACCGGTGGCCGGTGCGAGGGAGAGCGCGCGGCCGACACCGTAGAGTCCGGCGCCATTGGCGGTCCAGCCCTCGACCAGCCGGAGCTGCGCCGCCACCGATGAGATGGCATGGGACAGTAGCGCTCCGAGCCGCTCCGCCACGTTCGCCTGCATCCGGTTGGTACCGGGCACGGCCACTTCGAGTGACGGACTGTCAACGGTGACAAGGTATTCCGGCGAGAAGGCGCCATCGGCCGGGGTGCCCGCTACCGATTCGGCGACACCGATGGTGCCGTCCGCCCCGATAGACATGCCAGCGGCAAGCCGCTGCAGCCCGATGGTGAATCGCTGTGTCGCCGAGAAGGTCTTGCCATCGAGGCGGGCCTCCAGCTTCACCGTCACCTCGCCGGCCCGCAGTCCGCGCAGCGTGATCTGATTGCCGGTGGTCGCGCCGACGATCTCGGCTCGCCCCGGCCCAGCCTGCAAGAGCGACCAGCGCAGGATGCTGTCCGTTGGCGGCAGCGGTGCCGCGACGACCGGAATCGTACTGTCGGTTACCAGGTCCTTGCCGGACCAGATCCCGCTCCCGCCAGGTATTTCCACCGACGAGATGTCGGCGATCGAGGCGTACACATCGGCGCTGCCCGCCCGGTATTGCACCCAGGAGAATCCGGCCCGGTGCGCGAGCGCCGCCAGGGTGCCCGGCGCGATCTCCGGATGCCGAAGGACCACAGCACGTCCGACGGCACGCAGGTCGTCGGACGACGGGTCGTACAGCGCCACGTACAGCACTCGATCGTTCGGAATATCTTGTGGCATAACGAGATAGACCAGCGCGTCCAGGCAGCGCCGGATCGACTGGCGGATCCGGTGCTCATCGCCGACGTAGCGGAAGCGAGGTTCGTTGTGGGCGGTCAACCACCGCGGATCGAATTGATCATCCGCGATCGTCCCGCAGACTTCGGCTTCGGTGGTGTCTTTGCGCCCGCGCGCATCGATCGTCTCCCCGGGCCGCAGCTCGACCGGGCGGATCGTCACGGTGCGCGAACCCACCGGCGACCGCACGAAAGCGTCGGAGACCGTGATCGGACGCTCGACATCGTTGATCCGGCCGGCGATGCCGTTCAGCGCGTCGGCGATATTCGCAGGCGTCGGCAGGTTCCACCGCCGGAACAGGCCGAGCCGCTGCCGATAACTCGTGTCGCCCTCGCCGAGCACGGGATCGAACGAGGTCAGCGCGCGCCGAGAGATTCTGACCTCATCCAGGGTGCCGTAGAAGCTGTGGCCGGCCGTGGTGTCATCGAACCCGAGGCGCACCGGCGCGTTGTTCGTGAGCGCACCAAGGTTCTTCCGCTGGCTGGCCTTCAGAACACCGTCGACGAACAGGCCCGCCAGCCCGCGGCCGCGATCGAGCACCGCGGCCAGGTGATGGAAACGGTCGGTGTCGAGCGAGACATCGGCGAACAACTCGATCTTCGTCGCACCGTCGGTGAGCAGCAGTCGGACATTGCGGTCGAGCCCGCGGAAGGGACCGACCTGCAGACCCCAGCCCGGCTTGGTCTCGTCGTTCAGGTCGGCGTGCTTGGATAATGGCGCACCCTGCCAGGTACCGGCGGCCGGCCGCACGAAGCATTCGGCGGTGCAGCTCGCGGTCGCGGGCAGCGCGAAGTCGGTGTGATCCGCGATCTCGACGACGGAGTGGTCCGGCAGGAATCCCATTCCGTACCCGAACCGGCCATCCACGCCCGGCGTGGCATTGCGGCGGACGCCGGGATGACCCGCACCGTTGCTGTACAGCGTCATCGCATCGAATACCGCGGCGGTGTCGGCCTTGTCCTCCAGGTGATAGAGCGCGATAGTGTCGGCGGCGAAGCCATAGGGCCGCGGCGGGAACCGGGGGATACTCAGATCCGAGCCGATCAGATCCAGCGACAGCCCGGTGGCATGCTCGACGGTGTGCTGGAGGCGCACCCGATTGAGCTGGGCGGCAAGCAGATCCCGTTCCCCGCCGAGCACCCACAGCAGCGCGGCGAGGTCGCCGAGCAACACCGTGAATCTGAAGGTGCCGAGTACTCCCGGCCCGGGCTCACCCTGCGGCGGCCGCACGGAGACACTCTTCAGCACGGCGGATCTGGCCTCCGCGCCGAGTGGAATCACCATCGAGGCACCCGCCAGCGTGCCGGCCGGAATGATAAAGCTGCTGGTCTTCGAAATATTCTGGGCCACATAGCGAATCGTCATCGTGATGTCGGTGCGCAGGTCGTCCAGTACGGTGACGAGATATCTGGGCCGCGGCTCGGCGTCGAATCGCGCCCGGTGCTCCACGAAGTCGTAGCTCGCGAAGTCGGCGTCGGGGAGCGGGGTCGTGGTGGCCAGGGTCAGTTCGACGCGGTCCGCGCCGGCCGCGAACGGCGTGGTGAGGGTGCCCGCCATCCGGTCGACGGCGGCTGGATAGTTGGTCATCGGCCGACCACCTGCAGGTCGATGAGGAGACTGTCCTGTCGGAACTGGGCGATCTCGGTCGCGCCGAGCGCCAGGTTCTCGCCGAAGCCGACCTCGATCGGTTCGGACTGGAAAAGCTCTGAGCCGAAGGTGATTCGACCGAACGCGGGCGGGAAGCGACGCAAGCGCAGTTCGCGGACGTCCAGCACGCCGGGTTGGTCCACCAGCAGGCCCATCACCTGGGAGAAGACCACGTCACTGCCGAGCCGTAGCGCGCCGACGCTGCGGGACAGGCGGTCGAGTAGGGCGGCGCGCAGCGAATTGGGTTCCAATCCTGGCTCGATGATCACGGTGGCGCGCAGGCCGATCTCGATGTGGTTGGCCTCGATGATGTTCGGGTAGATGCCGACCGGGCGGACCCGGTCCACCTCGGCCCGCACTTGTTCATAGATGCCGGTGACCGAGCCGGTCGTACGCCACGGCCTCGCGAATTCGTGCGCGACCACGACGTCGAAGAAATAGGGCTCGCCGAACTTCCGTTCGCCGCTGAAAGCCCGCTCGCCGAAGTTGAACTCGTCGAAAATGCTCTTCGTGACGTCGGCGCCGCCGAGCGTGTCCGACAGCAGGGTGTCGACCACGCCGCGGACCCGCAGCACCGCCGCGCGCACGCTCTGCAGCGTCCACATATCGCGGGGAAAACCGAGTTGTCTTGCGCGATAGGCCGTGTCGTCCTCGGTCTGCTCACCGCCGGTGAGCGCGCCGGGGTTGACGGCCTTGATCTGCACCGTTTCCGGAAAATGGAGTTGGGTCAGCAGATAGTCGGGGTCGACCTGTTTCAGTTGCTGCGGGCCGATATTCGATTGCGCGCCTGCTACGAAGGCTCGGACGAGCACGGTCGCGGTCGGCGCATCCTTGGTGAGGGTCAGTGGCGCAGTGAGGAAGTAGGTGTTCGTAGCGGGAGCGGCACGGCCGTCGAGCACCACCGTGCCTTCCGGCAGCACGTAGCTACGGCCGGGTTCGGCACCGGCAATCGTCAGTTCGGCCGGACCCTGCGCAAACAGGTAGTTGCGGTCGACCCCGATGTCCTTGCCGATCAGGTCGAGGTCGATATCCGATGCGGTAGAGGCGAATTGGCTGTAGTAGACGTCTTCCAGCCGTTGCCACAGCATGGCGTCCTCATCGGAGGTCGCCTGCAGCAGTTTCGTCAGCACACTGGTGCCTGCCAGATCGATATCGGGTCCGAAGACCTCGATTGCCCTGCGCTGTGCGGATTTCAGGATTTCGGAGAAACCCTTGAGGACGAATCCGTCCTCGGTTACGCCGTATTGCGTCATGCCGGTGCTCCTACAGTCGTCGTCAGCACCGCCGGGGTGCCGTCGCTGGTGATGATCGACACCGCGACATTCCATACCCGGTGGTGCGCGTCGAGTCCCGGATCGACGATCTCGATGTCGCGGATCTCCGCGACCCGCGGATCGGTGATCAATGTGCGGACAATGTTGAGGCGCAGCAGGTCTCGCATCTCGTGCGCGTTGGCGGGCGCGGTGAAGACGGCGCGGTAGTCCAGTCCGTAGCGGGTGTCGTAGCGGTCCTCGCCGAGCGGTGTCAGCAGTCGGATCTGCAAATCCTGCGCCAGCCCGGGCATGCCGTCGAGCGGCGCGATCCGGCCGCGATCCAGCACGATATCGCCGTGCGCCAACCGAATTCCGGTGGTGTTGTTCCTTGTCATGATTGCTCCCCCTTACTTCGCGTCGAGAATGGTTTGGCCGGGGCTGGTGACTACCAAATCCCCTTTGGGGGCTATCAGCGCCTTGGCCGACGCCAGCATCACCGGTTGCCCGTTGACCTTCAGCACCGTCGACACGCCTGCCGTGAACGCGGCGAACGCGTTGCAGGGTCCGGGCGGTGTCGAATTCGCACAGGCGAACTTCGCGGTGGCGAAATCGCCTTGGAGCAGCACCGGATTACCCGAAACATGCAGCGCGGCACTGGAACTGACGGCGATCTTGCCGTGCCCGCAATTCAGCACCGCATCGGTGGTCAGCACTTGTGCCATCACCCCACCTCCACCGAGGAGGCCGCGAGCTTGATGGTGTCCGCGGTCAGCGTGATCTGGCCGCCGCTGATCGTGATCGACGCCGCGCCGTTGCCGAACGTCACGTCTTTGTTGTCGGTGGTGATATCCACGGAACCGTCCTCGGCGACGGTAATCGTGGTGCCCTTGCCGTGCTTGATGATCAGCGTCTGCCCGGTCGGCGGCTCCGGTCGCTCGCCGACCTCGGGCAGCACCTCGGCGCCGACCTGGATGTCGAGCCCGGCCGCCTGGATGATGCGGTGTCCGCTCGCATCGGTGAGATCGTTGACCCCTTTACCCGCGGGCCGTCCGCCGGCCACCTCGGTCGGCAGGCACAGCCAGTAGTCACCCGGCTCATTCTTCGGCGGTTGATGATTCGCGTGCCGCGACCAGAGGAATCCGGTGCCGATCGCGTCGTTGACCTGGGCGCCGTTGTGTACCAGCACCGCTCGCATGCCCGGGTACACCGGCACCATCAATCCCGTACGGTCCCAAGCGAATACCGAGGACATCGGTTTGTCATGCAGCACCAGACGGTTGTCCACCGGATCGTCCACGCTGGACGCCGATCGCTGGCGGCCGTAATCGAAGGTGGTCCGGTGCCCGCCGTTTTCGCCGTCGCCCGCCTTGTTGTACGAGGCGACATCGCCGATATCGACAGTGGGATGGTCCGCCAGTACCGAGCGGGTCAGCGAATGCAGGTCGTCGGCGACCGCGTGCACTCCGTCCACCGCCTCCGGCCGCTTCGCCGACTGGACGTCGAGCAGCGCGACCTCGCAGGTGTACCCGGCACGCAGGCTGAAGACATGCTCGACCGATTCCACTCGTAAATCGGCCGATCCGCTGTCTTCCAGGTCGACCTTCGCGCCGATCTGCAGTGCCGGATCACCGAGCACCTTCAGCTGGTACCGGGTGGTGGTACCCGGTCCGCCCTGCGGGTCCGGTGATCCGCTGTCGCGGCGACGTCGGCTGACGATGTTGTGCTCGGCCCGGAACCGGATCGGTGGCACGGAGTCACCCGCGGTGCCGAGCACGGCCTGCCCGGCGCGCACGGCCAACGGGACACCGGCGCGACCGGCCAGCTCACCGAGCGCGCTGAGCGCCGTGCCCTTGTCCAGGGTCCGGTCTTGGTCCTCGCCCTGCACACCGATGTGCCGGATCGGCACCGTAGTGTCCGCCTGCACCTTCTTGAAGATCTCGTCGAAAGTCGATCGCCCAGGCTTGTCGTACTGGAAGGGATTGAGCCGCAACTGATAACCGGCCCACTCCATCCCCATGATCTGGGTCAGCAGGGTGCCGTCGTCGGCGACGTCGGTGCGGATCTCGTTGATCGCGCCCAACATGACGGAGGTTCGCTGGGTCGACGGTTGATCGAAATAGCCGAGGGCGATATCGACCAGCAGCGGATTCTTCGTGCCGACCCGGGCGCGCGACTGTTCGGCGAGCCCCTTGGCCTCGTCCAATGGCAAGTCCCACAACGTGATCTCGAACGTCGACGGGTGCGGTCCCAGCGTGGCCTTGGTGGTCACCGCGGTGTCGAGCACCAGCCCGCCCTGCAGCACATCATTGGAGACCCGCAGCAGCGGCGGTGGTTGCCTGCCGGTGCGGAATTCGAGTCGATACCAGATTACGAAGCCCATCGCAGCGCCACCCCTCCCACCACCGACGAGTCGTACGCGCCGGTCCCGTTGAGATTGCGCGGGTGCACCGCCAATTCGGTGAATACCAGCGCCAATTCGTCCGCGAAATACTCCAGATCGGGTACGAGCTTGCGGCGAAACAGTATTCGGGTTCCTTCGGCCTCCTCGGTGGAGACTTCCAGTGCCAGGAACGCTCCCGCGCGCGGCAGTTGCAGCGGATCCGGCTCCCGCAGTAGGGCCTCGTCGGTCACATTGACGTACATCGACAGCACGTAGATGCGCTCGCCGAGAGAGATCCGCACGGCCTGCGGGAAGCCCTGGTCGGCATCGATCGGGAGGCGCAGGTACGGATAATGCAGAGTCGTGGTCATCGAGGTTGCCTCACAGAGTGATTCGTGACTGGATGGCGGCTCACAGCGGCACCGAGGGGACCGCGGGCACCGCCGACGGCGCGGCCGGACCCCCGACGATCGCGGTGCCCGCGGCGAGTGCGAGATCGGCGATCTCGCCGATCAACGCCGTCGTATTGCTGCGCGGCACATGCTCGAGGCTGATCGAGACGTCGAGCGCGTCCCGCTTCTGCACGCTCTGGCTGAAGCGCAGATCGGTGATCTGCATATCCAGGCTGATCGTCAACCCGCACACCACCGGAATACCGGTCACCGCAAGGGTTCTCGCCGCCGTGGCGACCAACAGCCGCGAGGACAGGGCGAGCGCCTCCAGCGACTTCTTCAGCACCAGTCGCTCCGGGCCGAGCAGCGTCGCCTCGACGGCGATCGCCTTGCGGGTCGGCGCGATGGCCTGCGAGAACCGGCTGTCGGAGATCCGCTGGATCTGATAGCCCTCGGTCATCGAAATGCTCTGCACATACAGCAGCGGTACCGGGCCGATCAAAACTGGTTGTGCCGTCATTTCTCCGGCTCCTTCTCCCATGGTCTGTTCGAGTACGGGTGCCTGCGGTCGGCGAGAACGACCGGAATCGACTGGGGCATCGACGAATCGGGGCTCATGGCGGTGGCTCCCGATACGGCGGGTCGTCGAACAACCGGACGTTGGACGTGCCGAGGTGCTTGATCGCCAGATCGAGCACATTCTGGGGCGTATCGCGCGTGAAGAAGGCGACCGCCTCGACACCGCGCTCCGCTGCCGCTCTCTTGAGATCCACGACCCGTTGGATCGTTTTGCCCACGTTCCAGCCCTTCGCCGGGCCACCGACGAGGCCGAGTTCCCCGTTCGGGCCGAGCAAATCGACATCGATCGAACCGGAAGGTCCGCCGGGAGCGCCGTACCGAAGCTTCAGATCCTCCAGCTGGCCCTCCGGGGCGATACGCCCGGAGCGCGCCAGTCGCCAGCCGTCGTTGGTCCGTGCGACGTGGAGTTCGCGTTGATTTCCGCGGTAGTCGGCCACCCTGCCCGGCGGGAGCGGTGGCGGCGGCACCAGTCCCGCGAACGGTGGGATCTCGTCCTTGATCGCGCCGGTCCGGGGTGTGCCGATGCGCGGCGGCCCATACGCGGCGCCCGCGCGGGGGACCACCAGATTGTCCGAGGCACTACCGCGCTGGACACCACCGAGGGCGAGGAACAACCCCCACAGCAGTTCGTTTGCCTGCGCATCGATCTCGGCTTCCCGCCGCGCCCGCAGGCCACGGACAATCCGGTTCGCTTCGCGCTCGGTCACCCCCCACACCATGCCGTTGCCATAATCGATGGCCCAGTCCCGAACCGGGACATCCTGTGGCGCAAGCTGAGTCGAGGTGAAAATGCGGTCGAGCTCGGTGACGTCCTCGGCGGTCAAACCCGCGCCGATCAACCGCTCCTTATCGATTCGGTAACTGAGAGAACGGGTTTCGTCCCGCGAGCCGATGTAGAGACCGGACACCCACTTGGCCGTCGTCAGCAGGGTCGCCGGTTCGGCTTCGCCTTCGGACACGATGCGCTGCAACAGCTCGGCGAACGGCCGCCACCGATACCGCGGATTCAGCACCGTGTCCGGCCCGTTGACGCGACGCTGTTCCTCGTCCAGCCATTGCGCGTGTTTGCCTGCCCCGGCCGGACCGAGCACCGGCGACAGCTTCGGATCGTCGCCGGCAGCCTGCTTCCGGTCGGCCTCATTCGCCTGAACCGTCGCAAGCAACCCGCTCATGTGCTCGGCGCTCGGCGCGGTGATCCTGGCGTCATGGTCGGCCGAGCCTTTCGCCTCGTGCGTGCCTGCCCGTTCCGTTAGGCGCGGAGTCGTCGGATCGGCGAGGCGGCGCTCGATGGTCTGCCCGTGCCAGTCGGCCGGTGCGTCCGCGGCAGCGGCGCCGTAGAGGCGAACCCCCTCGACCGTGGAAACGATGAACGGGTTGTTCACACCATCGGTGACGAAGGTGGCACCACTCGCAGGTGCGCTGGCCGCCTTACCCTGATCATCGCCCGGCTGAGTACTGATCGCCGGTATGAAGCCACCGAAGTCCTTGGCGTGCAGGGGCGTTACGAACGGACGAACCTGCAACCGTCCCGGCGTGCGCGGATCGGCCAGCACGACGAAGCCACGTTCGCCGAACAACGAGGCACCCCATTGCACCGCGCGCACCGGATCATCGGTTTCGATCTCGAACTGCCCACCGGCCTCGACCCGCGCCGAGCTACGCCGACCCAGGTCGAGCACCGCCGTCGTCGGCGTCGGGCCGATACGGAGAATGTCGCCGAGGACCGACAGCTCCTGCCGGTGCGGCACCGGCGCGGGCCGACGCAGATCCGGACGCTGCTCGCGCGCGAATTCCGTTACGGCCTGGTGGATTCCACGCCGAATGGCCTCCTCGACGCTGCGTGGGTTCGCCGGTGTCAGCGATCCGGTGAAGGCCACCGAAATCGACTGTGCGCGAGGCAAGGCCTGCGGCTGTAGTTCGAAACTGTTGGGCGCCATAGGTATCTACGCCCCTCCGGTGGTCAGCATCGAGTCGACGGCGCTGTCGCTGACCGCCGGGTCGATGATCCTGTTGATATCGGGCGGCGTGAATCCACTCGGCGCGTCACCCACGGCCTCGACAACCCAACGGCCATCGGGTGCCTTCTTGTAGGTCACGGAGATATTCAGGGTGCGCGGCAATGCGCTGTTGCGGTCCGGCTTCTGCCAGTTGAAGTCCAGCGTCTCCCCGACCCGCTTGGCGTCGGCCTTTTTTCGGAGGTTCGCCCGGAAGACCGGGACATCAGCCGGTTCCGGGGTAGTCGAGCTCGACTCGAACAGGTCGCCGCGGAAGAAACTGCCCAGCCGGATATACCAAGGTTCCGCGGCGTACGCTGCACCACCGACCGGCGCGTAGCCCTCTTCCTGTTGCTGATCCGCTTGCCGGTTCGCGCGCCCGAGTGCCCCTGCCACGCCGAATCCGACCCCGGTGAGGCCGGTTACCGTGTTCGAGGACAGCTTGGGCCAGTTGAAGCGGACGGTGACGCCTCGCTGCTGAGCGGCCGCCGCGAACTCGGCAAGCTCGGTGAGCTGCGCCGGCGACGGGTCCTCGAATAGTTCGACATGGAGGACTTTTTCATCGGCGTTGCCACTGTGCTCGGCGCGAAACACCTCCGCGCCCCGAGTTTCACTCCGCGAGAGTCCGCGCTCGAACTTGTCGAACTTGTCGAGACCTTTCGTCAACTCGTCAGCGATCGACCCGGGTTCGGTGTACTTACCGGGACCGTTGTCCAGCGTTTTGACTTGAATCAAGCGCCCGCCGTCGGCACGGAAACTTTCGCTGGACAGCGGCAGTTTCCCCGCCTTGACCCGCACGGTTCCGGTCAGCGGCGTCCGCGTCCCGCCTTCGAGAAAGTCCGCCGCCGGAAAATTGCGCGGCAGTTCGGTAGCTTCCGGGTAATACCTACTGCCCACAAGTCTTTCGCCGGTCAAACCGCGAGTCTGCAAACCCGCGGACCAGTCGATCGGCAGGAACTGCGGCTGTGGGATCAGCAACGGTGCGTGCTGCGCGAGCAGTTGGGCGACGGCAAGTTCGCCGACGATCCTGCGTTCATCGTCCGCCAACTCGGTAAGGGCCGCCGGTGAACGGACACCGATGCCAGTCGACTGAGCCTTCCGGTTTTGCTCGAGTTGCGCGGCGAGAAGGGCGGCGAGTTCTGTTGTGAGGCGCTGCTTTTCCGTGTTCAGCTCGGCCAGTGCCGCTGGTGAACGGACGCCGATTCCGGTACCGAGATCGTGCTCGACTCGCGCGAGGTGCTGGCGGATCGCCTGTTCGGCCGGTACCGAGTGCTGCGGACGAATCCGACGGGCGGGCACCGCACCTCGCGCCGCGCGCAGCTGCCTGAGGACCCCGCGTGCCACCGCCTGTGTCAGCTTGTCCAGGTGCGCGCCGGAAGGAGTCCCGGTCAAACGTACATTGACCGGTAATACGATCTTGCCCGCACCGCTGGCGGTCGCCGGCAGCGGATTCTTGGGCCGTGTCTGCGTTGACATACGTTGTCCTCCTTTCGGTTTCGCGGGCCTGGGCAGGCTGCGCCGCGGTCAGCCGCGGGTGCGCAGGGTCGTGTGCAGTTGGTCGAAGACGTAGGTCGCGACCTGGCGCAGATGCTCTTCGCCCAGTTCGCCGACGACTTCGACTTCCACCGGGAAGTGGTAGGTGGGTTGGGGTTCGTCCGCCCATTCGCCGGGCCGGTGGGATTCGGTGGGCACGGCTAGGCCTCGATTCCGGGCTGCAGGCACATGCAGGTGAAGGTCGCCTGGGGGACACCGTCGATGACGACGTTGCTCGGGTTGGCGGAGGTGATCATGCACCTGGCGAACTTGAGCGACTTGAAAGACCAGTCGGTGCCGGCCTTTTCGGCGACGGCGATCTCGAATTCCTTGCCGTTCACGGCAAGCTGGGTCAGCTCGGCGACCACCGCGGCGAATGCCTGGACGGTCATGGTGAAGGTGAAGGTCTGTGGTTGCCGGATGTAGCCGAGGTTTTCGGCTTCGACGCTGTGCACCACCGTGTGCGGCACGTTGAAGGTGGGAGTGAACTGGGAGATCGGGCTGATCACCGTGCTGCCCAGTCGAACTTCGAGTCGGGTGTTCCAGTTGGCCATTGCTCTGTCCTCGGATCCGCGGACCAGCCGCTAGTTGAACTTCAGGTTGATGTGGATGCGGTGCATCGCGCCCGCGTACTCGACGCTGGCCAGCACCTGCGCTACCCGGTCGGTGTGCGCGCGTTTGACCGCCTCGACTTGCGAGTCGGTGAGCGTCGCCGGATCCGCGTCGAGCAGATTCAGCACGGGAACGGTGAGCTGGTAGCCCTCCAGCACCCCGCCCGCGACCAAAGGATTGAGTACCGCCTCCATTTGCAGGATCAAGGCGCGCAATCCCGAACGACTGATCCGCAGATTGCCGATCGAGCCGATGAGGCGGGCCTTGAGCCGGAAGGTGACATCGTCGAGGGTGCGCTGCACGTCGATGAACTTCAGCTTCTGCCGATTGCCGGTGTAGCCCTCACCGAGGTAGACGCCCCCGCCGGGCAGGAGTGCCGGCGATGTCAGCCAGACCACGCCCTGACCTTCGATCGCCGAAGGCACCGTCGGTTCCTCCGACTCTTGACCGTTGATGGTGTCGATCTGCGCATCGGTGAACGAAACGTTCGTGATCGCAACCTGTTTGAGGATCATCGAGGTGGACGGCGGATATCCGGCGATGGTGCCCGCCACCGCGCTCGCGGCGTCGTCATCACTCTGGTGGGCCACGTACACCATCCGATCCGAGACCAGCGTTCCGCTCACCAGGGCCGGGCTGGCGACCCCTTTCGTCAGCATCGCGACGCCCATGCGCTCCTTGCCGTCGCCGGCGGCGGACACGGTGACGACGTGATTGCGCAGCGCCTCGATGGCGCCGCCCGCCGCGCCGGAGGTCGCGGTCAGCGGAGTATTGGCGAGCACGACGAACTGGACATTGAGCGCGGCGGCGGCGGTGAGCGCGCCGGCCGGGTCGGGGACCGGGGTGGGGGACCCGGCGGTCCCCACTTTGATTCCCCAGAGCCGACTCGGGCTCGGGTCCTGCGACATGGCGGTGATCAACGACTTACTCAGCGCGGACGGCGCTGTGGCGCTGGAGCTGAACTTGCTGACCGCCTCGGCCGTCGAGGTCACCTCAACGGCCTCGTTCGCGGTTCCCGCTGTGGCATCACCGATCACGACCATATTTCCGGTCGGCCGGACTGCGGGTGAGAAATTGTCGAAGGCGGGGAACACCCGCACGTAGTGGAGTGACATCAGGATCTTCTCCTAGTAGGGAGTGAATTGAATTCGAGTCGACGCACGCTTGTCACGGCTCGTGGTATTTGGACCGCAGCTTTGCGCGATAGTCCTCGATTTCCGCGCGCGACATGATGTTTGGCGAATCCGGAGCGAGCGGCTGCTGCTCGACCGGTTCGTCGTCCGGGTCCTTGGCCCGAGTTCGGCTCTGTGCCATTTCTGCTCCTTGAATGTGTTCCGACAATCGGCTCAGATGAAAATTGCGAGCGTGCGCTGGCCGGCGAAGAAGGCGGCGATCTGTTCCTGCGTGAATCCACTGCCGGTCACCGCCGAGGCGGGGAATATCACCAAAGGTGCTATATGGGAAGAGATTTCGGCGAAATCCCGGTCTCGGTGCTCGTCGACGACGGGCTCCTGCGCGGCCAGCATCTGCCGTACCTCCCGCAGCGCGGCGGTGAGGTCGATGTCGTCGCGGATCAGCACTCCGATCCGCACCGTCAGCCTGCGACTGGTCGCGGGATCGGCGGGGTCGAACGGCGGCGCGGGCTTCAATTTCGCCTCGGCCAGCAGGTAGTGGAACGCGCCGCGCAAATCCTCGACCGTGGTCAGCCGGTTCGCCCGCATGAACGCTTCCAGATCGAGATAGCGGAACTTCGCACGGAACTCCGCCAGCGTCGCGAAGTCACCGATATCGTTGATACGCAACGAATCCAGTTCACCCGGATCGATCTCGAGCAGCACCGCCGCGGACAGGTCGGCCACCACGTCGATCCACCGCGGTGCGGTGCCGTCGCTGCCGACGATGTCGACATCGGTGCGTATATGCGCGGGCATGGTCTGGGTCCAGTTCCCGGTCCGGCGCACCACCGGGAACAACGGCCGTGCACATTCCACCGACACCACATCTACCGCGGTGACATCGCGGACGATCGCGAACGGCAGTTGATAGACCGCGGAAAGCAGCGTCCGGATGCGGGTGCGCCCGGTATCCGAGGACGGAAAAACAATGTCGTGGACACCAGTCGAGTTGCCGATCTGCAGCAGCACCGTATCGACATGATCGCCCATGTGCACACCTCCCTATTCGCCGCTTCGCATCGCCGAAGTAATTGACGTATCCGCCTATTGAGCCCCCGAGAGCCGGCCCCAGGCCTGCTCGATAGCACCGATCATGCAGGCAGGCTTGATCATTCGGCAGCGCCGAGTTCTGTCAGCGAACCCGCCGGACCGGTGAACGGACCGAGTCAGGGTAAATACGCATGTGGCATGCGAAATGCCCCCGGAATTAGTGGCACGACCACCAGATGCGGAACTTACCGCTGTGCGCTGGGACAGGTTGAGTCAGAATCACAATGGCGGGCTTGTGCCGCGGGCTGAGTGATCCATTACGGAGCGTCGAAACTCCGGTCTGGCATAGGAACAAGACTTGCCGCTGGGCGACAGGAGCGAGGTTTCTCCTGTGCTGGGGTGCGGCCGAGACCGCACCCCACGGGTCAGGCGGTGTACTCGGCTGCGACGTCGACGATCCAGGTGACGCCGAAGCGGTCGGCCAGCATCCCGAAGGCGGGCGCCCACTGGGCGGGGCCGAACGGTTCGATCACGGTCGCGTCCTTGGCGAGGCCCTCCCACATCGGGGCGACCTCCTCGACGCTCCCGCCGCGGACGGAGAGGAAGAACGGTTCCTCGGTGATCGTGCTGCCGTTCTCGCGGCGGGTGGTTGGCGTGGCTGTCCTGGGCGGTGCGTCGGGGCCGGGCACGTCGTAGGCCATCACGCGGAAGCCGTTGTCGGCGACGACCTGGCCGAACACGACGTTCGTCGCGCCGGGCAGTTCGGCGGGCATCCCGAAGTCGGCGTAGGTGGCGATGGTGAGTTGCCCGCTGAACACCGACCGGTAGAACTCGAGGGCTTCGCGGGCCTGGCCGTGGAAGTTCAGGTGAGCAACAGCGTTGAGCGACATGGTGTTCCAGTCCTTCACGAGTGGGTTCGCCGCCGGACTTCCGGCGACAGAACGGACGATGTCACCAGTACCGGACAGGGAATGTCCGCTACTTGTGGCAGTCTGCGGACATGCCACTCGCTTCCTCGGCAACGACCTCCAGCAGGCTCCTGTCGCTGCTGTCCCTGCTCCAGGCCCGGCGCGACTGGCCGGGAGGCCTGCTGGCCCGACGCCTGGGCGTCAGCGACCGGACGGTGCGCCGCGATGTGGACCGGTTGCGCGAGCTCGGTTACCCCGTCCATGCGGTCAAAGGACCCGATGGTGGCTACCGGCTCGAAGCGGGACATCAGTTGCCGCCGTTGCTGTTCGACGAGGACCAAGCGGTCGCGCTCGCGGTGGCGCTGCGGATCGCCGTCGGGACGGGCGCGGGCATCGAGGAGGCGGCCGCGCGGGCACTTGCTACCGTGCGTCAGGTCCTGCCGTCGCGGTTGCGGCAGCGCGTCGACGCGCTGGAGATCAGCGCGGCTGGGCGCGATCCCCAGGTCGACACCGACGTGCTGCTCACGCTGAGCGCCGCCGTCCGCGCCGGCGAGGAGCTACGGTTCGACTACCGTTCGCCGGGACGCCCCGAAGACGCCGAGCCGCGACCGCCCCGCCGGGTGCAGCCACACCACCTCGTGGTCCGGAATGGACGCTGGTACCTGGTCGGCTGGGATCCTGAGCGCGCGGATTGGCGAATCTACCGCGCGGACCGGATGACACCGCGTGTCCCGAACGGACCGCGATTCCCGCCCCGCGAGGTGCCGGGCGGTGACGTGGCCGCTTTCCTATCGACCCAGTTCAAGGGTTCTGCGAGCGCGGACGCCTGGCCCTGCCGCGGTGCGGTGATCCTCGACCTGCCCGCAGCCGAGGTGGCCCCGTTCGCAGGCGACGGCATCGTCGAGGAACTCGGCACCGCCCGGACCAGGCTGACAACGGGGTCCTGGTCCTGGGCCGCGCTCGCCGCGGCATTGGCCCGCTTCGACACGGAGATCGAGGTGATCGGTCCGCCCGAACTGCGTGCGGCCTTCGCCGACCTGTCCCGTCGTGCCGGGCGCGCCGCGGGAACCGAATAGGGCGGACCGATCACTGGATGTGATCGGAGTAACTTTGACGGTTACATAGTTAGGTGCCATATTACATTCATGACGACGGACCCGGCCGCCCCCGAAACCCCCACCCTGGGGCAGGCGCGGACACAGCTGCGCCGCTATGGCCTGGAATCCGAGATCGATCCGCAGGCCGTACTCGTCGCGGTGCGACTGCTGGCCGTTGGGGCGCGGCTCGGGCAGGCGACCGAGACGCACTTCGCGCGATTCGGGCTGTCCACCGGACGGTATCGATTGCTGGCCGATCTCGAGGACGCGGATGGCGAGAAGTCGCCTTCGCAGCTGGCGACGAGTCTCGGGGTTACGCGCGCAACGGTTACCGGGCTGATCGACGGCTTGGCGCAGCAGGGCCTGGTATGCAGGCGCGCTTCGGCTGAGGACGGTCGTGCCGTGGTGGTTGTGCTCACCGCCCGCGGTGCGCAGCAGCTGCGCGATATGGCCGCCGAACATTTCGGACGCTTGCAGTCGATGGTCGGCGGATTGACCCGCGCGGAACGCGCGGTATTCCTCGACCTGCTCGAGCGCGTCGGCAACGGCATGGGCGCACTCACGGCGGACTGACCGCCGATCATCAAACGTCGGGCTCAGCATGTCCATATAGTTAGGGACCTAATTAGACGAATCAAACAGCCGCATCTCCTCGATTCGTATTGTGGCAAGAGGTGCTGTTCGCCTATCTGGCACCCGCGCTGTGTGCGGGCGCAGGGGGATTGGCTACTGGGCAGATGGATCTACTGCGTGCCGCAGTGACGTCGATCGCCGGGACATCCGCGCTGGTCGCCCTTCTGCTGGGAATGTGGCTGCGGTACAGCGGATTCCGCCGCTCTCGGTGGCGACGAGCGGCGCCCGTCGCCGCCGCGGCGGCATTCGGCCTCGGTGCCGCCGCGTTGGCGGCGTTGACTGCCCAAATTTTCACCACCGCAACGTCGTTCCCTGATCGCATTCGCATCGACTTCCCGATCGCCGCCGCAGTGGCCGCCACGATCATCACGTGGCGCTGGTGCGCGGTCCAACGAAAGGCGCACACATGATCGTCGTCATGGGAGCCACCGGCGCGACCGGCAACGCGCTGCTGACCCGCCTGCTCGACCTCGGAGTGCCCTGCCGGGCATTGAGCCGGAATCCAGATCGCCTGCGCGCCATGGAATATCCGCCGGGAGCCGAAATCCGGTACGCCGACGCCACGAACCCTGCCGCACTGCGATCGGCGTTCCACGGCGCAACGCAACTCTTCCTCACCATGACCAACAGCCCCGCCCAGGTCGAACTCGAAACGCGCACAATCGAAACCGCCGCGGCGTGCGGTATCGAACACATCGTCAAACTGTCGGCGCCCGCGGTCGCTTCGAACTCGCCGGTGTCCGTCGCACGCTGGCACTACGCCATCGAGGAGGTGCTACGCGCCACCGGCCTGACCCACACGATCCTGCGCCCCTACGCGTTCATGCAGAAACTGCTTCTCCTCGGCACCCAGGTGGCGACGCAGGGCACCATCTTCGGAATTATGGGCGAGTCCACTTGCAACTTCATCGACTGCCGCGACATCGCCGATGTCGCGGCGGCAGCTCTCACTCAGGCCGAGATCGCCGGTGGCGCATACCTTCTCACCGGCTCACACACCTACAGCTACCCGCGACTGGCAGCCAGGCTGAGTTCCATGCTCGACACTCCGATCCGCTACACCGACCTGTCCTGCACCGACTTCCGCCAACACCTCACCGAACAATCCGGCCTACCAACCTGGCTGGCCGACCACATCATCGAGATCCAGCAGCTGGCCATCGCGCAACCGGAACATCCCACCGATACCGTCGCCCAGATCCTCGGCAAACCCCCGCGCACCCTCGAGTCGTTCCTGACCGAAAACCTCGACACCTTTCGCATAACCCAGCAGCCACATCCGTGAATCAAGGCTAAACGCCTGGCGCGGTATCGATTTGTGGACAATCGATACCGCACTTCATCTGGCCGCGATTTCTACTGCGTCTGGCCTAGGCCGAGGTTGGGGAGCAGCGTGAAGTCGCCGGGCGCGCTCGGTTCGGCGGGCTGGGGGGCCTGCGTCGCGTTGCCGGTGCCGATGACGGTCGTGGTGAAGATCGGTGCTGGGGATGGGTAGCACGACACGGGGACGTTCACCGGGAAAGGACCGGCTTGAGCGTTGACGACCATGGTCAAGCCCGGATCGGCGTAGCTGGTGCCGGCCAGGGTTGTCGTGATCGAGCCGGACTTGCCGGCCGTCACATTCACGGTGAGTGTGGGCAATGTGAATGTCGAACCGCCGGGAAGCCGGTCGGTTACCTTGATTGCGGCTTTGCCGCCGCTGGTGTCTATCGTCGCTTTGACGGTTCCGCCGGACAGGGACGACGACACGTAGGCGGAGTTGGTCGGGAACGGGGCAATCAGTTTCAGGTCACGGACGTAATTAATCTTGTATCCTCCTTGCTCGCTTGGAATCTGGCCCTGGCCCGAAGTCAATGTAATGGCTACCGCGGCACCGGGAGTCGTTGTAGCCGGTGCCGAGCCGGTGACCTGCATGGTCATCGTGGATTCTTGCGGGGCGCCGATCGGCGGCTTGGCCTGACACTTGAAATTGACGGTCACCGGGTCCGCCGAAGCAGGCCCCGCCAATAGCGCGGGCGCGAGTGTCAGTGTGGCAAGAGCCGCGATTGTGGATATGCGAACAAATTTGGCCGAATGCGTTTTCATCGCTGTACCTCGTGAATATTTCGGGCGCACGAACGACCGCAATGTGCCGGACGTGGCAGCGAGCAGTGAATAACAAACCGAACATCCGAAATTTAGATGCTTCTGATTTGGTACAACGATTATGTGCAGACTGCATGGTGCAGAAGAAGTAAGCGGACTGGGGATCTGACTGGGGAATGCGTTGACTCCCAGCTCTTTTCGATCAAAGTGTGCGCAGTCGGCCTCGGGAACCGCGCTACCCGGCCGGAGCGTGCTGATCGCGACGGCGATCGCAGGTGATCCGCGTTTGATCATCGCCGACGAGCCGACCACCGCCCTCGATGTCACTGTGCAGCAACAGATTCTGGAGCTGCTTCGACAGCGCAAGGCCGCCGGTAACGCACTACTGCTGATTAGCCACGATCTCGCGGTGGTCGCCGAGCTGGCCGATCGAGTGCTGGTCATGAAGGACGGCACGGTCGTCGAACAGGGGAGTACCCGCGATGTGCTGACTCGACCGGCGCACGTCTACACGAAACGATTGCTCGCCGCCGTTCCGTCGGCCGACTCACGCGGTACGACGCTGTCGATTCCCGACGATCCGTCGGCCGATATCGACGTCCGCCACCGCCGACCACTGCCGCCTCGCACGGTGGACGAGACCCGAATCGTGTTGTCGGTGCAAGGACTTCGCAAGGTCTACGGCACCGGCCCGGCCGCCCGTACGGTCGTCGACGACGTCGACTTCGACCTGTTCGCCGGTGAGACACTCGGCATCGTCGGCGAGTCGGGCTCCGGGAAGACGACCACGGCGCGGCTCGCGTTGCGCCTCATCGCACCGACCTCCGGCCGCGTCGTCGTCGACGGCGAACCGTGGAGCGAATATTCCGAAAAAGAACTACGCCGCCACCGCGGCACCGCTCAGTTGATCGCCCAAGACCCGCTGAGCTCCTTCGACCCCCGCTACACCGTCGAACGCATCATCGGCGAAAGCCTGGACACGGTAGGTATTCGAGGCCGCGACCGAGCGAACCGCGTACGAGAAGTACTCGACGCCGTCCAACTCGACCGCACTTTCCTCGATCGCCACCCCCGCACCCTCTCCGGCGGACAACGACAACGCGTAGCCATCGCCCGCGCCATCGCCCCCCGCCCGGCCCTGATCGTCGCCGACGAACCGGTATCCGCCCTCGACGTCTCGGTCCAAGCCCAGATCCTCGACCTACTCGCCGTCCTCCAAGCCCAATCCGGCACCGCCCTACTACTCATCTCCCACGACCTCGGCGTAATCCACCACGCCGCAGACCGCGTGGTCGTCATGAAAGACGGCCGCATAGTCGAATCCGGCAGCGCCGACACAGTATTCGACTCCCCCCAACACACCTACACTCGCCGCCTCCTCGCCTCAGTCCCGCAACTCCCCGTGACATGAATCTTGGCACATCGCATCTATTACACCTACCGGGTGACCGCACATAACCATGCGCATCACGCCCCGCCCTGCACCTAGGCGGGGCGGCTCCCGATTCATCTTCGCCATTCCGCTCAAAGTGTCAACGGTGGCTGTGGGTAGGACCGGCTATCGATCGCCCGAGAATTTCGTCGTCAGCTCCGTCAGGAATTGAACGGATTTGCGTTTGTCGTCGTCGGTCAGATGGAGGTCGCCTGCAGCAGTCCGTGTTTCGACGTCCCGGATCTCGAGAATCGCGTTCCAGTCCTTGATGCGGGTCGCGAAACGTACTGTGTTCGAAGGGTTTCCTTCATCTGTTCGCAGGTCGTAAACCCATACTGCCTCGCCCAGTTCCGGCTTCTTCACATATCCACGACGTCCCTGGGTTGGGTCCACATCGCTCGGTGCGTTCCGTACCTGATAACTCCCGACGGGGTTCTGCCCCTGGGCAAGCTCGCATACTCCGCCGACCTTGAGGACTGCGTCTGTCGAGACGTTTGGGACGGCCCGCACTTCGACGGCGTGCAACTCGGTCGTCAGGAAGTTCTTCAGAACGTCGCACAACTCTCCCTGGGTCATCGCCGGACGAGCCTGAGACGACACGGGTGTTTCAGTGGGCTGCGACGATGAGCATCCGGTCATCAAGACCACTGCGGCGGTGGCGACCATGGTTGGGAAGCCAGTCCTCATTGAGGCACCGTCCAATCCGACTTGTCGCCGTCCTTTGTCGATGCGTCGCCGATCGCTTCCCGAATCCCTTCGATGCCGGCCCCATAGGAAGATTTTGCGCCGCTGGGCCATTTATTATCAGGCAGCCCCTTTTGGATGCCGACGATCTGCGATATTTTGTTGCCTTCAATTATATTGGTCTTGGCGGAATCGCCCATGCTCTTGATGATGCCGATGATGAAGGTCCTCGCAGCTTCGACCACCTTTACCAACTCTTGGGCGGCAGAAAGTGCGCCCGTGAACGATATGGAAAGCCAACTCTTGACGGAGTTGAAAAATCCGTCCTCGACCTTCGATATCAACTCTTGTACTTTTATGGCGATCTCGCCATAGAGGGTCAACTCCGCCCCTGCTATGGTCTCCAGGCTGAGTGCAATCTTATCGAATTCCAGCGGCAAGTTGTCCAATGCCGGCTGTTGCCTGGTGGTGCGCATTTCTTCGTACCTGGTAGCGGCATCGCCCGACCATTCGGAGAGCTTGGTGTCAATGAAATCTCCGCTAGCGGCGATGAGATTATTTCTGAGGTTGCGCCAATCGTTTGCGACATCGATGAATTTGACTGGCACATCCAGATCGGCTTCGAGTATCTTGAGCTTTTTCCAGGTTTCACGAATGGCCGCATTTGCCTTGTCGCGTTCAGCCCAAATCTCATCTACGGAATCTTCGACCTGCCCGGTAACCACTGCTACCGGGTTGCTGATCACGCCAGCATACCCATTTGCTCGGACCAGCTCGACAAGGTGCCCACATGCGGAGTCCACCTTCGCCGGCAGATCTCCCACCTCAATTACCTTCGCCCGAAGGTACGCTGACTTTTCGAGCAAGCTTCGCTTGTCATCTGCGACCGTCATATATCTCCCTCGAGCTTTGCCAGCTTTCCTTTGCTGGCGAGATCTTCCGCTTCATATGTATCGGCTGCCGATTTGAGGACTTTTCCGATATCCTCGAAGACGGTGACACCCTCATTCAACCTGTCTCGAAAATAACCAGGAGCTGGTTGGTACTTCGACAGGGCTTCCGCGAAGGTACCTGCTTCCGACGCAGTGATTTCAAGTTTCTTGGTTGTCTCCACCCCGGCCTTCAGGTTGTTGGCAGCTTCGCCCCAGCTGGCGGCAGCCAATCTCATCGCTCGGAGGTTAAGTGTCAGCTTATCTGCCATTGCTCATCCGTTCTTCCAGGAGCCGCAACCGATGGTGGTCCAACTGATATTCCAGGTCATCGTCCGCATAACGTGAGTAATCTCCACGTACGATCCGCTTTGGGCGCATGGAACGGATCTGATCGGCACACCACAGGACTTCGTCCACGATCCGGTCGGGCTGTGTGATTGCTGCCCAATCATTTTGTACTTCGATCGACAGCAGGCGGGAAACATCAGCGGTAAGCCTGACGGAATGTTCTCCGCGAAAAACAACTTGACTCGACGCGTGGAAATTACCGCTGTTGATCATGCTGCTCGACACGGAGCTGTATTCGTCCCAGGTCCGAGTCTCCAGCAAAAGTGTCAGAATTGTTCGGTGATCCGGGATAGCTGCCTCTGAAATTTCTCGGGGAGTCGGCCGGCGGCCAGCTGCGTACAACTGCTCTAGACGCATCTCCATTGCGGCTCTGTACGCCGCCATAAGTTCGTCGCCTACCTCGTGCGGAGCAACATAACGGCTCCACTGCGGACGAATCAGAATGTGGAATGGAAGGCATCCGCCGTCGAGTTCGATTGAGGCGAAGGACGATCCGATACGGGTTGCACTTGGCGCGGTGTCGGCCGCAAAGTGACCCTCGGCCTGCGGCGGCGGGTCGGTGACGACCGCTGATGGTTTCGGCTCGACAGGAGGTGGCACTGAACCAGGCTGGGCGGCGTTGGGCCTTGCCGGCACCAGCGGCTCGTCGTCCCAGTACTCATCGGGGTCGTCGTAGTGGTTGAAGTATCCCCCGCCGGCCATCACATCACCTCATGGCCTTCTGACCACTGCGCGCGACAGTATCCTTTTATGGTTGGAATTGGCATCGAACCCCTCCTGTAGCTGGCCGCGCCTACGGCGCGACTGCCTGCTACCTTCTCGGTCGTCGTCCGGTTTGTCAAGCCGACGATGCTCTTATAACTCGTCGAAACTGTCTGGCCACCAGCAGGATTGCGACAGCACTTCTGTACGCGCCAGATAGCTATCGTTGGCGATGCTGTCGGCAAACGATTCATGACGCAATTCCATTCGGGCATAGTGTGTTCCGTTCGTAGCACGTGAGATCGCGGGCCGTCGGCGAGGTTTTTGCGCTATGACGCCAGATTCGGCTGGAAAGGGCCGCGTGAGCGCGGTGCGACTTGTGCAGAACAGCTCATATATGACTACGCCGCCGTTCGTCGGGCGGGTTATCGGCACGGTGCTGCACTGTCCGGCGACTGGAATGGTTCTCCATGAGATTTTGCCGGATGGCATCCCCTCCGCAGCCCCGACCTTATTTCGTGTGTGGCGAGGCTGGTTGAGCCTGAGTCGCCCCCCGATCGGCAGACCCGAACGCCCGGTCGTCCCTGATCGCACCGCGACGACGTCGATAGCACTGCCCACCGGCGGCGAACAGCAAACCACCCATGAATTAGGGTAGGCAAACCGTATTGATCACGATCGAAGGTTGCCGACACAGATGGATCGCGCCCGCGCCAGGACGCTCCCGCTTGGGATGGGGCTGGTGCTGCTATTGGCAGTGCTTGCGTTCGCGGTGCTGCTGAGCATCGCAGTCGGCTCGCGTGAGTTGACGTTCACTACCGTGATTGATGCCTTGCTCCGGTACAACCCTGCCAATGTCGATCATGCTGTGGTGCGTGATCTGCGGTTGCCGCGCACGCTGATCGGAGTGCTGGTCGGTGTTGCGCTGGGACTGGCGGGATCGATCATTCAGGGCGCGACTCGGAACCCGCTCGCCGATCCCGGGCTGCTCGGTGTCAACGCGGGTGCGGCGCTGTTCGTCGTGCTCGGCATCAGTGTGCTCGGGCTGAGCTCGGTGACCGGTTATGTGTGGTTCGGCTTCGCGGGTGCGGCGGTTGCGGGCGGGGTGGTGTACTTCGTCAGTTCGCTGGGTCGCGACGGGGCCACGCCGATGAAGCTCGCGCTCGCCGGAGCCGCGGTGACCGCCGCACTGCAGTCGGTGACCAGCGGGCTACTGCTCACCGACACCACCACTTTCGACCAGTACCGGTTCTGGCAAGTCGGGTCACTCGCCGAGCGCGACCTGCCGACCGTCGGGCAGGCAGTGCCGTTCCTCGCGGTCGGCATCCTGCTCGCGGTGCTGTCGGCGCGCATGTTGAACGCGCTCGCACTCGGCCCGGACGTGGCCCGCGCACTGGGCCAGAATGTGCCGGTCGCCCGCGGTGTCGCCGCGCTCGCGGTGGTCATCCTGTGCGGCGCGGCAACGGCCATCGCCGGACCCATCGCGTTCGTCGGCCTGATGGTTCCGCACGCGGCCCGGCTGATCACCGGCCCCGACCATCGTTGGCTGCTGCCGTACGCGGCGGTGATCGCCTCGATCCTGCTGCTGGTCGCGGATGTGGTCGGTCGCGTCATCGCGCGACCCGCCGAGGTGCAGGTCGGCGTCTTGACGGCCATTATCGGCGGGCCATTGCTTGTCGTGCTGGTGCGCCGTCGAAAGCTGGTGCAGGCATGAGCGAGCGAACGTCGAACACAGCCGCCCAGGTTGTGGCGGCACCGAGCGCTAGCGGCACAGGCATGACCGGCGCGCTGGCCGCGGTCGTCCACGCCCGCCGCGGTGGCATCTCCCGCGCACGGCTGGTGACGCTCGCATTGTTCCTGACGCTGCTGCTGGTCCTCGCGCTGACGCTCACCGTCGGCTCGTATTCGGTTCCGCTGAGCGAAGTTCCGGGCATCCTGTTCGGTGGCGGCGCCGGGCAGGACGCGTTCGTGGTCAGGCAGCTGCGGTTGCCGCGAGCGGTCGCGGCCATCCTGGTCGGTATCGCGTTCGGCCTCGGCGGCACGCTGTTTCAGCGACTGCTGCGAAACCCGCTGGCCAGTCCGGATGTGATCGGGATTTCCCAGGGCGCGAGCGCGGCCGCCGTCGCCGGGCTGATCGTCTTCGGGCTGTCCGGCACGGCGTTGTCGCTGGCGGCTTTCGTCGGCGCGGTCGCCACGGGCGCGGTGATCTACGGTCTCGCACGGCGCGGCGGGGTCAACGGTTTTCGCCTTGTGCTCGTCGGTGTCGGTGTCGGCGCGGTGCTCACCAGCGTGGTGTCGTACCTGATGACGTGGGCCGATGTCGCCCTTGCCCAGCAGGCGCTGGTCTGGATGATCGGCAATCTCAACGGCCGGAGCTGGCACCACGTGCTGCCGCTGGCGATCGCGCTCGCCGTGCTGGTGCCCGCCGCCGCACTGCTCGCCCCCGCGCTCAACGGACTGCAACTCGGTGACGATGTCGCGGCCGGCCTCGGCCTGCGGGTGGAGTACACGCGGCTGCTGTTGCTGCTGATCGCCACCGCCAGTGTGGCTTTCGCGACGGCGGTGGCCGGTCCGATCGCGTTCGTCGCGTTCGTCGCGAACCCCATCGCCGCCCGGCTGACCGGCGGCGGTCGTACCGCACTGGTACCGGCCGCGCTCACCGGTGCGCTGGTCACACTGATCGCCGATTTCGTCGCACAGCATCTGCTCGGAACCACGCTGCCCGTTGGGGTGGTCACCGGCGCGGTCGGCGCGCCGTATCTGCTGTGGCTGCTCGCCGCGGCCAACCGCGCCGGGCGAGTCTGAGCATGTCTGAAAGGGATAGCGTGACACCAACTCTGCACACCGAGCAGCTGCGGCTCGGCTACGGGCCGGTGACGATCGTCAACGACCTCACCGTGCGCATCCCCGAGGGTCTGGTGACGATGATCGTCGGCACCAACGCGTGCGGGAAATCGACCTTGCTGCGCGGCTTGGCGCGGCTGCTCGCGCCCACGCACGGCGGGGTCTATCTCGGCGGCGAGCCGATCTCCTCGTTGCGTAGCAAGGATGTCGCGCGGGTACTTGGACTGTTGCCGCAGTCCCCGGTCGCGCCCGAGGGCATCACGGTCGCGGATCTGGTCGGTCGCGGTCGCTATCCGCATCAGGGCATGTTTCGCCGATGGACGCCAGAGGACGACGCGGCGGTGGCACGCGCATTGCAGGTCACCGACACCGTCGAACTGGCGTCCCGCTCGGTCGACGAACTCTCCGGCGGCCAGCGGCAGCGGGTGTGGATCGCGATGGCGCTGGCCCAGCACACCCCGATCATGCTGCTGGACGAGCCGACCACCTTCCTCGATATCGCCCATCAGGTGGAGGTGCTCGACCTGCTCGCGGATCTCAACAAGGTCGACGGCACCACGGTGGTGATCGTGATGCACGACCTCAATCTCGCCGCCCGCTACGGCGATCACCTCATCGCCATGAAAAGCGGCGAAATCGCTTGCGAGGGCGCCCCTTCGGACATTCTCACCGCGGCATTGGTCGAGGACGTCTTCGGCATGCAGGCACAGATCATCCCGGATCCCGTGTCCGGCACCCCGATGGTCGTTCCGATCGGACGGCATCGCTCCGGCCGGCCCGTCGCGCCCGCCACTCGATCCTAGAAAGGAATCACACAATGTTTCGATGGACGAAGGCGGTGGTGGCGGTTGCCGCCATCGCGCTGCTCACCGCATGCGCGGCCGATCCCGCCACCACCCCGGCGAGCGCGGGCGATACCGGTCACGGCGATAAGAATGTCGCCACCGGCGGGGCGCAGTTCGCCACCGCCGATACCGAGACCGCCAAACTCAAAGCCGATGTCGGGCCCGGGGTGTTTCCGCGCACGATCACCCAGGCCATGGGCCAGACTCGAATCGAGAAGAAGCCGACGCGGGTAGTCGTTCTCGACTCCGGTGAGCTGGATGACGTTCTCGCGCTGGGCGTTACGCCGGTCGGCATGGCGACCACCGCCGGCCAGCAAGGGGTGCCGTCGTATCTGGCCGACCGGGTGCGCGACATCGCGACGGTCGGTCCGACCAACACCCTGGACCTCGAGAAGATCGCCGCCTTGAAACCGGATCTGATCCTGGGCAGCAAGTTACGCGTCAACGACCTGTATCCCCAGCTGTCGGCCATCGCGCCGACCGTGTTCTCCATCCGGCCCGGCTTCCCGTGGAAAGAGAACTTCCTGCTGGTCGGTGCCGCACTCGGCGCGGAGGAGCAGGCCACCAAGCTGCTCAACGATTATCAAGCCAAGGCGAATCAGGTGAAAGCCAAACTGCCTGGCGCACCAACGATTTCGCTGGTGCGCTTCTTGAGCGGCAACATTCGCCTGTACGGCAACAAATCCTTCATCGGCGTCATCCTCGCCGATGTCGGCCTGCCGAGGCCGGCGAACCAGAACGTCGACGAACTGGCCGTGCAGGTCTCCAAGGAGAACATCGACCAGGCCGCCGGCGACTGGATCTTCTACTCGAGTTACGGCGCGGACGTCTCACCGGACCAGAAGGCGGTGACCGAAGGCCCGATCTGGCGGAACTCGGCCGCGGTCAAGGCCGGGCATGCGATCGCGGTCGACGACGAGGTGTGGTTCCTCGGACTCGGTCCGATCGGCGCGATGCGGGTGCTCGACGACCTCGGCAAGTTCCTCGCCTGAGCGGAGCTCAATCGGCCGGTTGGTAGTCGAGCGGGTCGGCCGCGAAGGTCTTCAGCATCTTTCGCGAGATCCATTCCCCGGCGGTGGTCGCGCCGTAATGCTGCGGCGCGTCCAGGTCGGCGAAGGACCCGATCGGGTCGATGGTCGCATCGTGATTGGGCAGGTAGAAGAACGGAATCGACAGGCGGGACGAGCTGTTGCCGCGTTCGGGGTTGATCACTCGATGCATGGTCGAGACCCATCGACCCCCGGTCCACAGTGACATCAGATCGCCGATATTGACGATGAAACCGCCGGGAATGGTGGGGACATCCCGCCATTCGCCGGCACCGTGGCGGACCTGGAGGCCGCCGATGTCGGTGTCCTGATAGAGGATGGTCAGGCTGCCCCAGTCGGTGTGTTCGCCGCGGCGCAACTGGCCGGGCAGCGGCGTCTCTTGTTGCGGGAAGTAATAGTTGACGGCCACCGAGGAAACGTGATGGTCGAAAATATCGTCGAAGAAGTTCTCGTCGAGTTCCAATGCCAGCGCGAACAGCCGCATCAGGTCGCCCGCCAAACCCGAGAGCGTCGCCATGTATTCGTGCCAGGTGTCCGCGAAGTTCGCGGGCGCGCTCGGCCAGACGTTGGCCAATTTCCATGAGGCCCAATAGTCGCCGAGGGCCGCGCGTTCCGGATCACTGAGATCGCCGGTCACGTGTGCCGAAAAGACTTCGCACAGATCGGGCGGTGTCTTCTTGTCCAGGCTGTGTGCGGTGGATCCCGCCATCCGCCGGAATCCGGAGACGCCGGGCCGATGTGCGACAGCGTCTTTCGCCGCATCGGGCAGGACGAAGAACTCCCGGTTCGTCGCGCACATCCGGTCGATGAGTTCGGTCGGCACGCCATGTCCGACGATGGTGAAGAAGCCCGAACTGGCGCAGGCGGCACCGATCGCCGCGGCGATCGTCCGGCGTCCCGTGGCGCTGTGCCTGGACGACAGGTCGATCACCGGAATGAACCCCTCGACGACGGTCACGTCGTTCTGAGTACTCAATGTTGTTGTCCTCTCACGAAATACGGGTAAGCAGGCATTGAGTATCGGAAGCGTTACGACGAACAGTCGTCCGAAGACCGAGCCGTCGAAAGATTCCGCCATGGCAGGACGTCGACGCGCGCAGAAGCTCTATTTCGGGGCGCGCCGAATACGCAGAACGTGCACGGGGTGGTGAGCGATGCTGAATGCGGCTCGGCATCCCGCGAGCCCTACTCCCGATGAACCGAACGCAGTGCGGGGATCACCGAACGCCCCAGTTCCGCAAGGGCCGCAAGGGGATCGGGACCAAGCGGGGGACCGAACGAAATGTGCCGGGCGCCGAGCGCCTGCAACTGGAGGCAACCCTCGATCACCTCATCGGGTGACCCGACGACAGCCAGGCCCATCATGCGGTTATCGATGAATTCGACGGCCTTGCCGAGATCCCCTGCGCGAGCGTATTTTCCGGCCGCACAGAAGTCCGAAGGTCGCAGACCCGCCGCGGCCAGGTGATCCGGTGAGAAGGACTGTCCGTAATAGGCGATTTTCTCGGCCAGCGCCCGCCGCGCGGCATCGCGCTCCCCGACAGACACCCAGATGCACGCCGGTAGATCGAAGGTTGCGGCCTCGCGCCCGGCCTCGCGCAGTCCGGCGTGCACATCGTCGCTGATCTTGCCGTAGAGGTCCGGACGGGGGAGTAGCGGCAGCGCTCCGTCGGCAACCCGACCGGCCAGCCGCCGCATCTGTGGTCCCGTCGCCCCGACATACACGGGTACCGGCCTGGACAGCGGAAAGCGCAGCGAGCTCGACTCTCCCCACCATTCCGGCAGATCATCCTCGGCAATATCGGAGTGCCCCAGCAGGGCCCGCAGGGCCGTAACCGATTGCCGCACAGTCGTCATCGGCTTGCTCCGCCGCAGACCGGCCCAGGCGAGAAAGTCGGTCGCCCCGGCGCTCACCCCCAGGGCGAACCTGCCGCCGGAGACCTCCTGAGCGGTGGCCGCCACCATCGCGATCTCGGTGGTGTGCGCCGTGTAGGGATTCATGATGCCGATGCCGAGTTGGATGCGTTCGGTACGCGCGGCGAGGGCACCGATCAGCACGGGAGCCGAGCGCAGCAGCAGATCATGCGATATCCAGAGTTGGTCCACGCCTGCCGCTTCGGCGGCCGACGCCAGCCGCAGGAGTTCGTCGTAGGACAGGTCGTTGTTGACACGGATCGAGGTCTTCATTTCTCACCTGTGCTTCCAGAGGTTATGTAAGGCAAAGGGTTCCGGCTTTCTCGCGCACCGCGGGCGCGCCGGACGAGGTATGCGGCTCCGGCACAGCCCAGCGCGGCGATGATCAGCGCACGGAAGAAGCCGGTCGTCGATGGGCCTGCCATCGCGCCGAGCACGGCAACGCCGATCACGCTGCCGATCTGCCGGGCCATGGTCAGCAGCGCCGACGCCGCCCCAGCGCGACCGGCGGCGGCAACACGGAGCATGTCCGCGGTCGCCGACGTGATCGCGATGTCGATACCGAGACCGACGAAGAACGCCGCCCCGACTGTCACCCCGAGCGTCGCATCCGCCGGTGAATGCCGCTCAGGTTGGTGTCGGTCACTGCTGGTAGCGTCCGCTTCGCCACATCGAATTGGACGGGACGCGCGGTAAGCAACGGCGTTCCATCGGGAGGTCTGCGGAGTCCACATGGTCACAGCATTCGAACCGTTCCCGCGCCGATGACCGACGAACTCGACGACAGGCTGCACCGGATCGGCCAGCACCATTTCCGCGCGAAGTTCCGGCTACGCGGACGAGACCGTGCGGTGGTCGACCTGCGCGGCATCGCGACCGTCCGCAAGCACGCAGCGGACCTGATCACCCGCAGGCTGGCCCCGGCCGAACCGTCCAACGACGGCAGGCAAACGCCCTATCGCGGACATCCCGTCTTCGTCGCCCAGCACGCCACCGCCACGTGCTGCCGCACCTGTCTCGCACGCTGGCACGACATTCCCGCCGGGCACCCGCTCAGCGACGCCGAGCGGGCTTACGTCGTGGAAGCGATCTGCCGGTGGATCGAGAAGCAGTACGCCCCTAGCCAGCCACCTCCGTGACGGGCGGCGGAACAGCCCGCTGACCATGCTCTGAAAGCTGTTGCGCGCCTGCGTGTGTCCGGCTGCGGTATTGCCTTGACATCGGTGACAAGGTTTACCGTTGCCGCATCAGTCTCGAGAGGAGGTCACATGCTGATCGGAGAGCTAGCCGACCAGGGAGGGTTCTCGTAATGCGGTTCGCGACCAGCTACAGCACGGCGTTCAGCGGCACCGATCCTGAGCGCCTCGTAGCGTTCGCCCGGCACGCGGAAAACCTCGGATTCGAGGCACTGTATGTCCAGGACCATATCGCGCTATATCCCGGCGCCGACTACGGTGCGGGCGAGCTGCCGCCGACGTTGCCGTATTTCGATCCGCTGGATTGCCTGAGCTTCGTCGCCGCGGCCACCCATCGGATTCTGCTCGGTACCGGCGTGCTGCTGCTGCCATATCGGCATCCGGTGGTCCTGGCCAAGCGACTGGCCACCGTCGACGTGCTGTCCCGAGGCAGGATGCGGCTGCTCACCGTCGGCCTCGGCGCCTTGCCCGGGGAAGCCCACGCGATGGGCGTCGATTTCCGCAGCCGTGGTCGCCGCGCGGACGAGGCCATCGATGTGCTGCGCCTGCTGTGGGCGGGCGGCGCGGACGGCGTCAGCCACCATGGCGAGTTCTTCGCCTTCGACAACCTGTGTAGCTATCCCAAACCGCACGAAACAACCGAGCTACCCATCCATATCGGGGGCTCCAGCGCGGCGGCAGCCCAGCGTGCCGGACGACGCGGTGACGGCTATTTCGCCGGCGGCATGCTGACCGAACCCGAACGTGACCGGCAGATCGAACTGGCCCGCAAAACCGCCGCCGACGCAGGCCGAGATCCTGCCGAAATCGAGTACACCCGCTGGGGGCCGGCCGACATGTCCCTTGAACGCGTCGAGGAACTCGCCGAGCACGGTGTGAACCGGATCGTCGTCGCCTTCGCAGGTGTCGACCCCGCACAGCAACACGACCAGATGTCGGAATTCGCCGAACGATTCGCTCTCTCACCCTGAGATTCCGCGATCGACAACGGCGGGACTGCACCTTTGAAAGTCAGGAGATCGTTATGCCGCTCACCAGAATCACGCTCCGCGAGGACACCCCCCAAGTCACCCAGCGGGCTATCGCGGACGGCATCCACCGCGCCATGGTGACCGCCATCGGCATCCCGCCAGACGATCGATTCCAGATCATCGAACCGCGCCGAGCCGACGAGCTGATCTTCGATAGCGGTTACCTCGGCATCGACCGGCGCAATGTCGTCTACGTGCAGATCGCGATGGTTCGCGGCCGGCCCGCCGAACGCAAACAGGAGCTCTACCGGGAGATCGCCAACGAACTGCGCGCGGTGGGTGTGCGGGCAGCGGACATCGTGATCACGGTGACCGAAAACGACCGCGCGGACTGGTCCATCGGCAACGGGCAAGCACAGTTGCTCGACGCGGAACTGCTGGCGCGTCATGGAATCTCGCCCATCACGCCCGGCACCGAGCCGGTGTAGTAGACGCGACCCACACTGCGACCAGTGGGCAGGCTGATCTCGGAACGGTCCGCCCGATGGTCGGTGTCCAGCCCCTGAGTTTGAGGGCACGGGCAGCGATAACGCTGTCCGGACGCGGGACGACAAACGGGTATGAGTCTGAAACGTGTTTCCCTACAACAGTTTATGTTCCGCACGGGGGTGATCGCCGCGGCGACGGCGGCCGCGTTGAGCGGGTTCGCCGGGACTGCCGGTGCCAACCCCGCCGATCCGGTCGCCCAGTTCAGCCCGACCCTCACTCGGGTGCCGGGTCCCAATTGTGCGGCGATCATCAACGCCGAGACGGTGCCGCAGCCGCAGTCCGGTGCATTCGGTGTTCGGGTGAAGATCACGCAGACCGGGGAGTTCTGCGGGGCCTACTACCTCACCGTGCACTGGCGCAACGTCGACACCGGCCTGAGCAGCGGACAGTCGCAACGCCTGGAAGGAACCGGGGTGGTCGGCCTGCCGGACAACGTGATCACCGGTATAGGCATGGGGCCGGGCGCCGGAAAGGTGGAGGCGTGGATCGACACGTACTCCGAGGTCTATCCGCAGAATGTGGACCTGGAGCACATGGCGGGCCGGACAACGTTCACGCTCGGCTGAGCCCCGCACGGCGGTCCACCGTAGTGGATGGACGTGCCCTCGCCGGAAAACCAACGGCCCGAGATCATCTCGGGCCGTTGGTAAGCGATGGTCAGACGGGAATAGTTTGTTTTATAAGGAGGGTGCCTGATTGCCGAGCCGCCGTCACCGGGCCACCCGTGTACAGCGCCACCGGGGTGCCGGAGCTGTCCACGGCCATAATCGCCGCGGGCGCAACCGTTCCACCGCTGACAACGAGCGTGGGCACTCCGTCCACGTATCGGAGGCTCAGCATGGCCACATTCTCGGGCTTGATCTCGATCTCGGTCGCCGGAATCTCGCTCGATTCGGTGTTCTCAGGGGTGACTTGCTCGTCGGACATGGGGCGTAGCCTCCTCCTGGCCGGGCGGGTGCCGACCGATACACATGGTCCCATGCCCGAGCTCGAAAAGACTCGAGATCGATTGTGTTCCACCATCAACCGCGCTCGAAGAGCAAACATGACGAACAAAATCTATGCACGACGGTACGGGCGAGTCGCCGCGGTGACGGTCAGCACGATCGTCGTGGTGGTGGGACTGTGCGGCAACGCCCAGGCTGCCGCCGGCAACTTCCTGTATACGAGCCCCGACGGCATAGTTCGTGCCCTCGTCGATCCGCCCAGCAGCAAGTGCATCTCGCTGGCGCCCGGCACCCGCGCGGTAACCAACAAAACCGACGCTCCGGCCCACCTGTTCTGCTCCGCAGACTGCGCCAAGCAGGTCGCGGCAATCTTGCCGGGTGAAAGCTCAACGGCCTTAGCCCAAGCCGTAGTTCTCGCCTAGAACCAAAGCGGCCCGAGCGGCTTCCCGAGACGGAACAGGATTCCGAAGCACCTACGCCCCCGGCACCTTTCGGGTGTCGGGGCGCGCTGCTCATCGCTGCTGCCGTGACAGAGATGTCCTAGAAAGAATCAACGTCCGCTGCTGCCGCGACCTGCGCGTCCAGCCCGGCCGGAACCGTTGGGCGGCAGTCGATCTCGCGAACATCCGAATCTGCCTATGCGTTGTCGGCGCACGCGTAGAAGCCGTCGCTGAGCTCGTAGCTGTCGTTTGGATTGCAGCACAGCTCGGGGTCGGGTGAGATCGATCCCGAGCCGTAGCAGCACACCCGGGCGGCAGGGCGGCCAGACCGTGCTGGCTTGCGTGACTGGCATTTCGCGTCGCCGCAGCAATCGGACTTGCTTTTGCAGCTTCGGTCGTTATCTTCTGGATGCTTGCATTTGGCGGCGTGCGCGGGACTGCTTGTGAGAGCGGTGGCGCCGATGCCAGCGAGCAAGCTTCCGCCGAGCAGTCGCAGGAACCGGCGGCGTTCTCGGCCGTCGTGGTCAATGGCGCTGGAGAAATCACGCATGTGCTACCTCCTCGGAATAGGACGGTGATGTGACCGGCGTGCCCCCTGAGCGCGCCGCCTCGGCAAGCGCCCCGAGTTGGTGCACGGCGTTGACGTGCTGGATCGGAGTCGCGACTCGCCGGTGAGCGTCGATCGCTATGGCTGCCGGAGTAGCGAAAACCCCGAATAGTTGGCTGATGCGCTGGTCAGGATCGACCACGACCCGAGCATTCCCGACTTTGTCGGCGAGCTGGCTCGGATCAGGAGTGATTACCACCAGTTCAATGCCCTTCAACAGACTCCACTGATCTGTGAGCCCAGACAGCAGAGTCAGGCAATGGCGACAGCGCGGGCTGACGAACAGCAGAACGCACGGGCCACCGCACAACGTCTCGGAGCTGACTGTGGCCCCTTCGGCGGTGACGGCCACGAATGGCGGGATGTGCTGGCCCACTGCTGGACTCGTCGTTTCCCGATCCGAAGGTAGTTTCGCTTCGACGGCTTCCAGAACCGACCCGATTCGGCGGAGCAAACCCAAAACGATCAGACCGAGAATGATCAACACAATCCCTTGTGCCACAACGAGAACGATCCAAGGCAAGCTCATCTGCTCTCCCGTTGGTTCGTAGGCAAATGCAAGTAAGCGATAAGAGAGCGCAGTTGCAGAGCGCGCCGCACCAGCGCTAGACCCAGCAAGCCGATGCAGGTTATCAGGACCACCGCAACTTCCACGCCACCGACACCGGACGGCACGGCGATCACCATCTGCATCCCCGTAACGTCGGCGCGCAGGGCGTCAGCCACGAGCAACCCAGCCACCACGGCAAGAAGCAGGTTACGTCCGACGAGCAGCCAACTGACCCGAAGGGATGAGCTTGCAGAGCAGCCACATTCGATGCGCCGTCCACGAATCAGATTCAGCGCCATCGCAATCGCGAACGCGATCATGCACACGGCGACGAACAGAGCCCCTGCCGCCGTAGCGATCCCAGCCGCCAACAACGCCGCCGCCGCTATCTCGGCAACCGGCAGCCACCTGCCCAGGATGATCGCCATACCAACTGGCACTACTCGATATTCCATGATGGCCTCGGTAAAACGTAGCCGGTCGCCGATCTTGCTTACTCCGGCGCCACCAATCGTCACCATAAGAAACACTCGGCCGATCAACACAACCATGTCCATGAGCCATCGCCCTTACCTGATGGAGAGCAAGCGTCGTACCGTGACAGCGGAGGATCATAGCTTGTGGGTATCACCGAACGGGAGCCGGTTATCCCGCCAAGCCGACCGGCGTGGCTCACCCTTCGCGTCCGGATCGGTTCGCGCGCGGACGAATTCACCGTGCCCGGCCAACGCGGGCTCATCAGGCATAGACAGTACGTTTGCCTGGTCGAGTTTGGTCGTGGCCAATACCGTTCGCGCGATGTCGGTCGGGGCTGTTTGACCGCCTTCATGGGTTGGTCATGCTGTTCGAGATCGGACAACTGCCTTGTTGGTAGTGACCAGACGCGTCAGTCTCCGAGGCTGAATTCGAGGGGGCCTCGGGTCTGTAGGCCCGCGGCCAACTGGGCACGTACCGCGGCGACGGTTTCCGGGGACTCGAGCAATTCCCTGAACTCCGCGACGTCCTGCAGGAAATCCTCCAGGGCGGGCAGGTATCGGCGGTCGACGGCGGCTTTGGCCAGCTCCGAAGGGGTGGAATCGAATTCGGCGATCCGCGCCGCCAGGGTGTCGACGAAATCGTCGAGTTCGGCGTCGGGGATGGCCCGGTTGATCACGCCGTACCGTTCGGCGGTGGCGGCGTCGATGTCGCGTCCGCTGAGAATCATTTCCAGGGCCCGTGCGCGCCCGATCAACGCAGGTAGCATCTGCATCGCGCCGCCTCCGGGGAACAGGCGCCCTTTGATTTCGGGCTGTCCCATGATCGCGGTTTCGGCGCAAGCGAAGCGCATGTCACACGCCAGGGTGAGCTCGTGTCCGCCGCCACGAGCGCGGCCGCGGATCTTGGCGATGCTCACCAAGCGCGGTGACCGCAGCGCGGCCAAGATCTTCGAATACGCCTGTTGGGCAGCAGCGTTCTGTTCCTGGGTAAGGGCGACGTCGAAGTGCGCCGCGAAGAACTCGGGATCGGCCGATTCCAGCACGACGACCCGCATCTCGGGGTCGGCCTCGAACCGCTCAAGGGCGGCGGCCAGTTCGCCGTACACGCGATCATCGAGCAAATTCACCGGCGGGTTGTCGATCCGCAGCGTGGCCCAACGGCCTCGGTGTTCCGCGATCGTCACGGTTCGGGTTTCGCTGGTGGTCATCGAAGACTCCTTCGGTCAGCGACCGGATCTCTCGCTCTCCGTGTCGGGATCTGTCATTTGCCTTTCTGGACCTACAGGTTCAATATAGGCTAATATTCAGTTATGGCAAGGACGAAAAGTTTCGACACCGATACCGTGGTGCTCCGGGCGATGGACGCTTTCTGGTCCCACGGCTACGCCAATACCTCGCCTGCGCAGCTGGTCGACGCTACCGGGCTGAACAAAAGCAGCCTGTACAACACCTTTGGCAGCAAACGGGAACTGTTCGACCAGGCGTTGGCTCGCTATCGGCAGGCAGTGGTCGAACTCGCCGACAAGTTCCTGCACGGTCCTGGCACCACCGGGGAGTGCATCGGTGCGCTTTTCCGCTACCTCGTCGACAACGATCTGGCGCGGCCGTATCCCCGCGGCTGTCTGATGGTCAACACCATCACCGAATTCGACGGGACCGACGCCGAGATGACCCGCACACTGCACACGATGCAGGAGCACTCGATCGCGATGCTGGCCGAACGGATCGACCAGGGCCGCCGTGACGGTGACGTCCGTGCCGGCATCGATCCGCGAGCCACCGCGGAGTTCCTGGTCAACACCCTCAACGGCCTGCGCGTCACGACCAAGACCCACGACGCCGCGACCCTGCATCGCGTCATCGACACCGCAGTGGCCATGCTCTGACCAATGCGACTGCGCATCAGCGACGGAACCCCCGACCAGGGCGGCGTCGAGCGGTCGCGGTGCTGATCGAACAGGCCACGCGGCTCGCTGGAATATCAACGGGCAGAGATCATCTCGGCCCGTCGAACGTGCGTAATGCCGAGTTGAGTGGGTTCTGCTGACCCCTGACTCATCGAGCCTGCGGTTGTTTCGAAAGCAGCATTATCGCCAAAAGCCCTGCCAGACAAGACAGCATCCCGGTCCACTACTCGGTCGTGATCGGTTTCGGCGCTGCGCGGACGTGTACGCGCTCTCCTTGTCTACCGACGAGGCTGAGGAACTCGACGGGCCCTGAGCTGGTGGCGCCGAACCAGTGCGGTGTGCGGGTGTCGAATTCCGCGGCCTGCCCGGGCGTGAGGGTGAGGTCGTGCTCGCCGAGGACCAGGCGCAGTGTCCCGTTGAGCACGTAGACCCAGTCGTAACCCTCGTGTGTGCGCAGGTCGGGTTCCTTGTCGTCGTTGCCGGTGGGCAGGACGAACTTGTAGGCCTGAATGCCTCCCGGCCTGCGGGTCAGGGGCAGGATCGTCGAGCCATCCTGGCAGGTGAGCGGACGTAGGTTGAGGCGCGGGTCGCCCGTGGATGGCGCGTCGACGAGTTCGTCGAGAGTGACCCCGTAGGCACGCGCGAGGGGTAGGAGCTGTTCGAGCGTCGGGCGGCGCAGGCCCGCCTCGAGTCTGGACAGTGTGCTGGCCGAGATGCCGGTTTGCTCGGCGAGCAAGGTGAGCGTGGTCTCGCGCTGCAGTCGGAGGCGTTTGAGCCTGGGTCCGACGGCGTCGAGTGCTCGATCGATCGTTGCGTCCATCCCAGTATTTTGCCATTCGGCAAGAAGCTTTGCCGATGTGCCTGGTCGTGGGGCACGGTGGCTTCTCGACATGAACGGATCGGAAGGACACTCGTGACCGAGCAGACAGCAATACCGGATCACCCGGGCACCACTACGGTGACGATCGACGACCCGCGCCGACGACGCGCGATCCTGATCGCGGTGTGCGTCGCCCTCATGGCGGTGATCGCCTCGGTCTCGGGGTTGAACGTCGCCCAATCGGAGGTCGCGATCGAGTTCGGCGCATCGCAGGGCACCGTCTTGTGGATCATCAACATCTACACCGTGAGCCTGGCGGCGTTGCTGCTGCCGCTCGGTGCGGTCGGTGATCGGTGGGGTCGCAAACCGGTACTGCTCACCGGCTTGGCCCTTTTCGGGATGGCTAACCTCGCGGCGAGTCTCGCTCCGTCCGCCGAGATCTTGCTGGTGGCACGGCTCGTAAGTGGTGTGGGTGCGGCGATGATCATGCCGGTGACCCTGGCCGTCATTACCTCGACCTTTCCGGATGAGGAACGCTCACGAGCGATCGGCGTGTGGACCGGTGTCGCCGGCGGCGGCGGCATCCTGGGGATGTTCCTGTCCGCGGTGCTGGTCGACCTGGCGAGTTGGCGGTGGCTGTTCGTCCTGCCGATCGTGCTCGTCGTAGTAGCCGTGGTCGTGACAGTGCGGTCGGTGCCCAACTCCCGCGAGCAGTCACCGCACGGTTTCGACGCCGCCGGTTCGCTCTGGTCCATGGTCGCCGTCGTCGGGCTCATCCTGGTCCTCGACGAAGGGCCGGAACGAGGGTGGACCACGCCGTTGACCCTGTTGAGCCTGCTCGCCGGTGTCGTCGGCCTCATCGGTTTCGTCGGATGGGAGTTGCGCCGACGAGCTCCGCTGCTGGACGTCCGCCTCTTTCGCGCGCGCGGCCTGGCCAGCGGAACGGTGACGTTGCTGGTGGTCTTCGGCGTGCAGGCGGGAATTCTCGTGGTCGTTTTCCCCTATTTTCAGGCGGTGCTCGGCTGGTCCGGTCTGCGCGCCACCCTGGCGCTCGTGCCGATGATGGTGCTGATGATGGTCGCGTCCGGTCTCGCCCCGCGGGTGGCCGCCAGCGTCGGAGGCCGCGTCACGATGGCGACAGGGATCGTCCTCGGCGCCGCGGGCCTGGCCCTGATGGCCGGGCTGGTTTCAGTCGAAGGCGGCTACCTCTCGGTACTGCCCGGGATGCTGGCCATGGGACTGGGCATGGGTTTGGCGATGACGCCCGCCACCGAGGCCATCACCAGCTCGCTGCCTCGGGAACGTCAGGGCGTGGCGTCCGCGTTGAACGACGTCACCAGGGAACTGGGCACCGCGCTCGGCGTCGCGTTGCTCGCAGCGGTGCTGGCCGCGGGTTACCGCGGCGCCATCGACTCCCGTCTCGACGGGGTTCCGGCCGATGTCGCGGACACCGCACGCCGGGGCATCGCCAACGCCGTCGGTGCCGCCGGCTCCCGGTCACAGGCCGTTATCCACGCCGCTCAGCAGTCCTTCGTCGACGGCTGGCAGCAGGCGATGTGGGCCGGCACCGGTCTGCTGGCGGCCGCGGTCGTTTATGTCTTCGCGCGAGGTCCCGAACGCACTGCGCCACACGCCATGTCGACGGATTCCAAGGAGTTCTGATGAGTGCAGACCAGGAGAATAACGCCACTGGAAACGACGCCGCCACCGAATACGAATCCTGGCGCAGGCTCAGGTGGGAAGAAATGGCCGGGCCTCGGGGGAAGGCGAAAGTCGTTGCAAAGGGCATGATCTCCGGACCCGAACCCCAGATCGTGGCCGACGTTCCAGGGCGATGGAGCAATACCGAAGCGGGCGGTTTGACAGTGACAGCAACCCTCGCCGACGGAGTATTTGTCGAGGGAAAGGCCGTGGACGGGACAGCGGATGTCGGTCCTGGCAGCCGTCTCCAGTTCCCTTCCGGGCGAACAGGTTCGGTATCGGGGGCGAACGGAACCTACGCCCTCGTCATCATGGACGACTCCGCCGTCGCGCGGTCGGGCCTCAGCGAAATCGTGGCCTACCCATACGATCCGGCGTGGGTTCTCGCAGGCCGGTACCGGGCGGCGCCGCCCGGTCGCGTCATCGAAGTCGAACGACTGACGGTTCCGCGGACCACCGATGCTCTCCCGGCGCCGGTCGATCTCGTGGTCACCATCGGCGGCGAGGAGTACGTGCTCGCCGTGCTGGAAGATCTGCCGGGCCGCCGCCTGCTGATCTTCACCGACGACACCAACGGAAACGGTACGCCGCAGATCGGCCGGTGGTTACTGCTGCCGCCGCGCACACCCGGCAGCACCGTACCGGTCGATTTCAACCGGACAACCCTGTCCCAGCACCACTTCTCGCCGTCGGTATTCACTTGCCCGCTCTCACCCCCGGGCAACCACCTGCCGATCCGCATCGAGGCGGGAGAACGCGCGTTGACCTACGACAAGCAACCAGAAGAAGAGACAACACCGTGAGCCAACCATCGACGCCGAGCCGAGACAACAGAGACAAGACAATCGAGTATCTTCGCAACCTGGAAAACGGGGACTTCGCCAGTGCGCGGTCGATGTGTTCCGCCACCGCGACTGTCTGGCACAACGACGGCAAAGGCGCGCAGACCATCGACGAGAATATGGAAAGCATGCGCAGGCAGATCCACACCATCGAGTCGATGCATTACGAGGTCATCCGTCAGATCTCCGACCAGGATGCCGTCTTTCAGCAGCACGTGGTGCACGTGGCAACCAAGAACGGCATGCGCGGTGAACTGCACGCCGCGGTGTACTTCCGCTTCGACGACGGCCTCATAGCCCGGATCGAGGAATACGCCAACTTCGTGCCGAACGACCAAGCCAGCAGCGGCATCTCACCTGAGGGCAACAAGACCCGGCCGAGCTAGCGGCACATCCGCACATGCCGTCATCGACTATCCGGCGCAGGACGCGGGGCGGCAATCCGGCGAGGTCCGCAATTCTCGATCAGCGGCAAGGCGGCGAATCTCCCTGCTGCTGATCGAGTCCCGGCACACCAAGTTCATCGGCGTGACCTTCTCCGGCGGTACCGGATCCGACTGTCCGTGGCCGCCCGCCGTCAGCTGCGCGGTCGGGCTATGCGCTGTATCGGCACGATCACTCGCGGCTCAACTCCTGCCGGACCACTCCGGCGACTGAACCGGCAGGTGCTGACGGACCGTTCGCCCTGCCTGTCGGACGCTCCGGCCGTCTGACTCGAATTCGGTTGCGCCCGAACGGCGTTCCGACGATCTCGATCGGGCACGATGTTGTCTAGCTGGTCGCCACTAGACCGGCGCCGACGCGGTCCACCATCGTGCGGTTCTGATTCTGAATGTTGCCCGACCACCGTATACCCGGACCGGCCAGCCGTGGATTATGTTCGAGAGGAAACCAATTGCACTGTGGCGGTGGAGTTTTCCGCCGCGCGGTGCCGAGTGCGGGCAAGGACCATGGTCGCCAGCGAGACGACGACGATGCCCGCGCCGAAGAGCTGGATAGTTGGCGCGGCGCCGAGGCTGCGAGCCGTGTATCCGGCGCCGATGGCCGGGAGCGAGATGGCCGCGTAGGCGATGATGTAGAACGCCGCCATCACCTGGGCTCGTCGGTCCGGCGGGGCCGCGGCGCCGATCGTGCGCAAGGAACCGAACATCGCACTGCCCATACCGAATCCGATGACGACGCTGGCGGCGAGGAAACCTACTGCGGTGCCGTCGCCGGTCACCGACGCGGCCAGCCCGAGGATGCCTGCCGACTGGATCGCCATGCCGCGGGCGATCTGGGTCGCCGGTGCCGTCTTCTGGGTGAGCACCGAGGCCAGCGCGCCCGCACAACCCATCGCCAAGATGGAGCCACCGGCGGGCAGGTAACTGCTGGTGTGCAGCAGGGCCGGGACGATCGCCCCGACCAGGCCGAGGAACAGGCCGACGATCGACCACGCGCACGCGACCGCCAGACCCGCCAGCACGAACGGTGCGAGGATCGCCCGCGGCACCCCGGGCGCGGTGATCCGGAATCCGGTGCGCGACACCACGGTTTCCGGCATCAGCACGGTGCCGGCCAGCAGGAGCGTCGCCAATACCGCGAGCAGAACATAAGGCGTCATAAGTGGATTGGCCACGTATTGCACAAGCAGTGACCCCGCCATGCCACCCGATCCGACCCCGAGCGTGCTCGCGACGACGTTGTACAGACCGATTTTGGCGGGATTGTCGTGTCGGTACAGCTCCAGCAACGCCGCGCCGGCCGCGCTGATGGCGACGCCGGTCGACAACCCCTGCACGGCGCGGGCGGCGAAGAGCCAGATCACGTCAGACGCGTAGCCGTACAACACCATCGACGCGAGTAGCCCGGCCAGCCCGGCCGCGATGACCGGACGACGGCCGACGCTGTCGGATATGCGCCCGACCGCCAGCAGGGTCGTCAAGACGCCGAAGCAATAGGTGGCGTAGATCAGCGTCACGGTAGAGGTGTCCAAATGCCAGGTCGCGGCGTAGAGCTTGTAGAGCGGCGAGGGCATGGCGGAGGCCGCCAGGCAGAACCCGATCACCGCCGCGGCCAGGCCGAACGCCGTCTCATGGCGCAGCCGGGGTAGGTGCGAAACATCAGTCGTAGTCACAAGATTCAGCCTCGTCGTGGGAGCGGTCGCCGACGAGTGGCAGAAATGACTAACTTGACGAAAATTCTGCCAGTAGTCTGGTGTCATGGGTAACCCGGGAGTCGTCGCGGTCGCCGTCATCGATGGCATGCCGATGTTCGAGCTGGCCATTGCCACGCAGGTGTTCGGCATCGACCGGCGCGATATCGCCGATCCGTGGTACGAGCTGCGAATGTGCGCCGCCGATCCCGGCAAGACGCGTGTCGCGCACGGCTTCGTCCTGGACACTCCGCACGATCTCGGCGCGCTCGAAAGCGCGGACACGGTGATCGTGCCCGGGCTCGACCCCGCCGACGTATCCGCAGGCATCGTGGATCCGCGATTGACGGCCGCCATCCTGTCCGCGCACGCGCGTGGCGCCCGTGTCGTCTCGTTCTGCACCGGCGCGTTCGCCTTGGCCGCGGCCGGGCTACTGAACGGGCGGCGGGCCACCACGCACTGGCGCTATGCCGAACTCATGCGCACCCGGTATCCGGACGTCCGGCTCGACCCGGCGGTGCTCTATGTCGACGAAGGTGACGTGCTGACCAGCGCGGGCGTCAGCGCCGGTATCGACCTGTGCTTGCATCTCATCCGCACCGATCTCGGCGCGGATGTCGCCAATCAGGTGGCGCGCCGCATGGTGGTCCAAGCCCACCGCGCGGGCGGGCAGGCGCAATACATCGAGAAGCCGATGCCCCGATCCGACGGCGATGGACTCGGACCGGTATTGCAATGGGCCAGCAAGAATCTCGATCAGCAACTCACCGTCACGCAACTGGCCCGCACCGCCGGGCTCAGCACCCGCACCCTGGCCCGCCGCTTCGCCGAAGCCACCGGCACGACGCCGCTGCGCTGGCTGCACACCGAACGCCTGGCCCGAGCCCGCCAACTGCTCGAAACCACGGATCTGCCGGTGGACCGCATCAGCCAACTCTGCGGCATGGGCACCGCAGGCAACCTCCGACACCATTTCACCCGCGAGGTCGGCACTACCCCGATGCTCTACCGGCGGTCGTTCCAGCGCTGACGAGCTTGGTACAAACGGACTCTAGAACGTCCTGACTACCGACGTAACCCGTCAACTGGATGAACGCCCCCGCCGACTGGATGGCGGAGGCAGCCACCGCGCCACGGTGGGCCTGATGCGCTTGCAATGCTGACGAGCGCGCGGTCATGCTCGTTGCAGTACCGTCGATTCGGCGCCCGTACTGCCCGGTGGCGCGCCACGACGGGTAGGCCGCCGTCGTTCCGGTTGATCGTGACAAGAAGGATCGAATCAGATGGCCGACCCGAATGACCTTGACCTGCCTGACAATTGGGGCAGGTGGGGATCCGACGACGAACTCGGAACGCTCAACCTCATCGACGACGAAGTGCGCGCGAGGGCCGCCCCGGAGGTGCGCACCGGCCGGTGGGCCTCGTTGGCGCAACCAATTACGCCCAATCCGATGATCAGCAGTCCGTTCGCACCCACGACGGTAGATGTTTCTCCCGTGCAGCAGATGATGTCCCACACCGGGATTGGCGTGGCGGCCGATCTGATGCTGGTCACGAACCATCACGCCAAATCGACGCACATCGATGCGCTGGCGCACTGGTCGACCGGCAGCGAGGTCTACCCAGGTCGTCCGAGGGATCAGGTCGTGACGGCCGCGGGCATCACCTTCGCCTCGACAACGGCCTTCGCCGCCGGCATCGTGACCCGAGGAGTCCTGCTCGATCTGGCAGTCGGAGAACCGCTTCCATCCGGCCACGCGGTGACGTCGAGCGACCTCGAAGACGCCGAGCAACGGCAAGGCGTCGAGATACAGTCGGGTGACGCGCTGGCGGTGCGGTTCGGCTGGCCGGCAGACCCGCTGATTCCTGGCCGGCCGGCTCCCGGCATCAGTCTCGACGCGGTGCGCTGGATGCACCGTCGCGGGGTCGCCCTCTATACGGGTGACCGGGGCGACGCCTACCCGCCACTGGACGCTGATGGACCGTCCCCACTGCACGGCGTCGCGCTGGGCCGGATGGCGATGCCGCTTATCGACGGCGCACAGCTCGACGACCTTGCGACGCTGTGCGCGGAACTCGAGCGCTACAGCTTCCTGCTCGCGGTCGGCCCGCCGCGCATCCATGGCTTAACCGGCGTCACGGTCAACCCTCTCGCGATTTTCTGATCCCGCGACGTCGTCGATCAGCGCTGAAGGGCGTGGTCTCGTACTTGGGTGAGTGGCCAACCGCTGGATCGGTTGGCCGCCAAGCACTTCCCGTCAGGCCCTAACGTGTTCGCGAAGGAACGCGGTCAGTGGTGTGCGGACCGCTTGGGGGTCGTCGATGAACGGCCAGTGCCCCAAACCATCGAGAAGGTGAACCTCGCTGTCGGGGAAGAAGTTTCGCTGCCGTTCGGCGAAACGCACCGGGTTGTACGGGTCGCCCGCGCCCCAGATCACGCAGACCGGAACATGCGCCGCGGCGCCGAAATCCCTTTCCGGGAACCAGGACAGCGGTTCGGGCGTATCGCGGTAGAGCCGCAACACCGCCCGCTTGTGCGCCCAATCCGCATAGCGGCCAACACGATCGACATAGGCTCGCGGCATCGGCCTGGGATTGACGCGGTCGAGCCCCTTCTTCATGGTCCGCGGGGTACTCGCCAGTTGGAACAGCTCGCCCACGATCGGTGTCTGCCAGATCCTGGCCAACCGGTGCCAGCGGTAGCCGTCGTCGAGCACGCCGGTGCTGATCAGCGTCAGGCTCGCCAGCCGCTGCGGATGCTCGAGCGCCCATCGCAGTCCCCACAGCCCGCCGAAGTCGTGCAGCACCAGATGCGCCCGCTCGATTGCCAGCCGATCCATCAGCAGCCCGAGGAACCGCGCGTAGCCTTTCACGCTGTAGTCGAACGACTTCGGATGTTGCGATCGCCCGTAACCCGGCATATCCATCGCGATGACGCGTGCGAACGCGGCGATCTCGGGCGCCAATTCCGCCCAGTCGTCCATGGGGCCCGGGACACCGTGGACGAACACCACCGCTTCCCCGCGATCGTCCGGAGCGCTGTCGTAGACCGCGCAGCGCACGCCATCGATCAGGTGGTCTGTGGTGTCGAGCATCGAATCGGTGACAGCCATCGCCTGCATCCTCCTCGATCGGGGCACCGGGAAACTCTGTGATAGTAGCTGAAAGTTCGCTCGCTTCTAGTAAAGCAGTCAGCGACGGAGGTGCTGTCGCGCGACGGTTTCCTCGGCGGTCATGACGCGGACTCTCTCATTGGACCCGCGCCCGGACTTCTGCGTCATTCGCTGTTCTGCTCGTCTCATCCGTCGATGATCGGCAGCGAGCAGCCGGACTACCAGGCTCCGCGACTCCTGGTATCGGGGCACCTACCCGCCGGTTCACGAAGCAACCAACTCGGCGGGCGAGCTCCGATCGCGACAAGCGGTCATCGCAACCGTTGGGCAGCAAGCGATTCAGCAATATCCACAACCGCCGCATACCGTTCTGCTGGAGCCTGGGCTGGCCGAATGCACGTGCCTGTGCTCAGGCTGCCGGCGCCAAGTGGGTGCACACGAGTGCTTGGGAGCCGGGCCTGTTCGACAACGATCGTGCCGCCGAATACCCAGACCTGTGGCGCTGCCTGTCGGCTAGTCGTCGGGGGAGGCGCGGCGGTTGCGTTTGGTGACGCCGCGCCGCTTCTTCGCGGAGATGCGACGTTCTTTTGCTCCGCGCGAGGGCTTGGTTGCGCGGCGAACCGGTGGCGGGGCGGCAGCGGCGTCACGCAGTAACGAGGCCAGCCGTTCGCGCGCGGCCGCGCGGTTCTGCAACTGTGCACGTTGCTCCGACGCGGCGATTGTGAGTACCCCGTTGACCAGTCGGGTAGCCAGGCGATCGAGCATCCGGGTACGCAGCCACTCCGGCACCGAGGGTGAGTTGGCGAGGTCGAACGACAGCTCTACCCGACTGTCGGTGGTGTTGACGTGCTGCCCTCCCGGGCCGGACGACCGCGAGAACCGCTCACGCAACTCGGACCCGGGTATCACCAGCCCCCGAGTCACGGTCAGGTCCTCTGCCATGATCCGACGCCGCTCTTTCCGATCCACGAATCGACCAGGCCACGCCGGTCTGGTCGCGACTCAATGGTGACCTTGTCGTTCACGATAGCGACGACCTTGTCGACGTGTAACGAGCAGCCCGTCCGAACACGCCGTGACCCGCGCCGGTCGAGCAGGCCTGGCGAACGTACGCAAATATCCGAATAGCGTGTGTCCCCCAGAGTCGATGCCCGGCGCGCCCTTCGCTTATTTCAGGAGTTCGGTCACGGGCGCGAACGCTTCCATGTCTGGTTCCATCATCGTGAAGTAGGTGTCCCCGCGGTCGCGGCATTCACGCACACGGTCGGCGATCTGCTGCGGCGTACCGACCAAAACACCGGGCGCGGTGCGGATTCCGTCCCAAGTGGCACGCGAGCCGGGCAGAGCCATCGTGACGCAGAAACGGAACTCGCTGATCATGATGTCGAACGTAGCAAGCGGCGACAACCGACGTAATTGGTCGGCTGTCCGCCGATTAACTTGGGGGAGCGGCCAATTGGGGGACTGGATCCTCGAAAGGGTCGTCTCCCCGAATGTCCGGAATCGCCGAGTATTGGGTGCCCATGGCGGCGCCCTGCGATTGCGTGATCAGGCGCGTCGGTCGGCGAGGAAGGGCAGCAGGAGGCTGAGCAGTTCCCGGGGCCGGTCCAACGGGATGATGTGGCCGCAATCCGAAATGACGTGTCCGGTGAGGTTTTCGGCGAACGGGCGTAGCTGCCGTTCCAGCGCGTCGCCGACCGGATGGGCGCCGATCGCCAGAGTGGGTGCGGTGAGCCGACCGGCCGTCACGGCGTGGTTGATCTGGTCGGCACTGGCCGGGAGTGCGCGGTAATAGGAAAAGGCGCAGCGTAGCGCGTCATCTCCGGTGTAGGCGTCGATGAACGCGTCGTGGATATCGGTGCGCACGCCCCGGCCACGGGTGCCAGTGGTGAGAAACCATTCGATATACCGCGCCTCCTGGCCGATCAAGACTGTTTCGGCGAGGCCGGGGACGGCATGGAATCCGAACCACCACGGCGGACCCGCGGCGAGGAAGTCCTCGGCGCCGGGGAGTGTGCCAAGCAGTGCTTCCATGACGACCAGTTGTCGTACCCGGTCGGGGTGCAGCAAGGCGAGCAGGACCGCGACCGGGGTGCCTGCGTCGATCGCGACCACGGCCGCGGTGGGTTCGCCGAGGGCATCGAGGATCCCGGCTACATCGGTGGCCAGCGTGCCTGCGTCGTAGCCGTCCGCCGCACGGCTGGTAGCGCCGAATCCGCGTAGGTCGGTGGCGATGACCCGGTATTGCGCGGACAACGGGCCGATGATCTCGCTCCACACTCGCCAGGTGTGCGGAAAGCCGTGCAGCAGAACGACAGCGGGGCCAGTGCCGGTGATCGCGACATTGGCGCAGATGCCGTTGGTCTCGATCTGGCGCAGCTCGATCGGCTCGGCATGCGGTGGCGTGCAGGACATAGAACCTCCTGGGCAGTTACCATTGGTTACCAGGGAACGTTAGGTAATCTCGGTTGTGCTGCCAAGACGGCACTATGACTACAGGTGGTGAGGTCCAGGTGACTACTCGATCAGCGCACGCGAAGACCGCGGATCGCGGTGATCTGTTCGATTGCCAGTGCCCCACCCGTCAGTTGCTCGATCGCATCGGTACAAAGTGGACGTCGATGGCGGTCAAGGTCCTCGCCCAGGCTGCCCCGGGCGAGGTACGGTTCGCCGAGCTGCGGCGGCGAATGCCGGGTGTGTCTCAGAAAATGCTGTCAGTGACCTTGCAGAACCTGGCCCGGGACGGTCTGGTCACCCGCCGGGTGGAGCCGACAGTGCCTCCACGCGTGCATTATCGGCTCACCGAACTGGGCCTGTCCCTGGAGATCCCTTTGGCGGCATTGCGCACCTGGGCGGAGGACCACATGGCCGAGATCGACCACGCAAACGCCGTCAACAACACCCGAGCCGACCACGCCGTCGTCGAATAACGCTGCTCGGGATCGACGTCGTCAAGATTCCGGTGGCAGGAGACCCGTGGTGATTGCCAGGATTCGGCTGCGCAGACGATCTGTGTCGACCGGAGTGTGCCCCTCGGTCAGTTCGCTGAGGAGCAGCCCTTCCAGCACCGCGATGATGAGTCCGGCCAAGTCGGGGTCGGCTAGTTCGCGAGCCGCCACCGTGTGAAAGCCGGCGGTGATGGCGGTGGCGGATTGTGCGGCCAGCTGGCGGCTTGGCGTGTCGAGCATGAGCAGCAGCCGGGCGCGACTGCGGCCGCGCGCCGGCCCGAGCCAGTGGGCGAGTAGGCCGGTGGTTCTGGTGACTATCTCATCGGCTGGCAGGTCCGTCAGTCGCTGACCCGCTAACGCGGTCTCGATGTCGGTCATTTCCAGCGCGCCGATTCGTTCGAGCACGGCCGATAACAGGGCCTGGCGGGTGGGGAAGTGATAACTGCAGGTGCCGGAGGGGAGTCCGGCCGCGTCGTCGACTGCCCGATGGGTCAGGCCCCGAAGACCTTGATCCGCAATGACTTTGATCGCGCCGTCGGCTAGTAGCTCCTTGCGGCTGGGCTGTATCGCACTCACGGAACAGATGCTACATTTGTAGTAATTGCTACAAGTGTAGTGGCCGTGCGAGTTGGAGGTCTCCGTGTCAACGAATCTTGCTTACCGCATCGGCGCTTGGTGCTGGATAACGACCGGAGCCGTGCACACCGTCCTGGACGTCATCCTGGACATGCTCCCAAAGTCGTTTTCGGAGAACGAAATACAGGACGCGATGCGGTCGCACACGTTCGATCTTCCTGGACTGAAGCGCAGCTACAATGACTTGCTCAACGGCTTCAGTCTCGGCATCGGCATCCTGCTGATCCTGGTCGGCGTGCTGTTCCTGATGCTCGGCCGGGCCGCCGGGCAAGCCCGAGCCGCGGCACTGACCGGCCTGCTCGGCTCGGTGGTACTGCTGATAAACGCGGCCGCACTGCTTCCGCTTCCGCCGATCATCATGTTCTCGGTCGCGAGCGTCGCTTTCGGGATGGCACTTTGGGCGCCTGGCCGAAATCGCGCCCAACCGGCCCACCGACGTGCGTGCCTGAACGAACCGCGCGGAACTGTTCTCGGGGTCGAAGGAGTCAACAGATAACGGTCAGGCCTATTGATCCAGTCGTCGTTCGATCGGGACGGATCGATCACCGCGCAGCCCGCATCGGACGGCGACTAGCTGGCTCGCTGCCGCGCTCTACCGCCTCGTCGCCAAGAACCGGCATCGTCTACCAGGCGGTACGCCCGCCTGTGCCCTCCAGTCGCAGCCAGATCTCCGCTGCGCAACATTGGTCGGATGATCAGGAGGAAACTGTGCTGGCATCGGCCGAGAGGCCAACGACATCAGTTCCCCCTGATCGGTTGTCCAGCAGCATATCTCGGACGCTACCTGCCAGGTGCGGGCAGCGGCACTTACTACCGCGACCCGCGCGGCTCAGCGCTGGCTTAGAACAATCGATCACCCGAAGGCTCCGGCTCAGCCGTTGTCCGCATGTGTACGCGCTCGTCGTCGACGACGTCCTGGATCGCGTCGATCTGATCCTGAACCACCTCGGCGCGCGTCACCAACTCGACCCGGTCTGGTTCGGTGAGGCTCTCGGCACCGAGCTTCTCGAAAACGCACGAGAGCACTGACCGTAGGTCCTCCAGTTTGCTGTCAGACTCCATGAGCCCTCACCCTACGTCCGAACCCAATGAACATCCGCTCATCGGCCCACCGATGTGTGTGCCTGTACGAACCGCGCGGACCTGTTCTCGGGTCGAAGGAGTCGACGGATAGTGGCCAGGCCTATTGATCCAGTCGTCGTTTGATCGGAGCGGGTCGATCGCCGCGCAGCCCGCATCGGACGGCGACTAGCTCGTGCGGGCGGCCGACTGTCCAGGCGTCGCACCATAGTTCGTGCGGGGCACCTGTGCCATAAGCGCGGACGGCGGCGACGGTGGCGTCGGCCATGACTGGGCCGACGGACTTCGTGGGAGGGTAGTTTCGAGTCCGTACCGTCCCATCCACGAGAATGGACGATCCACAGCTGATCGCGGAAAACCAGCCGTGCGCGATGACATCGGAGGCATCCACGCCTACCGCCCAGCCGATTTCGACGATGTTAGGAAGAAGGCGCAGATCGTCGGCGAGCGAGGTGAACAGCAGCGACAGATTGAGGTTGAGCTCTGAAAAACTGTCGGCGCACCACGCGGGCTCTGCCAAATTCCCGATGTAACGCTTTAGTCCGCGCCTCACGTCGAGCTGTAGATGCCACCGCTCAGGCGGCTCCGGGTCGATCCCGCCATCGTATTCCGTCGCATTCACGGACCGATCTTCCAGCCAGTTCTGGGTGGGCTCGGTCGGCGAAAGGCTCAGTTTGATCGCCATCAGGTCCGTCTTGGCACCCCACCACACGTTCCCTCGGTAGCGGCGCGTCAGTCTCGCCGTGACGGCGTCATCGATCCACGTGGTGACCAGTTCGGTACCGCCAGCGATCAGATCCGGAGCGCCTAGCGATGACCGGCATGCCTCGAACGCCGCCCGGTACAAATTGTCGCCCGCGGACCCTGAAGTCGGCAGCTCCAGCTCGAGTTCGCGAACCTCGCCATAGCCGTACGGCTTGTACAGATCGCCCGGATCATCCCTGATATTCAGCGATAAGCCGTCCCCGAGCGAGAGTTCGAGCGCTCGATGGGGCGCGTCGTCGGAGAGTAGTTCGAGCCCGGTTAGCACGGATTCGATCGCGTCACGTGACCATGCGCCGGGGTCGAACCGCACGAGCCCGCCGGCCAGCCGGACGAAGCGAACCTCGTTGTCGGTCAGTTGTTTTCCCGCATTCGCCCACCCATCGGTGTGCCGGTGGCGGCGGTCTGCCCAATTCCGCTGAGTGAGCTGGTTCGTCAGTATCAGATCGATGGTGACGCCGTGTGACACGCCGACCACGAGGTCCTCGATGACCCAACTCGGGCCATTGCGACCACAAATCCACTCTCCAGTCGGGTCGCCCCACGCGTCACAGAACGCTGCGACCGCCTCGGCGAACGTGGCCGCGCCGGGCGCCCCGCTCCCACACCCTTCGGCGGTGATCGGAAGGATGATGGTGTCGAGCCGATCTCCGTGCAGCTGGAACGTCGCGACCGCATCCTCGACAGCGAGCCAGGACCGCGCCCACCACAGCGTGTCGTCGTGCTCGGCTGGAGTTGGCTCGTCCCAGCCCAGATGGGTGCATAAGCCTTCGACATCACCTGCCCGCCAAGTCCAGTCGAAGTCAACCGCAGCGCGCACGACCTCGACCGCACCGGCGAGATCCACCCGAAAATCATCTGACACACAACGACTCTAGCCGCCTGGCGAGGAGCCGCCGCCGGAGCCCACAGTGCGGTGTTGATGGCGAATGTTTGTGCCGCCCATACGGTTATGCTCAGGCGTGACAGACTCCGCCCATCGACAGGGCGTGCTGTGATTCCGCGAGCGATCTCCGAACCTGATGGGCGAGGATATCTATGCCGAACCGGACTCGGCCTTGAATTCGGTCGGGTGGGAACAGGTTGCCGTAGCCGCGGGGAGGGTGCCGGGGGTTAGCCTGGTTCGTCCGGGGGGACGCCTCGGATGCCTGTTGCTGCTTGTTCGGGGAGCCCCATGTCGAATCTTGTACCGGTTTCCGCTCGTTGGACGCGCCTGTCCGATGGGCTCGATGTGTATGCGGCCGTGCCGTCGGAGGGGGCTTCCGCGGCGACCGTGGTGGTCGGCATGGAACTGTTCGGCGTCACTGCCTGGGTGCGGAAGGTGTGCGAGCGGCTTGCGGCAGCCGGCTACGCGGCGATTGCTCCCGATTTCTACTGGCGTACGGCCCGCCACGCCGACCTCGGCTACGACGATGCCGGACGCAAGGAGGGATTCCGACTGCTGGGTCACCTGACGCGTGAGGGAGTTAGTGCCGATACCGAAGCGGCCTTTGCCGCGGGTAAAGAATTGGGGGCCGGGCCCGCTCGCGCGTTCACCGGGTTCTCCCTCGGCGGCCACTTGGGCGTCCTCGCCGCCACCCGCTTGCCGCTCGACACTGTCATCAGCTGCTACGGCGGTTGGACTCTGGACGGTGGCATCCCGCTGGCCGAGCCCGAACCGCCCCTGACGCCCGCGGGCGCGGCGGCTCTTGCCGAGCATGACACGCTGCTGGTCGGGCTCGTTGGCGGACAGGACTTCTTGATCACCGCAGACGAGTGGCAGCGCTTGGGCCAGCGCCTCCAGCAAGGGGGAGTGCGGCATGAACTGACCGTCTATCCCCAGGCCGAGCACGGCTTCCTGTGCGAAGACCGCCCCGCGAGCTACGACGCGAGCGCGTCCGATGACGCCTGGCAGCGGATTCTCGAGGTCCTCGCCCAACTGCCCGGACGAAGCTCGGTCGGTAGACAGGAGCCCGCATCCCCATCGTCACACTGACCTTGGCGCACCGAGCGTCGAATTCGCGCGCCCGGTAGGAAGATTCGCGATAGTCAGCGCACCACCGGCTCGTGGCGGACCGGGAAGTTGACCGAGTTGGCGATGAAACACAACTTGTGCGCCTGCTCGTGCAACGCCATCGCCTGCTCGCGCATACCCGGATCGGCGACCGTCACCTCCGGCCGCAGCACCACCTCGGTGAAGCGGCCCCCGCCACCGAGGTCCTCCCGCATCACGCCGCTGGCCGAGTCGGCGTAGCCGGTGACCAGGACGCCCGCGCGGGAGCACAGGGCGAGATAGGTGAGCATGTGGCACTGCGACAGCGCGGCGACCAGCAGCTCTTCGGGGTTCCACCGGTCCGCGGTGCCCAGGAAAGCCTGGTCGGCAGTGGCTTTCACCGGATCCTTGCCCTCGGCGAGGATGTCGTGATCGCGGCTGTAGTCGCGGTAGCCGGAGGTGCCGGTTCCCGCGTTCCCGGTCCACCGCACTGTCACCTGGTAACTGTGTTCCTTGCTCAACTGGTCGCTCCCTGCTCGGGTTCGGCCACGACGGACATCGTGGCCAAGACGTGGTCGCGGGCTTGTGCGGCAGTCGCGTTCGGGTCGCCCGCGGTGATCGCGGCGATAAGGTGGCGGTGCTGATCGTCCACGCGCGCGGGTCTCGGTGGCGCGTTCAGCGATGTGCGAGTGGACACGATGATCCGATCCCAGATCCGGTCCAGTACCTCCAACGCCAGTGGGATATCGGCGAGTTCGGCGATGTGGCGATGGAAGGCCCGATTGTGCTCGACACCGGCGGCGAGATCGCCCGCGCGGGTTGCCGCGTCAGCCAGATCGGCGTGTTCGGTGAGCTTGCGCAGCGACGCAGGGGACAGCTCACCCGCCCGCTGACGCTGTGCGGCCAGTTCCGCGGTGAGTGCCTCCAAGCTGGCCCGCATCAGGTACGCGTCACGCAGTGCCTTGCGATCCAGGTCGACCACCGTGACACCCCGGCGCGCGGCACGCACCAAACCGTCACTTTCCAAGCGCCGCAACGCTTCCCGCACCGGTGTGCGACTGACACCGAGCCGATCGCACAACTCCTGCTCCCCGACCGCCTGCCCCGCGGCAAACACCCCGACCACGATCAGCTCACGTATGTCCTCGTAAACCACACCACACCCTTCGCATCCGTTGTATACAAAGGATACGGTACCAGCCCAGTCAAGCCGATGGCGTACCAACGGCGGTCCGGTTCGCCGTTGGTGGACCGATAGATACTGCTGAGTGTGGGGCGGCAATCTTTGTGGCGTACCAACTTTCATTGCATCGAGAAACGGGAACACCATGACTGCCAGTCTCACCACCTTCCGTAAAGTGGCCTTCGCCATGGTTACGATCGCGGCGGCGTTCTTCGCCGTCTCCGCGGGCGCCAGCGTTGCCAGTGCCAGCGGCGTCTACACCGAGATCAAGTTCGCGCCGAATACCGACCATGGCACCGTGACCGGCTACATCAACCGCGGCTACACCGACGTCTGGGTGCTCGACGCGCGCGCCGGTCAGCAGATGACCACCGACCTCATCTCGCATTACACCTCCGCGTCCGGCACGGCGCGCTTCGACATCGCGGCACCCGACGGCCAGGTGATCTGCCGGGACAACACCTGGAGCCAGCTCCGGCTCCCGCAGACGGGCAAGTACCACGTGACGCTCACGTCGCCGCAGGACGACGCCTCCTACACGATGAACGTCGAAATCATCTGAGGCACAGTTGATTCGACCACGGTCCGCCCCCTTGTCAGCGGAAGTTCAGGATGAAGTCGAACGTCCCTTCCTCCCCCGCGGGCACGGCGCGGACCGTCATCAGCAACCGACGGTCGAAGATGGAATCGGTGTTGTTGCGGGGCTCACCGGGGAAATAGAGCTGAGTGGTGAGCACCCGCTGGTTGGGTGCCTGCACCTTGACATGGATATGCCGGGTGCGACCCGGGTACAGACCCGGCACGATGGTCGACAGGCTGAATCGGCCACTCGCGTCGGTGTACTGATGTCCACGCCAGTCGAATCCCGAATTGTCATAGGCGCCAGCATCATCGGCCTGCCAGAAGTCGAGCAGCGCCTTGTCCACCGGTCGGCAGGAGCGAGTGAACACGTAGCCGCTGACCGTCAGCCGAGTGCCCGGCGCGCCGGGGATCACCAGATCGCTGCGCAGCGGCGAGTCCGGCTTGAAGTAGGGGCCTTCGGTCTGCGCGACGGTGGCCGCGTCCCCGTCGTGGCAGGCGGGGGTCGGCTGCAGATCGTCCGGCAGGGCCCGCGGGGCTTCGCCGGGGTTACCGCTGCTGGTCGCCGCACCGGCGGTCAGTGCCGCGGCGGCGGGTACCGCCAGTAAACCGAGTTGCAGCAGGCGTTTTCGGGTAATCGCCTGGGGGAGCTCGGCGTCGTTATCCGGAGACTGGTGGATGGTCATGATCTGGATCTCCTCGTGGGAAACAGGGTGAGCCGGGGTGTGCGGGGTTCGCGCCGTGTGCCGGTGGGCAGCGGACGGCGTGCTAGAAAGGCTTCGCCGCAGACGGGCCGCCGACGCTCGGCGTCACGCGACACCGCGTGAAACACAGTGCCAGCGAAGACATTTCGAGCTTTGAAGTAACAAAGACGATAGGCCGCGGTTGGTGACCAGGCAAGGGGCCGGGCCTGCGCGCCCGGCTGGCGCGATGCCAGGTAGGCGGGATCCTTTGTGTCATAAGGAAACTGGCGATGATAGCGCTCCTCGCGGCCTGGCGCCGGTGGCTCCCCAGTTGTCGGGTAGAGCTCGGTAGCCCGCTGAGGCTGGTCCTTATGGAGAATCAATCCTGCGATTCGATGCGAATTTGATATGCGTGACGATTTACTCACTGGACATCATGGAGCCTGAAATCCATTGGAACATCGCGAATTGTGAAATATCTGCGCTAATTATTCGCTCCATCGCCTACGGAATTGCGCCGACGTCTCGACAACGATCGGATAACAGCAGTCACGACACGCCATCGGGTAGCGGGACTATGACGTCGACGTGTGCTTCGCGACCAAATCGCCGATTCTGACTCTTGCAGTGGCCGCCGATCGCGGCTTTCCGCGGTCGGCACATTCCTCGACCCATCCGCGACACTCGCGGCGACGAACTAGGAGGAACACTCGACCACTGCCGTTGCGCCTCACTAGGAAAGGAGCGCAGTGACACGCATCAGTCCGATACGTCCAACTGTCCCACCGTGCCGCTGACGCAACGCTTTCCGAGACTTTCAAGACAACTGACCAGTGCCAGAAGCAGTCGCTTGGTGATGAAGATGCGGACCCTCGCGCCAGAGTTCTGATGTCCGAGTCCTTCTACGGCGTGGGAACTTCGAGCGACGCTCGGTCGATCGGATCTGTGCGAGGATGTGCTGCGCGCGGAGCGTCTCCGCACCCGCAAGGGTGTTTTCCGCAGGCCTGAATGTCGTTCGTCCGGTGTGGCTATTGCTGACTTGGGAGGTCGAAGGTCGATGAGTTACGAACACATATCGCAGCGTCCGTCGACTCTGGCGGACATCTTGGTGCGTCGCGCTATCGAACAACCCACGCGAGTCGGCTATACCTTTCTGGACGGTCGCGGTAATCGCGAAGTCGAGGATTACGCACTTCTATTGGACCGAGTGATCGGCTTGGCGACCAGGTTGCGGGAAGTCAGTGCGCCGGGCGATCGAATCCTGCTGCTCTGCCCGCCGAGTCTCGACATGGTGCACGCGTTTTTCGCCTGCCTGCTGATCCGGCGCGTCGCCGTGCCGCTGTATGTGCCGACCTCGCAACGACATTCCGAGACCGTGGCGGCGATCGCGCGCGACAGTGGCGCCGTTGCCGTCATCGCGCCGCAGTCGGCCACGTCGGTGGCCCGTGACCTGCTCGGTTGGCCCGACGAGAAGATCATCGACAGCGCGGCCACCCCGGGCAATAGCTCCCGGCAACTGCTCGACACGCCGCCGCCCTCGGCAGACGACGTGACGCACCTGCAGTACACCTCGGGTTCCACCGGCAGCCCGAAGGGGGTGGTGGTGCGCCACCGCAACCTCATGCACAACCTCGAGTGCCAACGGCGCGCCTTCGGGCACACCGAGGCCAGCTCGGCCGTGCACTGGCTGCCGCCGTCGCACGACATGGGCATGATTTTGGGCATTCTTTCGCCACTTTTCGCCGGGTACCCCGCGACGCTCATGTCACCGCTGACGTTTCTGCGTAATCCGCTCAGCTGGTTGAATGAGATAGCGGAAAACACGAATACCACTGCGGGCGGGCCGAATCTGGCCTACGGAATCTGCGCCGAGCGAGTATCGCCCACCGAGGCTGAGCAGCTGGATCTGTCGCAGTGGGACGTTGCCTTCGTCGGAGCCGAGCCGGTCAATCCGATCGTGCTGCGAAAGTTCGCCGATAAATTCGCCGTGAGCGGATTTCGCAGGCAGAGTTTCTTCCCCGGCTACGGCCTCGCCGAGGCGACGTTGTATGTGAGCGGTGGACCGGTCGGCTCGGGGCTGCGCACGCGTTCGTTCGCGAGCGACGAACTGGAAAAGGGTGTCGTCGTGGAAAAGCCGAACGGCCGAGAACTGGTCGATCTGGGGCCGGTTGGGGCGGGCACCGTGGCGCTGATCGATCCCGAGACCCTTCGGCGTCCGGAGACGGGGCGGGTCGGCGAAATCTGGCTGTGCGGCGAGAGTGTTACTTCGGGCTACTGGAACAAACCCGAGGAGAGCGAGCAATCATTCTCGGCAGAGATCGCCGATGAGGGCGGAACACCTTATCTGCGTACCGGCGATCTCGGATTCGTGGTCGATGAGCATCTCTTTGTGTGTGGGCGGCTCAAAGAGGTCATGATCATCAACGGACGCAATCTGTTCCCGCAGGATATCGAATGGAGTATCGAATCCACGCATCCGGGACTGCGCCGTGGTGGCTGCGCCGCGTTGTCGACCGAGATAAACGGCGAGGAGCGGCTCATCGTCGTGCAGGAGCTCGATGACGACATCGCGGACGACGGCGTCGCCGCGCTGGAGGCGTCGATCAGATCCGCGGTCAGTCGCGACCACGCCGTAGCGCTGCATCGAGTGATCTTCGTGGACAAGGGCAAGGTGCTGAAAACGACCAGCGGCAAGATCCGCCGAGCGCACTTACGTCACTTGTACGCCAACGAGTCCGAATCGAGGGCCATATGAGCGAGCGCAGCGATACCGCGACGTTTTTCCTGGATTGGGCGAAGCAGCGCCTCGGCCTCGAATCCGTCGACCCCCGGACACCGCTCACCGCGCTTGGCCTGGATTCGGTCAAGGCCGCCGAGCTGTTGACGATCCTCGAGGACCGATTCGGCATCGAGATGTCCGCCGAGGACATCTACGCCGACCTGTGCGTCGCCGATTTGGTCGACGAGGTTGCCAAACACCGTGATCCGAGCGCCGGTGTCGTCGACGCGCCGAGCCGCTCGATCGCGCGGTCCTGCCCGATCGGCTCGGGTGTCGAGTTCGGCCTGTTCTTCTTCGCCAGCGACGCAGAGCGTTCCGGTGCGCAGCGCTACCGGCTGTTGTTCGACAGCGCCCGCTTCGCCGATGCGCACGGCTTCACCTCGATCTGGTTGCCGGAGCGGCATTTCCACAAGTTCGGCGGCCTGTACCCGAATCCGGCCGTCCTCGGCGCGGCACTGGCGGCGATCACCGAGCGGGTGCGGATCAGGGCGGGCAGTGTGGTGCTGCCGCTGCACAACCCGGTGCGGGTCGCCGAGGACTGGTCGGTGGTCGACAATCTGTCGGACGGCCGGGTCGATGTCGCGTTCGCCACCGGCTGGAATCCCGACGATTTCGTGCTGGCGCAACACAATTACCGCGCCAGGGTCGACGTCACACGCGCCGGTATGCGCAGCGTCCAGCAGCTGTGGCGCGGCGAGTCGATCGCGTTGCCGAACGGCGTGGGCGAATCGCGATCGGTGCGCATCTTTCCCACGCCGATCCAGCAGGACCTCGCCGCCTGGGTGACCTGTAGCGGGGGAGTCGAGCGCTTCGAGATGGCGGGTGAACTCGGCGCTAACGTGTTGACCGCCTTGCTCTTTCAAAGCGTCGACGAACTGGCGGACAAGATCACCGCCTATCGCAAGGCGCGAGCCAGGCACGGCCACGACGCCGATGGCGGCAAGGTCACGGTCATGCTGCACACCTTCGTCGGTGACGACGACGCCGCGGTGCGGCAGACGGTGCAGGGACCGTTCAGGAGTTACCTTGCCGATTCTGTCGATTTGTGGCGCCGTGGCGCAGAGGCGCTCGACGCATTGGACGACAGGTCGCGAAACAAGGTGCTGGACTTCGCCTTCGAGCGCTACTACCGAACCAATGGACTGTTCGGCACCCCTGATTCGGCGTTGCCGATGGTCGAAAGCCTGCACCGAGCGGGCGCGAACGAGATCGCCTGCCTCATCGACTTCGGCGTGGCCGAGTCGACCGTGCTCGACGGTCTCGCGTCGCTGGCCACCCTCGCGAACAAAGCACGTTCTCTTTGAGCTTCGGATCTTCAGGAGGCGGGATGCCCGACCAACGTTCACCCCTGCATGCCCGCGACAGCCACCCGCCCTCCTATCCGCTGACCGCGGCACAGCGGGCGATTCGGTTGCTGCAGCAGTTGGCCGGCGCCACGCCGGTGTCGAACGCGTTATACGTCGAGCTCGCCGGTGAGCTCGACACCGCGCTGCTGACCGCGTCGTTCGCGCAGGCGCTCGACGAGTTCGAGGTCAGTCGCGTGCGTGTGGTCGAGGTGGACGGACAGCCGCGGCAAGTGGTGGACGACACCGCCAATAGCGCAGTGCAGCAACTGGATTGCACCTCGGCGCCCGATCCTGTTGCCGCGGCGCTGGACTGGATGCACGGCGACTACCGCGCACCCATCGACCTGCCGCATGGCCCGGTGGTGATGGGCGCGATAGTAAGGGTCGCCGAGCGCCGGTGGTTCTGGTACTTGCGCGCCCATCACATCGTGCTGGACGGAATCGCCGCACTGAACATCCTCACTCGAAGCGCGCTGCTCTACACGGCTGCGCTGGACAACACGGAGCCTGGGGGCCAGGCGATTCGATCGCTCGGCGAGATCGTCGCCGCGGACGCGCAGTATCGTGCCTCGCAACGCTTCGACGACGATCGGGTGTTCTGGTCGAAGTATGTGGCAGAGCTGCCCGAGCCGGTGACCCTCACCGATCGGGTCGCGCTCGCCGACGAGCATCCCCTGTCGGTGAGCGCTGTGCTGTGCGCCGAAACCGACAGCGCGCTCCGTACCGCCGTCACGACCCGATCGGTCGGACCGGCCGTATTCATCCTCGCCGCGTTCGGTTTGTACCTGGCGCGGATGACCGGCTCCGACGATGTGGTGCTGAGCTTGCCGGTGTCCGCGCGGGTGACGGCGGCGATGAGCCGCTCCGGCGGGATGACCGCCAACATCGTGCCGTTCCGGATCACCGTGACCCCCGAACGCACCATCGGCTCGCTCCTCGCGGCGACACAGCGCACGCTGATGGATGTCCTTCGCGCGCAACGCTACCGGCACGAGGACATGCTCGAAGACGCGGAATCGGTGGCCGCCCGCCATCTTCCGCAGGCGGCGGGGCCGATGGTCGACCTGATGATCCTCGATACGAAGATCGTCCTCGGCGACATCACCGGCCGGTTGCGGGTATTGACCCCGGGCCTGGTGCCGGATCTCTCGGTGAATGTCTATCCGGCCGTCGGCGGCGAGAGCACCAGGGTCGATTTCTTCGCCAACCCCAGCGCGTACACATCCGACCAGGTCGCCTACCACCACCGGCGGTTCGCGCGGTTCCTCGACAGCTTCTTGCGCAGCGTGCTCACGGACACCGGGATCTCGGTGCGCTCCGTGGCATTGCTCGAGCCCGACGAGCAGCGGTTGTTGCGGGAGTCGGGTGCCGGTGGTTCGGGTCCCGCGCAAGTCACGTTGCCCGACATGTTGTCTCGGGCCGCGGCGGCGCACGCGGATCGGCTCGCGCTGCGCGACACCGGGCGCGCGTGGACGTACCGAGAGCTGGATGAGTGGTCGAATCGGTGCGCGCGGACATTGATCGACTGCGGTGCGGGGCCGGAAACCGCGGTGGCGGTTGCCATTGCGCGCTCGGCGGCATGGGTGCGTGCGGTATGGGCGATCGCCAAGACCGGGGCCGCGTTCGTGACCGTGGATCCCGCCCATCCGGTCGAACGGAACCGGTTCATCCTCGCCGATTGCCCGGCGGCGATCCTGCTCACCTGCAGCGAAACCAGCTCGGAGACAATCGGATCGGACGGGATCCGAGTCGTCGATATCGACCGGCTCGACCTGGAGGAGTGCAGCGCTGCCCCGATCGTCCAGGCGGATCGACGCGCTGCGGTGCGAATCGGCAACACCGCCTACATCGTGTACACCTCGGGTTCGACGGGCACACCGAAAGGTGTTGCCGTCACCCATACGGGACTGACCGGAGTCTCGGGCACCCTGGGCCGACAGTATCGGCTCGACAGCGACTCTCGGGTATTGGCCGTTGCCGCCCGCACTTTCGACGCGGCGGTGTTCGAGCTGCTGTCGGTGCTATCGGTCGGTGCGGCGCTGATCGTCGCTCCCAGTGATGTTTTCGCCGGAGCGCCGCTGACGGAGTTGATGCGTGCCGAGGGTGCGACACATGCGTGTTTGACTCCGGCCGTCGCGGCCACACTCGATGCGACGCAACTCGATGATTTGCGAGTACTCATGGTGGCAGGCGACGCGTGCCCGCCCGCGCTGGCGCGGCAATGGTCGGGGAGCGACACCGCCGGTATTCGTCTGTTGTACAACCTGTATGGGCCGAGCGAGACCACGATCTGGGTCACCAGTGCGGCGCTGCGTCCAGGCGATGCGGTGTCGCTGGGTGCGCCGATACCGGGAGTCCGGCTTGCGGTGCTGGACGCGTGGCTGCGGCCGACGCCACCCGGTGTGGCGGGGGAGTTGTATGTGGCCGGTCCCGGTGTGGCCCGCGGCTACCTCGGCCGGGTCGGGTTGAGCGCGGCATCGTTCGTAGCCGATCCGGACGGTCCGGCGGGTGCGCGGATGTACCGCACCGGAGACGTGGTGCGCTGGGAGCTGAGCGGTACCGATGGCGCGGCACTGGTTTTCGTCGGCCGCGCGGACGCGCAGATCAAGATTCGCGGCCAGCGCGTCGAACTCGGCGAGATCGAGGTCGCGCTGTCCGGGCTGGACGAGGTGCGGCACGCCATCGTCGCCGCCGTCGGCGGGCAGACCGAAACGGCTTGGGTCGCGGCCTATCTCACCGCCGCGCCGGGACGCGCCATTGATGTGGACACGGTCCGGCAGGCACTGGCGCGACGGCTGCCGCCGTACATGGTCCCCGAGACCATCACGGTTCTCGACGCATTGCCGATGACCTCGAGCGGGAAGGTGGATCGCCGCGCGTTGCCTGCACCGCGGCGACTGGTTGCGACTTACCGCGCGGCATCGTCACCCTTCGAGGAGATTGTCGCCGCCGCGTTCGCCGAAGCGCTCGGGGTAGACCGCGTCGGTGTCGACGACGATTTCTTCGCGCGTGGTGGGCATTCGATCTCGGCGACGCGGGTCGCGGCCCGACTGGCGGAGGTGACCGGCCGTGCGGTCGGTGTGCGAGACATCTTCGACGCGCCAACACCCGCCGCGGTGGCTCGGGTGCTCACCGCACGCGAGACCGGTCCGGTGCGGTCGAAGCTGGTTGCCCGCGCGCGGCCGGCGCGAATTCCGTTGTCGTTCGCGCAGTTACGCATGTGGTTCATCAACCGGTTCGATCCCGCTTCGCCGACCTACAACATCCCGTTGGTATTCCGTCTGATCGGCTCGCTGCATACCGACGCGTTGACGGCGGCGCTCGGTGCGGTGGTCGCGCGCCATGAAGCGCTGCGGACCCGCTATCCCGAGCTGGACGGGGTGCCATGTCAGGAGGTGGTGGCGAGCGCGCCGGTGCTCGAGGTGACCGCGGTGGATCCGGGCGGCCTGGCCGACGCGGTGGCCGAGCGGGTTCGGCGCGGATTCGACCTGCGGGTAGATATGCCCCTGCGGGCCACTGTGTTTCGGTGCGGTGATGCCGAGCACGTCATGGTGTTGGTGGTGCATCACATCGCCGCGGACGGCTTGTCGATGGCGCCGTTGCTGCGGGATCTGTCGATGGCCTATACGGCACGGCGGGCGGGACAGGAGCCGGGATGGAGCCCGCTGCCGGTGCAATACCCGGATTACGCATTGTGGCAACGCGAACTCCTGGATTCGGAGTCCGCCGCGGAGAGTGCGCTCGCGGCTCAATACCGTTACTGGGAAACGGAATTGGCCGACGCGCCCCAACCGGTGTCGCTGCCGACCGATCGGCCGCGCCCGCCGGTGCTGAGCAACCGCGGTGACGTCGTCGAATTCACCGTCGACGCACCGCTGCGCGAGGCGCTGTCCCGGCTCGCTCGTGAGCGCAGGGTCAGCGCGTCGATGGTGTTGCAGGCGGCGCTCGCGGTGCTGTTGTCGCGGCTCGGCGCCGGAGCGGATATCTCGATCGGCGGTCCGGTTGCCGGGCGTACCGAGGAGACGCTGCGGGAGTTGGTCGGGTTCTTCGTCAATACGTGGGTGCTGCGGGTGGATCTGTCCGGTAACCCGCGTTTCGAGGAGGTGCTCGACCAGGTCCGTCGTAAGGCGTTGACCGCCTACGAGAATCAGGACGCGCCTTTCGAGCGGCTGGTGGAACTGCTCAATCCGGCCCGGTCGACGGCCTACAACCCGCTGTTCCAGGTGTCGCTCGAGCTGCAGAACGATGGCCTGCCCGCCCTCGAGCTGCCCGACCTGGTTGCCGAATTCCTCCCTGTCTCCACCGGAAGCGCCAAGGTCGACCTGCATTTCGACCTGCTCGAAATCTCCAGCAGTACAGCGACTCCCGCGGTGCTGATCGGCCGGATCGAATACGCCACCGACCTGTTCGACCGCGCAACGGTGACCGGCATCGCCGACAGCTACCTCAGGGTGCTGCGCGCGGTGAGCGCTGATCCGTCGGAAGCGATTGCCGATATCGATCTCCTGGCCGATGCCGAACGCGAACTGCTGCTGACGCAGTGGAACTCGCGGTCCGAGAGCACGGTGACGGAGACCACGATCGTGGCGGCGTTCCGCGCGCGCGTCGAATCGGCACCGGCCGCGGTCGCACTGCGGTTCGGCGACGAGGCGCTGACCTACGCGGAATTGGCTGTGCGGGTGGATGTTTTGGCGCGGGTGTTGGTGGGCCGGGGTGTGGTTCGGGGTTCGGTGGTGGCGGTGGCGTTGCCGCGGTCGGTGGATTTGGTGACCGCTGTGTTGGCGGTTGTGGTGGCGGGTGGTGCGTATTTGCCGATTGATCCGGAGTATCCGGCTGCCCGTATCGAGTTCATTGTGGGTGATGCTGATCCGTCGCTGGTGTTGACGACGGCCGCTGTGGGTGCGGGCTTGCCGTTGGGTGGGCGGGCGTCGTTGTGCCTGGATGTTGTGGATCTCGAGGATGAGTCGTTCGGATTGCCGGTGTTGTCGCCTGCTGATGCGGCGTACGTGATCTATACGTCGGGTTCGACGGGGCGTCCGAAGGGTGTGGTTGTCGAGCATCGCGGTGTGGTGAATATGGCGGTGTATGGGTGGCCTGGTGGTCCGGGTGAGCGGGTGTTGTTGCATTCGTCGATGGCGTTCGATGCGTCGGCGTATGAGTTGTGGCCCGCGTTGCTGGCGGGGTCCACCCTCGTCATCGCACCGCCTGGCCGATCGGATATCGCCGAGCTGAACCGGGCCATATCCCGGCATCGCGTGACCGCGCTGTACGTGACGACCCCGCTGTTCGAGATAGTGGCGAGCTCAGGTCCGGAACTGACGCTCGACTCGGTAAGCCGAGTGGTCACCGCGGGTGACGCGTTGCGACCCGTCGCGGTCGCGCGCTTCCGTGACAGGTGGCCGGGGATCGATGTGGTCAATGCCTATGGGCCGACCGAGAATACGGTGTGCGTATCGACCTATGAGATCCCCGATTCGCCGGAGTTGGCGAGTGGGGCCAGCGTGCCGATCGGCGCACCCGTGGGGAATATGCGGGTATACGTGCTGGATTCGCGGTTGCGGCCGGCGCCGGTGGGTGTCGCGGGCGAATTGTATGTCGCCGGAGTGCAACTGGCGCGTGGGTATCGGCATCGTCCGGGCCTGACCGCGGAGCGCTTCTCGGCTTGTCCGTTCGGCGTCGGTGAGCGCATGTACCGGACTGGTGACGTGGTCCGGTGGACCCGAGCGGGTGTGCTCGAATTCGTTACTCGTGCCGATGAACAGGTGAAGGTGCGCGGGTACCGGATCGAGCCCGGTGAGATCGAGATGGCGTTGACCGCACACCCTTTGGTGTCGCAGTCGGTGGTGATCGCGCGTGCGATCGATGCCGCGGATTCGGTGAGCGTCATGGACAAGCGGCTGGTCGGGTACGTCGTGCTCGATCGAGCGGACGCGGCGCGGCAAGAAGCCGTTCGCACCGACGATATTCGACGCTTCGTCGCGGATCGGCTGCCGGAGTACATGGTCCCGTCGGCGATCGTCGTACTCGACAGCCTTCCGTTGACGCCTAACGGCAAGGTGGATCGTCGCGCGTTGCCCGCGCCGACCTTCGCCGTCGCGGACCATCGCGCCGCGTCGACGCCGGCCGAGGAGATCGTCGTCACCGTGTTCGCCGAGGTGCTCGGGGTGGACCGCGTCGGGGCCGATGCCGATTTCTTTGCGCTGGGCGGACATTCGTTGTCGGCGATGCGGGTGGCCGCGCGGATGAGCGCGGTGCTCGGTATCGAGGTGGGCGTGCGGGATGTGTTCGAGGCCCCCACCCCCGCTCGGCTGGCGCAGGCGCTTGCCGAACGCAGGGCCGACCTCGACCCGGCACGACCGGCGTTGGTGGTGCGAGAGCGTCCGGAGCGGATGCCGTTGTCGTTCGCCCAATCCCGGCTGTGGTTCATCAATCGATTCGAACTGGACTCACCGGCCTACAACATTCCGATGGTGTTGCGATTGCGCGGGCCGTTCGATCAGGCGGCGTTGGCCGCGGCGTTGACGGATGTGGTGGCGCGGCACGAGAGCCTGCGCACCGTGTTCCCGGATGCGGACGGGGTGCCGTTCCAGCGGATTCTGCCGGTCGAGCTGGCCGCGCCGAGGATCGAGACGAGTACGGTCGAGCCCTGTGAGCTCGAGCCGACCCTGGCCGGCCTGGTGCGGCGCGGATTCGATGTCTCGTCGGCGACACCGTTGCGAGTTACGTTGTTGCGCAACGGGTTCGATGATCACATCGTGGTGTTGGTGCTGCATCACATCGCCGCGGACGGTTGGTCGATCGCGCCGTTCGTGCGGGACCTTTCTGCCGCGTACACCGCGCGTCGACAGGAACAGGCACCGCGGTGGGCGCCACTGCCGGTGCAGTACGCGGACTTCGCGCTGTGGCAGCGGGCGACGCTGGGCGCGGAGTCCGATCCGGGCAGTGTATTGGCGACGCAATTGCGCTATTGGGCAACTGAACTGGCGTACGCCCCGCAGCCGATAACGCTGCCGACGGACCGCCCGCGCCCGCCGATCGCCAGCAACCGCGGCGATGTGATCGAGTTCGCCTTCGAGCCAGCATTGTGCGCGGCGCTGTATCGACTCGCCCACGATCGCCAAGTGACAGTGTCGATGCTGTTGCAGTCGACGCTTGCGGTGTTGTTGTCGCAGGTCGGCGCGGGCGAGGACATCTGTATCGGCGGTCCCGTCGCGGGACGCACCCAAGAGGCGACGCACGACTTGATCGGCTTCTTCGTCAATACGTGGGTGTTGCGGGTTGACCTTTCCGGTAACCCTCGTTTCGAGCAGGTGCTCGACCAGGTCCGCCGAAAGGCCCTGACCGCCTACGAGAATCAGGACGCGCCCTTCGAGCGGCTGGTCGAATTGCTGCAACCAACGCGTTCTCCCGCGTACCACGCACTGTTTCAGGTGTCGTTCGCCTTGCAGAACAACCTGTTGCCCGAGCTGCGGCTGCCGGAGCTGGATGTCGAGATCATTCCGGCGACAACCGGCACCGCGAAATTCGACTTGCACGTCGATGTGGTCGAACGGGTGAATCCCGCTGACAACGCGGCCCCGGCGCTGTCGGGCCGGATCGAATACGCCACCGACCTGTTCGATCGCGATTCCGTGGTGGACCTCGCCGCGCGTTACCTGCGGCTCCTGGGCACTGTCACCGCAGACCCAGGAATCCGCCTCGGTCAGATAGATATTCTCGCGCCCGACGAACGCGGTCGGTTGCTGCGGACCTGGAACGACACCGCGGCGCCGTTGCCGGCGGCGACCTCCGTTGCGCGCCTGTTCGATCGACAGGTAGCGGCCACGCCGGACGCGGTCGCTGTCGCGCATGCCGACGGCCACCTCACGTATCGCGAATTGGCCGGGCGGGTAGATGTTTTGGCGCGGGTGCTGGTAGGCCGGGGTGTGGTCCGGGGTTCGGTGGTGGCGGTGGCGTTGCCGCGGTCGGTGGATTTGGTGACCGCTGTGCTGGCCGTGGTGGTCGCGGGTGGTGCGTATTTGCCGATTGATCCGGAGTATCCGGCCGGTCGTATCGAATTCATTCTCGATGACGCGGATCCGTTGCTTGTGCTGACGACGGTTTCCGCGAAAGCGGAGCTGCCGTTGGGTCGGCGAGCGTCGATGTGTCTGGATGACGTTGATTGTGTTGCGGAGGAATCATCAGGCGGTGGTCTGCCGATGTTGTCGCTTGATGATGCGGCGTATGTGATTTATACGTCGGGTTCGTCGGGGCGTCCGAAGGGTGTGGTTGTCGAGCATCGCGGTGTGGTGAATATGGCGGTGTATGGGTGGCCTGGTGGTCCGGGTGAGCGGGTGTTGTTGCATTCGTCGATGGCGTTCGATGCGTCGGCGTATGAGTTGTGGCCTGCGTTGCTGGCGGGGTCGACCCTCGTCATCGCACCACCCGATCGGCTCGACCTTTCCGCGCTGATGCGCACGGTATCCCGCCATCGCGTCACGACAATGTTCGTGGCGACCGCGCTCTTCGAACTGCTCGCGACCGCGGGTGCCGAGCTCGACGCCGCACCGGTGCGTCAGGTCGTCACCGGTGGCGACGCCCTGAGTTCGGCCGCGGTAGCGCGCTTCCGGGATCGCTGGCCCGGTGTCGATGTCGCCAATGCCTATGGGCCGACCGAGAACACGGTCTGCGTGTCGACCCAGGAGATCCTCGGTTCGCACCAGTGGTCTGCCGATGAACGGATATCGATCGGCACGCCGGTGGCGAATGTGCGGGTGTTCGTGCTGGATTCGCGGTTGCGCCCGGTTTTGGTTGGCGTGGCGGGCGAATTGTACGTAGCCGGAGCGCAATTGGCGCGGGGTTACGCCGGGCGGCTCGGGTTGACCGCGCAGCGGTTCGTGGCGTGCCCCTTCGGCGCGGCCGAGCGGATGTACCGGACCGGCGACGTGGTGCGGTGGACCCGCGGCGGCGTCCTCGAATTCGCGGGCCGGGCCGACGATCAGGTCAAGGTGCGCGGATATCGGATCGAGCCCGGCGAGGTCGAGGCGGCCTTGGTTGCGCATCCGGCGGTGTCGCGCGCGGTGGTCGTCGCCCGCGCTCTCGCCTCCGCCGACACTACCGCTGTGATCGACAAGCAGTTAGTCGCCTACGTTGTTCGCGATCGCGAAACGACGGTCGTCGCCGACAGCGACCGGGCGGCCGAGCTGGTCGGCCATTGGCGACAGGTCTACGACAACCTGTACGCGGGCAAGGAAAGCTACCTCGGCGACGGCCGTGAATTCGCCGAGCCGATGGCGTTGGACGCCGATTTCGGCGGCTGGAACAGTAGTTACACCGGAGAACCGATTCCCGTTGCACAGATGCGGGAGTGGCGGGACGCGGTAGTCGAACGGGTTCTCGGCCTGCGGCCGGTGCGGGTGCTGGAAATCGGTGTCGGATCGGGATTGCTGATGTCGCGACTGGCAGCGCGGTGCGCCGAGTACTGGTGCACCGATTTCTCCGAAGCGACCATCGGAAATCTCCGATCACGGCTGAACGAATCGGCGGTGGACTGGGCCGATCGGGTGCGTCTGCGAGTGCAGTCCGCCGACGACATCTCAGGCCTGCCGCAGGACCGATTCGATGTGGTGGTGCTGAACTCGGTCGCACAGTACTTCCCGAACGCCGCCTACCTGATGGACGTGATCGACAAGGCAGTGGGGCTGTTGCTGCCCGGCGGTGCCATGTTCATCGGCGACGTCCGCAACCTGACCTTGCTGCGGGAGTTCGCCACCGGCACACAGCTGCCCGGCGGCGGGGACGCCGACACCGTGGCGGCGGTGCGGGAGCGCGCGCGGCGCGCGCTGACGGCCGAGCAGGAATTGCTGGTCGCCCCCGAGTTCTTCCTCGCGTTGCGGGACAAGGTCTTCGGCGCAGCCGCGGTGGGTATCGAGTTGAAGTACGCGCCGGTCGACAACGAGTTGACGCGCTACCGCTACGACGTGGTCCTGCACAAGGCCCCCGCGCAGGTTTGTTCGCTTGCCGGACTGCCACAGCGTCCCTGGTCCGAATTCGGTGACCTGCGAGGACTGCGCGCACAGCTGGTCGCCGAGCGGCCCTGCAGCCTGCGAATCACCGGAATACCGCAGACCGGAACGATTCTGGACGTTGCGGCCACCCGAAGCGTCGATACCGCGGCCGAGCACGTGCGGGTGGCCGATCTCGACCTGGGCAGCACCACCACGACGGCGCTGCCGCACGAAATCCGTTCGCTCGGCACGGAATTGGGCTTCACGGTCGCTGTCACCTGGGCGGCGCAGGCAGGCCGGATGGACGCGGTCCTCGTCCGCGACGCGGACGAGGCCGCGGTGTTCGACGACATCTATCTGAGCGCGGGTCCGCTGGATTCGCCGGGCGCCTACGTCAACGATCCCGGTATCGCAGATCTGGTCGCCGAGATCCGGCAGTTCACGGCAGATCGGTTGCCGGAGTTCATGATTCCGGCCGCCATCGTCATCCTCGATGAGCTGCCGCTGATGCCCAACGGTAAGGTAGACCGTCGCGCCCTGCCCGCCCCGCAGTTGATCACCTCGACCTATCGGGCCCCGTCGACACCGTTGGAAGAGATCGTCGTCTCGGTCTTCGCGGACGTACTCGGCGCCGACCGGGTCGGCGCCGACGACAATTTCTTCGAGTTGGGCGGGCATTCCCTGTCGGCGACGCGGGTGGCGTCACGCGTGGCGACGGCCACGGGCATCGCGGTCGAAGTGCGCGACGTGTTCGACGCGCCCACCGCCGCCCGATTGGCCGGAACGTTGGCGGTGCGGGCCGAGACCGCGGCAGAGCCGAGCGTGGTGTTGGCACCGCGCGACCGGCCGGACCGAATCCCGTTGTCGTTCGCGCAGTCTCGGATGTGGTTCATCAACCGGTTCGAGCCGGACTCACCCGCGTACAACATTGCCATGGTGCTGCGTTTGCGCGGGCAACTGGATGCGGCGGCGTTGTCCGCGGCCATAGGTGATGTGGTGGCACGGCACGAGAGCCTGCGCACGGTATTTCCCGACGAGAAGGGGATACCGTGCCAGCGGATCGTGCCGATCGATGGTGCTGCGGCGGTCGCGCTGGATACTGTCGATTCGACCGAGCTCACCCACCGGGTTACCAGTATTGTGCGGCAGGGATTCGACGTGTCCGCGCGGCCGCCGTGGCGAGTCACGTTGCTGTGCAGTGGATCCGATGACCATCTGCTCGTCGTCGTGCTGCATCATATTGTCGCCGACGGATGGTCGATAGCACCGTTGGTGCGTGATCTGTCGCTGGCCTACACCGCCCGTCGGGCGGGGCGGACGCCCCAGTGGGTGCCGTTGCCCGTGCAGTACGCCGACTACACGTTGTGGCAGCGTGAGGTGCTGGGCGCGGAGTCCGATCCGGAAAGTTTGGCCGCGCGCCAGATTACTTATTGGACAGAGCATTTGGCGGGTTTGCCGGATCGATTGGAGTTGCCTGCCGATCGGCCGCGGCCGGTGGTCGCCTCGCAGCGTGGCGGTGCATATTCGTTCACCCTGGATGCCGCGACGGTGGCCGGGTTGGGCGCGGTGGCGCGCACCCATCAGGTGACGGTGTTCATGGTGGTACACGCGGCGGTGGCGGTGCTGCTGTCGCGGTTGTCGGGCAGCGCCGACATCGCGGTGGGTACGCCGATCGCGGGTCGCGGCGCGTCGGCGTTGGACGGGGTGATCGGCATGTTCGTCAACACGCTCGTGTTGCGAACCCGGGTCGACGCGGGCGGTTCGTTCACCGACCTGCTCGACCAGTGCCGCCGGGTGGACTTGGCCGCGTTCGCACACGCCGACATTCCCTTCGAACGAGTCGTCGAGGCCATCGACCCACCCCGTAGCCAGGCGCACCATCCGTTGTTCCAGGTGCTGCTGGCCTTCCAGAATCTCGACCTGGACCCGGCGTTGGCACAGCTGCCCGGACTCGAGGTCGAGCCGCTGCGGAGCCTGGACATCGGGGTCGAACGATTCGATCTCACCATTACCGTCGCCGACATTCCGGACAGCACCACCGCCGACGTGCCGATCACCCTCAGCTTCGCGCTGGACCTGTTCGATCGGTCGACGATCGTCGCGTTCGCTCGCCGCTTGCAGCACCTTATGCGCGCGGTGGTGACAGATCCGGCGATCGGCTTGCGTGCGCTGAATCTGCTCACGCCGGACGAGCGAATGGTGTTGCGCCAGTGGGGCGACGGCGGCGCGGGCCCGCAGCTGCGGCTGTTGCCCGAGCTGCTCGCCAGCGCCGCGGCGGAATTCGCGGCGCGGCCCGCGGTCATGGACGCGGGGCAGCAGTGGACGTATCGGGATGTCGACGAGTGGTCGAATCGGTGTGCGCGGGCGCTGATCGAGCTCATGGTCGGCACGGAAACCGTTGTGGCGATCGCTATTCCCCGGTCAATGGCCTGGATGCGTGCGGTGTGGGCGGTCGCGAAGACCGGGGCCGCATTCGTCTCCATCGATCCGGCGCAGCCGCTGGCGCGCAATCGCGGCATCCTCGCCGATTGCGCGGCTGCCGTGCTGCTCACCGTGGCAGGCGAATGGGAAGTGCCCGGGATTGTCGTGTTCGATCTGGACGGCTTCGACCTGTCCGCATGGAATGCCGCCCCGATCGAGGACAGTGATCGGCTCAGCTCGATCCGGCCGGACAATACCGCGTACGTCGTCTACACCTCGGGGTCCACCGGTACACCGAAAGGCGTGGCACTCACCCATGCCGGGCTCGCCGCGATCGCCACGGCTCAGCACCGAGACCTTCGGTCGACCACCGAGTCGCGCGTATTGGCCGTCGCCGCACGCACTTTCGATGCGGCGATCTTCGAGCTGCTGCTCGCCGTACCCGTCGGCGCCGCGCTGATCGTCGCTCCCAATGATGTTTTCGCCGGTCCACCATTGACGGAGTTGATGCGCGCCGAGGGTGTGACACATGCGTGTTTGACTCCGGCCGTCGCGGCCACGCTCGACGCGCGGCAGCTCGATGATTTGCGAGTGCTCATGACGGTCGGCGAAGCGTGTCCGCCCGCGTTGGTTCAGCAATGGTCGGGCGGCGACGCCCGGACAGTGCACAACCTGTACGGGCCCAGCGAGGCCACGATCTGGGTGACCGGCGCGGAACTGGTTGCCGGAGTACCGGTGTCGATTGGCAAGCCGATTCCCGGTATCCGTTCGCTGGTATTGGATGCCTGGCTGAATGTGGTGCCGCCGGGTGTGGTCGGTGAGCTGTACGTAGCCGGTCCTGGCGTAGCACGCGGATACCTCAACCGCGTCGGCACGACCTCGGCGGCGTTCGTAGCCGATCCGTTCGGGCCCGCCGGGTCCCGCATGTACCGCACCGGAGATCTGGTGCGCTGGCTGCCGGACGGCGCCGGGATGATCGTCGTCGGCCGCGCCGATTCCCAGATCAAGATTCGCGGCCAACGCCTGGAACTCGGCGAAATCGAAACCGTACTGGCCGAACTCGACGAAGTGTTGCGTGCCGTCGTCATCCCCGTCGCCGACGGTGCGACCGCGCGACTGGCCGCCTATCTCACCCCGGCTCCTGGCCAGCGCCCTGATCCGGTCGCCATCCGGGCGGCCGCGGCGCGGCGATTGCCGTCGTACATGGTCCCCGACACCGTCACTGTCCTGGACGAGCTGCCGCTGACCACGAGCGGGAAAGTGGACCGGCGAGCGCTGCCGGAGCCGGAGTGGGCGACCACGACGTACCGGGCCCCCGCCACCGCCACCGAAAAGGTTGTGGCCGAGGTATTCGCACAGGTCCTCGGGCTCGACCAGGTCGGAGCCGACGACGACTTCTTCGCCTTGGGCGGCGACAGCATCGTGTCGATTCAGCTGGTAGCCCGGGCGAAGGACCGCGGTGTGGTGTTCACGCCGCGGCAGGTGTTCGAGGCGCGGACGGTGGCCGGGTTGGCGCGGGTGGCCGAATCGGTGGAGCAGGCAACGGTTTTGGCGGAGCTGCCCGGCGGTGGTGTCGGCGCGCTGCCGCTGACGCCGATCGCTCGGTGGATGGTGGAGCACGGCGGGTTCCGGCGGTTGAATCAGACCCTGGTGCTCACGGCGCCGGTCGGATTGGACTGCGCGGGCTTGACGGCCATCATGACAGCGTTGATCGACCGGCACGACATGCTGCGGGCCCGGCTGTGGCACGACGGCCGAGACTGGCAGCTCGAGACGCGGCCGAGCGGGACGGTAGACGTCGAGTCGCTGGTGCGCCCGATCGTGATCGCGCCGGACGTCGATTCCAAGGGCCGCCGCCAGCTCGTGGCGGCGGAGGTCGATGCCGCGCTGAATAGACTGGCTCCGGCTAATGGCGTTGTGCTGCAGGTGCTTTGGGTTGTTCCCACCGACCCGGCACAGGCCGGTCAGCTCATTGTCCTCGCGCATCACCTTGTGGTGGATGGAGTTTCGTGGCGAATCATGCTGCCCGACCTGATGTCGGCGTGGCAGCAGTATCGCGCAGGCGGCGCGGTGTCGATGCCGCCGACGGGGACGTCGATGCGGCGCTGGGCCCACGGCATGATCGAGGAGGCACGGTCACCGCGTCGGGTGGCGGAACTGCCGCTGTGGCAACGGATCGTCGACGGGCCGGACCCGTTGCTCGGGTCGCGGGCCGTCGACCCCGCTCGCGATGCGGGCGCGATACGCATACGGCGCGTTCAGGTTTCGCCGGAGATCACCGAGGCATTGCTGACTCGGGTGCCTGCGGCTTTCCACGGTGACGTGCAAGACGCGCTGGTAGCCGCGCTGGCGGTGGCCGTGCAGCGCTGGCGGGCCGGTCGCGGCGTGCGGGAGTCGTCGACGCTGTTGCGGTTGGAGGCGCACGGGCGCGAAGAGCAGGTCCTCGCGGGTGCGGACCTGACCGCGACGGTCGGTTGGTTCACGACGGTGTATCCGGTTCGGATCCCGTTGACGGGAATCGATCTCGACGACGCCTACGCCGGTGGACCGGCGATCGAGACGGCGGTCAAGAGCGCGAAAGAGGAGCTGCGCGCGATCCCGGACCACGGCATCGGCTACGGACTGCTGCGCTACCTCAACCCGGAGACGGCGCAGGCCTTGCCCGCCGCGCCGCCCGCGCAGGTCGCCTTCAACTATCTCGGCCAACTGTCTCCGAACCGATCATCGAGCGGCACAACCACTTCCGAGTTCGCTGTCACCGACGAACTCGGCGCACCGATAGCCGACGAGGACCTGCATGTCCTGGTGACGGCGGTCGTCGACATCACGGCGGTGGTCACCGATGGGCGCTTGTCGGCCACCTTCGGCTACCTCGAAGCCGTGCTCGACGAGGCCGAGGTCGATGAGTTGGCCCAGTGGTGGGTCGACGCCCTGGGCGCCATCGTCGGCAGGCTGCGCCATCCGCGTGCAGGCGGACATACTCCCTCCGACTTTCCGCTGGTGCGGGCGACACAATCCGATATCGTGACGTGGGAGGCGCGCTACCCGAGCCTGGCCGACGTATGGCCGTTGTCGCCGTTGCAATCCGGTCTGCTGTTCCACGCCCGACTGGCCGAGTCGATGGTGGACGTATACGCGGTGCAGCTCGCCATCACGCTGTCCGGCGCGGTGGACGCCGACCGGCTGCGGCACGCGGTCGGCGCCCTGCTGCGGCGGTATTCGAATTTGCGGGTGGCGTTCGGTACCACCGCCGAAGGCGACGGCGTGCAGATCGTTGACGATGACGTGGTGTTGCCGTGGCGCGAGGTCGACCTTCGTGCGGAGCCCGAATCCGCGCTGGCGGAGGTGCTGGAGCGGGACAAGGCTGAGCCGTTCGACATCGAGACGGCGCCGCTGATGCGTTGCACGCTGGTCGCGGTGTCCGAGGATCGGTACACGCTGTTGCTCTCGTATCACCACGTGCTGTTCGACGGTTGGTCGATGCCGTCGCTGCTGCAGACGCTGCTTGCGGTGTACGCGGCGCCGAACGGCGCGATCGCCGAGCCGATGGGTTCGTATCGGTCCTACCTCGACTGGCTCAGCCGACAGGATCCAGCGGCCTCCCTTGACGTTTGGCGGCAGGCACTCGAGGGCGCCGAGGCGACGCTGTTGGCGCCGCACGCCGCGGCTGCCGGATCGGCAGCGCGAATGAGCTCTGTCGCAGTGGATTTCGGCCACGAGCTCGCCGACCGGCTGATCGCCGCTGCGTCGTCGGCCGGGGTCACGGTGAACACCATGTTCCAAGTGGCGTGGGCGATGGTCGCGGGGTATCTGACCGGGCGCGACGATGTCGTGTTCGGTGCGACGGTGTCCGGGCGGCCCGCGGAGCTGCCGGGCATCGAGACCGCGGTCGGACTGTTCATCAACACCATCCCGGTGCGGGTCCGCTACCAGCCGGGCGAGCCGATCGCCGCGGTGCTGAACCGAGTACAGGCAGAACAGTCGGGCTTGCTCGGACATCATCACATCGGCCTGGCCGATATCCATGCCGCACTAGATGTTTCGGCGATCTTCGACACCGTCGTGGTGTTCGAGTCCTATCCCGTCGACGAGGCCGCCCTCGCGGCACAGGCCGCGGCGATCGATGGCATGAGCGTCGAAGAACTGCGGTCGAACGATTCCGCGCACTATCCGCTCGCGTTGGTAGTCGTCAAGGGACAGTCGTTCCGGGCGCAATTGCAGTACCAGCCTGAGGTATTCGCTCGTGAGTGGGTTCAGGCCGGTGCCGATCGGCTCGCGCGAGTGCTGGATGCGATGACCATCGATTCGTCGGTCTTGGTGAAGTCGATCGATATGTTGTCCGCGGCCGAGCGGGCTCGGCTGGTGCCGGTCCGTGGCCGCCCGGCGCGGCCGCCACGGCTGCTGGCGGATCTGCTGGTCGCGGGAGCCGCCCTCGACCCGGCCGCACCCGCGGTGATATCGGGTGCGGTGACGCTGAGCTTCGGTGAGCTGGACAGCTATTCGAACCGGTTGGCGCGCTTACTGATCAGCCGCGGCATCGGACCGGGCGACGCGGTAGCGCTGGTGATGCCCCGGGGTATCGAGTTCCTCGCCGGATTGTGGGCGGTGACCAAGGCCGGTGCGGCCTTCGTGCCGATCGACCCGCGCCATCCGCTGGACCGGGTCGTCGGCATGATCGCCGATTCCGAGGTGCGCCTTGCCTTGTCGGTGACGGACACGGTGGCCTCGGTGCCGGGCACGATCGATCGGGTGCTGCTCGACGGGCCGGATCTGCCCGCGCTCGTCGAGGAGTTTTCCGGGGCCGCGGTGATCGACGCGGTCCGGGTTCGCCCGCTCCGGCCGGGACACGCGGCTTACGTGATCTATACCTCCGGCTCGACAGGCACCCCGAAGGGCGTCGTGGTCAGCCATGAGGGCTTGGCGAACTTCACTGCCGAGCAGCGCGAGCGTTACGGCGTGGACGCGGACGCGCGGGTATTGGCGGTATCGGCACCGGGTTTCGATGCGGTGATGATGGAGCTGCTGATGGCGCACCCGAACGGGGCCGCGTTGGTGGTGTCGCCACCGGACATCTTCGGTGGCGCGTCCCTCGCGGAAATCATTCGGCAGCACAGGGTTTCGCATGCCTTCGTGACGACGAGTGTGCTGGCGACCATGTCGCCCGCCGGGTTGGCGTCGCTGCGGGTGCTCGTCACCGGTGGCGAGCGGGTACCCGCGGAGCTGGTGGCGGCTTGGGCGCCGGGGCGGGAGCTGTACGTCGCGTACGGGCCGACCGAGACGGTCATTGTCACCACGATCAGCGATCCGATGGATCCCGCCGCGCCGGTGACCCTCGGCGGGCCGATCCGCGGCATCGAGGCGGTCGTCCTTGACGCGTCGCTGCGCCCGGTGCCGGTCGGTGTGCGCGGCGAGCTGTATCTCGGCGGCATCCAGCAGGCGCGCGGGTACTCGAACCGGCCAGGGCTGACGGCCGCGTCCTTCGTCGCGAATCCGTTCGGTCGCAGCGGCTCCCGGCTGTACCGAACCGGCGACCTGGTCTGCTGGAACGCGCGGGGTGACTTGGAGTTCTTGGGACGCAACGACTTCCAGGTCAAGGTTCGTGGACAGCGGGTCGAGCTCGGTGAGATCGAGGCAGTGCTCGCCGAGCAGCCGGGGGTGCATCGAGCGATCGTGGTGCGGCACGCGACATCCGATCGACTCATCGGCTATCTCGTCGGCGTCGATCTCGACCCGCAGCAGGTGCTGGCCGCTGCCAGGCATCGGCTGCCCGCGCACATGGTGCCCGACGCGTGCATGGTGCTGCCCGAGTTGCCGCTCACCGTGAGCGGCAAAGTGGATCGTGCCGCTTTGCCGGAGCCGGAACAGCTCAGCCTGGCCTACCGCGCGCCGTCGACGCCGGCCGAGCAGCTGGTGGCGGACGCATTCGCGGATGTGCTCGGGCTCGACCGGGTCGGCGCGGACGACGATTTCTTTGCGCTGGGCGGGCATTCGCTGTCGGCGATGCGGTTGACGTCGCGGGTGGCCGCGGTAGCGGGTGTGCGTATCGGCGTGCGCGATGTGTTCGAGGCGCCGACTCCCGCCCGGTTGGCGCGGGTATTGGCGGCCGGTGCCGGTGATTCGGCCGAGCCCGCGTTGGTGGTTCGGGAGCGACCCGAGCGGGTGCCGTTGTCGTTCGCGCAACTGCGCATGTGGTTCATCAACCGATTCCACGGAGCGTCGGGGTCGTACACCATTCCGTTGGTGCTGCGGTTGACCGGTGCGTTGGACACCGATGCCTTGATCGCCGCGATCGGTGACGTGGTGGCGCGGCACGAGAGCCTGCGCACGGTCTTCCCCGACGAGCAAGGGATACCGTTCCAGCGGGTGCTCCCCGCCGACCAGGCCGTGGTCACCGTCGAGGTTCGGTCGGTGGATCCAGCACAGCTCGACGCTGCCGTCACGGCGTCGACTCGGCATGGGTTCGACTTGTCGACTGCGCTTCCGGTGCGAGTTACCCTGCTGGACAGCGGTTCCGGTGAGTACGTGCTGGCGATGGTGATCCATCACATTGCCGCCGACGGGTGGTCGATCGCGCCACTGGCGCGGGACTTGTCGACCGCGTACGTGGCGCGCCGGTCGGGACAGTCCCCGCAATGGGTTCCGTTGCCGGTCCAGTACGCGGACTACACGCTGTGGCAGCGTGCGACTTTGGGTGCGGAGTCCGATCCGGAATCGACCTTGACGCGTCAGCTCGCCTATTGGACAACGCATTTGGCGGGATTGCCGGATCGGCTGGAATTGCCCGCCGATCGTTCGCGGCCGGTGCTCGCCTCGCACGACGGCGCGAGCTATTCGTTCGTGCTGGACGCCGGATTGTTCGCCAGGATCGGCGAGCTGGCGAATGCCCATGGGGTGACGGTCTTCATGGTCGTCCACTCGTCGGTGGCGCTGCTACTGTCGCGGTTGTCCGGTGCCGGGGACATCGCGATCGGCACGCCGATCGCGGGGCGAGGTGCGGCGGCGTTGGACGAATTGGTCGGGATGTTCGTCAACACGTTGGTGTTGCGGACGCGGATCGACGAGGCCGGTTCGTTCACGGACTTGCTCGGTCAGGTTCGACAGGTGGATCTCGATGCCTTTGCCAACGCGGACATTCCGTTCGAGCGCGTGGTGGAAGCCATCGATCTGCCCCGGACCCAGGCGCATCATCCGCTGTTCCAGGTGATGCTGGCCTTCCAGAATCTCGACCTGGATCCTGCCTCCGCACAACTGCCGGGAATTCAGGTCACGCCGATGAATCTCGGTGCGAGTGTCGAACGATTCGATCTGTCCGTCACCGTCGCCGACATACCGAACCCGAACGGCGATATCCCGGTGACCATCGGTTACGCCACAGAACTGTTCGATCGAACGACCGTCGCGCAGATGGCTCGTCGGCTGCAGCGCATCCTGCACGCGGTAGTGACGGATCCCGCTGTCGGATTGCGTGATCTGGATGTTCTCGATTCGGGCGAACGGGAGTTGTTGCGGGAGTGGGGTGACGGCGGTGCCGGACCTGCTGCGAGCACGCTGAACGAGATGCTCTCCCGCGTGGCCGCGCAGTTCCCGGAACAGCTCGCGGTTGTCGACGCGCGGAATCGCCTGACCTATCGGGAACTGGATCGTTGGTCGAATCGATGCGCGCGAATGCTGATCGAGCAGGGCGCCGGTCCGGAAACCGTAGTGGCGATCGCCCTTCCGCGCTCGACGTCCTGGGTGCGGGCGGTATGGGCGGTCGCGAAGACCGGTGCCGCCTTCGTGTCCGTCGATCCGGCGCACCTGTGGGAGCGGAACCGCTTCGTGCTCACCGACGCTGCCGCGACGGTCGTGCTTGCCGAGGCTGGAAGTGCCACCGAGACACCCGGATTGGACACGGCGGAGTTGAACGAGGCCGGGATTCCGGTGATCGATCCGGACCGGCTGGATCTGCTCGGATACAGTGACGCGCCGTTGGTCGAGGCAGAACGACGCGGTGCTGCGCGGTCGAGCAATACCGCTTACGTCGTGTACACCTCAGGGACGACCGGTAGACCGAAGGGTGTCGCCGTCACCAACGCGGGGTTGGCCGCTGTCACGGCGGCGCAGTGCCAGCTGTTCGGCCTCAGCGTCGATTCGCGTGTATTGGTGGTCGCCGCAAGAACTTTCGACGCGGCAGTGTTCGAATTGTTGTCGGTGGTTTCGGTCGGTGCGGCGTTGGTTGTCACTGCCGGTGACGTTTTCGCCGGTGCGCCGTTGGCCGAGTTGATCGATGCCGAGGGTGTCACGCATGCGTGTTTGACTCCGGCTGTGGCGGCCACGTTGGCTGCCGAACAGCTGGACGGTTTGCGGGTGCTCATGGTCGCCGGTGAAGCGTGTCCGCCAGCGCTGGTACGGCAATGGTCGGGTACCGACGCCGCCGGAGTCCGTGAGCTGTTCAACCTGTACGGGCCGAGCGAGTCCACGATTTGGGTCACCGCGGCCGAATTGCGGCCGGACGAACCGGTGTCGTTGGGTGGGCCGATTCCAGGAGTCCGGGTGGCGGTGCTGGACGCGTGGCTGCGTCCGGTACCGGCGGGCGTGGTGGGGGAGTTGTATATCGCGGGTCCCGGTGTGGCGCGCGGATATCTCGATCGGGCGGGGTTGACGGCCGGATCGTTTGTCGCCGATCCCTTCGGGCCCGCCGGGTCGAGGATGTATCGCACGGGCGATCTGGTGCGGTGGACGCCGGCGGGGGAGCGTCGGACGTTGATGTTCGCCGGACGCGCCGACCGTCAGGTCAAGATCCGTGCCCAGCGCCTCGAACTCGGCGAAATCGAAACCGCGTTGGCTCAGCTGGACGAGGTACGGGATGCGGTGGTCAGCACGCACACCGACGAGCCGAGCGGGACAATACGATTGGCCGCCTACGTCACCGCGGCACCCGGTCACCTACTCGACTCTGTCGCGGTCCGGCGGACAGTCGCGCAACGACTGCCGTCGTTCATGGTCCCCGACACCGTCACCGTGCTGGCGGAACTGCCGCTGACCTCGAGTGGCAAGGTGGACCGGCGCGCGTTGCCCGCCCCGGAGCGGGTGCTGGTGACGTATCGGGAGCCTTCGACGCCGTTCGAGGAGATCGTGGTGTCGGTGTTCGCGGAGGTGCTCGGCGTGGACCGGGTCGGGATCGACGATGATTTCTTCGCACTCGGCGGGCATTCGTTGTCGGCCACCCGGGTGGCGTCCCGGGTGGCCGCGACGACAGGCACCGAGGTGGGCGTGCGAGATGTATTCGATGCGCCGACCGCGGCCGGGCTGGCACAGATGCTCACCGAGCGCTCGACCGAAGACCCGGTGTGGTCGGCGTTGGTGGTCCGCGAGCGACCCGAATACCTGCCGCTGTCGTCCGCGCAGTGGCGGATGTGGTTCATCAACCGACTCGAACCGGACTCACCGGCCTACAACATTCCCCTCGTGCTGCGGTTGACCGGTGAGCTGGATATCGAGGCACTGATCGCTGCCATCGGTGATCTGGTGGCGCGCCACGAAACCCTGCGCACGGTGTTCCCGGACCGGGACGGGAGCCCGTACCAGCGGATCCTGCCGGTCGCCGAGGCCGCCGCGGCGGTCGAGGTGCGGGCCGTCGACGCGGCCGAGATCAAGGATGTGGTGCTGCCGCTGATGCGGCGCGGCTTCGATCTGCCGAGCACGCCGCCATTGCGGGTTACCTTGCTGGACAACGGTTCCGGCGAGTATGTACTGGTGCTGGTCATCCATCACATCGCGGCGGATGGTTGGTCCTTGGCGCCGTTGTCGCAGGATCTGTCGCGGGCATATGCGGCGCGTCGGGCGGGGCAGGATCCGGAGTTGGCCCCGTTGGCGGTGCAGTACGCGGACTACACCCTCTGGCAGCGTGCGGTTTTGGGGACGGAGTCCGATCCGGATAGCGTGTCGGCGCGTCAGATCGGGTATTGGACCGGGCAGTTGGCGGGTTTGCCCGATCGGCTGGAGTTGCCTGCCGACCGGCCGCGCCCCGCGGTGGCCTCGCAGCGCGGTGCTACGTATTCGTTTGCGGTGGACGCGGATACGGCGGCCGGGCTGCGACGAGTCGCGCACGCACAGCACGCGACGGTGTTCATGGTGCTGCACGCGGCGTTGGCGGTGGTGCTGTCGCGGTTGTCGGGCAGTGGCGATATCGCGGTCGGTACGCCGATCGCGGGGCGAGGTGCCGCGGCGTTGGATGGGCTGGTCGGCATGTTCGTCAACACGCTGGTGTTGCGGACCCGGGTCGACGAAGCCGCCTCGTTCGGCGACCTGCTCGAGGAGTGCCGCCGGGTCGATCTGGCAGCGTTCGCGCACGCCGATATTCCGTTCGAGCGGGTGGTGGAAGCGGTGGAGCCGCCACGAACCCAGGCGCATCATCCGCTGTTCCAGGTGATGCTGGCCTTCCAGCACCTCGACTTCGATCCGGCGGGCGCGCAACTGCCGGGAATTCGTTGCACGCCAATGGAGCTCGGCATCGGGGTCGAACGATTCGATCTCACCGTCACCATTTCCGATAGTCCTGATACCCATGGTGGCCTGACGGTCGGGGTGAGCTATGCCCTCGACCTTTTCGATCGGGCGACGATTGCCGCATTGACGCGGCGGCTGCGGCGCGTCATCGATGCGGTGGTCGCAGATCCCACGGTGGGTCTGCGTGACATCGACATGCTCGATCCGAGTGAGCGAACGTTGTTGTCGCAGTGGGGTGATGGTGGCGACGGCCCGGAGCGGGTCGCCTTGACCGAAATTCTGGATCGAGCTGCCGTCGAGCACGCGGATCGGCTAGCGGTCATCGAGTCCGGGTGCGAGTCGACCTATCGGGAACTGGATGAGTGGTCGAATCAGTGCGCGCGGCTGCTGATCGAGTCGGGTATCGGACCGGAATCCGTTGTCGCGGTGTCGATTGAGCGATCAGCGGCGTGGGTGCGTGCGATGTGGGCTGTGGTCAAGACCGGCGCCGCGTTCGTATCTATCGATCCCACCCATCCGGCCGAGCGGAATCGGTTCATCCTCACCGATTGTGCTGCCGCCCTTGTGCTTACCAGCGGCGACAACGCAATCGGGTCGGACGCCGCTGGGTCGGACACCGCCGGAATTCGGGTGCTCGACCTGCACCGGCTGGACCTTTCCCGGTGCAGCGCCGCGCCAGTCACCGATATCGACCGAGGCGCGACGGTACGATCGGCCAATACCGCCTATGTCGTCTACACCTCCGGGTCGACCGGTACGCCGAAGGGTGTGGCCGTCACCCATGCGGGATTGGCGGCCGTCGCCGCCGCCCAGTCGACGCGCTATCAGCCGAATGGTGAATCCCGCGTATTAGCTGTCGCCGCAAGAACTTTCGACGCCGCGATGCTGGAGATGCTGTTGGCGGTATCGGCCGGTGCGGCATTGGTGGTCGCTCCGGGCGATGTCTTCGCCGGAGAACCGCTGGCGGAGTTGATGAGCCGCGCGCGCGTCACGCACGCCTTCCTGTCGCCGGCGGTCGGCCTCTCGATCGATCCCAGCGGGCTCGATGATCTGCGGGTGTTACTGACCGGTGCCGAGGCATGTCCGCCGGAGTTGGTGCGGCGGTGGTCGGGCACGGACGCCGCGGGTGTCCGCAGGCTGTACAACCTGTACGGGCCGACCGAATGCACGATCTGGATGACCGGCACCCAGGTGGACGTCGGTGATCCGGTGTCGGTGGGTGGTCCGATTCCGGGAGTTCGGTTGGTGGTGCTTGATTCGTCATTACGGCCGGTACCGCCGGGTGCGGTCGGCGAGCTGTATGTGGCCGGTCCCGGTGTGGCGCGCGGATATCTGCACCGGGCGGGGCTGTCCGCGACGTCGTTCGTGGCCGACCCCTACGGGTCGTCGGGGTCGCGGATGTACCGCACCGGAGATCTGGTGCGGTGGCTGTCCACCGGCGACGACGACGCGGTATTGATGTTCATGGGTCGCGCCGATTTCCAGGTCAAGATTCGCGGCCAACGGCTGGAACTCGGCGAAATCGAAGCCGCGCTGGCCGGTTTGGACGAGGTACAGCAGGCGGTCGTCACCGTCCACACCCCGGGTGTCGGCGGCGCACGACTGGCCGCCTACGTTGCGGCTTCACCCGGGTGCACCCTCGATGCGGCGGCCATCCGGCAGGCGGTGGCGCGACGGTTGCCGTCGTTCATGGTCCCCGACACCGTCACGGTGCTCGACGCGTGGCCGCTGACCGCGCACGGGAAGGTCGATCGGCGTGCGCTGCCCGCGCCGGACTGGGTGGGTGCGACCTATCGGGCGCCCTCGACGCCGCTCGAGGAAATCGTGGCGTCGGTGTTCGCCGAAGTGCTGGGAGTAGAACGGGTTGGCGTCGACGACGACTTCTTCACACTCGGCGGCACCTCGATGGTCGCCATGAAGTTGGTGTCCCACCTTCGTGCCCGCACCGGGACGGCCGTTCCCTATCGGCTGCTCTTCGCCGATTCGACACCGGCGTCCCTCGCGCGGTATTTGGCGCAGCCGCAATCCGAGATGGGTGTATCACTCGGCGTGCTGTCGCCGCTGCGTTCGACAGGCGGCAAACCGCCGTTGTTCTGTGTCCATCCAGGCGGTGGTCTCGCATGGGTGTACGGCGCGCTCGCGGGCCACCTGGACCCGGATCGACCCGTGTACGGCCTGCAAGATCCTTACATCGTCGAAAGCGGTCCCCGCCTCGAATCGGTGGACGCGTACGCCGAGCGTTACGTAGAGGAGATTCTGAAATCCTTCCCCGACACCACCTTTCACCTGCTCGGTTGGTCGCTCGGCGGAAAGATCGCGCACGCCATGGCCGCACGACTGCGGCAGCTCGGCCACCCCGTCGGACTTCTCGCCCTCGTCGACACCGGTATCGCGGAGAATCTCGAACAGCTGCCCGCAACCGAGCCCGACGACGTCCGGGCCCACCGGGCGTTGGTCGAATTCCTCCGCGGCTGGCGCGAATTCCTCGGTATGCCAGACGATCAACAGCTCGACGACCCCGCAGCTCTGCTTCCGCTACTCGCCGAGCGACTCAGCAGCGAAGGCATCCTGACCCCACAACAGGTCGAGCGAGTAACCGAAAGCTTCATGGCGCCGGTATCGCACACACCGGACTGTTACGAAGGCGACGCCGTGCTGTTCGTCGCCACGCGCGAGCCGTACCGAGACCAGATCGCCCGTACCTGGCACGGGCACATCACCGGAGCCATCCACGAGATCCCGATCGACGAATGGCACACCGGCATGATGAACCCGGCGGCCGCCGGAGAAATCGGCCCGATCCTGAACACCCTGCTCCGAGAAAGCGACTCGACTATGTGACAGGCGAGGTCCGACCGGTCAGCGTGCTCGTTTCGGCCTGCTGCGCAGCGGGCGGCGAGTACGCTTGCAGGCATTTAGTTCAAAGCCTGAATTAACTCGAGGATCGATATGGTCGCGCCGACTCCCGCAGACAAGTTCTCATTCGGATTGTGGACAGTGGGGTGGCGAGGGAGAGATCCGTTCGGCGATGCCACGCGGCCGGAACTGGACGCGGTCGAGGCGGTGCGTCGGCTCGCGGAGCTCGGGGCATACGGCCTCAGCTTCCACGATGACGATCTGATCCCGTTCGGCGCGCCCGCCGCCGAACGAGAGCGCCGCATCGAGCGACTGCGGGCCGCGCTGGACGAGACCGGGCTGGTGGTGCCGATGATGACCACCAATCTGTTCACCCATCCGGTGTTCAAAGACGGCGGGTTCACCAGCAACGATCGGGACGTGCGCCGCTTCGCGATGCGCAAGGTGCTGCGGAACGTGGAGCTGGCGGCGGAATTGGGCGCGCGGACCTATGTCCTGTGGGGCGGACGCGAGGGCGCGGAGTACGACAGCGCCAAGGATGTGCGCGCGGCCTTGGACCGCTACCGCGAAAGTCTGGACGTGCTCACCGGATTCGTGCGCGACCGCGGATATGATCTGCGGTTCGCGATCGAGCCCAAGCCCAACGAACCGCGTGGTGACATCCTGTTGCCGACCGTCGGGCATGCGCTGGCGTTCATCACCACCCTCGCGGACTCGGACATGGTCGGGGTCAATCCCGAAGTGGGGCATGAACAGATGGCCGGATTGAACTTCGCGCACGGCATCGCGCAAGCGCTGTGGCACGGCAAACTGTTCCATCTCGACCTCAACGGCCAGCGCGGCATCAAATACGACCAGGACCTGGTCTTCGGACACGGCGACCTGATGAACGCCTTCGCCCTGGTCGACCTGCTGGAGAACGGCGGCCAGGACGGCACGCCCGCCTATGATGGGCCGCGGCATTTCGACTACAAGCCGTCGCGGACCGAAGATATTGCCGGAGTGTGGGATTCGGCCGCCGCTAACATGCGGACCTATCTGCTGTTGCGCGAGCGGGCCCGCGCCTTCCGCGCGGATCCCGAGGTGCGCGCGGCACTGGCGAGCGCAGGTGTCGATGAGCTGGGCACGCCGACACTGGCGGCGGGCGAGACCTACGCCGAACTCCTGTCCGATGCCGAGTCGGCGACCTTCGACGCCGACCGCGCGGGCGAGCGCGGATACGGCTTCGTCCGGCTGAATCAGCTGGCGCTCGAACATCTGCTCGGCGCACGGTGACCGGATGGAGCTGATCGCTGCGCGGTCGCCCGGCCCCGTGCACCTGCGACAGGTTCGGACCGGGAATCTCCAGGCGTTGCTGGTCGCCATGCTGGACGGCCCGGCGTCGCGGACCGAGCTCGCCAAGCGCACCGGCCTCACCAAGGCCACCATCGCCAGCCTCGTGGAACCGCTACTGCGGCAACAAATCCTCGCCGAGGGCGCCGTGCTCAACAGTGGGCGTGGCCGACCCTCCCGGCCACTACACTTTGCCGCTGCCGGGCCCGTTGCGATCGGTGCGGAAGTCAACGTCGGTCATCTGGCCGTTGCGGTGCGGCGGCTGGACGGCTCGACCGAATTCGAACGGCGCATCGAGGTGGACAACCGCGGTGCTGCCGCGGGCGACATCGTGACGAGGCTGGCCGGTCTGGTTCGCGCCGCGACCATCGAATGCGGCAGGGGCACGCTCGGAATCGGGCTCGCGGTGCCTGGCATCGTGCAGGACGGGATGGTCGTGCATGCACCAAATGTGCCAGGCCTCAACGGAATCCGGTTAGGAGATCAGCTCGCTGCCGAGCTCGGGCTACCGGCGTCGGAGGTGGCGGTGGACAACGAAGCCAACCTCGCCGCCCTCGCCCATGTGTGGCCGCACCGGTTGGTCGGCGACGACTTCGTCTATGTCTCCGGCGATGTCGGCATCGGCGCCGGAATCGTGATCGGCGCGGCGATGTTTCGCGGCCGGAGCGGATTCGCCGGCGAACTCGGGCATGTCGCCATCGAGCGCGCCGGTCGCGCCTGCCCCTGCGGCAATCACGGATGCGTCGAGCAATACGCCGGACTCGTCGCCATTCTGCGGGCCGCGGGCGTGCGCGACCTGGACGCGCTCCTGCGCGCACTCGACCACGGGAACGTCCGTGCCCGTACCGCCGTCGAGCGCGCGGGCGCTGCCCTCGGCGCGGCCCTCGCCGCCCTGGTCAACCTCTGCGACGTCCCGGCGGTTGTCCTCGGCGGCAGCTACGCCGCGTTGTACGACAGCATCGCACCCGGTGTGCGTAACGCGCTCGGCATCGGCGTGCTTGCCGCCGCCCGCCGCCCGATCCAGCTCACCGCCTCCGCCCTGGGCAGCGGCGCTGCCATCCATGGTGCGGCCGCCCTCATCACCCGCCGCTGCTGCCTCGATCCGGAACTCTTGCGGTGTCGGTGATCTGAGCGAGTTGGCAGTGGCGTTGTGCTCGTTGCTGCGGAAACCTCAGTCGGATAACGTGTTCGGACTCTTCGGCGTGCTCAGTGCCCGGCGGACTGCGTTGCGGAGCCAGTGGTGGGCGCCGTCGGCGGTGTGCCGGGGGTGCCAGGCCATGCTCATGGTCAACGTTGGTAGTGCCAGGGGGATGTCGAGGAGGTGCAGTCCGAGGGCGGTCGCGTCGTCGGTGAGGGGCGACGGGGCGGCGCCGGGGAGCGCGGCGGGGACGAGGCAGACGAAGTCGCTGCGGGCGGCGAGGGTCATGGCGGCCAGGTGGCTTGGCAGCACGATGCTGACCCGTCGTCGCAGGTTGTGCTCGGCCAGTGCGGTGTCGAGCGGGCCGGTGAACCGGCCACGGCGGCTGACCGCGACGTGCTTGGCGGCCGCGAATCGGGCTGGGGTCAAGGCTTGTTCGGTCAGTGGGTGGCCGCGCCGGACGGCCGCCACCATGCGCAGATCGGCCAGTTCTTCGACTCGGGTTTCCGGATCTACATGGTCGATGGATCCGACCTCTAAATCGATTCGGCCGTCGCGGAGTGCCGATCCGGCCTCCAGCTCTTCAGCGCGCAGCCGGAACGCGACACCCGGCGCCTCCTGCTGGGCCAGTTGCAGCAGTCGAGGGACCAGTGCCGCGCCGACCAGGTCGGCGGCCTCGAGGGTAAAGGTGCTGTTCAGCTCGGCGGGGTCGACGCCGGTGCCGGGACTGAGCAGCGCGCCGAGGCTGCGGACCACCGCGGCCGCTTCGTCGCGCAGCGCCTCGGCGCGCGGCGTGGGCACCATCGTCTGCCCGGCCCGGACCAGCAGCGGGTCTTGCAGGATGCGGCGCAGGCGGGCGAGGGTGCGGCTCATCGCGGCGGGCGAAGTGTGCAGGCGCTCGGCGGCGCGGGTGACGCTGTGCTCGGCCAGCAGGGCGTCCAGCGCGAGGGCGAGATTGGCGTCGATCACCGGTTTCGGGCTGTTCACCAGCATCATTCCATTTCAGTCAATAATTCAGTGCCGAAGTTCCCATTGTGGCAATGCTGGATTCTTCGCAGGATGACGGGTGTACCGATTCACTACGACTGCGAGGCTTTCATGATCGTTATTACTGCTCCGACCGGGAACATCGGCCGTTCCCTGCTCGCCACGCTCCTGGAGTCCGCGGCCGAGGACCTGCGGGTGATCGTGCGTGATCCCGCGCGGCTCCCGGCCGCGGCGCGCGACCGCGTCGACGTGATCACCGGCTCACACGGTGACGCCGACGTCCTCGATCGCGCCTTCGAGGGCGCGGACGCCGTCTTCTGGCTCGTCCCCCCGGACGCCTCCCTGACCCCGCACGCCGGCTACAGCGGTTTCACCGGCCCGGCCGCGAAGGCCTTCGCCGCGCACGGCGTCGGACATGTCGTCGGGGTGTCCGCGCTCGGCCGCGGCACCCCGGTCGCCGACCGGGCCGGCCTGGTCACCGCCACCCTCGCCATGGACGACCTCATCGCCGACACCGGCGTCGCTTACCGGGCGTTGGCCAACCCGTCCTTCTTCGAGAACTTCCTGGAGGACGCCGACTCGATCCGCGACGAAGGCGTGTTCGTCGATGTCGTCGACGCCGACCGTAAAGCGCCGCTCGTCGCTGTCGCCGACATCGCGGCGGTCGCCGCCGGCCTGCTGCTGGACCGGTCGTGGACCGGCTTCGACAGCGTTCCCGTCCTCGGACCGCAAGACCTGTCGCCGAATGACCTGGCGCGCATCATGACCGAACAACTCGGCCGTCCCGTCCGCTATGCACGCCAGCCGTTCGAGGAACTGCGCGCCACCCTCGTCGGCTATGGCCTCAACGAGGAGTTCGCCCAGGCTGTAGTCGACATGAAGCGGGCCAAGGACGACGGCCTCGACGCCGGAGTCGTCCGCACCCCGGACACCGCTTCCCCCACCAGCTTCGAGCAGTGGTGCGCCGAGACCCTCGCGCCCGCTGTTCGCGGCTGAATCCCCAAAACCACCTACACCGTTGGAGGCACTCCTGATGCCCGCTGCAACAACCGAACCGCCGGTCACGGCGTTCATCCTCGTCAAGACCACGCCCGAGTGGCTCGCGCTGACCATCCAAGAACGGGTGGACGCCTTCACCACCCAGGTGCTGCCCGCCATCGAGGCCAAGACCACCGGCGTCCGGTCCCGCTTCTACGACACCGAGTTCTACTCCGCCCGCGTCACCGACGTCTGGGTATGGGAAGCCGACGACCATCAGGCCTACCAGCTCCTTATCGAGGCATTGCGCGAAACCCCGTTCTGGGACCGCTATTTCGAGATCGTCGACCTGCTGGTCGGGACCGAGAACGGTTACGCACGAAACTACGGTCTCGACACCATGGCCACCATCACCACCTGACCGCACGGGCCTGGGCCGATGTCCACCGAGCGGAGGGCATCGGTCGCTGACTCAGGTAGCATCGGCCCTCATCTATGCATCCTCATCAGGTTTTCTGTTTCAGATACTTGCACTCGCATGGTGAGAGTACTAAAACAAATATGTGCCAGTTGGCATAGATTATCTGACTCGATGAAGAATGGAGTGTGTGGAGGTGGCGACCATGCTGATGCGTACCGATCCGTTCCGTGATCTGGACCGTCTCACGCAGCAGGTGTTCGGCACGGCGGCTCGTCCCGCGGTGATGCCGATGGACGCCTGGCGCGAGGGCGATGAGTTCCTGGTGGAGTTCGACCTGCCGGGGATCGACCCGCAATCGCTGGATCTGGACATCGAGCGCAACGTGGTGACCGTGAAAGCGGCACGCCCAGAGCTGGATTCGGGGCGGTCGATGATCGCCGCGGAACGCTCGCGTGGGGTGTTCAGCCGCCAGCTGTTCCTCGGTGAGGGCCTCGATACCGACCATATTCGCGCCGATTACACCGATGGTGTACTGCGCCTTGCCATCCCGGTCGCGGAGAAGGCCAAGCCGCGCAAGATCGAGATCGAACACACCGATCGGCGGCAGGCGATCAACGCCTGATCGGACTCCTGGAAAGCTATCGAAAACCGCAGCGCTCTTCCTCCGGGCGGGCCCGGCAACGGGCCCGCCCATCAGCGCATTCCGGTGGCCTTCAATCTGCGGATGCCCCGGCTCAGTAATGCGTTGTCCCACAGGCTCGGTGGGGCGTGTTCGGGATCCATCAGTTCGTTCTCCGCGAGCGGGCTGTCCTCGTTCTCGACGGTCCCCGGCTCGAACCGCATGAGGGTTCGGCCGTTGCCGCGCAAGGTCTCGACCGTGCGCAGCAATGAGGAGGTCTCGGCGAGGGTGGCGTCGAACGTCGCGGATTCGGCATCGAGATGCTCACAGATCAGCTGGCGCCGGATGTCGAGAATGGTTTCCCGCAGCAGATCACCATTCGCGGTGGCGGGCGTAACCTCCACGGCCAGATCGCATTCGGTGTCGAAGCCCATCGAACGGTTGTTGAGGTTCGACGAGCCGACGCGCAGCAGCCGATCGTCCATCACCAGGACCTTGGCGTGCACGTAGATCGGCGCACCGGCCGCGGTGACGGGATAGTAGACGGCGAACCGGTTCTCGGTGTCGGCCTGCCACAACAGATGCAGTAGGCGACGACGGGCCCCGTCCATCGCCTGTTGCTCGAGCCACCCGTCGGCATGCCGAGGCAGCACCAGCACGATCTCCGGGCCGTTCGGTTCGCGCAGGCGCGCGGCGATCGCCTCGGCGAGGGTGCGCGAGGCCAGATATTGGCTCTCGATATACAACGACCGCTTGGCGCCCGCGATCGCCGCGAGATACAGCGCCTCGACCTCCCGGACTTCGGTGCGGTCGGCGAGTTGGGGGAAGGTCCGCGCGATACCGACGTTTACCGACCGCATCGTCGGTGCCAGCCCCTCTGGCCACGGTGTGTCCCCGGCGATCTCGTCGACCGGGGCCAATTGTTGTCCCGTCGCCGCTTTCCATCGGGCCCTTGCCAATTCGCCGATCGCCTTCGCCGCGTCGCCGTCGACGGCCGTGGTCGCGTCGTGCCACGGTCCGTACCGGTTGCCGTTCGGCTCGGTGCGGTAGTGGTTGTCGTCGCGATGGTCGCTGGTGTCCCAGCGGTCGACGGTCATGTCGATGCCACCGCAGAACGCGAGCGCGTCGTCGATCACCACGATCTTCTGATGGTGCGCCGAACCGAACGGGTGCGCGCCATCCATTTCGAAATGCAACCGTCGATCGGTCAGCCAATTGGCGATGAAGATCGGTGTCATGCCACGGCTGATCGCCGCGAACGCGCCGACATTCCATTTCAACAGGTAGATGTCGAGATCCGGCCGCTGTTTCGGCAGCCAGGACAGGAACTTACCCAGCCGGTTGGGCCCGTCGAGGGTCTTGTCCTGCGGTTCGAACTTGATCCGGGTATCGAAGTCCCAGCCGATCAGCACGATGCGTTTGCGAGCCTGCAACATCGCGGACTTGGCGTGGCGGAAATAGTCCGCCGCGTCCACAATGCACGCCAGCCGGTCGGCGCCGGCGATCTGCCAGCAGGTTTCGCCGGGGGTGAGGATTTGCCGCTCGTCGCTCATGTGTAGTTCAGTTCTCCCGTCCGGCCTGACACCCGTCCCCGCAGGTGAACGAATCCACCTTACTGAAGGTGGTTCGCCGGCCCCGCTTCTCGGCAACCGGTTTGACAGGCCCCGGTGGGACCGCTATTCATAGGCCGGCACCGCCGGTGACATCGATCGTGGCGCCGGTGATCCAGCGGGCGTCCTCGGAGGCCAGGAAGGCCACCGCGTCGGCGATATCGGGGACTTGGCCGATCCGGCCGAGGGCGGTCAGGCCGATAGATTCCCCACTCCCCATGCGCATTCAGTTCAGCATCCAGACCGTTCGCGAGAGCCTCTACATCGCCGGGAACGCCCAACTCGGCACCCACGATGAACGCCCGACCACCGGCCTCGGCGATGGCCGCTGCGGTCTGCCGCGCCGCTGCTTCGTTACTGCCGTAGTGCACCGCGACCAAAGCGCCGTCGCGGGCCAAGCGTTCGGCGATGCCGCGCCCGATGCCGCGGCTGCCGCCGGTGACCAGCGCGACCTTTCCCTCGAGGTTTCCCATGGTCACTTGCCGTCCAGCCAGGCGTGACCCGATTCGAGGATGGTGCGCTCCCGGTCGCTGAAGCGGGTCGGATACGTGCCGGTCACCGGGACCCCGCTGCGTTCGAGCAGGTAGGCCAGTGCCGCGTATTCGCGGGGGTGGCGACGGCTGAGGGCCTCGGCGTCGATGTGCTCCGCGCCGTCGACGCCGAAGGGGTAGGTGAATCCGCCCAGGTCGTAGACGGAGTCGCGATGTGCGATGCGCCAGACGCCGTCGTCGCGGCGCACGCGATCGAGGAAGCGGTTGTGGATCGTCGCGCCGAGACCGGAGTCGAGGTGGTCGGCCAGCAGGATCACGTTGGTCTCGACGAACGCGCGATCGCCCGCGAATTCGATGGCCGGGGAGCCGATGAAGTGCTTATTGCGCAACGGGCCGCCGCTGAGGCGACGGGAGCCGTCGATGAAGTCGCGGGCGCTGCCGGAGAACCACAGGATGGTCAGTGTCGCGTCCTCGTGGAACAGCCCGGCCAGTTCGTCCCACTGCTGCCGGTCGCGATGGATCCAGCCCGACATCAGCTCGCCGATCGCCAGACGGTCGGCGATTCGATTTTCGATCATGTCCGAAACCTCCTTGTGCACAAAGTGATTGAGTTCTGGCCTGTTACGCACTCCGGCGGGTGCGCACGGCGAAAGCAGCGAGCGCGGCCACGACCATGAACGCGGCCAGCGTGAGATAGGAGGCGGTGAAGCCCGCCGGGGTGAGTAGTCCGTCGCGCCGATGGCCCGCGATCAGGGCCGCGGTGACCTGGGTGCCGATCGCGCCGCCGAGCATGCGGACGACGGTGTTCATGCCGGTCGTCTCCGCGACGTTCGCGACGGGAACCGAATGCACGATCACGGTCATGAGGGTGGGGAAGGCGACGCCGAAGCCGAGCCCCATGAGTCCGAGGCTGATCATCATGTCGTAGGGGTGTGCGCTCCACACGGCCATGTAGCCGAATCCCGCCGCGGTGATCAGGGTTCCGATGGTGAGGGCGGTCGTCGCGCCGATCCTGGCGGCCAGCCGCCCGGCGTACGGGCTGACGATGATCGTCGGGATCGACATCGGCAGGCAGTACAGCCCGCACGCCAGAATGCCTGCGTGATAACCGAATCCGGCTACCGGCGGGAGTTGGGCGAAGATCGGGTAGACGGCGAAGGCACCGTACATGCCCGCGCCGAACAGTAGGGCGACGACGTTGGTGGTCCACACCCCGCGCAGCCGCATCAAGCTCATGTTGATCAGTGGCCTGCTGCCGAGCGTCTCGGCGGCGATCCAGATACCGCACACTGCCACACCGCCGATAATGACCCCGAGGGTGCGGCCCGCCGCCCAACCCCAGTGGCCCCCTTCGCTGATCCCCAGCACCACGGCCGTGACACCGATGACCATCAACGCCGCGTTGAGCCAGTTGACCCGCCCGCCAGGGCGCACCGGGGACTCGCGCACCAGTATCAAGGTGCCGACCGCGGCGATCAGCGTGATGAGCATCGGAATCCAGAACAGCCAGTGCCAGTTCAGGTACGGCAGGATGAGGCCGGGCAGGATGATCCCGACCGCGCCGACGCCGATCATCGCGGTCACCGCACCGATACCCGCCGCGACGCGCTCGTGCGGGAATTCGTCGCGAATGATGCCGAACGCCAGCGGGAACAACCCACCCGCGAGTCCCTGCATCGCGCGTCCGGCGATTTCCGGGGCGAGCGAATTCGACACGGCGCAGACGAGTCCGCCCGCGGCCATGACGGCCAGGACGAGTAGCAGCATCCGCCGCTTGCCGAACATATCGCCGAGTCGGCCGATCACCGCGGTCGCCGCGGCGGCGGCGAGGAAGTAGGCCGTCAATAACCAGGTGACGCCGTTCTCGCTGGTGTGCAGGTCTCGCTGCAGCAGGGGGAGCACCGGGACGACGACCGACCCCAGGACGCCATATGCCAACGCGCCCAACATCAGTGGCGCCAGGACCCGGCCCACGTCCACATCGGACTCGGGTGGCCGCGTCCGAGTTCCGGTTACCGCAATCGACATCTCGATCTCCTTGATTAGGTGTCCCTAACCAATGTCGTCCTCGATGGGCGTTGCCTGCTACCGCTATGCGGACAGCGGATTCCGGATTTCCGCCAAGATCAGTGTCACCATGGGTTGTGCCCCAACACCGCCAGATCCCGTGGTTCGGCTACGACGACATCCAGGGCCGCTGGGCGCTGACGCACGGCGAGGGCATCGCACCGCATTCCCATGAGCAGGGTCAGCTGCTGTACGCGGCCAGCGGGGTGCTGGCCACCACCACCGTGGGTGGCACCTGGGTATCGCCTGCGAACCGAATCTCCTGGACCCCGCCGCATTTCGAGCACTATCACCGCGCCTACGGCGACACCGAGATCAGCATCCTCGAGGTGCCAGAAGCATTGTGTGCCGCACTTCCCGCGCATCCGAGCGTGTTCGCGGTGTCCGGGCTGCTGCGCGAGGCGGTGTTGAAGCTCACCGGCGGCAGCACGCTGCGGCCGACCGTCGCAGACCGGCTGCTGCGGGTGATCGTCGACGAGCTGACCGAACTGCCCGAGCAGTCGCTGCATTTGCCCGAACCGGTCGACGACCGACTGCGCGCCGTGACCGACCGGCTGCACGCCGATCCGGCCTCCCCGGCCACGCTCGAGGAACTGGGACGAGCCGTTGGCGCGAGCGAGCGAACCCTCAGCCGCCTCTTCCGGACCGAGCTGGACATGAGCTTCAACCAGTGGCGCACACTACTGCGCGTGCAGCATGCCCTGGTGCATCTCGTGCACGGCCACTCGGTCACCGAGATCGCGGTCCGCTGCGGCTGGTCCAACCCCACCAGCTTCATAGAAGCCTTCACCGCAATCATCGGCCAGACCCCGGGCCGCTATCAGGCCGATCTGCGGCACTCACGGGATATCGGCAGCCAAACGCCCTAGCCGCCTACGAGGCGGGCCGCGGGACGAGAGCTGTAGCGGCGCAGCACATCCGCAACTAGCCGATGTGCGTTGGAGTGGGTGGTGCTGTCCGGTCGGCACCGCGGCAATTCACGCGTCGCGCGGCAGGCATTACCATCGCGGCATTGGTACTCGCCGGAGCGAGCACCGTCGCAATCGACATGATGGGGGCGAGCCCACAGGCATTCGCCGTGGTCCGCAACGACGACGGATCAGTCACGTTGCAGACCAGCGCCGCCCCGCCGGGGTACCTCATGCTGTTGGGCCTCGCGGGGATGCCGGGCGGAAAAGGCATCGGATTGTCGTTCACCGCAGGTGCGGGGCGTCCTCGATTCTGCCTGCCGCGATGAGTTCGCCCACGAACAGCGACTGGATGGCGCGGCGTAGTGCTTTTCGGTCGACCTGCTGGGATTCCTCGCCGACCGCCCTGCGCTGTGCCGGGTGACGGCCTGCGTGCAGCATCGCCTCGATCATGGCCGTGGTCTGCGTGCGGTCCGCGGCTACGGCGTCCGCGAAAAGTGTTGGCATGTCGGTGCTGTCGTGGTCGGTGGCGGTGAGCGCGTCGTTGAGGGCGGTCAGCGCCCGCACCCGTTCGGCGATGAATACCCGCAACGCCTCGGTGGGTGACACCGGCCATGCCCTGCTCGGCCACCACCTCGACGGTGGCCCGGATCAGCGCGTCACGGCGCGCCACGCCCGCGGCGCGATGACGCCGGGGTGCTCGTTTCCGCTGCTTCGGTCATTGCCGTTGCCTTTGCGAAAGCTAAAGCGGCCCAGCCATTTCCGTAGTCATGACCACGGCTCCCTCCTGTGCTGTCGGCAGCGGTCGGGCGCCTCGGGCGTCCATCAACAGGATAGTAGCCGTGTGCAACAGTTGCTATGCGCAATAGTATGCGAGAGTGGCCGCGTGTCCCGCGACGTGCGGACGCGGTCGATTCCGGCGGTCGATGTGACATACGTGTAGCGCCGAACTCGACCACGGTCGTGGAGTAGAGTTTTCGGCGGCGAATTCGCCTTGTTGACCATCCCATAGCCGCGTAGTATTGCCGTAAATCGGCAATGATGATTTTCTCGCACACGTTGAAGGTAGTGATCACGGTGGAGCCGTTCAGTATTCGTATACCAGTCCGTGACTACGAGATCGATGCCCAAGGGCACGTGAGCGCGGTTGTCTATCAGCAGTGGGCACACTATTCGAGTATGGAATGTATTCGGAACGCGGGCGCTCGGGTCGACGAACTCGTCGAGAAAGGTTTCGGGCCCATTGATCTGGAGGTCACCACCCGGTTCCATCGTGAGTTGCGACTGGGCGAAGAGGTGGACGTGACCTGTGAGTTCGAGTGGAATTCAGGCCGGACCTACCGGATCAAACAGGAGGTCCGCAAGGTGGACGGCAGTCTGGCGGCCGAGGTCATCACCCTCGGCGCGGTGCTGGACCTGGCGCGGCGACGGATGGTTCCGCATCCCGCCGAGCAGATCGTTGCCGTGACCGAACACCCGGAACGACTAGGCATTTCGCCGAACGTGTCGGTGGGCGGCGAGCAGTCCTGACGAAGGGGGTGCCGCGCATGTCCGAGCGGTCTGCGGCAATGGACCCGGCGTCGGCGGACCTGAGTCGCCGTCGACGGCACCTGTACGATTCCACGGCCGGGCTGTATACGGCCACCTTTCATCTGATTTGGCGATTCGGCTTTCCCGGCCTGCACACCTGGCTGTCGGATTCCGTCCGCGACCGCGCGGCGGTTCTCGATGCGGGTGCGGCCGCGGGCTATTGGTCGCGATTTATCGCCCGCACCGAGACCCGCCCGCGCGTCGTCGCTATGGACTTCTCTCAGGCCTATGTACTTCGGGCCAAACAATACCTTGCCGAAGAATGCGGTGTTCTTGTCCTGCAAGGGGATATCACCGCGGCACCGTTTCGGAGCGGTTCATTCGACGCCGTGCTGTGTAGCGGAGTGCTCGACACCATGCCCGACCCGGTACCCGCATTGGCCGAACTTCGCAGACTACTGCGTCCTGATGGAAAACTGCTGCTCATTCTTCGCGGTCCTGGTTCGCGATTGTCACCATTGATCGAGCGCGTTTTCCGTGTTTCGATATCCGTCGTCAAATCGGTGACACGGAGTCGCGGCGAAGGCCTCGACCCGGAGCTGTGGAGCAGGACGCCCATCGGCAGCCGGCTCGTGGACCTCGCCACGGCGGCAGGCTTGGCCGTCGAAGATGTGCGCTACGGCCGAATCCTGACCAGGGCAACGCTTGTTGCGTCCGAAACCGACGGTCCCGCAACATAACTGGAGTCTGGTTCAAGATGCCACCGCGAGCCCGAACACCAGGACGTTCATGCAGCTGAACGTGACGATGGCGCCGATATGCAGGAACCGCCCATCTTCCTTGCGATAGCGGGTGTGGATACGACGGACGTGCCGCAGTGCCGCCGCCAGCCAGACGATCAAGACGCCGGTGCCGAGCACGGCCCCGATCACCGGCATGCCGGATACGTAGACGTGCCACAGCCAAGGCGCGAGCGAGAGCGCGAAGGCGAGCCACGCCCAGGTGGTCGCGCGTTCGACACCGAAATGGACGACCGTGGTGATACGCCCGCCCGCAGCGTCGTTGTCGACATCGCGGATGTCTTGACATAGTCCTTCGCCGAGACCCATGAACACGGCCACGAACGTGAGATAGGCCAGACCGTGCTGCCAGCCGCGGAAATCGATGGCCGCCGCACAGTACAGGTACATGAGCACCCAGGTCACCGGCCAGAAGACCGGCGTCGCCAGCGGCCGTCCGGACAGCCCGACGGGTTTGAAGTTGTAGGCGAGCGTCAGCGGCAGCGCGACGAGGAATAACAGCTGGTTGATGGGGGCGAGCAGCACGGAAAGCAGGCCCGCGGCCGCGACAAGCAGCCAACCGCCCACGAGCAGCTCACGCCGGGACAGCGCGCCGCGAACGAAAGCGCGGCGCTGCCGGGACCGCTCGGAGCTCGCCTGATCCACCGCGATATCGGCGACGTCATTGAACAACGTTTGCCCACCGTGGAACAGCACCACCGCCGAGATGGCGAGACACGATGGTGCCCAAGGCAAATCGCGGCCCACCTGCACCGCGATCATCGCCAACGGCGCGAGGATGTCGTACCACACCCGGGTGGTGGGTCGAAGCGAACGCGTGAGCAATCCGAGGTGCGCCGCGACGAGACGCAGGCGCCTGGTGGCGTCCATCGAACTGAGGTCATAGGTATTCATGCCGACACCAAAACGAAGAGGGAGAGTGCGACTACCATGCCTGTCGCGTTGGCGAGTGCGTTGACGACTTCGTTGTCGACCCAGCGAATTCCGGTGGCCTGCGCGGTTTGCACGCCGCAGTGCCTGCGGTCCTCGACCGGCCGGTGACAGGACGGGCAACGGAACCGCCCCTGAACGGTCGCGCCGAGCACCGAGTCCGCCAGTGAACCGGCGATCCCCGCCGCGAGCCCGACGACGATGAGTGCCGGATTTTCCACCAGCGCGCCGACGACGCCGATCGCCGCGCCGCCCAGCGATGTCGCGGCGAAGCCGAGCGTGGACACCGCGCCGGAGGTGCCGGGTGGCACCCGCGTCCGGGTCCGCAGCGACACCGGTGGGCGCGGGGAGAAGCGGCCGATTTCCGACGCCCAGGTGTCGGCATTGGACGCCGCGATCCCGCCGACGTAGACGAAGAACCACACCGGGCTTTTCGTCAGTGCGTAACCGACGACCGGAAGTAGCACGGGGGCAACGCCGTTCACCATGACCTGCGGCAGTCCGCGCATGCTCGCGCCGTGCTCGTCTCGGTGCAACGCGGTGATGATGCTCGACAGCACAAAGAAGGCGGCAACCGGGGCCAGCCAGGTCCACCCGCCCAGGCCGATCGCGGCGGCGGTGACGAGGGCGGCGGCGATGGCTCCCGGCAGATCGAGCCACCGCAGCCGCACCAGCACCGGCGTGGCCGCGTAGGCGATGACGGCCGCGATAAGCCATCGTAATGCGGTGCCGGAGTCCAGGTTTCGGCCGAGGTCCAGCAGCAGCGCGACCCACGGCGTGATCAAGAGATTGTCCGCGGCTGGCGGAACGAGCAGTTCGATCGATGCGGTCGTCACGCCGACGAATACCGCGACGGCAAGGGCGACCGGCAGCGACGCGTGGTATCCGAGCAGCATGAAGGCGAAGGCGATCGGAGCCGCGATCGTCGCGAAGGTCACCGAGCCCTCCAATGAGCGCTGCACCCCGCCCGCGGTGACCCGATGGCGGCCGAATCGGCTACCGACCAGTGCCGCACCGGAATCGGCCAGGCCGAGGGTCAGCGCGCCGCAGGCGATCGCGTGCCGGTCCGGCCAGAACAAGGCGGCCGCGACTACCAGCCCGAGTGCGAAGCCGACGTATCCGTAGTCCCGAATGCGGCTGCCGTCGAGGATGTCCGGAATGAGGTGGCGTTCCACCGCGACAACCAGCACGACCGCCGTGCTCGCCAGCACGGCGATGGCGACGGCCAGGCTGGTCAGCTGATAGGTGGCGACGGCGATGACGACGCCGCAGAGCCCGTGCGCGATCTTTCGCGGTACGTCGCGTGCCGTGCGCATCTTGGCCGAGGCGCGCCCGAACCCGGCAAGCAGCACGGCGACGGCCACCATCGCGCCGACGGCGATCAGCAGGTCATGTCCGATGGAGTTCATCTCGTCAGATATCCGGTCAGCAGAACCACATTGACGACGCAGAACACCAGCGCCGACCCGCGATGCAGCCGTCGTGCCACCGACTTGTCGAAGTGCTGACCGAGCAAGCGGGCGGTGTTGACCGACCAAGCCACCCAGCCCAGCAACAGCACCGCCGCCACCAGCAGCCAGCCCGTGGCGACGCCGGGCGGAGCGCAGGCGGTGAACCACAGCCAGCAACCGGTGGCGACGGCGTAGGCGACGGCGGCGGCCGCGGTGGCCGTGGCCGGCCCGTATTTCACCGCGGTGGTGAGCTTTCCGCCCGCGGCGTCGTTGTCCGCGTCGCGGACGTCCTTGGCGAGCATCTCGCCGATACCGAGGTAGACGACGGTGAACAGCAGGTACGGCCAGGCCTGCGCGCGGGGGGCCGCGCCGACCGCGAGCACGATCGCGGCGACGATACCGGCGAGCCCGATGAGCCCGGCCAGCTGAGAGATGATGGGGCGGCTCTGAGTTCGGATCGGCGGCAACTCGTGCTGTGCGATGAGCACGGCGAGCGCTGCCGCGGCGACCGTCAGTTGCCATCGGGCGAAGACCGTGACCACCACCCCGATCAGCACGCAGATGACGGCCTCGATGAGCGCGTGGCGCGGCGCGATCACGCCGGTGGCGATGGGGCGGGTGCGGCGCAGGATCTCGGTCGAACCACCGTCTGTGTCGCGGTCCTTCACGTCGTTGAGCAGCGTCGCGCCGATATGGATGAAGTTCATCGCCAGCACCGCGACGATGGCGGTGCGCCAAGGTATTTCACCCTCGGTGAGCACCGCGATCACCGCCACCGGCATGATCGTGTCGAGCCAAAGCCGGGTGCTCGGGCGCACGCTTCGGATATGTGCCGCAACAACATCGAGCAGCGTGCCGCTGCCCGTTCCCCAGCAGGCGTACCAGTGTTCGACGATGCCGCCGATAGTCGGCTGCCCCTCGGGCCGTTCGGTTCGCAGCTCGCTCATACCTCGCTCACCTCGATCGCGGGCCGCGGTGTCGCGATGACCGAATCGGTGGTGCGCCAGAGGATCAGCCCGATCGCCCCGAGCCAGACGATGCCCGCCAGCAGGCCGACGACGATGCTGACATCGATCACCGGCACCGACTGGACCGACTCACCGATCATGAAGGCCACGTGCGCGGTGCCGACGACCATCCCGAGCAGCGCCAGCGGCCGGGAGATCCGACCGTCTCTCAGCATCGTGATGTTCGCCGCGATCAGCCACACGCCCACCGCGCCGAAGGCGAACCAGCCGTAATAGTCGAGCGTGAGCCGGGTCGCGCCGATCGCCGCACGGGTCGAGGCGTCGCCGTCGACCCAGGTTTGCGCGCGCAGCTTGTGCAGCACGCCGCCGCGCAGCGAGTCGAGCGACATGATCAGATAGCCGAAGGTGGCGAGGATCGAGGTGTAGCGGATCCACCATTCGGCTGCGTCGCGGCGCGCGAACTCGCTCACCGCCAGCACCACCGCGACGCCGAAGAAGCCGAGCACGCCGGTCTCCCAGTCGAGCAGCAACGCCGCCGTGGGATGGCGCAGCAGACCCGGATAGTAGACGGCCGGATCGCCGGTGCCGACGACCTTGAGATCGTGCGGGAGAAACGCGTAGGTCGCCACGATGACTATGTACAGACCGGCCATCACCATGGCGAAGGAGCCGCCGACTCGGAAGAAGCCGGTAGGGCGGTGCGAGGTGGTCATAGTGACCTCCCATCCAGGAATCCGCTGTTTTCGAAAGCGGTGAAGTAGGTTCCGAGCAGCGTGTCGTCGATCGGTGGGCAGATGCGGCCTGACGAAGCGAGGACGGCAACGGTCCGCGCGCACTCGTGGGCGGCGGTGGTCAGGTGCGCGGGGGAGGCGTGCCGCAGATGGTCCGCGAGGGGGTGCAGTGCGCCGGGCTTCGCCGCGGCGAGCCCGGCCTGCCATTGCGAAAACGGCACGGTGCCGACGTCGTATCCGCGGGCGCGGACCCAGTCGATGAAGGCGGCGAACGGCATCGGTTCCGGGTTGTTGAGGTGGAACACCTGTCCGCTGGTATCGGCCAGCTCCGCGAGGTCGACCAGCGCACCGGCGACATAGTCGACCGGCGCGACGTCGATCACTCCGCCTAGCCGCGGTGCGATGCCGATCTCCAAGCAGCCCTTGATCATTCGTTCGAAATAGGAGTCAGGATTGAACAGGCCGGTGCGGCTGTGCCCGGAGATGAGTGGCGGCCGGTAGATGGCCAACGGCAGCCCGCGCCGGGCGGCCTCGGCGACGACCGCCTCGCCGACCCATTTCGCCTGGGCGTAGCCGCCGAGCAGCCGCCCGCCGTGGTCGAGATCGTGCGTCTCGCTCATCGGTGTGCCGTCGAAAGGGAAGACGGCCAGCGAGGAAACGTAGTGCACCGGTGTGGGGACCTGATGGACGGCCGCCCGCAACACCTCGCGCGTCCCCTCGACCTCGGCGGACTCGAGCTCGGCGTAGGATTTCGTCCAGTTCACCTGTGCCGCACAGTGATAGATGGCGCTCACCGAAGCGGTCAGTTCGTCGTACTGCGCGCGGGTCAGCCCGAGCAGCGGGCGAGAGATATCGCCGGGCAGCGCCACCAGCGTGCATCGGCGCAGATTCCGGCCGATGCCGAGCCGATCGGCGTTGCGCTGCAATCGGTTCAGCGCGGCGTCCGGGTCGGTCGCTCGTACCAGGCAGGTGACGTGTCGCCCGCGAGCCAGCAGCTCGTGCAAGACGAAGCCGCCGAGGAATCCGGTGGCACCGGTGAGCAGCACCTGTGGCGGCTGGGTGCCGGAGCGTATCGGTGGCGGCTCGGCGGGGCGGATGCCTGGGTCGAGTGTTGCTTGTGCCCTGAGTAATTCGACGCTGACCTCGCTTGCCGGTCGGGTGAGGTCGCCGGTGTGGGACGCCTCGGCCGCCCGGTCCGCTGTGCGAGCGATCGAGTCCTCGCCGGGTCGGGCGATGCCCCCGCCGAGCAGCGAGTGCACCAGGACATGCCGGTCATCGAGCGCGAACTGCGATGCGACCCTGGAAAAGTCGAGGTCGCCGATCTGGCAGAGCCCGAGTCCGCAAGTGGTGGCGGCCATTTCCAGCAGCTGGGTCATCAGGCCTGCCTCGACCGTGGCGAAGTGGACGCTGCGATCGCCGTACAGCGGCTCGATCGCGTCGAGCGCCGCGACGAGGTACACGGAGAATGCCGCTCGATCGAACGGTTCTCGGTTCCAGCGCCAGTGCAGCTCGCGGGTGCAGCCTTCGGCGTTGGGACCCAAGCAGATGAGCGCATGCTCGCGGGGATCGTAGTAATAGGTGCCCGCGGGCACGTCGGTGACGCGGTTCGCCTTGATGTGCAGGTAGGTCTGCACCGCATAGCTGCCGCCGCCGGAGCCGTACGCGTAGCGCGGCGCCGACTCCGAGGTACCGGCATCGCGAAGCACGCCGAGCAGTCCGGTGAGCGCCGCCATCGGGATCGGCGCGGGCGAGAACGACCGCTGCGTCGGCCGCCGGAAGACCTCGGGGCGTCGCGAATCATCGACCGGCAGCGCGATGACGGCCCGGCCGGTGCGCAGCTCGCGGCGCAGGCCGTTGCGTTGAGCGCGGAAGGCGAGACGGCTGTCTGGGTCCTCGATCATCGGTCCTTGTGGGGCGGAAACCGCTGCCGGGCCTGGTGTCTCCGCTCCGTAATACCTCGCCAGGGCCTCGACGGTCGACAGCGTGAACAGGCGGTCGATGTCCGGGCGGAACCCGAAGGCATGCTCGAGCTCATTGGCGATGCGCACCATGTCCAGCGAGCCGACACCGATGTCGGCGAGGTCGCGGTCTCGCGGAATCCCCGTGCGCCCGAGCACCTTTTCGACGACGTCGGCGACCGTATCGGCGGTGTCGCCGCCGGACCTTGCTGGCGGCTTCGGTTCCTGCCGTGACCCGTCCATCAGTGCTTGCCGATCCGTTTTACCGTTGGCGGACAACGGGATCGAGTCGACCAAGCGCAGGCGGCCGGGAATCATGTGTGGCGGCAGCTGTTCGCGAAGGTGTGTGTCGAGCGCGGCGGGTGCGTCCGCGCGCTCGACATCCGCGGCCGCCACGACATGGGCGACCAACCGGTTGCGGCCGTGGCCGTGTTCGTCATGGGTGACCGCGCAGGAATGGACCCATGGGTGCCGGGCCAGCACCGTTTCGATCTCGCGAAGTTCGATCCGGCGACCGTCCAGTTGGATCTGGCCGTCGTGCCTGCCGAGCATCTCGATGGTGCCATCCGGCAACCAGCGCCCGAAATCTCCGGTCCGGCACAGCATTTCGCCGGTGGCTGGGTGTTCGACGAACTTGGCCTCGGTGCGCTCGGGATCGTTCAGATAGCCGGGGGAGGTACCCGGCCCTGCGCTGCACAGCTCGCCGGGGACAAAGTCGGGGCGGTCGCGCAGTGCCGCGTCGAGGACGTAGTAGTGCGTATTGGCGATCGGCGTGCCGTAAGGAATGCTCACCCAGTCCGGTGCGATCGCGCCGATGCGGTACCAGATGTTCCACAGCGTTGTTTCGGTCGGCCCGCCGACGCTGACGATATCGGCGGCCGGCGCGCGGTCCCGGATGCGATCGATCAGCTCGAGCGGGATCCAGTCGCCGCCGAGCAAGACCAGCCGCAGGCTTGGGCAGAGCGGCACATCGTTGGCCTCGACGTGTTCGATCAGCATTGTCATGGTGGCGGGCACGGAGTTCCAGAGGGTGACCCGGTGGCGCTCGATGAGTGCCAGCCAGGTAGCGGGATCGCGCCTGCGTTGCGGCGGCACGACCACCACCGCGCCGCCAACGGCCAACGGTCCGAAAAGATCGAACGCCGACATGTCGTGATGCAGGTCGGTGATCGCCAGTGCCCGGTCGGCGGGCCCGATGTCGAATGTTCGATTGGTGTCGAGGATCGCGTTCACCATTCCGCGATGGCATACCTCGACGCCCTTGGGGGTGCCGGTCGATCCCGAGGTATAGAAGACACAGCAGCGATCCGCGGGCGAGGTGCAGGTGGGGGGTGTGAACGCGCTTGCCTCGGTGCTGCCCAGCGCATCGACGGGAACCGCCCGGATCGTGTTCGGCCAGGCGACCTTTCGTTGCAATCTGGTCTGGGTGAGGACGACCGTGGCACCGGCTTGATCCAGAACACCCGCCAATCTGGCCGCGGGCAGATCCGGCGCCAGCGGCAGATACGCGGCCCCGCAGAGCAGTGTCGCCAGCACGGCGACAACCTGCTCCCAGCCCTTCTCAGTGACCACAGCGACGAGGGCCCCGGGACCGATTTCCTGGGCTTGTAGCCATCCCGCCAGGTCGGTCGCCGCGGCGCGCAACTCTTGGTAAGTGAAGGAGCGCGTCGGGCAGAGCAGCGCCGGCGCGTCCGGGGTGCGCTCGCACTGCCGGAGGAACAACTCGTCGAGCCGTACCGCGGGGAAAGGCACCGAAGTCGCGTTGACCCGTGTCCGCCGCTGTCGTTGCGCCTCCGGCAGCAGATCGATGCCGGTTGTCCACGCCGAGGCGCCGGAGGCCAGGTGCTCGAGCAGCCGCGAATAGGCCTCGACCATGTCTTCGGCAACGCCGGGCGGAAAGAGCTGATCGACAGCGTCCCAATGGAATTGGAGGCCGCCATCGCGCAGGAACACTTGATTGTCCAGGTACACCTGTGGAGTCTGCGAGCTCCCGTAGACCTGCTCACCGAGCCAGTCGAACGCCGAGAGGTCGCGAAGGACGGGCGTGAACACCACCGGCATCGCCGCGCGGCTGCGCGGAAGTCCCTGCGCGTGAGCGAGTTCGCGGAGTATCCGCACGCCGCCGATCTCGCGGTGATCGAGATCGTCGAGCAGCCGGTCCCGTAACCGCACCGCCCGCTCGGCGAACGATCCACTCGGCGACCAGTCGATGCCGGTCGGCAGGAAGTCGGCGAACGGACCGACCGTCGGCCCCACGCCGATGGGCCGGTGCCGCATGGTCACGCTGACGGTGAAACGCGGATCCTCACTCCAGTTAGCCAGGACCTCGGCGTAGGCGGCCAGCAATGCCACGGTCGGCGTAAGGCCGAGGTCGGCGGCATGTTTGGTGAGCGACTGCCATTGCCGCGGTGGCAAAGCGCCGGGATGCCGGACGAACCCCGGCCGCACCCGGGTTGCCTCATGCGACCGCAGCGGGAGGCGGGGAGCGGGCGGCAGTGCCGGGACAACCCGCTGCCAATGCGACAGGGACCGGTGGTAACCGTCGGACTCGCGCAGCGCGGCCTGCGCCTCGATGATCGGGCGGTACGTGCCGTCGGAGCTGAGCCGGGTGATGGCGGCGCGATACAGCTCACCCCATTCCCGCACGATGATCATCAACGACGCCGCATCCAAGGTCAGCAGGGCCGCGCTCAGGTGCACGCGCCACCGATCGTCATCGAGCCGCTGTACGCGGATGTCGAACAGCGGCCAGCTGTCGAGCGGGAATCGCTGGTGCGACATCTGCTCGCGTAGGTCTGCCGCGCTCTCGGGTTGCTGCCCGCGCAGGTCGTCCATCGATAGCCGCCACGGCGGGCAGTGCTCGAGCACATGCTGAGTTCCGTTGGCCGAGACCACTGTTCGCAGCGCTTCGTAATGGTCGACAACGTGCAGCCACGCCTGCTCCAAACGTGCGGGGTCGAGGTCGGTGGTTTCGTATTCGCCGTAGACGTGCGCGTCCACGTCGCCGAGTTCGAAATCCGCGCTTCGGCCGGTGCAGTAGGCCTGCTGCAGCTCGTTAAGACCGAATTCCGGCTGCTCCAGGCGTTCCGTTCGCGCGGTGGGGTCGGCGGGCGAACGGCGGTCTACTTGCCTGGTGCCCGCGCTGGCCGAAAGCCGTTCGGCCAGCTGCCGTATGGTCGATTCGCCGAAGAATTCGCGCAGCGCGAGGTCGGCGCCGAGCCGGCTCGCCAGTGCGTCTCTGATGTCGATAGCGCGCAGGGAATCGAGCCCGAGCCGGTTGACCGGCAGGTCGAGGTCGAGGCGGTCCGGCGTTTGGTCGACGGCCGAGGCGACGAGCCGCCGCAGCGTGCCGAGGATCGGTTGCTCGGCGTCCATTTCCGGTGCCCGCGTGGCGATATCGGACGTGGCGGGCGCGTCCGACGACCAGACGATCGGCAGTTCATTCGCCAGATACATGCTCCGGCAGCGGCCGTGCTGAACCTTGCCGCTCGACGTCTTCGGAATGGTGCGTCCTGGAATGAGGACCAGTCGGATCGCGTGGCCGGAATGCGCTGCCACGCCGCGGCATACGGCAGCGCCGACCTCATCCCAGTCTGCGGACCTGGTGTGATCGATCTCGTTGACGAGCACCACCGACACGTCGTCGTCGGCTCCCACCGTGAACGCGGCACCGCACCCTGGTCGTAGCCTACGGTCGGTGGACTGTGCGGCCCATTCGATATCGGTCGGATACAGGTTGCGTCCGTGCACGATGAGCAGGTCTTTGAGGCGGCCGGTTACGTAGAGCTCATCGTGCCGGACGAAGCCGAGGTCTCCGGTGCGCAGAAACGGGCCGGTGCCATCGGAAAGCATTGCCCGGAAGGTGGATTCGGTCTCTTGCTCGCGCCCCCAATAGCCGCTGGTGACGTTCGGCCCGTGCACCCATATCTCGCCGACCTCGCCAGGATCGCGTTCGATGGCGGTGTCCGGGTCGACGATGGCGACTCGCTCCTCCGGCCGCGCGGTCCCGCACGAGACCAGCGGTTCGGCGTCGGCGTCGTCAGCGGTGGTCACCGCACGGCCGCGCTGCAGCTCCGCTCGCGACACGCGCAGAACCGCGGGTGCGGTACGGGCGATCGCCCCGGTGACCATGAGTGTCGTCTCGGCCAGGCCATAGCAGGGGTAAAACGCTTCTTGCCGAAACCCGCACCGCGCGAACGTCTTCGCGAACTGCCGCAGGCCCGTGGCCCGGATCGGCTCCGCCGTCACACACGCCATGTCCCACTCGCGCAGGTCGAGCCCGTCGAGTTCGGCCTCGGTGATTTTCCTGGCGCAGAGCTCATACCCGAACGGGGGAGACCCGGTGGCCGAGGCGTGGTACTTCGAGATCGCCGCCACCCACCGGGACGGTTTGGCCAGAAAGTCGAGCGGCGACATGATCACGCAATCGCCGCCGTTGTAGAGCGTCTGGAACAGGCTGCCGATCAGGCCCATGTCGTGATAGATCGGCAGCCAGCTGACGACAGTCGGCCGCTCGGGAACGGCCATGCCGACTCTGAGCCACTCGAGGTTCGACATGAGGTTGGCATGCGTCACCATCACCCCGCGCGGTTCTCGCGTCGATCCAGAGGTGTACTGCAGCATCGCGATTCGCTGTGGATCGACGGATGTCGCCCGCCAGTCGGCAGGGTCGGCGTCGGTGCCGTCGTCGGTAGCCAGGATCGGCGGCAGGGTCGCGGGCAGCAGCCGCAGCGCGGGCAATTGGGCCGGCGTCTGCACCAGCGCGTCGCGAAACATGGTGGTGGTGAGCACACAGGCGGGTTCCGCGTCGCGCAGCACGCCCGCGAGCCGCGTCGCCGTCGCGGTATCGAGCGGCGGTGCGACCGGGACAGCGATCAATCCGGCGTAAAGGCAGCCGAAAAACGCGACGAGAAAATCGACACCCGGTGGATACACCAGGACCGCCCGATCCAGCGGGTCGGCCACGGTAGTGAGCCGGACCGCGAGCGCACGAGCTTTGCGATCGAGTTGCTCGTAACTCAGCCGGTCCTGCTCGGACTCGCCGTCGGCCAGCACGGTCAGGCAGGTGTTGCCGCCCAGCTGGTCCGCGCGAACTCGCAGCAGTTCGACGAGCGTTGCCACTCGAGATCCGGTGTGGACGACGGTCATCCCGCACTCCCCTGGTTGCCCCAAACGCAGATCGTTGAATTGCGCCTCGCCGGAATCTGGTGCGGCGGAATGGGAACGCATCAACGCTGCAGTGAGCAGTCTTGATCACCAAGAAATGCTTGTCAATACCGTCAGCTACGTCAAGAGGTCTGGATTGCAGTCAATAGGTCCTCGTATTACCTTTGGGCACAGTGTGTTTCAAAAAGTCGTTTGCGTGTTGATATTTGTTGCGTAAGCGCAAGATTAAGATCATTGATTGCGTACTGATAACAATTGCTGTGGATGCAAGATCAATTTCTGGGCCAGATCATGGTGAGCGCCCGGCGCTCGTCCGGCTCGCCCGCGGTCGCGGCGAACAGGTCGAGCGCGGCGGCGACCTGGTCACGCTCGGCGCTGGACAGCTTCTTCAAAATCCGCTCGATCGCGAGCCGCCGGTGGGTGGTGACTCGGTCGACCAGCTCCTCGCCGGCGGGTGTCAGGGTGAGCTCGACATGGCGTCTGTCGGTTGCGGATTCGTGGCGCTGCAGCAGCCGGGCCGCGATCAGTCGATCGCAGGTGCGGCTCGCATTGGAGGGATTTACCTCCAGACCTGCGGCAACGGTGGCGAGGTTGAGTGTCCCGTGGGTGTGGACCATGACGAGCACGCGCAGTTGCGGTACCGAGACGATGGTGTCGACCTCGGCGATGGAAGCGGCCGCGATGCCGACGAGGGCTCGGGATGTGCGTAGCACCGCGTCGACTTGCTTAGCGAGTTTTCCACGGCGAGGATTGCGAATTTGTCCGGCGTTCACGCAGGAATCATGCAGCAGAGCGGTATTCGGGTCCACTCGACGCGCCATGATCGTCTCCGGAAAATATCGCGCAACACCGCAATCATTGCTTAGCGCAATGATTGCGGCCCTGTACAGATCCGCGTCGGCTGCCGTAGACTCTGCTCCCGAGGTCTCGAACCTTTCTCGGCTCCGGTACGTGGGTCGGGCTGCTGCACAGTGAATGCACCTGTGGCACAGAGTTTCTCAAAGGGGCGCGGAATGGAAACAATCACCATCGACGAGATCGCTGCGTTGATCAGGCATGCGATTCGTGGCAAACAGGCCGACAAGATCATTATCGAGGAAACCACTGAACTGCGCGATCTGGGCCTGTCCAGCCTACAGATCGCGGAAGTGGTCTTCACCCTCGAAGAACGCCGAGGCGTCGAGCTCGATCCCGTCCTCGCCTCGGATGCGAAGACGATCGGGGATGTCATCGCGCTCGGCAACGCCGCGCTGGCACAACGAATGGCGTCGTGAGGGGCTGAATCGACATGGACGGACGTGAACACTACGGCTTTATCCTGGCGTCGTCGATCCTGCCGTTGCTCGGTGTGCTCGCGGCGGCGGTGCTGCTGTGGAACCGCCTGGTAGGACCGTCGGACGTGGTGGCCTTCCTGGTCATGTATCTCATCGGCGGGCTCGGCGTTTCGACCGGATACCACCGGTTGCTCGCGCACCGGTCGTTCCAGACCTCGCGGCCACTGAAGATATTCTTCGCGGCCGCGGGTGCGATGGAAGGCCAAGGGCCACCGCTGATCTGGACGGCCCATCATCGCCGCCATCACCGCGTCGCCGACAAGCCGGGCGACCCGCACAGTCCATACCTGGAGCACGGCCCCGGTCTGCGTGGGGCGCTGAGCGGTTTGTGGCACGCGCACCTCGGCTGGCTGTTCGACAGCGAGTTGTCCTCGGATCCCATTCGGTACTGTCCGGATCTCGCGCGGGACAAGGACATTCGCTTCATCTCCCGCTACTTCCTGCTGTTCGTGCTCGCTGGGATCGTGTTGCCAGGGCTGATCGGCTTCGCGCTGACCAGGTCATGGCAGGGCTTCGCGACCGGGGCACTGTGGGGTGGTCTTGTCCGCTTCTTCGTCGGCAATCACGCGACCTACGCGGTGAACTCGATCGGCCACTACTTCGGCCGTCGCCGCTTCGACACTCCCGACGAGTCGCGCAACGTCGCCTGGCTGGCGCTGGTCTCGTTCGGCGAGTCCTGGCACAACAACCATCACGCCTTCCCCAAGTCGGCCTTCCACGGATTGCGCTGGTGGGAATTCGATCTCAGTGCCTTGACGATCCGGGCATTGGAAGCGGTCGGGCTGGTCTGGGATGTAGTGCGCATACCGCAGGACCGGATCGAGCAGCGCGCGGAAGGACTCCGGCGCACCGGTGGCGGCCGCGCCGCACCCGCGCAACCGCCACGGCCGCTGGCCGAGCGCGGGAACGCCGCAGCCGGGGTTTCAGATGTCGAATGAGGCACTGGGACTAGGACTTTGGGATAAGTTTACGCGCTCCGGGCAGTACCGCTCAGCGCTGCACTGCTGGGTCGGTGGCCGGTACGACGCGACGCCGTGGGACCGGGTGCTGCAGGAGTGCGAGCGGACGACGGCGGGGCTGCGCAACCTCGGTGTCGGTCCAGGCACTCGGGTCGCGGCGATCCTGACCAACACGTCCGCGGCAGTACGCGGCCTGGTCGGCGTCTGGTTGGCAGGGGGAGCGGTGGCCTCCCTGCCGGTGCCCGCCCGCGGCATGGACGCGACGGAATACGCCGATCAGCTGCTCGCCATCGGCGCGCAACTCGACCCGGTCGTCTTCCTGCTCGACGAGCCGCTGCTCGCCGTGATTCCGGAGTCACTGCATGCGCGCTTCCGGTTCCGATCGTGGGAATCGGTGGCCGACAGCGGCCGCGTCGCGCCGGACCCGCCCGGCGCGGACAGCTTGGCCTTCATCCAGTACTCGTCGGGCAGCACCCGCGCGCCGAAGGGCTGCATGCTGACCCCCCGCGCCATCGCGGCGCAACTGGACATGATCGCGACCATGATCGATGCGCGGCCCGGCCACGATGTCGGGCTGTCGTGGATGCCGCTGTCGCACGACATGGGCCTGTTCGGCTGCCTGCTCACCACGTGGTTGAACGATATCGAATACTTCATGTCGACCCCCGAACGGTTCATGGTCGCGCCCGGCACCTGGTTCGCCGAGATGGCGGCCTACGGCGGCACGCTCAGCGCGGGCACCAACACCAGCCTGTTCCTCGCGGCCAGAGCGGCCCGACGGTCGACAACCATCGCGGCGGGCGGCCTCGGCCAGGTCCGAAACTGCATCATCGCCGCCGAGCGGGTGGAGTGGTCAACGGTGCGATTCGCGTTGGATGCCCTCGGCCGGTACGGATTTCGGCCACCGGCCCTCATGCCCGCCTACGGGATGGCGGAGGCGACGCTCGCGGTGACCTCGGTGCCCTCGGACGAGGAACCGCGCGGGCTGATCGTCGACTCCACCGCCCTGGCCGACGGCGCGGTCACCGAGACCGCGGCCGACGATCCGACGGGAACGGCCATGGTCAGCGCGGGCAGGCCATGTGCCGGCGTCTCGTTACCCGGGCTGTCCGCCGATCGGCTGACCGAAATCACCGTGCGCTCACCGAGTCTGGCGCTGGGGTACTGGGCAGACGAGGCGGGCACCGAGCGGCAGTTCGCCGATGGCGGCCTGCGATCGGGGGACCTCGGCTTCGTCCGGGACGGCGAGTTGTATCCGGTCGGGCGGATGGATGACGTGGTCTCGGTCGCCGGGCGGAAGGTATACGCGCGGGAGGTCGAGAACGCGGTCGACCGCATCGACGGGGTGCGCCGCGGCTGCTCGACGCTGGTCGCGCGTTCCGAAGGAGCCGCACAGCGCCTGTCGTTGTTCGTCGAATTACGTTCTACCGCAGCCGAATACCGCTACATCGCGGACGCGGCGGCGGCGGTGGCGCTGGCCAAGGCGGGAATCGCACTGGACGAGTGCGTGATTCTCGATCGCGATTGCCTGCCCAAGACACCTAGCGGAAAGATCCAGCGTCATCGCTGCCGATCGCTGTACGAGGCGGGTTCCCTGCAGCCGCTGGCGACCGTCCGCTTCGGCGGCGCCGCTGCCGGTCGCCCGGCCCGATCCGGAGAAGAGTGACTATGACGAAAACGTCGACGTATCAAGGGGCTTCGCCCGAAGCGATCCAACACCACTACGACGTCGGTAACGAATTCTTCGCACTGTGGCTCGATCCGACGCTGTCCTACTCCAGCGCGTTGTGGGCAGGCGCCGCCGATGTTCTTGTCGCGGCGCAGAAACGCAAACTGGACCACATGGCCACCGCGACCAGGGCAGTCGAGGCCCGGCGGGTGCTCGACATCGGATGTGGCTGGGGCTGTATGGTCCATCGCCTCACCGAGATGCACGGCGTCGACCGGGCGGTCGGGCTCACCCTGAGCGAAGCGCAGGCCGACCATATTCGCCGATGCGGAAATCCGCAGGTGGCGGTTCGCGTGGAGAACTGGCTGGACCACCAGCCCGAGAGCGGCTACGACGCGATCGTATCCTTCGGCGCCTTCGAGCATTTCGCCGATATGGGCATGACGCGCGACGAGCGGGTCGCGGCCTATCGGGAGTTCTTCGCGCGGTGTGCACAATGGCTGCCGATCGGCGGCAGGCTGGGACTGGAGACGATCATCAAGGGAAACAACACCAAGATGAGCAGGCGCACCGTGCGCGACCTACTGTTCATCATCGACACCGTCTTTCCGGAGTCGGAGCTGCCCTGGCTCTCCGAGATCATGGAAGCCAGCGAGCGGTTGTTCGACCCACTCGCGGTCGACAATCGGCCCGACGACTACGCCCGCACCTGTCGTGAGTGGCGCGATCGCCTTGTCGCACAGCATGATCGGGCGGTGGCGCTGGCCGGGGCGCCGACGGTGACCGCCTACGAACGCTACCTCGACGCGTCGGTCGATGTTTTCGACAACCGGCACGCCGGTCTCGCACGCGTCATCTTCGAGCGGGTATAAGCGGGGGTCAGGAGATGTCGGAGAACACCTCGACCGCCGCGACCGCCACCGAGCCACTACACGAGATCTATTGGCGGGAAACAGAACCGGTCACCCCCGGGCCGCCGCTGATCGAGGACATCGACTGCGATGTGTGCCTGGTCGGGGGCGGTTACACGGCGTTGTGGACCGCGCACTTCTTGAAGCTGGCCGAACCGGGCCTCGACATTCATATCGTCGAGGCCGATTATGCCGGGGCGGGCGCCTCGGGACACAACGACGGCTTCGTCACGCCGACGATCGGCCACAACCTGTCGACGCTGGTGCGGCGGTTCGGCGTCGACCGGGCCAAGCTCGCCTACACCTTGGTCGGCCGATCGATCCTCGAACTCGCGCACTTCTGCCGTAAATACGAGATCGACGCCGATTTCGAGACGCGCGGTTACTACCAGGTCGCGACCGATCAGGCTCAAATAGCGCTATTGCGAAAGGATCTCGCGATCGCCGAGCGGATAGGCGCGGCGTCCGGGCTTGCGCTGCTCGGCCGCGACCAGATGCGGGAGCGGATCGGCTCGCCGGCGATCCGGGCCGCGGTCAAGGTCGGCGGCGCGACCGTCAATCCGCATCGCCTGGTGCGCGGGCTGGCCGCCGTGGTGCGCGGGCAAGGGGTGCACATTCACGAGCAGACGTCGGCGACCGGCGTCGAGGCGCACGGCGGCGGCTATACGATCAGCACGCCGCGAGCCAGGATCACCGCGCGCAAGCTGGTGCTCGCGACCAACGCCTATCAACATCGGTTCCAGGAATTTCGCCGTGCGGTGATCCCGGTATGGAGTTATGCGGCGGTGACCGAACCGCTATCGGACGAGCGGCTCGCGCAGCTGCACTGGCCAGATCGTGAGGGCTTCGTCGAAGCGGGGAACTTCATCGTTTTCGCTCGGCTCACGGCGCAACATCGACTCCTGGTCGGCGGCGGGCCGGTGCGATACGCCATGGGCCGCGACATGAGCGAGCGGCGCCACATCGACAACCCGGCGGCGACGCGGGTGCTGCGGGAGGTGCTCGCGCGGTATTTTCCCTGCTGGCATGACGTGCCGTTCACCCACTCCTACGGCGGCTGCGTGGCGATCACCAGGGAATTCGTGCCACACGTCGGCGCGGTCGGCGACAACCTGTTCTATGGATACGGCTACTGCGGCAACGGGATCGCCGTCACGCACACCAGCGGCAAGGTACTGCGCGATCTCATCCTCGGCCGCGAATCCTCTTATACCGGCCTGTTATTCGTGAACCGGACCGAACAGCGGTTTCCGCCGGAGCCGTTCACCTTCGTCGCGGCCAAGGCCATGTCGTCGTTGCTGGCACTGCAGGACCGATACCCGAAGGTGGGCAAGAGATGAAATACCGAGTGGTGCAATGGAGTACGGGCAATGTCGGGCGCTGGGCGCTGCGCTCGATCCTGGCCAGGCCCGAGCTCGATCTCGTCGGCGTGTGGGTCTCCAGCGCGGCGAAGTCGGGCAGGGACGCCGGTGAACTCGCCGGTCTGCAGCAGGAGGTCGGCATCGCGGCGACCACCGACGCCGACGCGCTGCTCGCGCTGAAACCGGACTGCATCGTCTACACGGCGATGGCCGACGATCGTCTCATGGAGGCGGTCGCGGATCTGCGTCGTTTCCTGCGCGCGGGCATCAACGTCGTGTCGAGCGGCCCGATCTTCCTGCAGTATCCGCACGGAACCCTGCCTGCCGACGCCGTGGACGAATTGGTCGCGGACGCCATCGCGGGGCGAGCCTCGTTGTGGGTCAATGGGATCGACCCGGGTTGGGCGAACGACTGGTTGCCACTGTTGCTGACAAGCGCCTGCACCCGGGTCGACCGGATCACCTGTTCGGAGGTGATGGACTACTCGACGATCGAGGACTCGAAGATCATCTTCGAGGTGATGGGCTTCGGCGGCGCACTCGACGAACTGCCGATGCTGCTGCAGCCGGGCATCCTGACCCTGGCCTGGGGCCCGGTGGTGCGCCAACTCGCCGACGCGCTCGACGTGCGACTCGATAGCGTGGATCAGCGGTTCGAGCGCATCGCGGCACCGGAGACATTCGACGTCGGCGGGCATACCATCAGAGCAGGAACCGCGGCGGCATTGCGCTTTCAGGTGACGGGCATGCGGGACGGTCGTTCGTTGATCGTCGTCGACCATGTCATGCGATTACGATCCGACCTGGCACCGGACTGGCCGCAGCCGACAGGGAAGGGGTGCTACCGCGTGCAGCTGGAGGGCGTTCCGAACTACACACTCGATCTGGGGCTCGACTGCGACGGCGATCCAGGAGCGGCATTGCTGGCAGGCACCGCCGCCCGGCTGGTCAGCGCGATAGGCGCGGTGGTCGAGGCCGCTCCCGGCCTGCTGACTCCGCTGGACCTGCCGCTGACGACCGGCCGCGGGATCGTCGGATGAGCCGTGCCGCACGGACCGAATCCACGAAATCGCCGGACCCGTCGGGTGATCGCACGCCACCGGCGCTGCGGCTGGCCGGTGTCGGCAAATCCTATGGTGCGGGTGTCGCGCGCGTCGTCGCGCTCCGCGACGTCGAGCTCGAGGTGGCGCAGGGCGAATTCGTGGTGCTGCTCGGCCCGTCCGGGTCGGGCAAGACCACCCTGCTCAACCTCATCGGCGGACTCGACCAGCCCTCCGAGGGGACCATCGAGGTCCTCGGGCACGATGTCGCGGCGCTGCGCGGCAAGCAGCGGACCGAATACCGCCGCGACCGTATCGGTTTCGTCTTCCAGTTCTTCAATCTGGTGCCGACGCTCACCGCGCGCGAGAACGTCGAGGTGCTCGCCGAGCTGACCGGCACCGACGCCGCGACGCGCAGCGGTGAGGCATTGCGCCGCGTCGGCGTCGGCGAAGTGGCCGACCGGTTTCCCGGACAGCTTTCGGGCGGGCAGCAGCAGCGGGTGGCCATCGCGCGCGCGATCGTGAAGCGACCGCCGCTGCTGCTGGCCGACGAGCCGACCGGCAGCCTCGACCTGGACACCGGGCGGCAAGTCCTCGGCGTTCTGCGGGAGCTGGCCCGCACCGGCGACCACACCATCGTTGTCGTGACGCACAATTCGGAGATCGCGCGGATGGCCGACCGCGTACTCCGCCTGCACTCGGGGGCGATCAGCGAGTCGGCGGTGGTCGAGCGGCCGGTCGAGGCGGCGGAGCTGCGATGGTGACCGGTGTCCTCGGCCAGAAATTGCGGCGGGACCTGTGGCAGCAGCGGTGGCGGTTCGGTGCGATCGCCGTCGTGGTCGCCATCGGCGTCGCCGTCTTCGTCGCCGCGACCGACGGGTATCGCAATCTTGAGCAGTCCTTCAGCCATGCCTATGCGGCACAACGATTGCCGGACGCGGTGGTGTCCGGGCCGGGAGCCGCCCGGCTCGCCGACGCTGTCGCGGCACTGCCGGGACAACCGGTGACGCAGCCGCGGCACCAGGCCGACATCGGCATCCGTATCCACGGCCACACCCTGTTCGGACGCGTTGTGGGAGAACCGGATTCGGCGCAGCCCGCGGTCTCCCTGCTCGACGTGCAGTCCGGCACGCTGCCGCACGGCGCACAGGTGACAGTGGAACAGCATCTCGCCGACCACTACGGCCTTCGCCCCGGCGACACGGTCGAGGTGCGCGGTCCGGATGGTTGGCAGTCGCGTACCGTCGCCGGATCGGCGCTGTCCACGGAATACCTCTGGCCGGCCCGGTCGAGCCAGGAGATCCTCACCACCCCTGAACAATTCGGAGTTGTCTTCGCCACCGACGACGAAGTGGGGCGGATGACATCGGCGCCCACCGAACAGCTGGCGGTATACGCGCGCGATCGCGCGCAAGCCGACGAGTTGGTCTCCGCCACAGCCGCTTTGGCGCATCAGGCTGGGTTGACCAGCCTCAGTCGCGAGGACATCGGCTCATACCACACGCTGCGCGACGACGTCGCCCAATTCGGCACCCTCGCCAAGGTGCTGCCCTGGCTGTTCCTCGCGGCGGTCGTGCTCGGCATCTACGTGCTGCTGTCGCGGATCGTCTCCGCGCAGCGGGCCGTCATCGGAACCCTGATCGCCAACGGCTTGTCGCCGAGTGCGGTGCGTGGTCATTACGTCGGCTACGGGGTCGCGTCGGCGCTGCTCGGCATCGTGCCCGGCCTGATCGGCGGATACCTGCTCGGCGGTTGGATCACGACCAAGTACACCGACGCGATCGCGCTGCCGCTGCACGTCGCGTCGGCGCATCCGATCACCTACCTGCTCGCCGCCATGGCGACCTTCGCCGCCGCCCTGGTCGCGGCCTTGGCGCCCGCGGTGGCCGCCGCGCGGATGCAGCCGGTGGAGGCGTTGCGGATCGCACCACCGGCGTATCGAGGCGGCCGCAGCATCATCGAACGGCTGCTTCCGCCGCTGCGCTACCTGCCCGCGCGCTGGCGGATGACGCTGCGGGCCGTGTTCCGCAGCCCGCGCCGCACCGTGTTCACGGCGGTCGGTGTCGGGGTCGCGGTGGTGCTGGTGATGGTGTTCGCGGGCATGCGCGACACGCTTCCCGGCATGGTCGATCGGCAATTCGGCCAGATCGCGCGGCAGGACGGATCGGTAGTCGTCGCGGGATCGGCGGATACCGTGGCGCAGCGGCTTCGCGACGACCCGGACGTGGCCGAGGCCGAAACCTACAGCCTCAACGATGTCACCCTCGCGACCGGCCTGCATCGGTACCAGACGTTGATGATCGGACTGCGGCCACAGACCGATATGCACAGCTTCCGTGCCGCCTCGGGCTCGGACCGGCTCGGCGACGACGGGGTGCTGCTCGGTGTCGGCCTGCGCGATCTGCTGTCGGTGTCGCTGGGGGACACCGTCGATATCTCGCCACCGGGAGCCGCGCATCCGATCACCCAGCAGGTGGTTGGATTCGTCGACGAGCCGTTTTCGCCGGTCGTCTACGTCTCGCTCGATCACCTTCGGGCGCTGACGGGTACGACTCCCAACGGGGTGCTGGTGAAGCTGCACGGCCAGGTGGCCGACGAGCGCGCCGTCGGCGATCGGCTCGCCACGGTTCCCGGCGTCGTCGCCTATCTCTCGACGAGGTCGTTGGCCGATTCGATGCGTGCCGCGTTCAGCCTGTACAACACGCTGGTCGGCATCATGCTCGTGTTCGCCGCGATCATGGCCGCCGCGATGCTGTTCAACGCGATGTCGGCGAACGTATCCGAGCGCCTCACCGAACTCAGCGCGCTACGCGCCGAAGGCATGGACGCCGGGATGCTTGCCCGGCTCATCTCGGCGGAGAACCTGGCCGTTGCCGTTGTCGCGATTCCGTTCGGCGTCGGCTTCGGCGTGCTGCTCGCCGACCGATTACTGTCCACATATCAGACGCTCGGGTATCACCTGCGGCTCGAATTGCGCCCGGGCACAGCGGTGGTGGTGGCGGTAGCGATGCTGGTGGCGGCCGCGGTGATTCAACTTCCCTCGCTGCGCCGGATCTACGACATCGATGTCGCACGGGTGGTGCGGGAGCGGGCGCTGTGATGGTTGCGCTCTATTTATCGGGGTGCGAGGCGGACTGGCTCTGCCGATAGCGTCGTTCGATGGTGTTCCGTAGCGCGGTGTCGGAGCGTTGCACCGCGAGCTGGACGAAGGGTTCAATGGTGCGTCCCAGCACTTTTCCCGCGAACCCGCCTGGCAGTGAATAGTCGATGTCGACGGTCACCTCGGTCTTGTGCTCGCCGAGCGAGCGGAATCGCCAGGTCGATCGCGAAGGGACTGCGGACACCGACGTCACACAGACGTGCGAATTCGGCACCCACTCGGTCACCCGGACCGTCGAACGGGTGGTGATCGGGCCGAGGGTCAGGTTACCGGTGTAAACCGCCCCGACGCCGATCGGCGTGTCACTGGCCAGATCGACCCGGCTGACACCGAACACCCATTCGGCCGCATTGCGCAGATCGGCACCGTATTCGAACGCGAAATCGATGGGTACGGCGATGATTCCGCGGCAATCCAGATGGGCCATCGTGCTCTCCTGTTCCGAAGGCACCGGTGGCGCCCGCGGGCGGCTGTGCTCACCCCATCAACCATGCAATGAGCAACTGTTGCGTATCGCAATTGTATGTGGCGGCCGCGGGCGGCGCACCGATCGAGGAGTTGTCCCGGCTTACCAGGCGATCATTCGACCAGGTCGAGGAATTCCCAGTGCGCGGTGGGTGGTGCGCCGCTGAGCTACGTCAGCTGGGCTGCCAGCCGCTTGGCGTTCATGTAGGCGATCGCCTCGATGGAGATCATCGGGTTGACGCCGGACGCGGTGGGAAAGCAGGAGCCATCGGCGACAACGATATTGGCGACTTCCCAGGTCGCGCCGTCGGGGTTGGTTGCCGAGAGCTGCGGGGAACCGCCCATCCGGGCCGAGCCCATGATGTGCAGGGCGCCCATCGCACAGTGTCCAGGACCGTAGCCCGCAGCGCGGCAGGAGGCGGTGAACTCGGCGTGCGAGCCGCGGCGGCCGGGTTCGTAGTCCACGCCTGCTTGATGGCCGGAGAAGATGCGTTGTGCCCCGGCTGCCTCGAGAATGCTTGCGGCGCCCTCGATTCCGGTGTGCAGGTGGGCCGCGTCGTAGGCGGACAGGCGGTAGTTGACGATCGGCTCGCCGGTTTTGTCGACGGTGACGGTGCCCGAGTCGCGGTCGCGGGTGATGATGCCGATGGGAGTGGTGCGGGCGAAGTCGAGCATGGTCCGGCGGTGCGCGTCCGCACCGCGCCAGCCCATGAAACCGAGGGCCAGGCCTGGATGGACGGGGCCCGTCTCGTAGACGACGCCGTAGCCGTTGCCGTCGAGATCCGCGTGCTCACGGCAGATCCGCCCCTGCAGCGCGCCCTCCCAGCCCCGCAGTTCCTCATCGAAGACGCCGAAAACCGCGGCGGCCGGATGTAGGCGCAGATGGCGTCCGATGTTCTCGTTGCGCAAACCGGAGCGGCGCAGCAGCGCGGGCGTCTGCACCGCACCCGCCGCGACGATGACGGCGCCGGCCCGCACCTCGAGCTGTGCGCCGGATGCGGTTATTGCTGAAATGCCTTCGGCACGGCCATTTTTGATGTGAATGCGGCGGACGTTCGCGTCGACGACCAGCCGGGCACCGGCCGCGGCGGCATCGGCGAGCCACGTCTTGGCCGCGGACTGTTTGGCGCCGACGCGGCAGCCGTAACCGCAGGAGCCGCATTCGATTCCGGCGTCGCAGGCGTCGGTGACGTTGCGCGGCAACGCGCCAACGTCCCATCCCAATGCCTGCGCGCCGCGTTCCAGAACCCCGTCGCGTGCCGAGAGGGTGGAGCGGGTGTCGGTGACGGCGAGGCGGCGTCGCACCGCCGCGATGGCCTCGTCGAACTCGGCCTCGGTGAATTGCGCCGCACCCAGTTCGGCCCATTCCGCGCGAACGGCGTCAGGGGTGGGCAGTGAGGTGGTCCAGTTGACGACGGTTCCGCCGCCGAGGCAGGTGCCGGCGACCAGGGTGATCTGCCCCTCGGCGGAGCTGGCGCCGGGAGCGTAGAGCTGTTCCAGGGCGGCGAGTTCGCCTGCGCCGAAATCCCGGTCGTCGTAGTAGTTTCCGCGCTCCAGCACGATCACGTCGAGGCCTGCGCCTGCCAGCACGGCCGCCGCGGTACCGCCGCCCGCGCCAGATCCGACGATGACCACATCGCAAGTGAGCGAGGTGTTCTCGGTGCACCGCAGCGGCGTCAGCGCGGGTTGCGGGGCGGTACTGAGCGGTCCGGTCGGCCCGGGGTAGCCGATCTCCTTCCACAACGGGTTGGTGCCCGTTGGTCCCGGAGTCACGTTGTAGGCCAACAGCGCTGCCTGTTTGAGCGCCTGGAAGATCGCGCGCACCGGCCCCAACCGCGAATCGCCGAGCCGGAGCAGCGCCCGCTCGCGCTCCTGCTGCGACAGCGTGGAAAACCGACGCGGTCCCGCACCGAGCAGGACTCCGGTCGACCGAGAATCCCACCACCCCAACAGCATTGCCAGCTGCTTGCGGTCGGCCTCGCGGGGACTGCGGCTCAACAGTCGCAGCACGGTGTCGACCGCACCGAGCTCGCTCGCCGGCGGCAAGGTCAACCCGTCCCCGGGAACGAACGTATCGCAGATCATGCTCAGCGCTGCCCGCTGCTCGACCATAAGCTCCATCTGAAACTCCCCTTCGCCTATCTTGGGTCGAGTTAATCACGTCCGCCGCCGATTGGCGTCAAGATCCAGGTAGCGGCGCTGTGGCAGCGGAATGTGCATTCACTTACTTGCTGTCGTCGATGCCCGCCAGCGCTCAGGACCGCGCGGGCAGTTGGACCGTAACGCGCAGTCCGCCGGTGGGGCGGGGGACGAGGGTGAGGGTTCCGGCGTGGGCTCGGGTGATGCTGTTGACGATGGCCAGGCCGAGGCCGACGCCCGCGTGGTGGGTGCGGACCCGTTCGGTGCCGCGCCGAAACGGCTCGACCAGAGTGGAAACCGATGGGGGAGCGAGCGTTTCGCCGGTGTTCTCGACAGTGAGCAGCACACTGTTCGGCGCAAAGCTGGTCGTGACCGCGACGGTGCCTTGCTCCGGCACGTTGTGGACGATCGCATTGTGTACGAGATTCATCGTCAGATGCAGCAGCAGCGCGGGTGACCCGATGGTGGGGGTGATGTCGCCGGACACATAGAGGGTGACGCCGAGCCTTTCCGCCAGGGGGAGAAGGGTTTCGGCGGCTTCTTCGACGAGCAGGGACAGGTCGACGGGTTCGCGGGTGAAGGACCGTTGGTCGGCGCGGCTGAGCACCAGCAATGCTTCGGTGAGGTCGATCGCTCGCGCGTTGACGGCGTGCAGGCGGTCGGCGAGGGCGCCGGGGTCTTGGGTCGGATCGTTGTGGGCCACGTCGAGAAGCGCCTGCGTGATCGCCAGCGGAGTGCGCAGTTCGTGCGAGGCATTGGCGGCGAACCGCTGCTGTTCGCCGACGTGTGCCTCGAGCCGGGTGAGCATCGTGTCGAAGGCGTCGGCGAGCTCGCGGAACTCGTCGGCGCGGCCAGGTAGCCGGATGCGGTGCGCGAGTGACCCGTTCGCGGCCATCCGGGTGGCGGCCGTGATGCGGGTCAACGGTGCGAGCATCCAGCCGGCCAGAAACCAACCGCCTACCAGGCCGAAGGCAAGCAGAAATATCATCACGACGGTCACGAACGGAATGAAGGAGCGCAGCAGGACGGAGCGGTCGACCCACAGGGTGCCGGTGGCGTAGATCGCACCGGTGTCGCCTAGGAATTGCGTATAGAAGACGCATACGGCGACGAACAGCAAGGCACCTACGACCACGATGAAGCAGGCGTAGCTGAGGGTGAGTTTGAGGCGAACACTCAACCCGGCCTGCCTATGCACGGTCTCCATCCTTGTTCGCGGTGTCGATGCGGTATCCGACGCCGGTGACGGTGGCGATGATCCACGGCTCGCCGAGCCGTTTGCGCAAGGCCGACACGGTGATCCGCACCGCGTTGGTGAACGGGTCCGCGTTCTCATCCCACGCCCGTTCCAGGAGTTCTTCGGCGCTGACCACGCCGCCTTCCGCGCCGACCAGGACTTCGAGCACAGCGAACTGTTTCCGGGTGAGCGCGACGTAGCGGCCGTCGCGGTAGACCTCGCGGCGAAACGGATCCAGCCGCAGCCCGCCGATCTCCCGCACCGGTGGTCTGGTGTTGGTGCGTCGTCGGTCGAGTGCCCTGAGCCTGAGCACGAGTTCTCGGAGGTCGAACGGCTTGGTGAGGTAGTCGTCGGCACCGAGCCCGAACCCGGACGCCTTGTCGTCGAGGCGGTCGGCGGCGGTGAGCATCAGGATCGGCATGCCGCTGCCGGTGGCGACGATGTGTTCGGCGATCTCGTCGCCGGAGGGGCCGGGGATGTCGCGGTCCAGGACGGCGATGTCGTAAACGTTGATGCTCAACAGTTCCAGCGCGGTGTCGCCGTCACCGGCTATGTCGGCGGCGATCGCGTCCAGGCGCAGGCCATCGCGGATGGCCTCGGCCAAAAAGGGTTCGTCCTCGACGATCAACACGCGCATAGACCCTCGATTCTCTCAGCCCAGGCATATCGTCGGCGTATCGAAAATCGCATACGTGCTGGCAACGTCGCATTGCCTTGACTGAAGGCATGAATCGCAGTGAACCAGCACTGGCCCGCGTAACGGTCTTCGATGACGGCGTTCCGTCCGTGGCCAACCTCGACCCCGATTTGCTCGATGCCCTGCGCCGAGCTGCCACGGATGCTTCGGATGACGGGCGCGAGTTCGTCCACGGCTGCCCGGCTCGGTATGCCGACCCCACCAAGGATCCGATGATGCAGCAGTGATCGGCACCGTCGAGACCACATCGGTCGACCGGAACACTTTGGCGCAGATAGCGTTCCGATTCTGCTTCGTCTATCTCGGTCTGTTCTGCCTGCTCCTCACCTGCATCCCGTTCGCGCTGCTCGGCATCTTCGGACGCTGGGTCCGCAAATACGTCGGGCCGTGGGATATGTCCCTGACGGACCCCGTCACCGGTTGGGTGGGCCGCACGTTCTTCGGGGTGGACGCGGTGCTGCACGATGACTCCGGAGCGGGCGACCAGGCGGCCGTCTGGGTGCTGGTGCTCTGCCTCCTGGTCGTCGCAGTGGTGGCCACCGCGGTGTGGACGGCCCTCGACCGTCGTACCTCTTATCCGCGGCTGCTGGCCTGGTTCACGCTGTTCCTTCGGCTGTGTCTGGGTGGGATGATGCTGTCGTTCGGGTTCGCCAAACTGTTCCCCACCCAAATGCCCGGCCCCACACTGGCGCAGCTGTTACAACCGTACGGCGATTTCAGCCCGGCCTCGGTGTTGTGGTTGCAGATCGGCAGCTCTTATCCGTACGAGATGACGCTCGGCGCGGTGGAAGTCGTGGCAGGCCTGCTGCTGTTCGTGCCGCGGACGGTGGTACTCGGCGCCGCGGTGAGTTTGCTGAGCATGGCTCAAGTCCTCCTGACGAACATGACGTTCGACATTCCGGAGAAACTGCTCTCCCTGCATCTGCTGCTGATGAGCCTGGTCCTGCTCGCCCCCTACCTGCGGCAACTGGTGAATGTGTTTGTGCGACAACGCGCGTGCGAGCCCCTGGCTCAACCCGCACTGTTCACCGACAACAGAAAGAACCGAATCGCGCTGTGGATTCAGGTGGCCTTCGGCCTTTGGGTCGCGCTGGGTTGCGGCTATGACCGCTGGATCGTCTGGCAAGACCAGTACGGAGCGGGCAGCTCCAAGTCCGAGCTGTACGGCATCTGGGCCGTGCGCGACTTCACCTTCGACGGCCAGCCGATTCCACCGCTGACCACCGACGAAACGCGTTGGCAACGCCTCGTTTTCGACGACCCAGGGGCCGCAACCTACCAACGAATGAATGGCGAACTGGTCCCGGTCCGCGCCGACTTCCTCCCCACCGGACAACTAGAACTCACCACAACAGACACCACCAGCGCCCAACCACCATTCGCAACACTGTCCACCGACCGCCCCACCCCAAACCAGCTGCTACTAAGCGGAAAACTACGTGACCACCCCGTCACCATCACCCTGGACCGCGTAAACCTGAACACCTTCACCCTGCGTAACCGCGGATTCCACTGGGTCCAAAACTACCCATACTTCCGCTAACCAACCCCACCTGACCAATACCGTCACGCGGGGCCTGTGGCAAGGGGCGTCGATCGGTATACAGTTGCTACAAAGTCATTGCGGGGTGGTGGTCCAGGGGCTCTGCCAGTGCGTATCCAGGAAACCAGTGCGCATATCGCGACCACCCCGCAGGAATTGGCGGACCAGCTGCGGCAGGCACTGCCCACCAACGGCAGACGGCTCCGGCAACTCGAAAGGCGCCGCATGACAACAACTGCCGAGAACGAGACGACGACGATCGGGTTTCTGCTAGGTGCGTTCGAAGAGCGCTCGGCACAGGTCGCGCTCACCTTCGCGGGCGGGGAGTGGACCTATGGCCAGCTGCTCGACCGCACGAATCGGATGGCGCGCGTTCTCGCTGGCCAGGGGTTGAAGCGAGGTGACGTGGTTGCGTTGGCGACCGGAGCGGACCCGCACACGTTCGCCCTGAAATTCGCGGCGAACGCACTCGGATGCGCTGTCTGCATCCTCTATGATGACCTCGGGCCGTCGCTGCTCGGCGACATACTGCGGTATATCGAACCGGCCGCGGTGGTAGTCATTCCGGGTCGTGACGATGATCGCGTGATCGCTGCCGCCGAGCAGGTGCCCGGCGCGACCGTGCTGGCATTGGGCAACGCCGTCGCGGTGGATCTCGCTCAGTTGGCAGACGCCGAATCCGGCGCGCCGATCACTGTTCAGGCACGTCCGGCGGATTTGTCCGCGATCCGGCTGACCGGCGGTAGCACCGGGGTGCCCAAGGGGATTCCGCACGACTCGGCACTGCCCGATTACTACTCGCCGACCGCGTTGCGCATGTGGCAGACGACGCAGCTGCTGTGCACCGCGATCGGACATCTCGGCGGATCGCTGGCCGAGGCGGTTCTCGCCGCGGGCGGCCGGGTGGTCTTGCAGGAGGGCAACCAGTTCGATCCCGGCCGCGTCCTGGAAGCCATTGCCCGCGAACAGGTTCGGTTCCTGTGGATGCAGCCCGCCATGCTGCATCAACTGCTCGACCATCCCGGACTCGACACCGCCGATACGTCGAGCCTGCGCTTCATGGCGGTCACCGGCGGGCCGACCACACCGGAGCGAATTGCCCAGGCGGTCCAACGATTCGGGCCGATCATCTCGACCGGCTACGGAACCTACGAGATCGGCCAGATCGCGCTACTCGGTCCGGCCGAGCATCAACGCCCCGAACTGCTCACCACCGTCGGCCGACCGGTGCCGGGCGTGCGAGTGTCCATCCGCGGTACCGACGCCGAGGAACTGAAGCCAGGGGAGACCGGTGAGATCTGGGTTCGCGGGCCAGGATTGACGACCGGCTACTACAAGCTCCCCGAGCTCACCGCCGACGCGATCCGAGACGGCTGGTTCCGCACCGGCGACCTCGGTTTCCTCGACGCCGACGGCTACCTCAGCGTCGTCGGCCGCACCAAGGACGCCATCATCGGCGTCAAGGAGACGGTATACCCCGCTCAGATCGAACAGGTGCTGCACCGGCACCCCGCCATTGCGCACGCCGTCGTTTTCGGCGTCACCGACGGCTTGGTCCGCGACGAAAAGATCGCTGCCGCAGTGGTTCTCAGGCCACCGCTGCGCCTGTCGGAGGCCGAGGTGACCGCCTGGATCCGCACCGAGATGGGCGGCGCCTACGCACCGGAATTGGTGCTGATTCTCGCGGAACTACCGACGACAGGCAGCAACAAACCCGACCGGGCCCAGTTACGCGACCTCGCCGCCGACCGACTGAAGAATGCGGCCACCTAGCCCCGGGGTAGCGATGGCAGAGTGCGGTTGACGTGCGACGGCGATAAAGTTCGCTGAGGTGGACTGCTGTCGCACAGATTTCGGTAGGGGCCTGCTGGGCCCTCAGTCGCGCCCAGGGCCGAGGACGCAGAAGTCGTTGCCTTCGGGGTCGGCGAGGACTGTCCACGAGACGTCGCCCTGGCCGAGGTCTCTGTCGGTGGCGCCCAGCGCACGCAGCCGGGACACTTCCGCCGCTTGATCGTCACGGGCGTAGGGCAGGAGGTCGAGATGGATGCGCGTCCAGACGGTCGCCGGGCCGGGCTTGCGGAGAAATTCCAGATAGGGGCCGACGCCCTTGGCGGAACGCAACGTCGCGTGATCGTCGGTCACCTCGTGCACGGTCCAGTCCGATGCCTCGCCCCAGAATCGGGCCATGGCACGCGGATCGGCGCAGTCGACCACCACCGCGGCGATAGGTCCGGTGTCGCGGTAGATATCCCGGGGCTCCAGCACGCAGAACACATTGCCTTCGGGGTCGGCGAGGACTGTCCAGGGGACGTCACCCTGACCGACGTCGGCGGGGGTCGCACCGAGATCCTGGAGGTGGGCGACCAACTCCGCTTGATGGGCCGGGGAGGTGGTGGCGAGGTCGACGTGTACCCGGTACTTCACGGTTTCGGGGTCAGGGACGGTGACGACGTCGATGTAGAGCGCGGTCGGGTCCGGCCACGTAAGGCCAACGGGCTCAACGTTGGTCACGCCCGGCCCCTCGCTGGAAACGCCCCAGCCGAGCGCGTCCGCCCAGAACTGTCCGAGCGCCGAGTCGTCCCGGGCCTTGATGTTGATCTGCACCAGCCGTGTCCCCATGACGGCGATCCTATGCTGCCACCGATGGGGTCAGGCCCGCTATCGATTGATGGTCCGGGTATGCTCCCGCAACTAGAGGTTGCTCCTCCGTTTACGGGCTTCTATTGATCTTCCATCCCTACCGCGCGGTAGGGGGAGAGAGGACGTCCGGTGGAGCTGTTCGCATGCGTAGCGGGCCGCGAAGGTGCTGTATACGGGCCCTGAACCAGCACTATCCGGTTACCTCCAGGAGAACCTATTCGTGTCCGTATACCTGTATCGGTGGGGCAGATTCGCCTTCCGCCGCAAGTGGATCGTGCTGCCGCTGTGGCTCGTCTTCCTCGGAATGCTCGGCACCGCAGGCAGTTTGCTGAGTAAACCGATGAGCACCGAGTTCAGCATGCCGTCGCTGCCGTCGGAGCGCGCCACCGAAATCCTGGACCGGCAGTTCCCCGGCATGTCCGGTCAGTTCAGTATCGGTGCCGTCAGCGGTGCTTACGTGATCAAGGCGCCCGAGGGCACGAAGCTGACCGACAAGAGCAACAGCGCCGCCATCGACGCGCTGATCGACGACCTGAAGGCGCTCTCGGTCGAGGATGGCAAGCGCCGGCTCGTCACCGAAAAGGCCGCTGCCGCACTCAAGAACCCGGTCGAGGTGACCAAGGCGATGGGCTGCCTGGCCGCCGTCGACCCGGCCGTGTGCTCCGGCGCGCCGCTCAATGTGCTGAGCAAGGACGCCCCGGCCACCGTCGCCGTGCTCTCGGTGCCGTTCGACATCGCCTCGTCGATGGACATCACCGACGAGGAGCGCCGCGCCGCCTACGACGTGGCCGCGCCCGCGCGTGCGCAGGGACTGACCGTCGAGCTCGGCGGGGCCATCGAGCAGAAGATGGAGCAGCCGAGCGGTCACGCCGAAATGATCGGCATGAGCGTGGCATTGGTCGTCATGGTGATCGCCTTCGGCGCCATCGTGGCGGCTTTCGTGCCGATCGTCACCGCCGTCGTCGGCCTCGGTGCCGCGATGATGACAATTTCGCTGAGCACCTCGATCATCGAGATCCCGAGCTTCACGACGTTCCTGGCGTCGATGATCGGCATCGCGCTGTCCATCGACTACGCGCTGTTCATCGTCTCCCGCTACAAGCACGAACTACATGTCGCGGAGAGTCCCGAAGAGGCCGCGGGCATTTCGGTCGGCACCGCAGGATCCGCCGTGGTGTTCGCCGGACTCACCGTCATCGTCGCGCTGAGCGCGCTGAGCATCGTCGGGGTGAACTTCCTGACCTTCATGGGCCTGGGTGGCGCGGTCGCGGCCTTCTTCGCGGTACTCACCGCGATCACGCTGATGCCCGCCCTGCTCGGCGCGTTCGGCCGCTTCCTGTTCAAGCCGAAGCTGCCGCTGGTCGCCCGGCACGATCCGGAGGACGACACCTCCGTCACCAACGGCATGCGGATGGGCCGTCTGATCGGCAAGCGGCCATGGTTCGCGTTGGTGCTCGCCGTTGCGGCACTGGGGGTTCTGGCTACTCCCGCGCTCGATCTGCAGTTGGGTCTGCCTGGGGAGGACAGCTTTCCGACCGATTCGACGGTCCGGCAGGCCTATGACATCCGGACGGCGGGCTTCGGCGAAGGCAGCAACGGCGTCCTGACGGTGGCGGCCGATCTCGCGAACGTGCCGGAAGGCGAGCGCGCCGCCGCGGTCACCGCGCTGCGCGATCGGCTCGCCGCCTTCTCGGAGATGGATTACGTCACCAAGGCGCAGGTCAGTGCGAACGGGCTCGGCGTGATGCTCAATGGTGTCCCGCGATCCGGGCCGAACAATCAGGCCACCAAGGACCTGGTGCGCGACGCCCGCGCTGTCGAAGGTGAACTGACCCAGCGGTTCGGCATCGAATACGGCATCACCGGCACCACCGCCATCTACGCCGATATGGACCACGTCCTGCTCGGCAAGATCGTCCCTTACCTCGCGATCGTGGCCGGTGCGGCCTTCGTGCTGTTGATACTGGTGTTCCGGTCCATCCTGGTTCCGTTCACCGCCGCACTCGGCTTCCTGCTCTCGATGGCGGCGACCTTCGGCGCCACCGTGCTGATCTTCCAGGAAGGCACTTTCGGCCTGATCGCCGATCCGCATCCGATCATCAGCTTCCTGCCGATCATGTTGATCGGCTTGGTATTCGGTCTCGCGATGGACTATCAGGTGTTCCTGGTGACCCGCATGCGCGAGGAATACGTGCACGGCAAGTCGCCGAGGGACGCGATGATCGCCGGCTACCACCACGGTGCCAGGGTGGTCACCTCGGCGGCGATCATCATGATCTCGGTGTTCGGCTCGTTCCTGCTGGAATCCGACGCCACCGCCAAGTCCATGGGCTTCGCGCTGGCCTGCGGCGTCGCCATCGACGCCTTCGTGGTGCGGATGGTGCTGGTACCGGCGCTGCTGGCGATCATGGGTAAGGGGGCGTGGTGGATGCCGAAGTGGCTCGACCGCATCCTGCCGGACATCGATGTCGAAGGCTCGAAGTTGCGACGGCTTCGGCAGTCCGAGCTCGAACTCGTCCTCGCCGAACCGGAGCCGATGTTCGCGGATGATCTCTCGGAGACGAATAGTATTGGGGTGCAACCTATTGCAGAAGAGTCGACCGGGCAGGCCGTAGCCTCGGCGGGTACCCGGACGATCGGCGGCTGGATTCGCCGTGACGACGGACGCCCGGTGCTGGACGCGGTGTTGACGCTGATCGACCAACGCGGACATCAGGTTTCGCGTGCGACCGGCGGCGGCGACGGTTCCTACACCATCGAGCCGCCCGCCGCGGGAAACTATGTCCTGATCGTCTCGGCGAACGGGCATCAACCGGAAGCGGTGAACGTCACCGCCGCGGCCTGCGCGCAGCATGTCGACGTCACGCTGCAGGGCTCCGGCGAATTGTCGGGTGTGGTGCGCTCGGCCGCCCGCGAGCCGGTGGCCGGTGCCACCGTCACCGTGACCGACCTGCGTGGTGAGGTGGTCGGCGCCGCGGTGACGGCGGCGGATGGCGTCTACACCTGCAAGGGTGTGCTGGCGGGAACCTACACGCTGGTGACGGTGGCCGCCCGGATGCGCCCGGCCGCAACGACATTGACCGTGCCGGACAGCGGCCGGTTCCGTTTCGACATCGAGCTGGCGCCGATGGCGATGCTGTGGGGCACCGTGCGCGCCGACGGTCACGCGGTGCACGACGCGCTGGTCACCGTGCTCGACTGGTCCGGCGCGGCCGTCGGCACCGCCCGCACCGACGAGAACGGCCGCTACCTGGTGACCGACCTGCCGGAGGGGGAGTACACCGTCGTCGCTCGCGGCTATCCGCTGGTGACCGGCCAGGTGACCATCACCGGCAGCCAGGTCGATCACGACATCCGGCTCGGCTTCGACGCCGACGAATTCGCCGAGCTGTCATGATCTTTCACTCCGGCAGGAGCTCGACGTATCCGTCCGTGCCGTGCACCCGAATGCGCTGCCCGTCCCGGATCAGCTCGGTGGCATGCTCCACGCCGACGACGGCGGGCAGGCCGTACTCGCGGGCGATCACCGCGCCGTGCGTCATCAGGCCGCCGACTTCGGTCACCAGACCGGTGATCGCGACGAACAGCGGGGTCCAGCTCGGATCGGTGTAGGCGGTGACCAGGATGTCGCCCGCCTCGAGATCGGCCCGCGCGATGTCGGACACGACGCGGGCGCGCCCCTCGATCGTCCCGCCCGACACCGCCATGCCGGGCAGCGCACCCGCAGGCAGGTCCTCGCGTCGATACGCGCCGGTGAGCGCCTCGCCGTCGGAGGTGAGTACCCGCGGCGCGGTGAGTGCCTGATACGTGCGGAACGCGTCCTTGCGTTCGTCGATGAGTTCCGCGCTGGCGCTTTGTGTTCGGACCACCTCGCTGAGCTCGTCGAACCTCAGGTAGAAGATGTCTTCGGGCTCGCGAAGAACGCCCGCCGCCACCAGACGTTCGGCCTCACGCAGCAGTGCCTGCTTGTAGACGAAGTAGCGGCTCACCATGCGGTACTTCGGATACTCCCGATAGCCGGAGAAGGTGCGGACACGGTCGATCATCCGCGCGGTCTCCTCGGCCTTCTGCTCGCCGTCCGGCAGTGCGCGCAAGCGTTGCAGGAGTTGCGCTTTCGTCTGTTCGGCGGCGCGCAGGCCGTCCTCGAAGCGCCGCTCGCCCGCGCCCGGCCCGAAGTTCTTGATATTGCCGAGGATGGTCGGCACCAGCGTGATGGGGCTTTCGCTCCAGCGCGGCCTGGTGATGTCGATTTCGCCCGCGCAGCGCATGCCGTACTTGTCGAGGAAGTCCTCGATCGCGGCCCGTGCCTCGCGGCCGCCGGGATATTCGGCCAGATCGTGTAGGAAGTCGTCGTCCGCCGCCTGCTCGACCTGCTGCAGGTAGGCCACGACCGCCGGGTAGGGGCGGATGGCATCGGCGACGTCAAGCAGTGCCAGGCCCATCTCCGAGGTCACGTTCCCGGGAACGGATTGGGTGAGCGCGTCGGCGGCGTTCTTCTCGCCCAGCCATTCCAACAGTCGATCGTTGAGCCAGAACGAGGCGTCCATTCCGGCGTTGATCACCTGTAAACCCTTAGGGGTGAACAGGACTCGTCGCAGCTCCTCGATATCGGCCCGGATGAAGTCGAGCAGATCCGGTCCGGACTTGGTTCGGATGTCGCGTGTCAAGGCGGCGAAGGAGTCCTCGCTCGCCGCGATCAGCTCGGTGACGATAGCGGGGTCGGTCTCGATCGGCGCGGGCGCGGCGGGCGGTGTGCCGACCGAATCCTGTTCCGGCACTTGGGGAACGAAGCCGCGGTCGAGCACGGCTCGCAGCGCGTCCCCGATCAGGGGGTCGGACTTGCCGAGGGCTTCGACCAGGCCCACGCCGTTTTTCGGCGACGACAGTGCCTTGGTGACATCGACGAACAAGCGGCCGCCCGCGTCGCGCATTGGCGCGCGGCTGGTGAGTTGCCACATCGAGATGCCGAGTGGCTTCATCGCGTCGGTCATCATCTGCTGGTGGCCGACCGACACGTAGACGTGGTTTTCCTCGTCGGCGGCAACGGGAATCGGGAACAGTGTGGTGATCGGCCTGCTCTGCACGATGTGCAGATGATCGCCGTCGAGGCACCATTCGATGTCTTGCGGGCTGCCGAAATGCGCTTCGATGCGGCGGCCGAGCTCGGCGAGCCGGAGCACCTCGGCATCGGCGAGCACCGGCTCGTTGCGCCGCTCCTTGGCGATCTCCCGCACCTCTGTTCCGCCTGCCGGGTTCGGCTCGACGGCGAGTTTCTTGGTGGCGATCGCCCTGCTGGTGATGCTGCCATCGCGAACCTGGTAGACGTCGGCGTTCACGAGACCGGAAACGAGGGCTTCGCCGAGACCGAAGCCCGCGTCGATGGACACCACCGTCCGGTCGGAAGTGAGGGGGTCGGCGGTTACCAGGATGCCGGAGGCGCGCGGGAACACCATCCGCTGTACGACCACCGCCATCTGAATAGCCTTGTGGCCGAACCCGTTTCGCTGCCGGTAGGTGACCGCCCGCTCGGTGAACAGTGAACCCCAGCACCGGCGGACATGTTCGAGGATCGCCGCGGCTCCCACGACGTTCAGATAGGTATCCTGCTGGCCGGCGAAGGACGCGGTCGGCAGATCCTCGGCGGTCGCACTGGATCGCACCGCGTAGGCGCCCGCCACGCCGAGCCGGGCGTGCGCCTCGATGATCTCGACCGCGACCTCATCGGGCATGGCGAATTCTTCTATCGCACTACGGATCTGCGCACTCAGCACGCGGATCGCCGCGCGATCGCCCTGCTCGAGGCGCGACAACTCGTCGAGCCGATCCTCGATCGATGGCGCACCGGCCAAGGTCCGCGCGAACGCATCGGTCGTCACACAGAACCCATCCGGCACCTCGACCCCGTCGACGCGCGACAGCTCACCGAGGTTCGCACCCTTGCCGCCGACGATCGCGACCTGCGTCCGGTCGATCTCCCCGAAGCCGAGCACATAAGCCATCCCGCAACTCCTCACCTGGTGTTTCCACATTTCGGGAGCGATTATGGACCAAAAATCGGCGCATCATGAGGACCTGGAATCGTGTATAAAATAGAACGGGAAGGGAGCAGCACCGCACAGGGTGCCACCCGCCGGCAGGTAAATCTCCAAGGCGCATCCGATTCGCCGAGATAGTCGCCGGTCACCCCTGTCCTGGTCCCTTGTGCACCGCCCGTCGCGCGGGCCGATTCGCGACCGTATCCCAAAGCCGTTGGTGGCGCACAGCCGCAGGCCTTGTGCAGCCACTATTCAGTGTTACTATCTACTAGTAGTTAGTGACATTGAGTAGTGCGAGGAGGTGGTCCATGGGCAAGCAGATAACGGAGATGCTCAAAGGCACGCTGGAGGGCATCGTGCTGGCGATCCTGGCCGCGCGGTCCGCGTATGGCTACGAGATCACCGCGTGGCTGCGTGAGCAGGGGTTCTCCGACATCGCCGAGGGCACCATCTACGCCTTGCTGGTCCGGCTCGAGAAGCGAGACCTGGTCGACGTGGCGAAGGTGCCGTCGGAGAAGGGCCCGCCGCGCAAGGTGTATTCGCTGAACGCGAAGGGGCGGGAATACCTCGACGAGTTCTGGAGCACCTGGAGCTTCCTCGCCGAACGACTCGAACAACTTCATGAGGGAGGCATTTGACCATGTTCATCGAAAAGGTGATCGGCGATCTCGGCGAGAAGCGGCGCTGGTGGCAATACAAGGCGCGCGCGAAACAGCTTCCGGCGCCTTATCGTACGGCGATCGATGCTTTCGAGCGGTACGTGAACTATTTCGGATCGGGAAGTGGCATTTCGCTTTTCGAGGATCTGCTCGATCTTTTCGAGCAGAGCGCGGCGGACGGAACCGCGATCCGTGAGGTCGTCGGGCAGGACCCGGTGGAGTTCATCGAGGCGTTCGCCCGAAATTATCGACAGGATTCGTGGATCGACCGCGAACATCGGCGACTGATCGCCGCCATCGACCGGGCTGCCGCCGAGCAGTAGGTCCCGGCGCGGCTGGGCATCGCGCCGCTGACCAGTAACGCAGTTTGCTCTTGCGTATGCGTATAGCTATACCTATAGTCTATACGTATACATCTACATATACAGACCGACATCGAGTACAAACCCACAGGAAGGGCCGTTCGATGACGACACGGCAACCGTCTCCGATCCGCGTGCAGGGGTTGGAGAAGTCGTACAAGGACCTGCACGTGCTACGCGGCGTGGACTTCGAGGTGGAGCGGGGCAGCATTTTCGCCTTGCTCGGCTCGAACGGCGCGGGCAAGACCACGGTCGTGCGCATTCTGTGCACGCTGCTGAAGGCCGACGCGGGGACGGCCATCGTCAACGGGTTCGATGTCGCGACGGAAGCGCCGGACGTGCGCGAATCCTTCAGCCTCACCGGCCAATTCGCCGCCGTCGACGAAATTCTCAGCGGCCGTGAGAATCTGGTGCTCGTCGCCAAGTTGCGGCACCTGGACAACCCGCGCGCGATCGCGGACGACCTGCTCGCCCGCTTCTCGCTGACCGACGCGGCCACCCGGAAGGTATCGACGTATTCGGGCGGCATGCGCCGTCGCCTCGATATCGCGATGAGCCTCATCGGGAATCCGCTGATCATCTTCCTGGACGAACCGACCACCGGACTCGATCCCCAGGCGCGCCTCGAGGTGTGGCGTGCGGTGAAGGAACTCGCCGGGCACGGCACCACGGTGTTGCTCACGACGCAATATCTGGACGAGGCAGAACAACTCGCCGACCGGATCGCGATCCTGCACCAGGGCCGAATCATCGTGAACGGCACCCTCGCCGAGCTCAAAAAACTGCTACCACCCGCCAAGGTCGAATACGTCGAGAAGCAACCGACACTAGAGGACGTCTTCCTCGCCCTCGTCGGTGCTGACGAGTTGACGAGTAAGGAATGACAATGACAACGCACTTTTTCGGCGACACCGCCACCTTGCTCGGCCGATCGCTGCGCCACATCGCGCGCAGCATGGACACCATCATCACCACCACGATCATGCCGATCGCCTTCATGCTGCTGTTCGTCTATGTGCTCGGCGGCGCGATCAACACGGGATCGCCGTCCTATGTGAGCTACCTGCTGCCCGGGATTTTGATCATCACGGTCGCTTCTGGCATCTCCTACACCGCATTTCGTCTGTTCCTGGATATGAAGAGCGGCATCTTCGAGCGATTCCAGTCCATGCCGATCGCGCGCTCGTCGGTGCTATGGGCGCACGTGCTCACGTCGCTGGTCGCCAATCTGATCTCGATCGTTGTCGTCGTGCTTGTCGCCCTGCTGATGGGCTTCCGGTCGGGCGCGGGCGTGCTGGCGTGGCTGGCGGTCGCGGGCATCCTGATCCTGTTCACCCTCGCGTTGACCTGGATCGCGGTAATCCCTGGACTTTCCGCGAAGACCATCGACGGCGCGAGCGCGTTCTCCTACCCGCTGATCTTCCTGCCGTTCATCAGCTCGGCCTTCGTGCCCACCGACCCGATGCCTGCCCCGGTGCGCGCCTTCGCGGAAAACCAGCCGGTGACCCACGTCGTCAACGTTATTCGCGACCTGTTCACCGAGCAGCCGGTCGGCAGCGACCTCTGGATCGCCCTCGGCTGGTGCGTCGCCATTCTGGTGGTCGCGTACTTCTTCGCCATGATGACGTACCGCCGCAAGATCTCCTGAGGCGGCGATAACGGCTACTGTCGGGGCCGGAATTGGTGTTGCTCGAAAGATGGTGTGCGTGAACAGCGTTATGGGTTCGGGGCGTCGATGAGTGATTTGGGTCGGCGGCGGTTCATGTTCGGGGTATCGGGCGCGGCGGGGGTGCTGGCCGTCGGGCTCGGGGGAGCCGGGTCCGCCGGGTCGCGGTCGCCCGAGCCCGAGCACGGCAGCGTCGAAACACCCAGTACGCCTGATGCTCCCGCCGCCGAGCTGAGTACGTTCTTCGCCACCGCGTCGGTGGGTAACGCGCTCGAGGTCGACAGCGAGAGCGACGGGGACCTGTGGGTGACCTGCTGGGCGGATGACGACAACCTGTACTCGGTCAACGGGGACGGCAGCGGATTCGGGGACGGGCCGCGGCACGACATCGCGGTGAATCGGATCAGCGGGGACCCGAAGGGCGGGTTCACCGGCGAGGTGCTGGCCGTTTCCGGCGCGGTCGGCGCGGTGTGGGGCGATCCCGAGCGGTACAACCGGAAGCCGACCGGGATCGTCTGCGTGGACGGGCGGCTCTATCTCGCGATTCAGGACTTGCGGGCCGGTCCAGGCGATATCGCGTTCAATGATGCGCCCAATGCCAGTGTTTCGTGGTCGGACGATCACGGCCGGACCTGGCACAAGACGCAGCAGCCGATGTTCACCGGGGGAGTCTTCACCACCGTCTTCTTCCTCGACTTCGGCCGGGACTCGGGCGATACCGCGGCGGCGTTGGGGGCGGACGCCGCGCGCTATGTCTATGCCTATGGCCTGGACGGTAATTGGCGCGGATCCTTCACCGCGACGGTGGCCGACCCGTTCGACCTTTACCTGGCCCGGGCGCCGAAAGACGCTGTCGAGCACCGGAACCGCTGGGAGTTCTTCGCCGGACTCGATGGTGATCAGCCGCGCTGGAGCAAACACCTAGAGGAACGGCGGACGGTGCTTCGCGACACCCGGCGCCAGTACACGACGCTGCGTAACTATCGTGAGTGCCCGCACAACCTTTCGGTGATCTCGCAGGGCGGCGTGGTCTACGTCAAAGCGCTGAAGCGGTACCTGTACACGTCGTGGACGGAGTACACGTTCGAGTTCTATGAGGCGCCAACGCCGTGGGGCCCATGGAAACTGTTTCTTACCAAGGACTTCGGCGGCTATCCGTGGTTCGGCCGCGGGTCCGGCTGTCCGGGCCCGAAGAACGGCGGCTATGCCACCACGATCCCGTCCAAGTTCATCTCGCCGGACGGCACCTCGATGTGGGTGCAGTCGAACTGGTGGGTTGGCAGTGCGGGCGGCGACACCGCGTACAGCTTCAACCTGCGAAAACTGGCGCTGCAACCGTTCAGTGCGCAGTCACCGGCGAACCAGCCGGACCCGACGGACAACCTCGCCTACAGCGGCGCCTCGGTTACGCCCATCGAGAAGTCCGCGCACTACGGTCACACCGAGTACTACAACGACGGCGATTTCACCAAGAGCGAGAACAGCTTCGACCAGGAGAACAAGGATCTGGACTACTGGGGCTTCACCTGGGTGAAGCCGTATCTGATGAACCAGGTCGTCTACACCACCGGCGAAATGTTCGACGACGGAGGCTGGTTCGCGGCCGGGTTGCGTGTACAGGTGCGGCAGAATTTCCGGTGGGTCGATGCGCAGAATGCGAAAGTCGAGCCCCGGTATCCGTATACGTCCGCGGCCGGAGCGTTCAAGACCTACACCTTCAACTTCGCCACCTTATCCGGCGATGGGCTGCGCATTGTCGGAAAGCCAGGCGGCAGTTCATATTTCACGTCGATCGCGGAACTCGAGGTCTACTACCGGTAGCGCGCGCGATTACGGCAAGTCCTGCAACGCGGTGCGAATGACATCGAGAAACCATGTCTGCGCGGCGCTGCGCCCAGGGGTGCGGCGAGTGTAGACGGCGATCTCGGCGGGCTCGATGGTCCATGGCAGCGCGAAGGTGCGGACCCGATGCGTCTCGGCCATGGCGTGCGCGATGCGGTTCGGCACGATGGCGACGTGCTGGGTGTCCTGCACGACGTAGGGCAGGGTGGCGAAGCGGGTGACCCGGACCGCGATCTTTGCTTCCAGCCCGTGGGTGCGTAAGGCGTGCCGCGGTGCGGGGTGACCGGTGGTGCCCTCGACGACGATGTGCTGTTCACCGCGGAGTTCGGCGTCGGTGACGGAAGCGCCGCGCAGCCGAGGGTGGTCGGTCGCGACCATCCCGGAGTAGCCCTCGGTGAACAGCGGAATTCGGCTGAGCCGCACCGAATCCAGCACCGGGCTGGCCACGATCGCGTCGACCCGGCCGCGAGTGAGCTGGTCCTCGGCGGTGTCGATGTCGAACGCGTGCACCTGCAGCGTTGCGGTGGGCGCGCGAGCGCAGAGTTCCGCGATCACCAGCGGCAGCGAGTTGACCTCGCCGAGGTCGGTCAGCCCGATCGAGAAGCCGACCGGGCCGGCCGGGTCGAATTGGGTTGCCGCGCCGATGGTTACGTCGAGCTGCTCGATGGCGGTGCGCAGCGCGGGATAGAGCCGCTCGGCCTCGGAGCTGGGGACCAGGCCGCCGGGGCCGCGCACGAAAAGGTCGTCGCCGAGCCGCCTGCGCAGCTTGCCCAACCCGTAGCTGACGGTGGGCTGGGTGACCGCGAGGACGTCGGCCGTCGCCGTCACACTCCTGGTCTCGTAGAGCAGGACGAAGGTCCGGATCAGGTTGAGATCGAACTCCGCGCCCATAGATCACCTCGATATAGCCAGGCACAAACATCTACCGAGTTTGTGACGTTGCCGATCGTAGCCCAGGTCGGCTATCTCCCGGTTTATCGGAGGGTGGCGACGTGGTCGAGGATGGTTGTGCGGGCGGCGTCCCATGCGGGTGAGGTCGCGTCGGCGAACTCGCCGTGACCGACACCGTCGAGGATCCGCAAATCCGCGGTCTCACCTGCCCGTTGGGCAGCGGCAACGTAGCGGCGGCTCTGCTCGGGCGAGACGACATGGTCCCTGCTGCCGTGCAGGGCGCTGATCCGGATCCCGGTGGGCAGGTGGGCGATCGGCGACGCCATCTGATAGCGGTCGGGGACGTCGGCGGGTCGTCCGCCGAGTAGGTTGCGCACGAACGCATCTCGTCCGTTGTTCACCGCGAACACCAGATCGAGCACCCCGGCCAGCAGCGTGACACTCCGGATGCGCACCGCGGTCGCCGTTCGCTTCGCATCGGTGGACCCGGTCTGCCGCCCAGCCACCCACGCCGCGAGCTGCCCGCCCGCCGAGTGCCCGGCCAGATGCACCCGTCGCAGATCGAGTTGGTTGCCGGATCGCAGGCTCACGACGGTGGCGAGGGCCCGCACGGCGTCGTCGACGTCGGTGAGCGTGACCGGCCAGTCACCGGTGCCGTTGACCCGCCGGTACTCGATATTCCACACGGCTACGCCCGCATGGACCAGTGACGCTGCCAGCGGCCCGAAGTGGTCGAGCGTGCGATTCTGGGACCATCCGCCGCCGTGGATCAGCACGACCACGGGGTACGGCCCGGCTCCGGTGGTGGGGAGATACAGGTCGCCGACGGTGTCGGGGGAAGTGCCGTAGTTGATTCGCAGCGGGATGCCCGGCACGGCCGGTGCGGCATCGACGGTGATCGCGGCGGTGAAAGCCCGTTCGGCCGTGGTGTTTCCGACGACGACGGCGACAATCGCGAGTGCCGTTGCCACCGCGAGCATCTGGGTTCGACGAAGGGCGCCTCGAGATTTCACAGCAATGATCCGGGGCCTACCACCAGCCGAGCAAGGGCTGCAATTGACGGCCGAGCTCGTCGGCCAGCGAGCGCGAGTAACTTGCCGTCAGATGATGTTCGTCGTGGTAGACGAGAATATTGCCATTGGCGACCGGGCACACCGCATCATCGCAGAGCGCGTCGGTGAGATCGATCGGATAGACGTTGGGGAACGACCAGGTCGGCGCCAGCTCCGGGTCGATCGGGTCGAGCGCGTCGGTGCGTTTCATCCCACAGCTGACGCGATCGCCGCCCTTGGCCAAGCAGTCGATGGCCTTGTAGCGAACGCCGTTGCCGCGTAGCCACGGGGTGTCTCGGATCGCGATGACATTGAGGCCGCGGTCGCCGAGTGCAGACCAGACGTCGAGGTATTCGGGTGGTGTTTCGTCGCCGGTGTCGTCGCGCGGCCGGGTGCCGGTGGTGAACACCCAATCCGGTCGGTCGGTGCCGAGCCGCTCGATCACCTGCTGGGACCACTCGCGGCAATCGGGGATCAGTTCGCCCTTGTACGTCGCGTCCTCGGCCAGGGTGAGTGGACAGCCCATCTTCAGATAGACCTGGATGCGGAAGGGATGTCGCTGCGCCAGCACCTGCAGCGCCGGGATCCAGTGCTCGGCGTGCGAGCTGCCGACCACGGCGAGGGTGCGCTCGGCGTTCGGGTCGCCGTAGGTGCAGGTGATGAGCTCGGCGTTGTCCCAGTCGGCGATGCATCCGTCGCCGGTGGGCGGCGGCGCGTCGGCGGGCGCTTCGAAAACCGTTGGGCGCATTCGCGCGTGCGGCGTCGGCACGCCGGATATCAGGGCTTCCGCCCCGGGATACAGCGCCGGATTCAACGCGCCGACCGGCTGCGGCGGGCTGACCCCCACCGCGGTCTGCCACAGGGTGGTCGCGGCGAGCATCGGGACGGCCGCCACCGCCACCGCCACGGTGGCGAAGCGCTTACCCGGCACCGAACCGTCCGTGACGGCACCGCGCTGCGAGCGGATTCGCAACGGCTCTTCGACCAATCGATGGGTAGCCCAGGCCAGCACCACCGAGACGGCGATGATGCCGAGGCCATCGAGCAGCCCGGCACTGGGGTGGCCGCGTTCGGCGAGGTAGAAGATGAGGATCGGCCAGTGCCACAGGTACAGGGGATAGGCGATGTCACCGAGCCAGCGGACCCGCGGGGTAGACAAGAGCCGATTGAACAGTGGCCGCTGATCGGCGGCGAGGTTATTGCCCGAGACGATCAGCGCCGCCGCGGCACCGACCGGAAGCAAGGCGTAAGGGCCGGGGAATCGGTTGGCGCCGTCGAGGATCAACCAGCCGCACAGCACGACTCCGGCGAGACCGAGCCCCGCCAAGGCGACCCGAAGCCTGTGCGGCAGTCGCACATAGGGGGACGCGATGGCAAGGCCCGCCCCGACGAGCATCTCCCATGCTCTGGCGAAACTGTCGTAGTAGTTCCAGCCCTGATGGGTAGCCGTTCCGGTCGTCGCGATACCGAACGACACGACAGCCGCCACCACGATCAGCGCGCCGAGCACGGACCGCAGCTGTGTTGTTCGTCCGGTGCGCCGGCACGCCCAGGCGGTCGCGGCGACCACGGCGATCGCGACGAGATAGAACTGGCCCTGCACCGACATCGACCACAGGTGCTGCAAGGGACTCACCGACGGGTCTGCGGCCAGGTAGTCCGACCAGGTCAGCGCGAGTTGCCAGTTCTGGTAGTAGAACAGCGAAGCCAACGTCTGGGCGGCGACATCCGACCATTGGGTATAGGGACGCAGGAGCACCGTCGCGGCCACGATCGCGGCCAGCACGACCACCATGGCCGGAACGAGCCTGCGTGCCGTGCGCCGCAGCGTCGGAACTACGCCCACCGATCCGGTCGACTCGGCCCGGCGCACCAGCAATCCGGTGAAGAAGAAGCCGGACAACACCAGGAAAACGTCCACGCCGCCGGACACCCGGCCGAACCACACGTGGAACACCACGACCAACGCGATCGCCAGCCCGCGGAGTCCATCCAGGTCAGCGCGATAGGCGACGGACACGGACTGGTCCGACGGCTTGCCGCGCGCATCGGCCGGAAGAGTCCGTGGTTGGCGGGGGTTGGACACCGTAGAAAGGGTACTTCGCCGCCGGTCTCGTTGGCTAATCCACCGCTATCTGACTCGTGGCAGGTCAGCCGTTGATGACCTGGGGCGCGGCCACGGATTTGAGGCCTTCGACAACGGAACCGGAGTCGGGAATGAAGCAGCGGCGGCGATAGGTTGACCACCGCTGACAGACACTCCTCTCCGGGAAGAAGGCCATGACGTCCTCGCCGACCACTATGCGCGCCGTCCAGCTCTCCGGTCCCGGCCCCATCGAGAATTTGCGGCTGACCACGCTGCCGCTTCCGCCCGAGCGGGACGGTTGGGTGCGCATCCGCGTCGAAGCGTTCGGCCTCAACCGCTCGGAGCTGAAGCTTCGGCTGGGTGTGAGTATCGGCGTGAGTTTTCCGCGGGTGCCGGGTATCGAGGTGGTCGGCACCGTCGATGCGGCTCCGGTCGGTAGCGGGCTGGCTGTCGGGCAGAAGGTGGTCGCCATGATGGGGGACATGGGGCGCACTTACGACGGTGGGTATGCCGAATACACTTCGGTGCCGTTGGCACAGGTCATCCCCGTCGACACCGACCTGCCGTGGGAGGTGCTCGGTGCGCTGCCGGAGATGGTGCAGACCGCCTACGGCTCGCTCACCGTCGGCCTGGACTTGCGGCCCGGTCAGTCCGTGTTGATCCGCGGCGGCACCTCCTCGGTGGGCCTGGCCGCCGCGGCGCTGGCCAGCTGGCGCGGTGCCACGGTGCTGTCCACCACCAGGCAGGCCGATCGTCTCGCCTCGTTGAAGGCGCACGGCATCGACCATCCGCTGCTCGACACCGGCGAGGTCGCGCCCGCGGTGCGCGCGCTGTACCCCGACGGCGTCGACGCCGCCCTCGATCTCGTCGGCACGCCGACCCTGCCCGACACCTTGCGCGCGGTGCGCGTGCACGGTACGGCCTGCTTCAGCGGCAGCCTGTCGAATCAGTGGACAGTGCGCGACTTCTCACCCAACGAGTACCTGCCCAGGGGTGTGCGTTTGGCGGGCTATTTCGGCGACGCCGCCGACCTGCCGCGGGAAGCCTTCCAGGAGATCCTCGACGCGGTCGCGCGCGGCGAGCTGGTCTTTCCCTTGGATCGCGTCTATGACGGTCTGGCGCAGGTGCCGCAGGCCCACGACGACATGGAGCACAACCGCGCCACCGGCAAACTCGTTGTCCGCGTCCGGCATTAGGGCCGCCTGCACCTGGCCCGCACCGGCACCATCGGCAGCCTCTTCTCCGGCGATTTGTTCCCGGCCTTCAGTACCGCGGGAGATCGCCCCTCCGACACCGGTTTCCCGCGCGCGCCCACCGACGCCGATCTCGTGACCGCCGCCCGGCTGCCGTGAAACCGCATGAATTCCGCCTTGCTGGTCGATTGAATATCGGGTGCATGCTGTATAACGAGAAACAGACTGCGTTCGAAACGGTAGGTTCGCTGGCCAGGAAGGTTTCTACGACAACCTCGACGGGCTGGTGCTTTCGACCGATTGGGAGAGGCGGGGGCTGACCGAAGGGAAGCAGGTTGAACGTTCTCGGCGGCGCGATAATGGTCAATGTCCCTGATCCGGACGCCTCGGCGGATTTTCTGGTGCAGCACGTCGGTTTCACCGACGCGATTTCCGACGATGGTCTTGCCGTGGTTTTCTCGGCCGAATCCGGTTTGCACATAGCGTTTTTGCGCGTGGGCCTGCCGGATTTCCGGCCGGAATCGGTGGCGGGTGCGCTGCACAAGGGGATGATCATCGTGCTGGTCGTCGACGATGTCGAGACCGAGTATGCGCGAGTACAGCAAGCGGGTGTCGAGATCGCGACGCCACTCGCATACTCGAAATGGGGCGGGACTTCGGGCGAGCGGTACTTTCAGATGCGGGATCCGAACGGGCTTATTGTCCGCCTCACCGAGTGGACGTGATCGGCGGGCTCAGCCGAGGACGCAAGGATTCGGCAGGTTTGGTGGCGACGCACAGCATTGGACTGGACCATCGCCACCATCGGCCTGTGGCGACTTCAGATTCGAATAATCGGTGCCGCATCGAGGTCGTCGGCCTCGTCGGCGGCGCCGCGATGTCCACGGCATGCGGCGAGGGGATCGAAATCCGGCCCCCAGGAGGCGATTCGAGTCGGATCGGCGAGCACCGCACCGGCGCGCACCTCGGCGAACAGGTCGCGGTCGAGAATGGCCGATGCCGCCTGCACGCCGCTGAGCATCGCGCCCTCGGTAGCGGGTCCCGACACGGTACTGGTGCCGGCGAGGAACAGCCCGCGGATCGGGGTTCGCGCGCCGGGACGCAGCGGCCCGAGTTGGGTGATGCGCGGTTCCAGGCCGTAGGAGGTGCCGTTGGTGGTGCGGGTGTAGCGTTCCTGCGTGGCGGGGGTGGCTAGCTCGCTCCACTGGACCTTCGCTGCCGCGCCGGGGAAGGCCTGATCCACCCGGTCGAGCAGTCCCGCCGCGATGATCTCCTTGATATCGCGGTACGTGCTGTTGCTCCGATAGCTATGCGTGGCAACCTCATTCGCGCTCAGACCCCACAGCGCGGGATTCCATGGCGCCAAAGTCTGCGCCTCAATGGCGGCGTGGCCGGGCGGGGCGCTGAATCGGTTCGACGGATCGCGGCGGGTCGACGACTGCACGTAGGCAGGCTGACGCAGCGCGAAGTCCTCGGCCCACCGTTGTGGATCGCGTCCCGCGCCACCGCTCAGCAGTCGCGATGTCGTCCGCTGCAGCGATCGCAGCGAATCGGCGGCTTTCCAGGTCGCGGCCGGGATGGTGTAGTAGTTCGTATTGGGCGTCCCGGCGAGGTCGATCTCGACCCCGAAGTAGCTGTTGATCAGGGGGAGGGCCATCTTGTAGTGCTCGTTGCGCATGACCGTCCAGCGCGGCAGATTCTCGTAGCCGACCAAATCGCGATAGGTGCGTTTGAGGTCGGCCGCGGACACGACCACCGGCGCGGCGAGCACCTCGCCGTCGCTCAACCGCACCCCGGTGACACTGCCCGACTCGACGAGGATGCGGTCGACCTCGGTGCGGGTGCGGATCTGGCCGCCGTGGCTACGAATCACCTCGACGAAACCGGCCGCGAGCACCTGGCCGCCGCCACGCGGGAACCAGGCTCCTCTGCCGACGAAGTTCTCCAGGAAAGCCGCGGCGACGGCGACCGGCGCGGTTTGCGGTGGCGTCGCGGCCGCGCCGTCTTGGACCGACAACGCCAAGATGGTCCGCGGCTTCAGCCGACAGGCCGCCAGCAGGGCGGCGTGTGGGACCGGTGCCCAGGCCGCGGCGATACCCGCTTTCATGACGGCGCGCCGCAAGTCGTCGACAGACATCGCCGTGCGATCGAGCGATTGGCCGATGGCGCGCACGATCCCGACGTAGCGTCGCAACCCGCGTTCCTCACCGGGGAACGCCTGAATCAGGCTCTCCAGATAGTTGTCCCAGCCGACCGGGATGCGCAGCTCGAAATCGGGCGCGACGATGGTGTCGAAGCCGTCGGTATCCAGCGGCAGCCACTGCACTCGATCGTCGAGACCGAGGCCGCGCAGCAGCGTGGGCACGTTTCCCTCGGGCCCGCAGTCGCCGATGTAGTGCACCCCGACATCGAACTCCCACTTGCGTTTACGACGGAACACATGCGAGCTGCCACCCAGTACCGAGTACTGCTCGAGAAGTGCGACCCGTAGACCCGTCGCCGACAGATAGGCCGCCGCCGACAGCCCGCCGAGGCCGCCGCCGATCACGATCGCGTCCAAGGAAGAACCGTTCACACCAGACGTCATGTCATCTCCGATCCGAGATCCAGCTGCCCTAGGGGCTCGTCTTCGAGTTTCTATAACTGCCAGTAACGTTTACATACCTTAGTAGTATGATCGGTCTACTTCAAGCAAATGCGGCAAAAATGCCGTTGACCAGCGGGGAGTCGACAGGAGTATGGTCGTTCTACTTTCCGTCGACGGCAGGTTCAGGAGGTTCCGCAGTGACGAGTCGTCCGCGCGAGCGGCTGATCGCAGGCGCTATCGACTTGGTCCGGCGGCGTGGTGTCGCGGGTACCGGGATCACCGAGTTGGTGACGCACAGCAATACCGCGCGCCGATCGGTCTATCAGAACTTTCCGCGCGGCAAACAGGAGCTGATCGAGGAAGCCACCCGTACGGCCGGACAGGTCATGGCCGCGGGCATCGTCGCGACCGAGGGGGCGGGTCCCGCCGCGGCGCGCCTCGCCGCGTTCGTCGGGATGTGGAAGGAGACGCTGACCGCGTCCGAATTCACCGCGGGCTGCCCGATTGTCGCTGCGGCGCTTGCCGGTTCGGAGGTGCCAGCGGCGCCGGCCATCGCCGCCGAGTCGTTCGCCGAATGGGAGGCGTTGATCGCCGCGCAGCTGACCGCCGACGGGATCGCCGCCGACACCGCCGCGTCCATGGCGACCATGGCGGTCGCCGCGATCGAGGGCGCGGTGGTCATGTCGATCGCCGCGCGGTCGGTGACGCCGTTGGATCGCGTCGCCTTTCACCTCGACCAACTACTCGCCCGCCAGCTCGACGAAAGTAGCTAGGCGGCCGCTTCTTTCCGACTCGATGTCACACTTGCCTGCTGCGTTTCGTCATAGATGCGGCAACGAATTAGGCAACATCGAGTGAGGACGCAAGCACATGGGTATCGAGGAACTACGCAGCGCGATCCGCGCCAGCGTGCTGCTGCCGGGCGACGCCGGATTCGAGCAGGCGGCGCGGCCGTGGAATGTGGCTGTGGCGCAATCGGTCGCGGCCGTCGTCGAGGTCGCCGATGCGCAGGACGTCGCTGACGTGCTGCAGTACGCAGGTCGAGCGGGTCGTCAGGTGGTGACGCAGCCGACCGGGCACGGCGCGACCGGCGATATCGACAACGCGATCCTGGTTCGTACCGGCGCACTGAACCACCTCGAGATCGATGCCGAGCGACGAGTGGCGCGAGTCGGCACCGGCGTGCAGTGGGGTGCGGTACAGACCGCGGCGGCCGCGCACGGGTTGACCGGGCTAGCCGGTAGCAATCCGGTGGTCGGCGTGACCGGCTACACCCTCGGCGGCGGATTCGGCTGGTTCGCCCGCAAGTACGGCTGGGCCGCAAACGCGGTGCGCGCCTTCGAGATCGTCGACGCCACCGGACGGCGGGGCCGTGTCACCTCCGATACCGATCCGGAGTTGTTCTGGGCGCTGCGCGGTGGCGGTGGGGACTTCGCGATCGTCACCGAGATCGAGTTCGACCTGTTCCCGCTGCCGCAGCTGTACGGCGGCCGGGTGATGTGGTCCGCCGAACGCACCCGCGAGGCGTTCGACCTGTTCACCGAACTCACCACCGATGCGCCGCCCGAGCTGTCGGTGTGGTTGCAGCGCTACCAGATTCCCGGCCTCGCGCCGACCGTCGCCCTCGACTTCGCCTACCTCGGTGATCCGAGCGAAGGCCGCGAGCTGACCCGTAGTCTCGACACCATCGACGGTGTCCTCGCCGACACCCGAGGCGCGCTGACCCCGGCGGAGATCGGCAAGATCACCGCCGAGCCCACCGACCCGAGCCCGTCGCTCTCGCGTGGCGAACTGCTCAGCGATCTCGGTGACGCGGTGGTGAAGACGCTCATCGACGCACCGACGGCTCCGCTGCTGAACATCCAAATCCGCGGTCTCGGTGGGGCTCTCGCGCAAACCCGACCGGGCGATGGCGCTCGCGGTGCGGTCAGCGAACCGTACGCGCTCTACCTGCTCGGCCTGCCGGACCCGGGCAACGCGGTCCGGGCCCGATTCGGCCAGATCATCGACGCGCTCGGCCCGCACACCACCGGAGCCAAGCCCTACACCTTCCTCGCCCCCGGCGAGTCGGCCGCCGCCGCCTTCGATCCGGAAACCCTTGCGCGGCTAAGGAATATCAAGCAGGACCGGGACCCGCACGGCGTCATCCGCGCCAACTTCCCGGTGCAGGGCTGAGCGATCGGCGGGCCGCTGTGGACACGGCGGCCTGCCGATCACAGCGCCCTGAGCTCGGCGCAGAGACGCCGATAGCAAGTGAGTACCGACGGCGCGTCGGAAACTCCAGTGGGCGAACCGGATTCGATCCATTCGGTGAAGGTGGCGAACAGGACCGTGCTGGCGACGGCGAGCATGAACCGTATCCGTGAGCGTTCCGTGGCGGGAATCGTCGCGAGCAATCCATCGGTTCGTGCGTTGGTCGCGGCGGTCGCCGCCGCCATCAGCTGTGGTGACGACGTGATCGTCTCGTACATGCGCACCGTGGCAACGACATCCGGGTCCTCGTCAACTTTGGCCAGCACGCTGCCGAACGCCTGCTCGACATCGCGCATGCGCACGTCGTGCGGATCCATCCGCGCGAACATCTCTTCGACGGCGTTGGTGAATCCCCACCGGTCGTAGACGAGCGCACTGTCCCGGGTGGCGAAGTATCGGAAGAACGTGCGCGCCGAAACACCGGCACGCGCGGCGATGTCATCGACGGTGACGTGGTCCGCGCCGCGCTCGGCGGCCAGCGTCACCGCGGCCAGATTGATCTCCAGCTCCGTCTGTTGCCGTCGGCGCTCCCGCAGATCCGGGCCGCGGCGCTCCTTGGAAGCGTCTGTGTGCTGCATCACTCCAGCCTAACAAAGTGGCAGAAATTACCAGGATGGCGGACGTTGCCACTATGGCAGAGTCTGCCATTTGTGCTTAGCCTGTGGGTAGCCGACCTCCCCTACCAGTGCTGTTAAGGGCCGGTTTCGGGCTTCTCTACCCACGGTGAAGTCGAAGGAGCCAAGTCATGACGTCATCACAACTGCTGGTTCGCCCGCTCGCGCCGAGTGAGGTGATGCATTTCCGATTCGGGCTCTACGTGGGGTATGCCACGCAGGTTCGCGGCAAGCTCGATTCGGCCGCGCTGGTGCAAGCGTTCGCGATTCTGCGCCAGATCTACCCGATCCTGTCCGCCCGGCTGGTGCTCGATGACACGAGTCAGCCGACCATCGAAGCCGCCCCGGAACTCGCCGCCGTGATCGATGAGGTGTCCGGTGCCACCGACAACCCCTTGTTCGGGCTGCCCGAGTTGGCTGACCGCGCCGCGGCGATTCACACGGTGCGCGGGAGCGACGACACCGCCACGGTCACCCTGCTGACCCATCACTCCATCGCCGATGGTCACCACTCGCTGCACCTGCTCGCCGAACTGTGGGACCTCTATACCGCCTGTGTCGGCGATGTGCCGATCGCGCCGCGCCGCCACGACTACCCGCATTCACTCGAGCACCTGCTCGATCAGCGCGGTATCGGCCCGGGGTCGCACGCGCTGCCGGGCGACGAGTTGTTCGGCGCCTTGGCCGACGTCGAAATCTCGCCGAGCCCGCTGCCGGGCGTTCGAATTCGCCTGTCCGCCAACGATACCGCTGCGCTGCGCGCTACCGGTCGTAGCGAAGGGACGACGATCAACGGGCTGGTCTCCGCCGCGCTGCTGGCCGCCACCGCGCAAAGTCGCGGCGTCGACATCGAGACTTTGCACTACGCGTACCCCGTCGACCTGCGCGCCAGACTCACCCCGCGGGTCGGATACCCGGAGGGGACCAATGTGCTGGGGATGGCCCATTTTGTGGCCGGCCCGCACGCCGAAAACGACCTCCTCGCACTGGCCCGTGCAATCACCGGCCAGCTTCGGGAAGGAATCGCCACCGGTGCGGTGTTCGCCGGGAGTGCCGAGTTCATGCCGACCGCCGATCAAGCAACTGCCGCCACCTTCGAAGCGCTGCTGTCGACGCTGCTGATCTCGACGAACTGGGGAATCATCCCGTCCTTGTCGACCCCCGCCGACCTCGTCATCGAAGACTTCCGTCCGGTCATGCCGAGCAACCCCATGACATCCATTGCCCCCTATGTCATTACGACCTATGACGGCCAGCTCACCATCGACACCTCGGCGCAGTCGTCCGAGGCGAGCCGACTCGTTGCGGACTATCTCCACTCCATGGCGCAGCTCGCGCAGTAAGGATCGGGAAAGGGTCGTCGAGCGCACGTGCTCGGCGACCTATCCATTGACATCGTTGATCGCGATTGAGTTGATCGCAAATCATCGCTTTTTATGATGATGCGGCTGGCCTAGCGTGACATTCATGAACCTTTCCAACGGCGAGCAGCTCGTCAAGATCGACGATGTCGAGCTGTGTGTCGAGACCTTCGGCAATCCCGCGAACCCGGCGATCCTGTTCATCGATGGCGCTACTGCCTCGATGCTGTGGTGGGAAACCGAGCTGTGCGAACAGATCGCGCGCGGCGACCGATTCGTGATCCGCTACGACAACCGGGACACCGGCAGATCCACCAGCTACCCGCCCGGCCGGCCGGGCTATGCCTTGACCGACCTGGCCGGGGACGCGCTCGCCATCCTGGATGCCTTGAATGTCGAACGCGCACATATTGTTTGCCGGTCCATGGCCGGTGGAATCGGGCTTCTCATCGGGGTGGACCATCCCGACCGGGTGGCGTCGCTGACGTTCGTCTCCACCTCCACGGGCGAGGCGGGACTGCCGCCGTCGTCCAGTGAGCTTGCCAGCAGTATCCCCGCCGAACCGGACCTCGCCGACTACGGTGCGGTAGTGGAATACATTGTCGCGTCGGTAAAGGCGTGTTCGGGCGGCTCGCCCTACTTCGATGAAACCGCAACGCGCACACTGGTCGAGCGGGATGTGGCCCGCGCTCGCGATATCGCGGCCACCCTCGGCAACCACTACGCGATGAGCTTCGACGGGGCGGCCCGCGACTTCGCCGCGGTCAAGGCGCCGACACTGGTCGTGCACGGCGACCATGACCCGCTTTTGCCACTCGCACACGGACATTCGGTGCGCGACGCGATTCCCGGCGCGAGGCTACTGATCCTGGAGGGCGCCGGGCATGACCTGCCGAAGCCGCTATGGGACGTGTTCGTCCCGGCGCTGCTCCAGCACACCGCGGGCGGCCGATCATGACCCGGCTACAGTCGGCGCTCTGGCTGCCGATCTTCGACGAGCTCGCCGACCCCGCGCTGGTCGCACGTCTGGCCGCCGAGGCCGAAGCGGCAGGCTGGCACGGCGTTTTCGTCTGGGACCACCTGCGCTGGCGCGCGCCGGTCCGGGAGGTGGCCGACCCGTGGATCACCCTCGCCGCGGTCGCCACCGCCACCGAACGCCTCCGGTTCGGCCCCATGGTCACACCGTTGCCCCGGCGCCGACCTGCCAAGGTGGCCAAGGAAACCGCGACGCTGGACCGGCTCAGCAACGGCCGGCTCACGCTCGGGGTCGGTCTCGGCAGCGATCGTTTCGCCGGCGAGTTGCATGCGACCTGTGAGGAACTCGATGATCGGCGGCGCGGGCAGATGCTCGACGAGTCGCTGGAGATCCTCACTGCCGCGTGGTCCGGTGAGCCGGTGCAGCATCACGGTGAGCACTACACCGTGGACGGAATCTCCTTCCTGCCCAGGCCGATTCAGCGTCCTGGCGTGCCGGTGTGGATCGCGGGGTTTCCCGGCAATGTCAAACCGGTGCGCCGTGCCGCGCGCCATGACGGCTTCGTTCCGGTCAATCTCGATCACCCGGATCAGCTCGCGGAAATCGTCACCACCATTGCTGGTCTGCGCCAGGGGCAGACGGCCCCGTACGACATCGCCGCCACCGGCGCGCCCGGCACCGATCCGGTGCCCTACGTGCAGGCGGGCGCCACCTGGTGGCTTGTGGAGTTCGCACCGGAAACGGTCTCGCTGGATCAGGTCCGGGGTGTCCTGCGCGACGGTCCGGTAGCGCGGTGAGTCTGGTCCTGCCACCGCGTCCGGTGGCAGGCATAACCGCTCGCGTGCCGGAGGAATTGAGGGCATGCGCGGCAGTGTTGCGCAGGAAGTACAACCGTATTCTGTAGCTATACCGGGAGCGAGCACGAGACTCCCAACCGGCCATCGGGGAGGTGGGCCGTGCAGATCACCGAGTTCAGTGTCTTCGGGCTGCGGTCGTCGGTCATCGATCTCCGAGTACGCGGAAACCCGTTGACCTTCCGGCTCTTTCCGATGGTCCACATCGGTCAGCGCCGGTACTACCAGGAGGTGGCCGACCGCCTGCGTGAATGCGACCTGATCGTCTCCGAAGGTACGGACACGCCCAGCTCGACCGGCCTCGCTGTCGTCCTCGCGATGCGACTGACCTTTCAGCGTTCGGCGCGAGACCTGGTGCATCAGGACATCGACCACGCGTCGCTGGGTGTACCGGTCGTGTGGCCGGACGCGCTTTCGCGCCACAATCGCAGAAGGCGGGCGGCGGTGCTGTCGTTGCTCGACGTAATGCTGCTCACCCCGTTCTATGTGGTGGTGATGGCCTTCGGCGGCCGTAACTGGTTGTTGCGCACGCGATTCGAGGTGTACGACAACTCCGAGGTGCGGCTCCGGTTCATGAACAAAACCCTCCTTCGGGACCGGGACAAGGCTTTGGTGTCGGCTCTTGCGGGGATCCACCAGGAGCGTCAGGGCCGTCGCGAGGTGGTGGGGATCGTCTACGGCGCGGCGCATATGCCCGCAGTGATCGAGGCGTTGAGTACCCAATTCGGCTATCGGGCGGTCGGCGCGGACTGGTTGGCGGTTTTCGATGAGGCCTCGCTCTTTCGTCCTATATAGGTGTCGCACAGCGTTGTTCGGTCGTCCGCCGGTGATGGATCAGCAGGGATCTGTCCACTTCGGCGGCCGGACCGGGGCGGGTCGAGAGATTCGTGCTCGGGTTGCTCGGTGACCTGCTCCAGTCCGGCCGGGGTTCGATGCCGGCGACATCAGGCGGGGGACCCGCGATGCGTGGGCGTCAAGCGGAGGCCAAGGCCGCGGCACTCAGGGGAGCGAGCACCGCGGCGAGGGGGCCGAGTGCCGCGCTCCCGGTTCCGGCGATCGAGCTACCACCATCGAGGCCGGCGCTGCCCGAGCCGAGTGCCGCGCTGCCGGGGCCGAGGACCGAACTGCCGGACTCCAATCCCTGTGCCAGTGCCGCGCCCACTTCGAGTGCGTTGCTGATGATTGTCAACACCGAAGTGAGATCAGTTGCTGGAGTAGCCATTTGGACATTGCTGGCGGGTGCGCTCGCGGGACCCGTGGCGTCGGCACCGTCGCCTTCGGTGCTGCTCGGCGCGGCGGATTTGCTCGTCTCGGTGTTGCGGGCGGCGCTGCCGGTCTCCAGGCTTTTGGCGAATGCCGCGCCCGCATTCAGCGCGGTGCTGATGTTGGTCAGGAGCGCGGTGAGATCGACTGGCGGAAGGGCGATTTGGGCACCAGGACGGGCGCTTGCCGGATCGCTCTGATGGTGCGGTCGTGGCGTGTTCGTCCGGCCGGGCACCGGCGTCTTGGGTTCGAACGGCGTGAGCGGCAGGCCGAGTCCGGTGGGACCCACCTTGTCGCCGGACAGCTGATCGAGTGTGTCCGCGTCGATGGATGGACGTATCGGCCACCCGGCTCGGCTGACCGGCCGTTGTGTGTCGGTTGCCGTGCCCGCGGGCTCGGCGACCGGCGCCTGCGGGGGTAGTTCGGTGATGGTGGCCGTCAGAATCGCGGCTTGGTTCTCGGGCGAGGGCCCGTGCTCGGTGGCGATTCCGGTGGCGATCAGTGCGGTCATCGAGAGCATGGCCAACCGCATCGAACCGAGAGGGTTTCGCCTTGCGTTGTGTTTGCCCATCAGTTGTTGTCCTTAGTAACGAATCGACCGATTCAGTTGTGCCCGCACGTCGGTGCCACCGGGGGCGACGGACGTGGCGCTGCGATATTTGCGCACGTCCGCCCATGGGAGAGCATGGGGTGAGGCGAAGATCGAACGCGTCCGGTGTCCTGAGGCGCGGCCATTTTGGATGCCACGCATCGTATCGGACGGTTCGTCATCCCCGCTACGTTATGAAGTCGAATCCGGCACGATTGCCGCTGGGCCGCTAGATGCTAGCCATGGTGCTGCTCGGATCTTGCCGGAGTACCGAGTGAGATGTTACCGTTATTTAAACGTAATACGAACCGTGGAGTCTGAATTATGCGTCTTTCTCCCGCTCTGATCCGTTCCTCGCTTACGTGTCTTGTCATATCAACTTTTTCCGCCTGCCTAGTCGCCTTGGCTCCGTCGGCCCTGGCGGCACCCCAGGCCCAGTCCGTCGCCGCCGACGTCGTCGGTCTCACCAACGCGGAACGCGCGAAGGCCGGATGCCCCGCCCTGACAGCCGAAAGTCACCTAACCCGGGCCGCGCAAGCGCATACCGAAGACATGGCGGCCCGCGGCGTCCTGGCGCACGACTCGGCCAAGGGCAGTCCGGGTGACCGGATCAGGGCGGCGGGCTACCGGGCAAGCAGCTGGGCCGAAAATATCGCCTCGGGGCAATCGGGTGCCGCAGCCGTGGTCGGTGCGTGGATGCGCAGCGCTGGCCACCGCGCCAACATTCTCAATTGCGGCCTTCGTGATATAGGCGTCGGATTTGCCACGGGTCGAAATGGTACTCCTTTTTGGACACAGGACTTCGGTACATCCAGTGCGCAGGGCTCGAATCAATCCGCTGGGCGAGTACTTCGTTGAGATTCCGGGTAACTGACATTGAAGTGATCGGAAATTCGTGCGGGGATGCCGAATTTCCGGAACGATAATTTGGTTTGCCCACAGCTGACAACGCATGGAACTGTAACTCGCTGGTAGCGATAGGTCGCCCGGTTGCCGACCTATCGCTACCAGCGATGTCGCGTCCGAGCGCGCACACCGCACTGTGCGACGGAACGCAAGTAGGCCGGGCCAGCGGGACGAACTCGAGTAGTCCTACGGTGTCGCCATCAAGGTGGGTCACCGACGCTGAATCGGTGCAGAAATATTGGGGATTGTTCTGGGCCGCGACCGCACTGGTGATCGCGGTTGCCGCACTGGCGATGTGGGCCGATCTGGCGGCGTCGACGGTGATCGGTGCCGGGCTGGGATTTGTTGCGTTCTTTTGGTTCGTCGCGGTGTTGACCGTGCCGTAGAATCTGTATTTCGCTGCGAGGCAGGTGGCGCACCGGCTCGAGACGGCGCGCGGGCGCGCGATCGCGCTGCCGGAGGGGCGGGCTCGGGAAGTCGGCACCTTGGCCGAGCGGCTGCTGCTGGTGGCAATCGGGTCGCACGTGGTGTCGGCGATCATCACCGCGGTGGTCGCCGTGTTCACCGGCTACGAGATCGGCTACTACGTGGCCGGGTTCTTCCTCGCGGCGGTGCTGATCCGGCCTGCGGCAGCGTATTTCGCGTACCTGCGGGCACGGATCGCGGTGTTCTCCGAGGAGGCGGCCTATCCGCCGGACGACGTACGGACCCTGCGCGACAGGTGCGATTCCTGACCGAGCGGCTCAACGCCAGCCAATCGACCGCTCTCTCGCGAGCCGACTCCGATGCCCGTCAGATCGATGAGCTACGCGATGAGGTGCGGCGCCTCGATCAGCGCGCCCGTGACGAACAGCGCGGCATGCGCGATGTCGTCGCCCGCGACCACGCCGAGGTTGTCGAGCGGGTCAGCGCCGTCGATCAGCGCGTCACCACGATGGCGGCCCGCTTCGACGCCGCCCGCGACGGCATCACCGATCAGCAGGAGATCCTCGCAGGCCTGCGCGCATTCGCCCGCCTGATGCGCGAAGCGCCCCGGTGAGCGTTTTGCGGCAGACTGTGGCAATGCGGATTCTGTTGCTGGCCAGCCGTTTGTCGGCGGTGTGTGCTCATGAGCGATGACCTCGAGCGGCTCGATGACGAGCGGCGTGCGGCGGGAGAGCTGAGCGACGTCGGCTGCCAACCAGAACCGGTGGAGTCGGTTCTGGTGCGCGTCGGCGCCCCGAGCGACAGCCCGACACGCTCGGCGGACCGCCACATCCGGGTTGTCGCATCCGCGGACGACGATCTGTCCGATGTCGCCGACATCTTGCGCGCGACCGGCCGTCCCGCCGTCGAGCGGGAGATCGAGCAGCTGCGTAAGCAGCTCCTCGACTCCGAGATATCCCTCCACATCGCCTACCTCGGTGACGTCCCGGCCTCCTGCGGTCGCCTGCACTATGGCGCGACATCAGGCTTCGCGGAGCTGGCGGGTGGGCGAAGCCAACCCGAATTTCGTCGTCGTGGTCTCTACACGGATTTGGTGAATTCCCGCCTGGCCGAAGCTTTCTCGGCGTCTCGATCGCACGTCTATGTCGACGCCTTGCCCACGTCCGAGCCGATCCTGCGCCGCCTGAACTTCCGCTTCGTCAGCCGAACCCATCCCTTCAGCTACCCGCCGTCGAACTGAGAACGCGGCACACGGTTACTGTGCGGGCCCGGCACCGAGTCCCTGGGCCCAGCTGCGCTGCTGGCCGCGGCGGGAAATCCGCCAGCCCTTCGCTGTCCGGATGTACTCGTCCAGGTACCACATGCCGAGCTGCGCGATCGGCGGCTCGCCGTTCTGGGCCGGCATAGCAATCGAGTTGAAACACATGATGCGCCCCGTTGCCCGGTCACCGTCGATGCGGATCTCCGAGTTGGCCATCAGATGCTGGAATCCGGGAAACTGCGGCAGAGTCTGCGCGAGCCATTCCTTGATTTCGCCGAGCTTGCCCGCGATACCGCCGAACGCGGTCAAGTCGATCGCGGCATCCTCGACGAAGACCTCGTCCAGGGCATCGAAATCCAGGCTGTCGACCGCCGTCGCGTACGCCACCAGCAAATCCTGAATCTCCAACCGATCCGAAATCTCCTGAATCGTGAGCACCAAACCTCCTAGAACACCGAAACGAAAACCGAACGCTATCGGCCGTGCGGAATCCACCCCAGCCCCCAACCGGCTGATCTTGCCGTCTGATCGGCTGAACCCTGCGGATCCCAGAAGCGCTGTCTCGCAGGAGCATCCGGTGCGCGTCGCGCGACGGCAGGTCAGTCGGCGGGGTCGGGTGGGACCTGGGGGAGACCCTCGCTGGCGCGCAGCTTTTCGGCCATGGCGGTGAGCAGGTTTTGCGACTCTTCGGACAGGTCGAAGGCGCGGCTGGACAGGCGGCGCAGTTTGTAGCCCTGGACCTGGGACAGCAGAGCCAGGTCGTGGTCGATCTTGGCGGCGTAGGCGTCATTGGTGAAGTAGTCGGGTTTCACCTTGAAGAACTTGGCCAGCGCGGCGGCGGTCTCGGCCGAGGGTTTGCTGCGGCGCCCCGAGCGTAGTTGCGACAGATAGGGTTTGGAGAGCGGATGACCGGCAGTCGTCAGCGCCTCGGCGACCTCGGCATTCGTGTGCGGGGGCCGTCCAGGTGGATGCACGGTGGCGAACAGTTTGTTCAAACGCTCCGCGAAATCGGCCACTGAAGTCCCCCTGTCCTTCCGCACGTCATGCCGCCACAGCCGAACTTGCTGGTTCAACGATCCGCGATGTCAGATTAAACGACAACGATCGTTTGCGTTAGCTTTTCGTGATCGATCTACTGTTGGCCGGTTCGCTCTGCTGGCAGCGGAACCTGCCGCGTGCTCGGCCGACCGGCCGCCGCTTACTGGGCGTAGCGGCCGGAACCGCAGTGGCGCAGTGGAACTGGGCTCAGCGGGTGCCGGTCAACCCGTTGATGCCTGCGATCATTTGGGCCGCGGAGGTGCCGTCGCCTAGATGTTCGACCACGATGAGTCCGGGCAGCAAAGTTGTCAACAGGGTGGCGACAGCATCGGTGTCGGCGGTGGCGGCGATATGGCCGTCGGCCCGCCACCGCCGGGCGAGTTCGGCGAAGTTCGCCTGGGTCGCGCGGTAGTAGTCGCGGACCAGGTCGCGTAGGTGCGGGCGGCGCAGGGCTTCGGTCCAGGCCTGCATGGCGAGCTGGGACAGGTCGTAGTCTTCCTGCGCGCCCCGCCGGTGCAGGACGGCGACCAGCGCGGTGACGGTCTGGTCGGGAGTCGGTGTCGGCTCGGCGGCCAGCAACTCGACGAAAAGGCCGCTGATGAGGGCGAGCGCCTCGTCCGCGGTGGCGTCGATCAGTTCGTCTTTGCTGGCGAAATACCGATAGACGGCGCTGGTGGACAGTCCGGTCGCCGCGACGATCTGGTCCATCGAGGTCGCGTGAAAACCGTTGCGCGCGAAACAAGTCCATGCACTGGTCAGCACATGGCGGCGCCGCTGCGCCCGTAGTTCCTCGCTGATCCGCGGCATGGTCGCAGTTTAAACAAGAACGTTCGTTTCACCTAGCGAGTCGTAGCGCGGTGTGAGCCGCGAACGAAGCCTTCGCCGCGCAGGCCGGTCGCCGCAACGGCTACCCTGACCTGGGGTTCGATTCCTTCCGCGCGATGTCACGGTCGTAATGGGCGACGGTTCCGCTCAGCGAACCGATCCTGACAAGGAGCGAGCGCATGGCGAACAAACTGTCGGCACCGAGCCATGAGCGGTTCGCCGCGGAGACCGAGCGCTTCCGGCGAGAGTTGTTCGCGCACTGCTACCGGATGGTCGGCTCGGCGCAGGACGCCGAGGATCTGGTGCAGGAGACATACCTGCGAGCGTGGCGGTCCTACGCCGGATTCGAGGGCCGGGCGTCGATTCGGTCCTGGCTCTACCGGATCGCCACCAACGTCTGCCTGACAGCGCTGCGGCCGCGGCGGATTCGGGTGCTGCCCTCGGGGTTGGCGGGGCCGTACGACGGTCCCGATCGGCCGCCGAGTCTTGTTGCGCGGGGCGATGTTTCGTGGCTGGAACCGCTGCCGGACGCGCTGATCGCCCCGGCCGACGACGATCCGGCGGCGGTGGTGGTCGCCCGTGAGTCGGTGCGGCTGGCGCTCATCGCGAGCCTGCAGCACCTGCCCGCACGGCAGCGCGCGATCCTCATCCTGCGCGAGGTGCTTGCGTTCACCGCGGCCGAGACCGCGGCGATCCTCGGCACCACCACCGCAGCGGTGAAAAGCGGCCTGCAGCGGGCCCGCGCCCGGCTGGACGAACTCGAACCGAACGCCGCGGAACTCCTCGAACCGACCGACGACCGGGCGCGGGCGCTGCTGGATGGGTATATCGCGGCGTTCGAGCGGTCCGATGCCGGTCTGCTGGAACAGGTGCTGCGCACGGACGCCACGTTGGAGGCGACACCGTTCCTCGACTGGCAGGCCGGCCGGACGACGTGCATTCGCATGCTCGACGAGTACGTGCTCGGCGCGCCCGGCGACTGGCGGATGTTCGCCACCACCGCCAACGGTCATCCCGCCGCGGTTGTCTATCGCCGGGGCGCGGATGGCAAGCTCGGGGCGTACGGCGCGGTGGTGCTGGAGCCCACCGTTACCGGTGTGTCCCGCGTGATCGCGTTCCATCATTCGGCGTTGGTCACCACCACTTTCGGCTTCCCGGACTCGCTCGCGGACTGATTGCGGGGTTCGTCGCCCGCGAGCCGGTCACCGACGCACACTCACGGCAGCAGGGCAAGTTTGCCGACGGTCGCTCTGCTCTCCAGTTCCGCGAGTGCTTTTGCGCCGTCGGCCAATTCGTAGGTGGTCGGCTCTCCAGGGGAGAGCACACCGGCGGCGATGAGCGCGAACAGCTCGCCCATGAGCTCGCCGAAGATCCGCGGTGCCGCCTGAATCAGCACCCCGATATTGAGGCCGATGAGGTGGACTTGATGCTCATACACCAACTCCCAGTTGGTAATCGAGGCCTCGCCACCCGCCAGGCCGAAGACGACGACTCGACCGCTGACCCGCTTGGCCGCTGCCACACTCGCACCGAAGGTGGCCCCGCCCACCGACTCCAGCACCACATCGGCACCAGCACCGGCGGTCAGCCACAGTACCTCGGCAGCGAGATCAGCACTGCGAGAGTCCACCACATGATCGGCCCCCAGGGACCGCACAGTCTCATGCTTATCGGGCGAGGCGGTAGCGATGACCGTCGCGCCGTAGTGCTTGGCGATCTGCACGGCGGCCTGGCCCGTCCCGCCCGCCGCCGCATGAATCAGCACGGTCTCCCCGGCGTCTAGCTGCCCGAGTGGCCTGAGCGCGGCCAGCGCGGTCGGCCAGTTCACGACCAGTCCCAGCGCCTGCTGCGCCGTCCAGCCGTCAGGCACTGGCACCGCGGCAACCGCGGACAACACCATGTACTCGGCGAAAGCACCGTAGCCGACGCCGATTACGCGGGCACCGACTTCCAGCCCGGTCACTCCCGCGCCCAACGCGACGATCTCACCGGCGGCTTCGAACCCAGCCAGATATGGAGCCTGCGGACCGTCCGACGATAAACCGCGACTCTGCGAGATATCACGAAAGTTCACACCAGCAGCGGTAACCCGGATCAGGATCTCATCCGCTCCGGGCGCAGGCACCGCCACATCGCTGATCAACCGCATATCGTGCGGACCATCCAAGGACATCTGCCGCAGGGCACGCATAGTGACGGGGAGACTCAAGGCAATCAACTCTCTTCTCGGCTCACGCGTTCGAGGCCGCCTTCCGCTGGCCGCCTCTTCACCAGGTAGACCTGAGTCACGACAGAAAGGAATCGAGCCATAGAGTGGGTGAAATGCGCGAGGCGGTAGACCAATCGGGGCGAGTGGTGTCACCTGCGCTGATGCGCGCTAACACGGCGACGTTGCAGCGATTGGGGCCGAGGCAGTTCAGCCTTACCGCGGTTGCCGAGGCGGCCGGTGTGTCCCGCGGCACCGTGTACAACGCACTGGGTAATCGGGATGCCGCGATCAAAGCGGCGCTGGACTATGCGGCGTCGGTGTTCATCGAAACGCTGGCCACCGAGGTGAGCCGGCACGAGACGCTCGCCGATCAGGTGGCCGCTGCCGCGGTGCTGATCTGTGCGCACCGGCAACGCTCCGATGCGATCGCCGCTGCCTCGATCAACGAATCGGTGCTGCTGTTGCTGCTGCGTAATAGCGGTGATGCCCTGATGACGCGATCGCTCGAGCTGTGGGAACCACTGGTGCGCGCGGCCGAACAGCGCGGCGAGGTCCGCGCGGGCGTGACCGCGGCCGGGGCCGGCGAGTGGATCGTGCGGATGCTACTGAGTTTCGAACTGGTGCCGCCCATGCGGGTGAATCTGGACAACCCCCGCGCGGTCCGTCGATTCGTCGCGGAGCACATTGTCGCGGGCCTCGCCGAGTAATCCGTAGCTGGTCAGTCTGCCCCGCCGCAGAGCTTCTCGGAGACTTCCCACAACGCTGCCGCATGCTCTTCGTCGACGGCGTAAGGCGCAGTGTCGCTGCGGATTCCGCAGTTCGCGAGATACACCGAGCCCACATCGGCGAGCTCAGGACTGACCGCCGCCCACACCTGGGTGGCGGCCCCCTGATCGGGAGTCGCGATCTTCGGGCCCGCGGGTTGGTCGATGCGCTTGGCCCGCCGCGGCAGGTAACCGCGCAGAGTGGTGATGTCCTCGGGGGTCATAATGATGCGCACAGCGGCGATCCACGCACTCGACCCGGCCGCGACCTCGCGACATACCCGGATCGGGAGCCGCTACGGTCGAGAGATGCGACAAGTAGCGGCAGGGAAGTACTGATGGCCGCAGTGGGCCCGTCGACGCAATCCGCGGCCGGAACTCGCCTCAATCGACGGGGCCTGCAGACCCGGCAGCGACTGCTCGACATCGCCATCACCTGTCTTGCGGAGGGATCCGGCGAGCCGCTGTCGGCGAATCGGGTGGCCCGCGCGGCCGGGGTCAGCTGGGGCACGCTGAAGCATCAGTTCGGCGACATCGACGGCCTATGGGCCGCCGTCGTGACCGAGTTGACCGAACGCAGCGGCGCGAACAGTCCCGAGATATGGCCCGAGTTCAGCGGTTCGATCCGTGAGCGGATAGGGGAAATGGTCGACGCCATCTGGACCATCCTCGGCACGCCGGAAGGCCGAGCGGTCGAGACACTGCGCGCCGGACTGCCGAACGATCACGCGGAACGTCTTTCGGTCTTCCCGCGAACCACCGCGGCCATGGCCGGGTACGAAGACGCCTGGCTCCGTGCCTTCGAGTACTCCCTGGCGGACCTGCCGCTCGATCCGGACAAGGTGCACCGGATTCGCTGCCTGATTCCGCCCGCGATCCGCGGCATCAACAGCGAGCGCCGCCTCACGCCCGCCGCCGAGATCGCCAGCGCGCGCCTGGGTTTGGTCGACGCGATCGCGGCCTATCTGCCATAACTCCCATTCATTGAGAACCCTCGTTGACAATTGCGGCGCGGTGGGTCGATGGTTACCCGCAGCTTTCGCCATCGTGTCAGGAGTGACCATGTCTCAACCTCGGGCTGAAAACGACATGCGGCTGCGGCGCAGCAGCCGCGACACCAGCACGCTGATCCCGCGCCTCACCGCATGGCTGGCCACGCAACTGCCGGAGGACGCGGACCCGAGCGTCGCCCTGCGGGCCGGTATCGACAGCAACGGCATGTCCGCGGAGACCCTGGTGCTGAGCGCGACCTGGACCGAGGCGGGAGCGCCTCAGGTCACCGACTTGATCGCCCGGATGGTGCCTGCCCCAGGCGATTTCCCCATCTTGGCGGACTACAACCTGCCGGATCAGTTCGACGCCATGCGCATCGTCGCGGAATCGAGCAGCGTCCCGTCCCACGGGCTCGGTTCATCGAGCCGACCGGCGAGGTGCTCGGCACGCCCTTCCTCCTGATGGACCGCGTCGACGGCTTGGTCCCGCCCGACGTCATGCCCTACACCTTCGGCGACAACTGGCTCTTCGACGCCAGTCCTGAGCAACAAAACCGGTTGCAGCACAGCACCATCGAGGCACTCGCCGCTCTGCACGCCATCCCGGACGCGCCGACTACGTTCGCCTTTCTCGATCCGCGGCAGCCGGGTTCGAGCCCGCTCGAGCGAACACTGAACCGGGCAAGGGCATGGTACGAATTCGCGGCCCGAGATAGCGGTGCGTCGCCGCTGGTGGAGCGAATCCTGGTGTGGCTCACCGCGAATCTGCCCGAGACGTCGGCCGGCGAGACCGTCCTGTCGTGGGGCGACGCGCGCATCGGGAACTGCATGTACCGGGACTTCATCCCGGTGGCGGTACTCGATTGGGAACTGGCGACGATCGGCCCCCGCGAACTCGATGTGGCCTGGCTTGTGTTCGCGCACCGCGTCTTCCAGACGATCGCCGCCACCTTCGGCCGCCCCGGGATGCCGGACTTCTTGCGCATGGCGGACGTGAAGGCGACCTACGCCGAGTGCGCCGGTGTGCAGCTCGGCGATCTCACCTGGTACACGCTGTACGCCGCCCTCAACTACTGCGTCGTCTTCATGCGCGCTGGTGGTCGTCAGGTCCACTTCGGTGAGATGGCGCGTCCCGACGACGTCGAGGTGCTCTTCCACCACAAGTCGCTCGTCGAAGAACTCCTCGCCGAGATCGGCGCCTAGTATCCGTCCATCGATCGAAAACTGCTTGGGGAAAACAACTCTCGTGACCGAACAACTGAACGAACTGGCCTACTACTGCATCACCCGCCACCCCGCCGATGCTCGTGTCCTGCTCCCGGAGGCGCGCACCGCGGAGGAGATCGGCCTCGGCTCGTGCATGATCGGTGAACGCATGACCGTCAAGGACTCCGCGGTACTATCCGGTGGCCTCGCCGGATGCACGACCGAACTGGGGATCGCGGCGGCCGCCACCAACCACCACACCCGCCACCCGATGGTCACCGCGACGATGGGGTCGACGATGCAGGCGCTCACCGAGGGCCGATACGCCATGGCGTTCGGCCGCGGCATGGCGGCGAACTGGAAGGCGATCGGCCTACCCGCGGTCACCGAGGCCCAACTCCGCGACTTCGTCGGCATCCTGCGCCGCCTCTGGGCCGGTGAGACCATCGTCGGTCACGACGGACCCGCCGGTTCATGGCCCGTCCTGTATCACCAGAACGGCCTCGACGATTCGCCGCCGATCGGCTTCGTCGCCGTCGGCCCGAAGACACTCGAGCTCGCCGGTGAGATCGGTGACTTCGTGGTACTGCACACCTTCTTCTCCGACGAGGCCACCGCGAAATCGGTTGCGGCGGTACGCCGTGGTGCCGAACGGGCAGGCAAGGACCCGGACAGCGTGCGCATCTGGTCGTGCCTGGCCACCGCGAGCGACGCGCTATCCGAAGAGGATCAGCTGCGCAGGCGGACCGGCCGCCTGGTGACCTACCTGCAGGCATACGCCGACATCCTGATCGCCGCCAACGGCTGGGACCCCCAGGTCTGGGAGCGGATCCGCGGCACCCAGCTGTTCCTCGATGCCGCGGCGGCCGGACCCATCGATGCGTCCGCCTCCGTCGACGTGCTCGAGCAATTCGACGCGATGATCCCCGGCGAATGGCTCGCCTCGGCCGCGTACGGCACGCCGGAGCAGTGCGTGCGGAAGATCTCGCGCGAGTACGACCTCGGCTGTCACTCGGTGATCATGCACGGCGCGAGCCCACACGAACTGTCCTCGGTGGTCGCCGCCTACCGGGCCGATCGACCCCAGTTGCGTCGGGCGGTGGCCGCCAACCCCGGAAAGTTCTTGTGACGCCATGATGGGGTGATGACGCGAAACGATGATCAGGTGGGTTCGCCAGAGGTCGCCGCCCCGGTGCGGGAGATTCGAGTGCTCGCGTTGAACACGTGGCACAGCGGCAGCAAGGTCTCGGACGGGACGCGGCTGATCGCCGATCTCATCGTCTCGACCCGGGCTTCGATCGTGCTGCTTTCGGAAGCGACCACCGCGACCGCCGCCGTCGCGACCGAATTGGCCGGGCGGGGCCACGAATTCAACACCGTCGCGTCGCACGACACCGGAATTCTCACCGTGTTTCCGGTCGAGGACCACGCGGACCTGCAATGGCTGGTCAAGGCGCGGTTGAACATCGACGGCAAGCTCGTTACCGCGTACTCCGCGCATCTCGAGTTCCGCTGGTACGCCTCCAATTTGCCCCGCGGCTACGGGCCCGGTGTCCCCGCGCCTGGCGAGTTCGCCGAGGACAACTTCGAGAAGTTGCCGGGCGGCCCGGTGACCGACCCCGCCGCGATCCAGCGCGTCAACGCGGCCTCGGGGCGTCCCGAGGTCATGAGCGCCTTCCTCGCCGACGCGAAAACCGAGATCGCCCAGGGATCTTCGGTCATCATGGGTGGCGATCTGAACGAACCATCCGTGCTTGATTGGACTGCCGCCACCGCGGACATGTTCGACCACCACGGTGTGACGGTGCCGTGGGAGTCCACTCGCCGCCTGCACCAGGCCGGTTTCCGCGATGCCTACCGAACGATGTATCCCGATCCGGCCACCCATCCCGGGCTCACCTGGCCCTCGGACAACGTCGAAGTGGATGTCGCCGAACTCGCCTGGGCTCCGGAGGCCGACGAACGCGACCGCGTCGACTACATCTTCGCCAACGGCCTGACGCTGTCCACTGTCGGCATCGTCGGTCCGCGCGGATCCATCGTGCGCGGCACCCGTCAGCAGGAAACCACCGACGACAATTTCGCCGCCACACCGCCCCGGTGGTGTAGCGACCACAAAGGCATCCTCGCGACATACCAACTGACCGGCGCGTCCTGAGCCGTCATCCAGTGTGCTGGAACGTTTCCAGCGCACCGGATTCGGTCCGGTACAGCGGGCTTGTCACATCGAGGCGAGGCTGATCGCGCCGAGCATGGCCAGGCCGAAAGCGGACAGGACGGTAAGTATCAGCGCGCGACCCAGGCTCGGTGCGAGGGCTCGCGCGAGGAGGTAGCCGACGACGGCACCGAGTGCGGCCAGGACGAATCCTTCGCCTTTGATCAGGTAGAACACCGAGGCCATGGCCGCATTGCCGACCTCTTCGACGCCGCGTGCGTCGTCACCGAACGGGATCGGAAACCGGTAGACGATCCCGACCAAGGCTGCCGCGACCGGCGCGGCCAGTACGGCGATGATCAGACCCCACAGTGCCACCGCCACCAGTGCGGGTGTGCTCGTGCGACCGTCCTCGATCTCCATGCATGCCCACTCTCTACTCCGCGTAGTTGAATCGTAGGGTTGCCGATATTTCGCGGGGTGATCGACACGGCGGCTTTATTCGACGCGACCGTCGCGGCGCCGCTGCGACACTGTCGAAAGTGCTCGGGCACAAGTAAAATGGGGGCAATCCACGGGGGCGCAAGGAGGGGTCATGTCACCCGATCCGCGATTTTCGAAGCACGGCCGTCGTCGAGCCGCCCGGGCAGTCCGAGCCGCGACTGTGCTCGCGGTGCTCAGCACTCTCACCTTGATTCCCCCCCAAGCCTCCGCGCAGCCGTATCCGATCTACGGCGCGATCCGGGTCGAATACGACGAGGCCGGTGGGGCGGCCTTCTTCGGCAACGCGCTGAACCCGGAGTCCGATGCCGCTCGCGGCGGTCGCTGGCAAGAGTTCGAGAAGAACAGTTCGATCTATTGGCATCCACTGGTATCCGACGGTCACGCCAATCAGATCGGCGGCGCGATCCGCGCCAAATGGGGCGACCTCGGCTGGGAGAACGGCGCGCTGCGCTACCCGACCAGCAGGGAGATGCCGACCCGGAAGCCGGGTCGCTTCAACCAGTTCGAGGGCGGCACGATCCACTGGTCACCCGCGACCGGCGCGCACAACACCTGGGGCGCGATCCGCGACAAGTGGGCCACCCTCTCCTGGGAGGACGGACCGCTCGGCTTCCCGGCCGTCGACGAGTTCCACGCCAAGAACAACGGGGCCGGACAGCATTTCCAGGGTGGTTCGATCTACTGGTCGGCCGATACCGGGGCGCGCGTGGTATCCGGGGCGATCAGAGACACCTGGGCGAGCCAGAACTGGGAGAACGGCCGCTACGGCTACCCGATCAGCGACGAATACGACTACAACGGCGGCCGCGCCCAGGACTTCCAGGGCGGCCGCATCGAATGGCAGCCGCGCTGACCCGGTTGGCAGGTCGAGGCACTGCGGCCCATATCGACCCATTTATGCAGCTCGTGCATAAGTTTGTGCGGCGAGGGTAGGCGGTCAGGAGCAGTTACTTCGACAAATGGAGGCTCTGATGACCGTCGACGACAACGTTTCCGCGGACCGCGGACCGGCGCTCAGAATTCCGCGCAGTCGGGGAGCCCTCGGCGGGCTCGCGGTGTTCCTGCTGGGAATCTGGGGCGCACTGATCCCGTTTGTTGGGCCATACTTCCATTTCGCGTTCACGCCGGATGACTCCTGGGTGTGGACATCGGCGCGTGGCTGGCTCGAGGTGCTGCCCGGCGCCGTCGCGGTCGTCGGCGGGTGGCTGATGTTGACCAGCCGCAACCGACTGGTGGCCGGCTTCGGTGGTTGGCTGGCAGCGGCGGCGGGCCTGTGGTTCATCATCGGACCATTCCTGGCGGATCTGCTGAACATCGGCGCCGTCGGCGAGCCGGTCGCGGGCTCCGACCTGAAACGCGCTGTCCTGCAACTGACCTTCTTCTACGGTCTCGGCGCACTGATCCTGTTCTTCGCCGCGTCCTCGCTCGGCCGGTTGTCGGTGCGTACCGCACGTGATATCGCCTTCGCGCGACGCGAGGTCGATGCCAGGGCCATTCGGACGGACAAGCGGGACGCGATAGTGGCGGAACCGGTGGACACCACCGCCCGGCCTACCTTCGGCACCCAGCCGCAGTTGCACAAGCCGGGACTGGGCGGCGGGCACGCCTGATCCGCCAGCGTTTGGTCAGCGTTCGAGGTCTCGACTACGGATGCGCTGGCCGAGGAAATGTGCCGCGCGATCCAGAGCTTCGTCGGCTTCGTCGAGGGCGCCGGTGAAGGATTGGTACACGTGCGGCAGATCGGCGGTGATGTCCAGGATGACGTCCACCCCGGCTGCTCGCGCGCGGGCAGCCAAGCGGGTGGCGTCGTCGAGGATCATGTCGTTGGTGCCCGCCTGCAGCAGCATCGGCGGGAAGCCGCTGAGGTCGGCAAGTGTTGCCGGGCTCAGCAGCGGCTGGTGCGGGTCGTGTCCGTCCAGGTACATGGCACCGGTGTGCTCCAGGCTCGCGCGGGTGAACAGTGGGTCGGTGTCCGCTTTGGTGTCCATGCTTTCGCCCGTGCGGGTCATATCCAGGCCGGGGGAGAACGCCACGATCGCGGCGGGCATGGGCAGGCCGGCGTCGCGGGCGGTGAGGCAGGTGGTGACGGTCAGGCCGCCGCCCGCGGAGTCGCCTGCGAACGCGATGGTCGACGGGTGTTCGCCACTGTCGAGTAGGGCTCGGTAAGCGCTGAGTGCGTCGTCGATCGCGGCCGGGAACGGGTGTTCGGGCGCGAGCCGGTAGTCGACCGAGTAGGCGCGAAATCCGGTGCGGGTCACCAGGTTCGCGGTCAGCGGCATGGCCGTCTCGGGTGAACCGTAGACGAAACCGCCGCCGTGGAAATACAGGATCGTTCCGGCGCGGGCGGTGTCCACCGGTTCTACCAGTACGGCTGGACGGTCGCCGAGCGTCGTGGTCCGGGTGCGTATCTCGGACGGCACGTTCATCTGGGCCATCAGCGCTCGGAATCCTGCGCGGATCTCCGCGACCGAACCGTTCCCCGCGGGTCGCGGCTGCCGTAGCAGCGCGTCGATCGTCGCGCGTTGTTGCATGCTCATATGCACCTTCCCTGGCAGTATCTTCCAGTACAGTATATGCCATGGAATATACATCGAAGGGCGATGCTGTCGACCTGCCGGGCTTGTTCGCCGATCTGGTGCGGTGTGAGACGCGGCTGTACAACGCGCTGAACGATCGTCTTCGGGAGCTGCACGGGATCGTCACCTCGCAGTTCGAGTCGCTGCGCTTCCTACGCGATCATCCGGGGGCTCGGGTGGCGGACCTCGCGACCGAGTTCGCCGCGGGCGTCGGCGCGATGAGTAAGGGTGTCGATCGGTTGGAGAAGCAGGGATGGATTGTGCGGCAACCGAATCCGTCGGATCGCCGGTCGTCGCTCCTGGCACTGACCGAGGACGGTGTGCACCTGGTCGAGGCGGCGGAGGAAACCTTCGCCGAGCAGTTGACCCAATTGCTGGGTGCCACGCTCGCCCAGTCTTCGTTGCCTGTTGTCGCGCAGGCCCTTTCGCAACTGCGGGGTGCGCTCGAGCGTGACCAGGTCGGCCTGCCCGCGGGCTGATTCTCCGCTTATATTTAACTGGACTTAAGTGGAACTAACGGCTGTTTCCAGAATCGGACTTCTGTCCGGCACGTCCGTATTGATACTGATACGGTTCGTTCGCCAAGGAAAGGAGATTCGGTGCCCCTTTATTCCATTATGCGGTCGAGCGGTCGTCGGGGTCTGTCGCAAAGCAATCGCGGGGCAGGCAGCATACTGGCCGCGGTGCTGGTCGCCGGATTTATTATGACGAGTCCGGCCGCGATTGCCGCGCCGAATCATTGTGATACGAACGCCTGGGAGTCGATAAACTCGACCATCCCGGAGGCCAGGCTGACCGATCAGATGCGAGAAAAGATCCGCAAGGGCCCGGACGTTCCCTCACCATGGGACCTTACCTCGACTGACGGCCTGCTCATCTGGGCAATGGCACCCAGACTCGGCGGCCCCGCGCTGCTGCCGAAGGAGATTTCCGGGGGTGCCCTGCCGCTGGCGAGTTATGGCTTCGCCACCAGGTATTCGCAGACTCCGGTCGGTCCGTACAACGAAATTTCCGGCCTGCTGACCTACGCCCGCGCGCAGAACCCCGGCATGTTCGCGCATTCCCCGTTCATGGTGGTGGACAGCCCGGAGACCGCGAAGAACGGGCGCAACAATTGGGGCTTCCCCAAATCGCTCGCCGACTTCACGGGTACCCCGCGCATCGGCGAAACGCTCACCGCCACCGGCCCGGGTTGGTCGGTTACCGTGTCGTCGCGTCCATTGCTTTTCGATGTTCCGATGAGCCTGCCTAATTTCCTCGGATATGTGCAAATGCCAGAGCAACTAACCTTCGAACAACCCTCGCCCGAGTGCGGCATCAAGAAAATGCGCAGTTTACGTCTCGGTGGCACATCGGCGACGGTGAAACTCGCCCTCATCACGGTAAAGACAGAAGGCAGCGATGAGCTGCGCGCGATGCTACCCAGTGGCATATTCCCGGGCGGATACATCACGTTCAACAATCTCGGCTTCGACAAGCCGGGCATGAATTAGCGCCCGATGCACCGATCGTCAGTGAACCGTCGCACGGTGCTGGTGCGCGGAGCGGCGCTGGCCGCCGCGGCGTGCAGTGCGCCGCTGTTGCTCCCGGCGCGGGCGCGCGCGGAGACCCGGACGCACCATCAGGCGATCGTGATCGGCAGCGGGTTCGGTGGGGCGATCGCCGCATACCGGCTGGCCGCGGCGGGAGTCGATGTTCGCACCCTCGAGCGTGGTCGTGGATGGAGTCAAACCGACGACGCGATTGTGTTCGACTCCGCGCTGGATTATCGCGACCCCCAATGGCTTTGGGAGCCGACGGTGACCAGGACGCCGGGTCTGGTGCAGCCGTATATCGCTGGCACGGTCGGTGTTGCGACCGCGGCCTGTGTCGGCGGCGGGTCCATCGTTTACGCGGGCGCCACCGTGCCGCCGGTGCGCCGGTATTTCGAGAAGATATTTCCGGCGGCGCTGAGCTACGACGAGCTGAAATCGGTGTATTGGCCGCGGGTCATCGCGCGATTGGCTGCGACACAGGTCCCGGATGACCTCCTTGCCCGCGCACCCTTCGCGCACCTGCGGTTGGCCGATGCCCAGATGGCTCGCGCCGGGATGGCGACCGCGCCGGTGTTGTCCACTTTCGACTGGGACATCGTGCGAAAAGTATTCGACCGCACGGGTGGCGCACCGACCGCTATCGACCCGGCGTTGTCCTGGAATCGGGATACCGCCAAGAAATCCGTTACCCGAAGCTACCTCCGCTGGGCAGCTGGGTTCCCCAACTGGGGACTGTTGCCGTTGCGCGACGTCCAGAATATCGCCAACGAAAACGGCAAATTCGTCATCGACGTCGAAGTGATGAACGAGGCAGGCGGCACCGAAACCTACACCTGCGACCGGCTTTTCCTCGCGGCCGGAGCCATCGGAACTACTCGGCTCCTGCTGCGATCGCGGGCCCGCGGCGGCCTGCCCGACCTCAACGAGCACGTCGGCACCAACGTCGGCGACAACGGCGATCAGATGACCTGGCGATTCGCCGACACCCTGGATATCCCCGGCCCGCAGGCAAGCGCGATCGTCAGCTCGTCCGTTGTCGACGACGAACCCGACTATCCGCCGATCCGGGTCGAAGCCGTGAGCCTGCCGGGACCACCCGGCGAGCCGCCGATCCTTGCCCAATTGTCGACCACCGCGGACTGGGAAAATCGCACTTCCTGGACGGTTGAGGGCACCGAGCCGCGGCTGTCGTTCGCGCAGGCCGGTTGGCGGGATTCGCTGTCGGCCGCGCTTCGGGTACACGAACGGGCAGGCGGATCGGCGAACACACCGGCACGCGGATTTCCCTTCGCCCCGGGAATGTCCTTCACCGCCCATCCACTCGGCGGCGTCCCGATCGGTCTCGCGGCCGACCTCGATGGCCGGGTAATCGGCTACCCGAATTTGTATGTCGTCGACGGCTCACTGATTCCGGGAAACTGCGCGGCCGCCAACCCCTCACTGACTATCGCGGGGATAGCGGAACGAATATTGGATCGTGTAATCGCCGACTAGCCGACGCCATCAGCGGACATTCGCGCAGACCGCTTTGTCGATCGGCGTTGTGCCGGTATCGAGTTCGAGAATCTGCCTGCCGATGCGGGGTTCGTGGAGTAGTTCGGCGAGGGTGGCGGCGACGTCATCGCGGGTGATCTCGCCGTGGAACTCCGCGGGGCCGAGGGAGACGGTGCCTGTTCCTTCGCCGTCGAGAAGCAGTGCGGGACGCAGGATCAGCCAGTTCAGCTCGCTGCGACTGAGCGCGATGTCGGCTTCTTTCTTGACGGTGAAGTAGTACTCGGTATACCTCATGACTGAACAGCTGAGCACGCTCACGCCCCGTCCGCTCGCCCGAGCGGCCGGGCACAGCGCGGGCTGGATAATCGCTACCGAGCTGGCCGAACTCGCGGCGGAACTGATCGGCGGGTTGGTCTATCTCTCTGTCCTCACCCCGCAGCTGAGTCGGGGCACACCCCGACCGGAGGACGCGCGCGTCCGATCGGCCGCCGCGATGATGCGCGAGCGACTCGCCGATCCGATCACCCTGGCCGACATCGCCGCCGAGGTACACCTGAGCGTCTACCACCTCGTCCGGGTGTTCAAAAAGGAGACCGGGGAGACGCCCTACCGGTGCCTCACCCGCCTGCGGATCGAGGAGGCGAAACAGTTGCTGCGCCATACCGGCCTGACCGTCGGCCAGGTAGCGGGCCGGTGCGGTTTCGCCAGCGCGGGCGCGCTGTCGACCGCATTCTTACGGCACACCGGCACCCGTCCGTCGGTTTATCGCAATTCCTCCCAAAGTTCGTACTTTGCGTCCAAATCAGCGGAGTGCGGATATATTCGTTGAACGCGTGCAGCGGCTGATGACTCGAATCCGGTTGTCGTGCTCGATGTGGCATAGGCCGCCACGGTAGAGCCGCCGTTCAGCTGCATGGCGCACGGTGAGAGGACGTCAGATGGGCTCGGGAAACAGGGGCGGTCCGGCGGTTTCGTTCAGCAGGCCGTCTTCGGCGCGGGTGTATGGGTGGATGCTCGGTGGGAAGGATATCTATCCGGCCGACCAGGACATCCTGCTCTATATGCTCGGCCGCTTTCCGGAGTGCGTCGACATCGCTCGGCAGAATCGCCAATTCCTTTATCGCGCAGTTCGATATCTCGTGCAAGAAGCGGGCATCAGCCAGTTTCTCGACATGGGATGCGGGCTGCCGACCGACAACAACGTCCATCAGGTCGCCCAGCGATTCAACCCGGAAGCGCGCGTCGCCTATGTCGATGCCGACCCCATCGTGCTGGCACACGGCCGCGCACTGCTGGCCGACGCCAAGGCGAGCACCACTGTCGTCACCGCCGACATGCGCCTGCCGGAATTGATTCTCGCCGATCCCGATGTCGAGGGCCTGATCGACTTCACTCAGCCGATCGCCGTGCTGTACCTGTCGGTCGGTCATCACCTCAAGGACGTCGACAAGGTCGGTCAGGGTGCGCGGCATGTGTTGCGGCACATTATCGATACTGTCGCGGTGCCGGGCAGCCACCTCGTCTTCTCCCAGGTCGTCAGCGACGACGCCGCGCTCGGGGCGACGTTTGCCTCGAAGATCGACGGTTCCGGAATACCGTGGCAGAGCCGGACTCCCGCGCAGGTGAACGCGCTCTTCGACGGCCTCGAACCGGTCGATCCCGGACTCGTCAATCTCGTCGACTGGCGTCCCGACCCGGCCCAGCCGCCGTTGGAAGCGGTGCCCGAGCCGTTGCTCAAATACGTCGGGGCCACCGAACGTCGCAACAACGTCTACGAATACGGCGGAATTCTGCGTAAACCCTGAACCTCGGGACGCCGCAGGTGTGTTCGTTATCCGGCTGTCTCGCTGCGGGTCTCGCGTAAAGCGTTATTGTCGCCGCGCAGCCGGTCGTTGTCGGTGTGCAGGGTGGCGTTGGCGTCTTCGAGGTCGAGGATGCGGGCGATGCCCGCGAGGTTGACTCCGGTGGCGGCCAGCGTGGCGATGCGTCGCAGGCGGGCGATGTCGTCGCCGCTGTATCGGCGGGTGCCGCCGTCGCTGCGTGCGGGGGTGAGCAGGCCGTGGCGTTCGTAGAGTCGCAGCGTCTGCACGCCGATCCCGGCCAAGTCGGCGGCCACCGAGATCCCGTAGACCGCTTGGCCTGGGTCGGGTAGATGTGATCCGTGCTGGGTCTCCGGTGGCATCGCTCTCCTCATCTATGGGGCACAGCAGGTTTTCTATTCTAGGCACTTGCGCTCACATGTCTAGAATGCTAGAACAAATCTGTTCCAGATGGCATAGGTTATCTGATCTGACGACGGAGATGGTGATGCCGATGGATGCTTGGCCTGCAGAACTCCACGCAACAGGCAGTAAGACCGCTACGGCGGTAACGCGATGAGCGCCGAGTCTCGCGCGCTGCATGTCCACCTCGACGGGGACGGCTCGGCCGCGGTGCTGACCGTCGATGGCGAGGTCGACGCGGCGTCGGCGCCACAGCTGCAATCGGGTATCGAGGACGCGCTCGGCAAAAAACCGGCGCTGCTCGTGGTCGACCTGTCCAGCGTGCGGTTCTTCGGTTCCGCGGGGCTCAGTGTGCTGCTGTCGGCGGCAGAGGCGTCCGCGAAGGGTGGATTCCGGGTGGTCGCCTCGGCACAGGTTCGGCGTCCGATCGAGGTTACCGGGCTCGACAAGGTGCTCGAGGTCTTCGGCAACTTACGCGACGCGCTGACCCCGGGTGATACGCCGAACGTTGCTTGAGTTCGCCACTGCCACAACGCGTTACCGCGCAATTCAGCGCGACCTGTGCACCCGCGTCTCGTCCCAGACCGGTGGGTCGCGCTCGTAGACGGCCCCGTCGGAACCGAACACCAGGAAGCGGTCGAACTCGCGGGCGAACCAGCGGTCGTGGGTGACGGCGATGACCGTGCCCGCGAACTCGGCGACGCCCTGCTCGAGTGCGTCGGCCGAGTGCAGGTCCAGGTTGTCGGTCGGCTCGTCGAGCAGCAGCATGGTGACCCCGGACAGTTCGAGCAGCAGGATCTGCAGCCGAGCCTGCTGACCACCGGAAAGATCGTCGTAGCGCTGTTCGGCGGCGCGGGCGAGCCCGTAGCGGTCCAGCACCCGGCTCGCGGCCTCGCGACCCATCCCGTCCCGGTGTTCGTTGCCGAGATGCAGAATCTCCACCAGCGTTCGGCCGGATAGATCAGGCCGGGAATGGGTCTGCGCGAAATAGCCGGGACGGACCCGGGCGCCGAGCGCGGCGGTGCCGGTATGCGGCACGGGCGCGAGGTCGATGTCCTGCACGGGCCGGTGCTCTTTATCGGGATCGGAGCCGCCGGCCGCAAGCAACCGCAGGAAGTGGGACTTGCCGGATCCGTTGGCGCCCAATACCGCAACGCGATCGCCGTACCAGATCTCGGTGTCGAACGGCCGCATCAATCCGGTGAGCTCGAGTTGGCTGCACACCAGCGATCGCCGTCCGGTCCGGCCGCCACGCAACCGCACGGAAACGTTCTGCCGCAACGGAACCGACTCGGGTGGCCCCGCGGCTTCGAACTTGGCCAACCTGGTCTGCGCGGCGTGATAGCGGGCCGCGATACCGTCGTTGAACTTGGCCTTCTCGCGCAGCCGCAGGACAAGCGCACGCAACTTGGCATGGTCTTCGTCCCAGCGCCTGCGCAGTTCGGCCAGGCGGGAATTGCGGTAGCAGCAACTCGTCCGGTTCCGCGAACAACGCCTCCAGGACCACCCGTTTCTGCTCACCGCCGCTGAGGGTGCGCACGGCGCGCCACTTGGCCCGATCGAACGGGACGCCGAGGGCGGCGATGGTCACCCGGTCCCAGAACGTCTCGGTCTCGTATCCGCCGACATCGACCCAATCCGTGAGCGCGTGCGCATAGGGGCAACTGTCGCCCATCGGGGAGAAAGTAGTCGAGATCCGCGATATCTATGTGCGCCATGGGACTGCCAGCCAACCCCACCGGCGCGGGGCCGCGCGACTCGGTTTCGGTACGTCGGCACGGTCGCGAACTAGATTCCGATGTCGAGGACGGTCAGGTAGGGGCCGATATCGTGCTTGACGGCAGCGCGCAGATCGTCGAATTCGGCAGTCAGGGTCTGCTGCGCCGAGATCTGTCCGCACAGTCTGGACGACTGTCGCAGCATGGATCCCGAGGGGGCGCGGTCGGTCTTCAGGGTCGGTCCGTTCGGCCCGCTGTCGAACAGGTCACCGGCGACCATGCCGAAAACCGTTGCCGGAAGGGCGTCGCTGTGGTCGAGCCACTCGCTCAGGGCGGCATCGATGGGATGTCCAGCGGCGTCGGTGATCTGGTGTCGGATCGCGTTGGCGGCCTGACCGGCCCGGTAGACGGCGGCTGCCACGACGCTGCTGTCTGCAATGCACGCGGCGTACAGGCGGTCGAGATCTATCTGCAACTCGATGGTCAATGATGCTGCGCCGGTGTCGAATTGCTCGATGAGGGTGTTGGTCACCGAGAGTGGCGGCGCTGACGCGTCGCGCAGGCTTCGCACGATCTCCTCGGTCGCCGCCGCGTCGCACGAGACGAGAAAGGTGTTGTGGCCGTGGATTTCGATACTTCCCGCCGCACTGTATTGGGCGGTGAGCGTTATGTCGCGGGAGGATGCTCGGGTGTGTGCGGCCGTGCACGACACGGTATTGCGAGTGATCGGTACTGGGACCACGTCTGGGGTCGGTGCGGTTGGCCGGTAGTTGAACAGGTGCGCGATGCGTGCGGGTGGGTCGGGGTGGTCGTGGCGAATGATCTTGTCGAGGACGTCGGTCGGCACGGACTCGGGCAGGGCGAGGGTGGTGGCGAAAGTGCAGGTGCCGCCGAGGTATTCGACCGCGGGGGCGCCGGGGCGAGGTCGCTTGGCGAGAGCGTTCATCGAGAAGTCGAGCTCGGGTCCGCCGTCGCGATGGGCGAGGAAGACCGTGACGGCCTGGAAGTAGTACCGGGTCGGTTGCTCGGCGGCCGCGAGTTCGGCATTGCGCGCGTCCGGAAAGACGCGGACATCGAAAGTAGGCGCACCGGAGGAGAGTACGAGGGCATCCGGTCCGAAGAGCGGCCCGGCGGGATCTGGCATGGCGGCGTCCTTGGTCAAGCGAGCGTGTTGCCGGTGACGACGAAGATCGGTTCGTCGACGAAATCGTGGCCGCGGCGCACCGCGCGCGTCCCGGCGGTGGTGGTGAGGGTGAACACGACGGTGCAGTCCAGGCCGGTGACGGCGGAGCCGAGCGGAATCAAGACATGGACGAAATCGATCGGATGCGCCGGGCTCAAGCTGAGTGCGGGTATCGCGATCCGAGGATCGTCGTCGACCGAGATCTGAATGTCCATGCGGGTGATGCCGGTGGCGTCGAAGTTCAGTCCCGCCGCGTTGATGGTGAGCGGATGCTGCACCTGCTGGATGACGGTGGTATTGAAGGTGACGTAGTTGCGTAGGGCCGACTTCGGCAGTGGCACTGGAATATCGAGCGTCCGTGACACGACCGCGCCGGTCGCTTGCGAGGCATCACCGGGCAGCGTGCTCGATTGTCCGGCGGGCAGCGCCCGGTCGGCCAGCCCGATGACGGTCGGCTGGGCCTGACCGAGCAGGCCCAATCGGTGCAGCACGAGATCGAGCGGCCCGCGGTTGGTGACCTGGACTACCGGCGAGACGATCGCGGCGGTCAGGTCATCGGAGTCCGCCGTCTGGTGCAGATTGAACGTCGCTTGCGTCCGCACCAGCCCGGCGAACGCATCGTCGAGCCGGACCGCGAGCGCGGCGAACAACGGCGCGGGGCCCCTGGTGGCGAGCTGCTGGAGGAACAGGTTGACAGTGGTGGTGGCCGGAGTGGACCGGTCATCGGTGATGTCGACACCGGCCTGCACCGTGTGCGCCGCCACGCCGTCGGCGAAAACCGCTGTCGCGGCAGGGAAGCCGTCCAGGGTGCCGGGATGGTGTGGATCGAGCCCGACCGGCAGGGTGAGCCGCAACTGACGGCCGGCGGCCTCGGGAATGCTGGGCAGGTCGGCGGCCAACTGCGCGAGCTCGATCGGATCGGCCAGCGGCGCGAGCAGGAAGGTGAAGTGGAAGCGGCAGCCGGTGCGGCTGCCGGGGGAGTCGTCGACGATGGAATCGCAGACCGAGGCAAGGCCTTTGGCGCCCCGGACAATGCCGTAGGCCGCGGGCACCGCGACCACCGTCCCGCTGACCTGGCCGAAGTAGAGTCTGCGCAGCGTCGGGTAGCGGTCGGACACGTTGCCGAGCGAGGTCAGCTCGCGGTATTCCGAACGGACGCCTGCGAATTCGCTGAGATCAGTACTGTCGATGATGGGCCTAGTCGTGCCGTCGGCGGTGATCGTGAACCGGTTCCGGTAGGTATCGGTCGAGAACGTGAGCCCGAGCGCGGCCGATCGGTGGAAAACCGCGGTCACCGGCATGAATCGATACCCTCCCAGAACCGGCTGCTCGGGTTCGCCCACTCCGCTTTCACCGTCGCCGAAGACCTGGAACTGGTAGCCGTCGAAGATCGGCCCGTGTATCGGGAACCCGACGTCGGGGGCACTGACCAGGGCTGTCTTGTAGACGCTGTAAGCCGCGGAGATCTCCAGTACCGCATTGCCACTTCGAGTCAGGTGCGCATAGGCGGCCTCGACCGCGTCGCCGATGAGATCGAAAGTCGCGCTGACGGTTCCGTCCTCGTTCTCGCTCGGGTCGCTGGTCGCGGTGAGCGTCTGCGGATTCCCATCGGAGTCGGTCACCGGTAGGGACAGCGTGAACTGCAGCACGCCGAAATCAGCGACCAATCGTGGGGGCAGGCCCGGGTCTCCGCGGTAGAGCGCGGCGATGTTGTCCGGCATCTGCACGCTTACCGAGAACGTCAGTCGTGCACGGTTGAACGGATCGCCGTGCGGATCGACACCGGACTGGACCGCGGCGAAGTCGAACGTCGGATCGTCGGCGACCACCGCGAAAACGGGCAGATACCAACTCGGCCCCGAGGTACTGTCCAGCAGACCGGGTGTGCCGCTCTCCCAGCGCAAGCACGGAATATCCAAGCCGTTCTGTGGGCATGGCATCGGGTATTGCCAGTTGTCGTCGATGCCGGGGCCGATCCTGGCGAGCAGCCAAGGTGTCGCCCCGGTCGCTATGAATTCGTCGAAGGCATTGTCTATCGAGGGGCCGGGGTCGCTGGGGATGACGGGCTCGATTATGGCGGAGGGCATCATATACTCCGTGGGATCTGTTGTGCCGCAAGAGATCAGGCGCTGGCGACAGCCCTGTTGACGTAGTCCCGGATGGTGGCGACCTTGTCGGGTGGCGCCGCGGGCAGCGGCGCGTCCAGCAGCGGCACATACTTGATACGCCCCAGCGGCAGTGGAACTTTCACCGGTGTAGCGGTGGAGTAGATGATGGTCTCGTCGAGGAAGTCCGCACCGTCGACGACCACCTTCATGGTGTAGCTGAATTCGCTCTCGGCGTCGTACTTGTCGGTGAACACCTCCCACAGCGCGTTGGTCTGGTTCCCCTGGTGCACCGAGATCGGCGGGTAGGTATCCGCGCCGATCGTCGGCGTGATCGACACCGTGATGTTCGGTGGCAATTTCGCCGGATGCAGGTAGAAACGCACGAAGATATAGCCGACGGCGGCGGCCGTGAGAATCTGGCTGTGACTGGTGGTCAGCTCCTCGATCTCGGCGATCGCGGGATCGTGCGGTGCCATCGCGGACGAGAGATTCACCCGGGGGTCGCGACCGTCGAAGACCAGCTTGCGACGCAGCTTGACTTGGTCGGTCGGCCAGCCCGGCACCGGATTGTCCAGGCGCAGAAAGGAAACGTTGACGTAGTCGGCCTCGTTGGCGTCGGTCCAGATGGCAGGCCGCACCGGCCCGCTCGGGGCGAGCTGGCCCGGAATATAGTGCTGGCCCTGCCCCAGCATCCGGAGATTGGGTTGACCGTCTTCGACCGGGCGGGAGTAGTCGGGGTAGCCGACCTCGAGCTGCACGGCCCGCAGCGGATCGCGCATCTCGGATTGCGCGTTGAAATCGACCTGGCAGGCGGCGGCCACCTGAATCTTCTTGAAGAACTCGCCGATGTCGATGATGAACAGGTACTTGTTGAGGTCGGCGCGCACCGCGGGCAGCAGATCGTTGAGATCGCCGCTGACGGTCTGGCTCACCGCGATGGTCTCGTCCAGGATGAGTGTTTGGTTGAAATGGATGGATCGTCGCTCGTACGTCGACTTCAGCGACACCGAGGTGCCCCCGAAGACCTGGCTGAACCAGCCCCGGTTCGCCGCCGCCTTGCTGTCGGTCTTGCTCGGATCCCAGTCGAAGATTTCCTGCTTGACCAGATCCATCGCGGTTTTCTTCATTATGTCGACGTTCTCGGTGACCCATTTCTTGGTCTGCTCGTCGAGGATCGCGCCGTTCTCGGTGATGTGAGTCGTGACCCCGCCCGAGGTGACGCAGGAACTGTAGGCGTATTCCGCCTCGAGATCGGTGATCCCGAACAGCGAACCCGAGGACACCGCGGCCGAGAACGAGTCGTACACCTTGTCCACGTCGATATTCACCACGACCGTTACGCCGTTGATGTAGAACGCTTCCTGCAAGGTGTTGGCGACGGTGAACGGCGGTGAGGTGCCCGCTTTGAGCGCGCTGGCGATCGCGCCGGCCGCGACCAGGTTGCAACTGATCAGGAACGTGGAGATACCGTGCTGCTCGATGCTGCCTTTACCGCTGTACTGGGCCGTCATCGTGAGCAGATGGCCGACCGCGGCGGGGTCGGGCACCGCGCACACCACGGCACTGTCGGTGATCGGGACGATGCCGAGAACAGGGGACGGGTCGTTGTCCTGATAGTTGAAGTACTGCGCGAGGCGCGGGCCTGGCATACCGTGCTCGTGCTGCTTCAGTTTCTGCAGCACGCCCTCGATCACGCTGTCCGGAATCGCGAATGTGGTGGAGAACGTGCAGAATCCGCCGCCGATCTCGGTTACCGCATCGCGCAGTTCCTCCGGGGTGACGCTCGATTCCTCGTCGAGCAGACCCTTGAACAATGTCATCTGGAAGTCGTACTCGTCGGGCGTATCGTGCTTGCGCGCCAAGTACACTCGGGAAGGCTGGAAGTAGTATTGGGTGGGCTGTCCGGCCTGTCGTAATTCGGGATTGTGCGCGTCGGGGTAGACCTGCACATCATATCTTTTCCCGGTCTCGTCGTTCACCGTCACAACGACGAAGTCCGGACCGAAGAGCGGTCCGACTCCGGAGACGAAGTCTGCCATGTCGAAATTCCTGCCGTGGTATTGCGTGTGGTTCCGCACGGCCCCGATGTCCGGTGCGAGATTGTCGAATCAGCGTGGTCCTGATCGGGTGGACTATCGCGAGTAGCGACTACTCGCTTTTCGGGCGAAACGGGCACTGCCAATCCGGGGCCACCGCGCGACCGGAATACTGCCTGGCCTGGGATCCCGATGCGGCATCGAGCAACATGGGGTTCACCGAGCCTTGTACAGCCATGTCACGGGACCGGATGCGGCGTTTGAACGAATCGAGCAGCCCCTGCTCGCGCAGCCGCGCGAATTGGGTGTGCGGATTGAAGACGAGAGTGGGCCAAGGGAATTGGCGGGCCATCCGGGAAGCGAGTGGATGCATGCCGACCACGTAGTAGGCATGCCCGCCGATGCTGAACGAGAACCACGGATCCATCGGATCGGGGCTCGTTTCCGAATCCCAAGGGAAAGAACGGATATCGAAGTCGTGCATGTGCTGCAGGTGCCGCCACAGTAGGTCTTCGAAGTGCGCCTCGGAGGCCACCGGCGGACCGGTGAACGCCGCGACGAACGCGGCGAACCCGGCCTCGGGCAGATCACGTGCGAAATCGGCCAGGTCGCCGCAGCCCGCGCGAGCGCTGTGCACCTCGCCCAGTTCGTCGTAGACGCGAATCCGGCAGAGCCCACGGCGAACCGAGGACCTCGCGCCGACGCACGGAAAGCCTTCGCGCAGTATCGCTTCCCGAAACAGCGCCGAGATCGAGGACTGTCGATCCGCCGTCATGGTCGCGGTCAGAACCGTCCGGCTGGCGCCGCCGCGGGAACGGTCAGGGTGCCGGTCAGTGCCGCCGCCTGATACTGCGGGGCCGCGTCACCGCCCGCCTCCGGGTTGGCTGTCACCACGGCGCCGGTCGCGGCCAATTCCACTGCCGCGGAGCCGGGTTCGGGAGCGTCCGGCAGGAAAACGGTGAGCCGTGCGGTGCGCACGATCGGGCCGCCGCGCCCGACGCTGCGGTGCTCGATGGTGCCGGTGAGCACGATGCCGGTGCCCGGCTCATGGTCGGCCGGTGTGCTTTGCAGCCGGTGGGTGTCGTTGAACGGCGAAAACGAGTCGCCGAGCGTGATCTCCAGGCTGCCGGACTCGGCGGCGTAGGTCAGTTGCAGATCGGTTCCGGTCAGGGTGTAGGTGGCGTTGGTTGTCATAGCGATTCCTTGATTGAACTGGGTTGTTTCCCGGACGCTAGGCCCGAGTCGCGGCCGGTACACGGGTAGCCGGCTACTCGTCCACCTGCTCAGGGCAGTGGACCGTCGATGGCCCGGTCGACCGCGGCTTTGGCGTCGACGATTCCGTTGCCGTATACGGCGTTCGGCCAGGTCCAGCCGGGGTCGGCGACGGTGTGGCTGGCCGTTTGCTCGATGATCTGCTTCACCTGACGCGGGGTGATATTGACATTGCAGGAGTAGAGCAGGCCCGCTATGCCGGACACGAAGGCGGCCGCCGGGGAGGTGCCGGTGGCCTCCGTGTACTGGGGCGAGCCCCAGGTCGAATACAGGTCGAGGGTCTTGATCTTCGAGCCCGGCGCGCTGACACTCATATGATTTCCGGTGTTCGACCCGCTGTTCGGACCGGCGACCCACTGGTATCGGAGTTTGTTGACCGCGCCGACGGCGATGACGCCGTCGTAGGCGGCGGGATAGCGCAGAATATTGGAATTGTCGTTGCCCATGGCGGCGACCACGGTCGTATTCGCTTGCAGCGCATAGTTGACCGCGTTTCTGAGGTGCTTCGTGTCGCCGATCAGGCTGATCAGGCTGACGTTGGCCACCTGCGAGTACTCGCCCGCCCATTGGATCGCCTTCGCCAGCTCGTCGGTATTGCAGCCGCTGCCGACGCCGCCGGTCGAAGTGGCGGTGCGGCAGACGACCCTGGCCGCGAGCAGCCGGCAGCCCCACGTCACCCCGGCGATGCCGATGCCGTTGTCGGTGGCGGCGCCGATGATGCCTGCCATCGATGTGCCGTGCCCGATCTCGTCCTGGGGGTCGTCGTCCGGCGAGGTGAAGTCGCCGACCCGCTGCTGACCGGGGCCGACGGTGGGGTTCTCGCAGAAGTCCCAGCCCTTGCCGCGCGTCGACGTGCCGAGTCGCGGTGCGAGATCCGGGTGATTGCTATCGCAGCCGGAGTCGATGATCGTGATTTTGACTGTGTCCGAACCCTTTTGGCGGTCCCAGGCGAGCGGCGCGTTGATCATGTCCAAGCCCCACTGGTCCCCGTAACTCGGGTCGTTGGGAATGGCCGCGAGGTCACAGAGACCTGCGGGCTCGGCGTAGGAGATCTCGTCCAGCTCGATGAGCGTGTCGATGGTGGCGTCGATGTCGGTGTCCTCGGACAGCCGGATCACGTAGGTGGCGAGCATGCTGCTCAGCAGGTCGGGAACGACCTCGTAGGGCTCCACCTCGGCATAGAGCCGGGTGATCGATTCCACGGGCAGCGAGGCCAGGACGCCGTCGACCGTTTCGATCCCGAAACTGACATAGGCTCCCCCCTCGACGGTGTCGGTAATGAGCTCTGAGACAAGAGCATTCGCATCCGTGCTGAGCTCTACGACCACCTTTCCCGGTGCGTATTCGTCGGACATTTCGATCCACCTATCTGGTCTTGCGATATCGAGAAGCGTGCGATCACGCCTCGGCGAGCCGAGTTCTCGTTCACGACCGTAGGTAGTACGAAGAGCCGGAAATAGCGTAGGCAGGTACTCGATTTTCGCAATCGCATCAGGATTTCTCGAACAACTCGTGGTGGTCGACTCAGGCCTGGAATAACCGGGGGTGGGCGAAAGTGATTGTGCCAGAAGTACTACGAGGCGTAGTATTGGTAGACCTACTGGGGAGAGGTTCGCCATGGAAACGATCACCGTCGAACGCATCATCGCGGCGCCGGCCAAGGACGTCTTCGAGTGGCTCGCCGACGCGAGCAACTACCCACGCGCGACGTGGGTCGTCTTGCGTCAACAACTTGCCGTGCCGGGGGAAGGCGCGCCTTACGGCCGCAACGCGGTGCGTCGGCTGCTCTGGGTGGTTGGCTGGTTCCGGGAGCGAATCACCACCTACGACCCGCCGCATGAGTTCGGCTACCTGGTCGAACGCAGCTTTCCGCCGTCGCGTCACGAAGGCGGGAAGCTGACGTTCACCGAGGTGCCCGGGGGGACGCGGGTGGTGTGGACGACGAGCGCGGAGGTGCGGCTGCCATTCGCGGCGACGCTGAGCCGGGTTCTGGTGAAGCCGGGGGTGGCGTACATCTTCGGGAAGGTGCTCGCCGCCGCGGATGCCGACCTGACGAAGGGTTCGGGGTGAGTACGACCGCGGGCAGCGGCGCGAAATAGTCAGTGGCTGCCCGGCCGAACGGCCGGGTGGCTTTGTCGCGCCCGGTGTGTGACACTTTGTTCAGAACTGGACACTTTGTTAAGGAGTCATCGGGATGGTTGCGGCGCACTTGCTGGTGGCGGCACGGCGGGGCATCTTCGGGGCGGGCGAGAAATGAGCACCGCGGACGCGGTGTTCGGCGCGCTGCGGCCCTTGGTCGATGGCATCGCCGCCACCTTCGGGCGCAGTTGCGAGGTGGTGCTGCACGACTATCGCGACCCGGAACGGTCGGTGGCCGCCGTCGCCGGTTCGGTCACCGGCCGCGAGGTCGGCGATGCTATGAGCGAGATCGGGTTGCGGGTGCTTGCCGCGGGCACGGAGGCGCGCAACGAGGTCGGCTACCTCACCCGCGCCCAGGACGGGCGGCTGCTGAAATGCACCACACTGCCGCTGCACGACGTCGACGGGACGCTGATCGGCGCCTTGTGCATCAACATCGACGTCTCGGCGATCAACCGGGCCACCGGTGTGCTTTCGGATCTGCTCGGGCTGTCCGTGGTCGCCGAAACACCCGTGCCGACAACGGATTTCTCCGGTGAGCTCGACCAAGTGCTCGAGTCGCTGATCGAGCGGGCCGAACGGATCAACGCGGTCCCCGCCTCGGCGCTGGGACGCGACCAACGGCTGGAACTCGTCCGTTCGCTGAACGACGCGGGCGTGTTCGCGCTGCGCGGCGCGCCCGCGCGGGTGGCCAAGCGCCTCGGGATCTCCCGGACCGGCCTCTACAACGACCTGGCCACTGTGAAGAAGGACAGCGAACAGCCATGACCGACACCGTCTTTCGGGCAAACCGCCCACCCGCCGCCGCTCCGGTGTTGCTCACCGAGTCCGAGTCGGCGTCCTTGATCGACGAGGAACTCGCCTTGCTTGCTGCGCGCGAGGCATTCCTGGCAAGCACGACGGGGACGGCGTTTCCCGTGGTGATCGGGCAGGTTTCGGCCAACCGTTTCACCCTGAAATCCGGTACGGCGGGCGACCTGGTCGGCGTCAAGGTCGGGAGCTTCTGGCCCGGCAACGACAAGATCGGGGCACCGCGCCACAACTCGACCATCGTGCTGCTCGACCCAGCGACCGGCCGCCTTGCCGCCGTGGTCGAGGCCGGGACCGCCAACGCTTATCGCACCGCTGCCGCGGACGCGCTCGCCGTCGACACGCTCGCTCGACCCGACGCACGCACCTTGACCGTCGTCGGCACGGGCAACCAGGCGCTGTATGAGGTGCGTGCCGTCACCCGGGTGCGACCGATCGAGCAGGTGTTCGTGGTCGGCCGCCGCGCCGCCGCCGCCCGCGACCTGACCCGAGATATCAACGCCTACACGGGTTTACCCGCCGAACCTGCCGAGACACGCGTCGCGGTCGCCGCCGCCGACATCGTCGTCACCGCGACCACCGCCCGCGGTCCGCTGTTCGACGCCGGGTGGATCGCACCGGGCACGCACATTTCCGCGATGGGTGCCGACGGTCCCGGCAAGCAGGAACTGCCGCCGGAGCTGTACGACCGTGCGCGTTTGTTCTGCGATCTGTCGGACCAGTCCCGCACCATCGGCGAATTCCAGCACGCGGGCCCGGTCGTGCCGACCCCACTGGGCGCCGTGCTCACCGGCGCCGCCGAGGGCCGACGTTTACCCGGCGACATCACGGTGTTCGACAGCTCGGGTTTCGCTCTGCAAGACCTCACCCTCGCCGCCGCATTGCTGCGCAGGCACAACACGCAGGAATTCTTGTGATCACGCTGAATACTCCCGACACCCCCTTCGCCGTCGTCGACACCAACCGACTCGACCGCAATATCCAACGGCTGCATAAACACTTGGACACACTCGGCGTACCGCTGCGCCTCCATGTGAAGACCAGTAAGTCCATCGACGTGGCGCGTCGCGTGCACCTCGCCGGACCAGGGCCGATCACCGTTTCTACGCTGAGCGAGGCCGAGTATTTCGCCGATGGGGGCTACGACGACATCCTTTATGCCGTGGGTATCGACCCGCACAAACTGCCCCGCGTCGCCGCACTCATTCGCCGTGGCGTCGCCCTCACCGTCCTGCTCGACAGCCCGGCCCAAGCGCAGGCCGTCACGGAGTTCGCCAACGAACACGGTATTCGGATTCCCGCCTTGATCGAAATCGATTGCGACGGTCACCGTGGCGGTGTCTTGCCCACCGACACCGCCTTGGTCGAGATCGGCCGGATCCTCGTCGGCAATCTCGCCGGCGTACTCGGTCACGCGGGCGAGTCCTACTTCGCTTATACGCCTGACGCTTTGGCGAAATCCACCGACAACGAACGCGATGCCACGGTCGCCGCCGCGAGCGCTCTGCGCGCCGCCGGACTTTCCTGTCCGATTGTCAGCGTCGGATCGACTCCCACCGCGCACGGCGCCACCGACCTCGCCGGGATAACGGAGGTCCGAGCCGGAAATTACGTCTTCTTCGACCTCGTCATGGCGGGCATCGGCGTCTGCACCCCCGAGGATCTCGCCCTGTCGGTGGTCGTCACCGTGATCGGACATCAACCCGGCAAGGACTGGATCATCACCGACGGCGGCTGGATGGCCACCTCGCGCGACCGCGGCACCCAGCGCCAGCCGATCGACCAGGGCTATGGACTCGTCACCGACCTTGCGGGCCAACAGATTCCGGACCTGCTGATGACCGGAGCCAGCCAGGAACACGGCATCCTGTCCCGCAGCCCCGGCGGCACCGGCGACCTCCCGGACCTCCCGATCGGCACTCGCCTGCGCATCCTGCCCAACCATGCCTGCGCCACCGCTGCCCAGCATCACCTCTATCACGTGATCAACAGCGCGACGAGTACATCCACCCCTCCCGCAATTGACGCAGTGTGGATTCGCCACAACGGTTGGTGAAATCCTCGGTTTATGGGCTTGCACAACAAGGGGTTTCACCAAACGACCACGAGGCCGACGATAGCGGGTAGGTCGGTATTTTTTGTGGCGGATTTGTGGAGATTTCGAGCAGCGCTGGTGTGCATTTCGCGGCGATCCGGCAGGCCCATGAAACAGGGGTATTGAAGGTGTGAAATTGCTGTGCGACAGTTCTGGGTTCCCTCGAATTCGGGGAAATCCGTTGTTGCAGAAGGGGTTTATCGTGCATTATTCGAACAGACCGGTCGCCACCGTCGCGGCGCTCGGTGCACTGGCCGCGGTCGTCGCGTTCGCCGCGCCGCAGGCCGGGGCCACCGTCACGAGCCTCGGGGTCGACACCGGGCAGAGCTTCGGTAGCTCGGCGGGGCCCACGGGCACCAGCTGCTCGTACGCGGTCGTCGCGAAGACGGATCCGGGCCAGGAGGTGGTCTTCCTCGACGAGGTCGACGCGCAGGTATCCCACGGGGTCTTCCGGCCCGCCGTCGTGACCGCGGACGCCGCGGGCGTGGCACGCAGCACGTGGATCCCCAGGCAGAAGGGACAGCACAACATCTGGGTGGTCGAATACCGGTCGGACGACGATTACGACGCCTACTCCCATGATGATCCCATCACGGTCGGTACCGGTATCAACATCGGGCCCGCGTGCGTCGTACTGCCGTAACGGGTTTCGGTCCGCGGGGCGTATGCGCGTACACCTCGAAATGAGTTGTGCACCTGCATGTTCGGACCAGGTGTAAGTCAAACCGCCTGGGCGGCAACGGGCATCGACCCACCGAGCTGCCTGCCGACCGCAAGCACTGGATCGGCAGGCAGTCGGGGAGGGTCAGAGCAGCCCGAGGCGGCGTATTTGCCCACCAGCGCGTCGTCGAGGTGCGAGATCGTGCGGCTCACCGCGGCCGCAACGGAGTAATCAGCCCAGCGGCTTGTGGAAGATGAGGAAGTCGCACGGGGTGGCGAGGAGTGGCACCAGGTGCGGATAGTCCTGCTCCAGTTCACCCTTGCGCTCGAGCACGTAGCCGAGGCGTAGGTACCAGGTGCGCAGGGACTCTTTGACCGGGTGCGCCCACCCGCGTGGAACGAGCAGTTCGAGCTGAACGGTCTCGGCACCCTGTGCGGCGCACCAGTGTTCGGCGTAATCCACCAGCGCCCGGCCGAGTCCGTTACCTCGCTGTGCGGGCGCGCATGCCAGCATGCCGAATTCGCCTACGCCAGCGCCAAGTTGCTGCACTCGCACGGCCCCGGCGATCCGGCCCTCGGTGTCGCGAGCCGCAACGATCTCACCCTTCCGGTGCGGTCTCGGCCGGGTGGCCGCACCCCCCGCCGGAACTTGCCGACGAGCTACGGGACTGATTCGGGGCACCGCGGGTGGCCAACTGCGGTAAGCGGTTCAGGTATCCAGCAGGTCGGGGGCGATGATCTCCTCGACCCTCCAGCGGCGTGCCGACAGCCCCTGCTCATGGTGATAGCCGAGGAAGGTGTCCAGGGCCTGCCAGTTCGCGGACATGCCGTAGGGCCACCAGTCCGCGCCGAACAGCCGGTCGTTCTGCTCGAGCAGCGCGTTGATCCACGGCACCATCAGCGGCGCTTGGTAGAGCCTGCGGAACCGTCGGTAATGCTCGGCGCCAGCCTGTTTCGCTTCGAGGAAGGCGGTGTAGACGGCGCGCGCCAGGCCCGGGTGCTGGTCGAGCAGTTCCCGTCGCGCCACGACGGTGTGCATGATCGGGAAGTTCCCCGTCCGCCGGTAGTAGTCGCGTTCGATCGGCTCGTAGTCGGGAAACAGCCGGACGATGTGCGGTGAGCCGTCCAGGAACGGTTGCGGCACATTGGCGGTGAACAGTGCGTCGATCTCGCCGGAATCGAGCATGCCCGACAGTGTCTTGCCCGCCGGTGTCGCGGTGATGTCGAGGTCGTCGGGGTGCGGGTGGCTGGTGAAGGTGAACGGCGGCGCGGGATGCTCCAGCCCGCCGATCACCCAGCGGTTGCGTTCGGGCCGAAAACCGTACTCGTCGGCGAGAATTCCCTTGATCCACACGCCGGGATCTTGACCGTACACACCGAATTCGCCGATCGTCTTGCCGACCAGGTCGGCGGGCCCGGTGATACCGCTGTCGGCATTGACGAAGACCGCCGAGTGCCGGAACATCCGCACGGGAAAGGCCGGAATGGCCACCAGCGGCACACCCTGGTCGAGCGCTCGTAGCAGGAACGTCAGGCCGAATTCCGACACATCGACCTCGTCGTGCACCACCCGCTGGAATATCTCGGGCAGGGTCGCCGCGGTCGACATCGTGGTGCTGCGGGCGCCCCGCACCGTGACCGATCCGTCGAACAGGGCCGCGGTCGTGTCGTATCGGAAGCACCCGATACTCAGGTCCAGATCCTTCATGTGCTGCTCTTTCCCTTGGCTGACTTGCCCTTTCGATCCTCGTGCCGACCCGAGTGCGCGGCCAGCACCGTTGTGGTTCGCTCGATACCGGATCGGTATGGTGAGGCCGTGGACTTGCGTGGCCTTCGGTACTTCGTCGCCGTCGCCGAGGAACGACACATCGGCAGGGCCGCCGCTCGGCTCCGGATGACCCAGCCACCACTGAGCCGGGCCATGCACCACCTCGAGGCCGACCTCGGCGTTGCCCTGTTCGCCCGCACCCCGACCGGGGTCGAGCTGACCGAAGCGGGCCAGCTCCTCTACACGGACGCGCGGCCGCTGTTGCAGCAGGCCGAGCGCATGGCGGCCCGCGTGCGCGCCACCGCGGGACGCGCCACCCTGACCGTGGGATCCTTGGCCGACACCGCGGAACTCGTGGGCGGACGGATCGCCTCGGCGTTCCGGGAACGCCACCCGACCGTGTCGGTGCGTATCCACGAGGCCGACCTAGGCGATCCAAGCGCCGGCCTGCGGGCCGGGCTGGTCGATGTCGCGCTGACCCGATTGCCGTTCGAGGACAACGGCTTACGCAGTCATGCCCTACACGCGGAACCGATCGGCATCGTCGTCCGCGCCGACGACCCGCTCGCCGGAAAACCCGCGGTGCGCCTGGCCGACCTGCGCGAGCGGCGATGGGTGCAACTGCCGCCCGATACCGATCAGATGTGGCGCGCGTACTGGACCGGCGCACCGGCTGACTCCGGCACCCCGATGCGCACCATCCAGGAGTGCCTCCAGGCGGTGCTGTGGAACGGTATGTCCGCCCTCGCCCCGCTGGATCAGGTGATACCCGCCGGGCTGGTCACCGTTCCCGTGCTGGACCGGCCACCGAGCACCTTGGTGCTCGCGTGGCCGGCCCTGCGCCCAGCTCCGCTGGTCCGCTCGTTCGTGCGGATCGCCGCCGAGGTCTACCGCGGCACGGACAGACGACGCGACTGAGCACGGACGGTCAGCACCGCAACGCAGCCAGACCGTGTTGCGGCGTGCGCCCTGATGCCGGGGGAGCGCCGCGTATTACGGACTGTCCGAAGTGGTTCCGGCAGTGGCCGACTCGGGTGGGCAGCATCCTGGTGCGCAGCACGCACCCGCTGGTTCCGCTGATCCGGTCGAGTCGGGGACGGGCTTGGTAGCTTTGATGATCGCGGAGTGCATCCCTTCCGCGACGGGGTGAGTGGAACTGATCTCGATGTCGGTGAATCCGGCGATGCTGAGGTGGTCTCGGTATTCGGTGAACGACAACGCACCGGCGATGCAGCCGACGTAGTCGCCGCGTTCGGCGCGCTGATCCGAGGTCAGGTCGTCGTCGGCGACGACGTCTGCGATGCCGATGCGGCCACCAGGGCTGAGGACTCGGGCCATTTCCGCGAAAACGGCGGGTTTGTCGACCGACAGATTGATCACGCAATTGGAGATCACGACGTCGATAGTGTTGGCGGGCAACGGGATCGCCTCGATGTTTCCCTTGAGGAACTCGACGTTACGCACGCCGGCCGCTGCGCTGTTCGCCAATGCCAGCGCCAGCATTTCCTCGGTCATATCGAGGCCGTACGCCTTGCCGGTGGGTCCGACGCGGCGCGCGGACAGCAGCACGTCGATCCCGCCACCGGAGCCGAGGTCAAGGACCCGTTCGCCCGCACGTAGTTCGGCGACCGCGGTCGGGTTGCCGCAGCCCAATGATGCCGCGGCGGCTTGGATCGGGAGCTGGTCGCGGTCGTCCGCGCCGTACAGACTGGCGCCGAAAGTTTGATCCACGGCGATGGGGTCGGTCCCGCAACAATCCTCGGCGACCCCGCCCGCGGTCACCGTTCGCGCTGCCTGCGCGTATCGGGTGCGGACGGTTTCGCGGAGTTCGATCTGCTGCTGGTCTGTCATGACATCACGTCCCTGACTTGCTGGAATATCGGACACCCACCGATACGACCTGCTTGTATCGATGAATGTCGATACAGCTTGCGCCATTGGATCGAGGTCTGTCAATATAGATGTGTGTCTAAACAGGATCTGCCGCTGCTCGCCTCGACCGACTGCTGCGACAACACCCTCGCCGCGCCGCTCGGTGTCGAGGCGGCCGTGCAGTTGGCGGGGGCGTTCAAGGCGTTGGCCGATCCCGTGCGGCTGCGGTTGCTGTCGTTGATCGTCTCCCGCCCCGGCGAGCAGATCTGCGTCTGCGAGCTGACCCCGCAGTTCGAGCTGTCCCAGCCCACCATCTCGCATCACCTCAAAGTGCTTCGCGAAGCCGGCCTGATCGACTGCGAGCGCCGCGGCACCTGGGTCTACTACTGGGCGATTCCCACTGCACTACACCGACTTTCCGATGTCCTGACCGTCACGACCGCATCACCGGCATGAGCGAATGAACGGCGGGTTCGACATGCGCATCGGTAGCATTCGGCTGTGACTGATATCGCGGACTTCGCTCGGCTGTGTGCCGGTGATCATGGGCTCTGTGTCGTCTCGACCTCGCGGGCCGATGGCACCGTGCAGTCCTCGCTCGTCAATGCGGGTGTGCTGGCGCACCCAGAGACGGGCGAGGACGTGGTGGGCATGGTGATTCGCGGTGGGACGCGGAAGCTGGACAACCTGCGGATTCGGGGCCGGATGACGGTGGTGGCGCGCGCGGGGTGGGCGTGGGCGGCCGTCGAGGGTTCGGTGTGGATCGTGGGTCCCGACGACGAGGTGCCCGGCATCGACGGCGAACGGATGCGGCTGTTGCTGCGAGAGGTGTTCACCGCGGCTGGTGGCACGCACGACGATTGGGACGAGTACGACCGGGTGATGGCCGCCGATCGGCGTGCGGTCGTTCTCGTTGTCCCGGAACGTATTTACGGCAACGGATAGCTATCCGCTGCCGCCTCGGTAGATGGTCGGCATGGAGCCGAGGTCGGCGAAGCAGAGCGGGTTCTGCCCGTCGGTGCCGAACCAGGCGACATAGGTCATCCCGTTGATGGTCGCGACCGCGGGTGGCCACGGGCTGGTATCGGCGAATTTCCACCGCTGCGACTGGTTTTCGTTCAAATTGTCGATATCGAACAGCAGGTAGATATTGGTGTTCTTGCCGGTGTAGCCCGCCACATAGCGACCGCCGAGGGTGAACAGATTCGGGCCGCCGATGAGCCGGTCGCTGAAGGTGGCTCGACCGGGGGGAACGTTGATTCCGATGTAGCGCGCGTTCAGATTGTTCGCGCTGTCCATACCGGTCCATGCCAGCAGCACACCCTTGGCGGGATGAATGACCAGCCCGGGAGTGTCGATACTGTACTCGGCGGGCTCTGGCGACCTACCGTAGGAACTGAACGGTGGATTCTGCGATTGCACCGCGCTGAGCATCAGGTTGTTCTGCGCGGTGTAGCTCAACCACATCGAGACATTGTCGGACTGCATCGCGGGGCCGCCGATCGGCGGCTGCAGCCATTCCCGTCGATCCTGATAGTCGACGCCGTTGTTCGACCACGCGAGCCACATCTGGCCGTCGGTGCGGGTATAGCCGAGGTAGAGCAGCCCGGTTTGGGCGTGCGAAGCCAATGCCGGGCGCTGCAGACTGAAATCTGACGGCAATGGTTTCGCATTGACAACCCCGTCGGCCTCCATTCCCGATGCGACATACATGGTGCCGTCCTGCGTCGACCACACCAACACCAGCCTGTTGTTGTACACCGTCAATGCGGGCGCGGCGATCGGCTGGTGTGATGGCCAAAATGTACGTCCGGTGAACATAGATTTGCCCCCAATACATTCTCGGAGTTCGAGCCCTATTGGGGAGCGTAGGTAGGGCGGCGCGCGAAGTCAGGAGTTCGTGTCGGCCAGCGGACCGGCGCCGCTCAGACCCGATCCGAGTCGATGGCGCCTAATGCCTGGGGATCGCCGGAGGGTAGCGCGATATCGGTGTCCAGCGATAGCGGCTGGCCGAAAGCCGGGGTGCCGTCGGCATTCCAGGTGAACTTCTGCGCCCGCGTGGTCCGCCCGCCGTAGGTGTACACACTGGTGTCTTTGGCGTGATACACGAGCCAGTCCTCGCTGCCGTCCGGACTCTGGAAGAACCCGTTGGAACCCGGCCCGAAGACGTCGGCCGGGTCGTTGCGGGTGAACACCGCGGCCGGGTGCTGGTACCAGTTGGCGGGCACCAGGGGGTCCGCCCCCGGCGGGAGCGAATGCATCCACAGCTGATAGTCCGGTTTGCCGGTGTCGCAGGTGGAGTAGACCAGGTAGGTGGTGCCGTCGCGCTGGATTATCGCGGGCGCCTCGCGAACCTCGGTACATCCGCCTGCCGACGGCAGGAACACCGCGCGTCCCGATACGGTGACCGGGTCACTCATCGGCGCGATGTGCAGTAGGTTGTTCGGACCGCTCCAGAGCAAGTAGTACTGATCGGCGAGCCGCAGCAGTTCCGGATCGATCGCCCACGCGTCCGGCGCGCCGAGCTGGCCCGCGAAGGTGTACGGGCCCAACGGATCCGAGTCCACCGACCGCAAAACGTAGAGCCTATTCCCGTCTTTGCTACCGTCGCTTGCGGTGTAATAGAAGTACCACTGCTCGTCGATCAGATGAAAAGACGGCGCCCACATATCCTGATTGCGCGCGGGGTCCTGCTCGACCCACACCGTATTCGGTTGCGCGGCAGCCAGATCGGCCAGTGACGACGCTTGCCAGATCCGCAAGCTGTCGTTCTGACTGGTCGAAAGGTAGTAGTTCCCCGCGTAATAGGTCAGGAACGGATCGGGCCCCGAATTCAACGGATTGCGAAACGTGCCCCCGCAGTCGGCTGTCAGGGGGTATCCAATGCGGTGGCGGGGACGCCGTAGGGCAGGAACCGGACACGGCGGCGTTCGTCGGTATTGTCGCGATGCGCACGCAGGGCCTCGAGCTCGCTCGGGAAGACCTGCTCGATCCTGGCCTCGCCCGCGTCGTCGATGCTGTAGATGACCCACACCCCGCTGCCGGTTTCGCCGGTGGTCTCGGCCTCCGGTTTCGGCGGGCGCGTGCGCTGCGGCTGCTGAACGAACTGACCGAGCAGCGAGGCCAGCGTATTCGCGCCGGTGCGGTCGATGTACCCGCTGGCCTTCCCGATGAGGTCACGCAGATCGATCCCCGCATCCCGCAACGCGCGCTCGAAGTCTTCCGGATCGATGCCAAAGGGTCTATCGGCTGCCATCACACTGCTCCTGGGGGACGAGTTCGGCTACGCCTTCAGTGTCCTCGCGTAATCCCGGCTTCGCCACGACCAGCAATGATCACCGCTCGAGGGCGGCGAGTTCAGCCCGCGCGAGCGAACGCGATGACGAGCTCGGCCAGCGGCGGGCGGCGTGGCGGTTTTTGCGGTTGGCGGCTCTTTTCAGGTCACCGCGTTCCCTTTTGGCGGCGCGGCCGTTGGGGCCGGAGCAGCAGGTGGTGCCGAATTGGGGGAGTCCCCACTGGCAGTGGGTGTTCGGGGTCTCACGGGTGAGATGCGGCGGGAGATCGCAGGGGCCGTGACGGTGGTCATGAAGCGGTCGGGGGTGGTGTTCGGCGAAGCGGACCCACAGTGGTTTGGTCTTGTCGGTACGGGACATTTCGTTCCTTGGGAACCCGCCGCCGATTCCCGGGCTCTCCGGGATGGGCGGCTAGATTTGCCAAGTCATGACGGCTCCTTTCCCAAGAGCTGTTCGGTTCGGTCCCATAGTTCGCGGGCCAGGTCCGTGTCGTGCGCCTGTCGGTTCATTCGCCTGGCGGGCCTGCGCGCCTCGTAATAGTTGCCGGATTGCCAGTCGACGCCCGGTTGCCCCTCCGCGAGCCAGACCAGTTGGTCGGCCCCTTTGTCCGGGGTGCTCAGCATGGCACGGGTGACGCGGTTGGTGGTGAGGAATTTATGCACCGGGCTGGCGGAATGGGCGCCGAAGCTGGTCGCGACGTTGCCGGGGTGGAACGCGGCCGCGGCGATGCCCTGCGCGTGGTATCGCGCATGCAATTCCCTGGTGAACAGGATATTTTCGAGTTTGGACGCGTTGTACGTCCGGATCGGACCGAAATTCCGGTCGTGGTCGAGGTCGCCGAGGTCAAGCCGACCGGCCAGGCGGGCGCCCATGCTCGAGGTCTGGATCACCGAGGTCCTGGAGGTGGTCAGCTTGTCGATCAGCAGCCGGGTGAGCAGGAACGGCGCCAAATGGTTGACCTGGAAGGTCTTTTCGAACCCGTCGACCGTCTTGGCGGGATCACCGAAGACACCGCCGGCATTGTTGGCGAGTACGTCGATGCGCGGGTAACCGGTGTTCAATTCGTCCGCGAGCTTACGAACGTCGTCGAGGCGGGCGAAGTCGGCGTGGTAGTGGTCCGCGCCGATCTCACGGGCGAGCGCCCCGGTCTTCTGCGGGGAGCGGCCGACGATGACGACGCGGTGCCCATTGCGGTGCAGCCTGCGGGCCGCCGCCGCGCCTATCCCATCGCTGGCACCGGTGATGACGACGATTTTGGAACGATTCATAAGGATTGCTCCCCCTATCGATGACCCCTGGCCCGATTCCCCCCTCGAACCTAGAATGTCTTTCCCGCCAGGGGAACCGGCCGCTCGGATGAATATTTCCGCCTGCTGGCTGGCCGACGTGGCGACTGGTCGGCTACGGCGGGAATAGCCGATCGGCTGCTATTGAGAAGCTGGTCGGCCCCCGCACACCGGACTTTTGGAGGTCGTGGCGTGCCTCGGTCGTACGTAGCGTCGACACCGTGAATCCATATCGTAAGATTTGGTTGTTCGCCGGTATTGCTTCTTTGGTACTGGCCGGTTGTTCGGCAAAGGCCGAGGACGGAATCGTCGCGGATATTCGTGCCGATAGCAATCGGGATGGTGTCGTCGACGGTAATGATGTCGGATCAGGCATCGAAAAAGGTAGCTGGACAGCCCAATACGGCGCGATTGTGCTACCGAATATCGGGGATGTGGCACGGCGCTGCCCGTCGAGTCGAAGCCAAGTGTCCGACGCCGAGCTCGCCGCCTGCCACGACGCCGCCGACGACGTGGCGCGCGCACCCGAATACCTGGCACCGCTGCTGACCAGGCCGGCCGGGCGGGTCGGCGACGGAGCGACCGGCCGAGTGCAACCGGTTGGGCTCGGCGCCGACAAGATCCGGATATTCGTCAAACGTCAAGATGCCTGGGTGCGGCTGCGGCCGGCGGCGACGCTGACCGAAACCGAGCTGCGCCACGGTGCCACACTGGGCATCGACTCGCGAGATGTCGTGCGCGACAAGGCTATCTGGGATGGCTCCGTTACCGTCCGCTTCACCGTCCACGACGGCAATCGAACGGTGTCCGACGATATCGCCCTCCGAGTGGCTCCCGTGCTGCTGCACAGCCACAACCAGAGCGCGGAGGCGTTGGTGGTTCCCGAGAGCGGCGGCGACCCGGAGTATGAGCGCTTCGTCGGCGACCTGACCTCGGCCGCCCAGGCCAGCGGATTGAACGCACCGCTGATCACGGTGAACACCACCGACACCTGGGCACAGGACTTCGTAGAGTTCGGCTATGTATCGATGCCAGGCCCTGGCGGCCGAAATGTCTCGCTGCGCATCGCGATCCGTTCACCGCAACCCGAACGCGAAGGCGGCCGAGCCGTTTTCGATCTCAAAGGACCCGGTATGGGAGCGATTCAACTCGGCGGTGCCGGTGATCGTCACGTGGACTCGTTCGGAAATGTCGAGACGATACCGCCGTATACCCATAACGGGAAGGAGTTTCCGGCAGGACGGGTAGTCATCGGCACCGGGAATCGGAACGACGCCGCCGTGTCGAGTGTCGAACTGCAGAAATTCTTTGCCGCCCAACGGGTTCAGCCGCCACTGATCCTGGACACCACCTGGCTGGTGGTCGGCCACGTCGATGAATTCATCCAGTTTCTCCCGGCATCCTCCGGGCGAGGGTGGCGCCCTGCCGTGACCGATCCCCGGCGCGGTCTGGAGATCCTGCGCGAGCAGCAACGATCCGGTCATGGCGGCGAACGCGCGTTTTCCCGGCCCGACGCGCCCGACCGGACCATCGACGCCGTCCTCGCAGACCAGAAATTCATCGCCGACAACGAACTCGCGGCACGGAAGATCGACGAGAACGTCGAGCGGATGTTCCAGGAGACCGGGACGAAACCCGAAGAGTTCGTGCGCATCCCAGGCCTCTACGAGCTGTCCGCCGGCATAGACGACGAACCGGACGCGCTGGTCAGCTTCTACCCCGGCGCGATCAACGGAGTCCTGATCAACGCGACGAACTACATCGCACCGCGGCAGTGGGGCCCGATGGTCGGTGGGCGTGACGTCTTCGAGGCCGCGGTGACCGAGGCGTATCGATCGGCCGGAGTCGCGGTGCGCTACGTGGACGAATGGGAAACCCTGCACGTGGCGGGTGGCGAGATACATTGCGGCACCAACGTGCTGCGCCAGACCGGGAACCTCCCGATCGCCGAGACCGAATAGGCGAAAACTACCGATGCGATTAGTCCGTGCCACCGCCAGGCTGGCGGCATGGGAATCGAGGATCGAGCAGTGGCGTGCAGCGTCGACCGAGCCGCCACGCTCAGATGTGCGCCGGTCGATCGGATGACGATCCCCGCCGACCGGCTGGAACTTCCGCGCCGGGCGGCCGGTATCGCCGGTCCCCGCTACCCGCGCGGGGCGGCCTTGATGAGAGTGTGCTCATGATTCGCGTGGCCATAGTGGACGATGAGGCGCTGGTGCGATCGGGTTTCACACTGATTCTCGGCGCCGCGGCGGACATCGAGGTCGTCGTCACCAGCGATGGCATGGGTGCCTTGGCGGCGATCCGCGCTGCGGATCCCGAAGTTGTGTTGCTCGATATCCGCATGCCGAATGTTGACGGCCTGCAGATTCTGTCGAAGTTACTGGAAGCGCCGCAACCGCCGACCGTGGCGATGCTGACGACGTTTGCCGCCGACGAGTACATAGCCGACGCCTTGCGCAGGGGCGCTTCCGGTTTCATCCTCAAGGACACCGAGCCGCAGCACCTCGCCGCCATCGTGCGGGCACTCGCGGGCGGCGCGGTGGTGCTGTCACCCAAGGTGACGAAGGCGGTGGTCGAAGGCTATCTGGATACGGTCGACACCGAGGCGCCCGAGCTGGTGCGGCTACTCACGGATCGAGAACGGGATATCGTCGTCCTCATCGCCGAGGGTCTGTCCAACGCGGACATCGGCGTGCGGCTGCACCTGAGCATGGGGACGGTAAAAGACTCGGTCAGCAGCATCTTCACCAAATTGCGCATCGGCACCCGCGTGCAGGCCGCCTTGATCGCGGAGCGTGCCGGAATCCTCACCGCCGACCTGCCATGAGCGACCGCTACTTTCGACCGGCTGTCGCTGTCGACCTGCTGGTCGCCGTGATCGGCGCGTTCGATGTGTGGTTCACCCGCGATCTGCCGTTCGCGCCGTGGGAGGTCGGTGTCGCGGTGCTCACCGGCGCGGTATTGCTCGTCCGCAGGCACGCACCGATCGTCACCTTCGTGCTCACCTTGCCCGCGGTGCTGGTGATCGGGGCACTGTTGGCGCCGATGGCCGCGCTGTACTCGGTGGCTCGCAGTTCGGCGAAGCGGTGGGTCGTCGTGGTGTTCGCGATCGTGCTCGGGTTGTCCTGCCTGTTCACTTCCCCCGATGACGATTTGGGGCTGGACGACCTCGAATTCTTGCTCCACCAAATAATTTTCGCCATTCTGGCCGGTGCTGGACCGGCCGCCCTCGGCTGGCTGGTGGCCACCCGGCAGCGGCTGGCGGGGCAGATGTCCGAGATCGACCGCGTCTACGCACACGAACGCGAACTACAGGTCGCCGCCGCGCGTGAGCGCGAACGCGCGGAACTCGCCAGCGAAATGCACGACGTGGTTTCGCATCAGGTGAGTCTGATCGCCGTGCAGGCCGGGGCTTTACAGGTGGTGAGTGCCGACCAGGACGCGCGCGCGGCCGCGGCGGTCATTCGCAAGCTCAGTGTCGATACCCTCGATGAGCTGCGGCACATGGTGAAGGTCCTGCGCGCCCCGGCGGCGACCTCCGGGATCAGTCCGCAACCGACCATCGAGCATCTGCCTGCCTTGCTGACGGCAAGCGCGCTACCCGTCGACCTGATCGGCCCCCTGCCTGCGAACCTGGCACCGGCCGGTGAACGCGCGGTCTATCGGACGGTGCAGGAGGCGTTGACCAACGTCCGCAAACACGCGCCGGGCGCGGCCGTGACGATCTCCTCCGCATGCACGGATCGCATTGTGTCAGTGTCGATTACCAACGTCGCCTCGGCGCAACCGCCAATAGCGCTGCCCAGCGCGGGATCCGGCCTCCGTGGCCTCCGGCAACGCGCACAGCTGCTCGGCGGAACCGTGACCGCGCAGGCGCTATCGGACGGCGGCTGGACAGTACGAATCGAGTTGCCCCGCAACTGATCGCGGGAATGGTCTGCCGGTCTCGCAAACCAGGGAGCAGGGGTGAAGGCCCCTGGCGGTGCGGAGCGAGACCGGCAGACCGGGCGATCGACCAGCGAGGCGGGACCGGGAGAGCCCGACGAACCCGTCGGTCCGGCGGCTGGTGGGTCAGACGATCACCGCCTTCGACGGTAGCCGCGCCGGACCGTGCCCGAAGCCCCCACCCAGCTGGGATACACCCGCCACTCGGCTGAATCAGACGGTCATGTCCAGCGCGGGTCGCTGGATCCGCGGGGGACCAGGATTGGGTCGTTCCATTGCGGTGGTGTCTTGCTGAAGGTGACCGGCGGGGCGAGGGTGTGTAGAGCGCCGAGTGGGGTGTCGGCGTCGTATGCGGTCGGCTCCCGAAGTCGGTGCTGCTCATCGCTGTTGGCCTCACCGGGGTCGACTGGGCCCAGTGTTTGGTACCACATGGCGGTGCGGGTGAGGTTGACCGTGACGTGCCAGCTGCCGCCCTCGGTGGCACGCCGCAGCAGCGCGGCGGTGGCCCCGGCGGCGCCCAGGTAGCCGGTGATGAAGTCGTTGATCATGCCGGTCGGTGGCAACTTGGGCTGCTCGGGGGTGCCTTCCAGAGCCATCAAACCTGAAGCGGCGGAACCGTTCATGTCGAATCCGCCGCGGTCGGCCCATCGGCCGGTCGATCCGTAGCAGGTCACCGACACGACGATGATGCCCGGGTATTTTTCGGCGAGCTCGTGCGGGTCGAGGCCGAGCTTGTCGAGTTTGCCGCCGCGATGGTTGTTGACCACGATGTCGGCGTCGGTGAGCAACGACTCCGCGCGCGCCTTGCCGCGTTCGGTGCTCATGTCGAGGTATGCGCTGCGCGACCCGATATTGGCTTCGTCGTAGATGAAGTCGTGCTCGTAGTCGTTGGGGCGGGTCGCGCACAGGACGTCCGCGCCTTGCTCTGCGAGAGTCCTGCCGACGACGGGGCCCGCGATGGCATGGGTGAACGACAGCACTCGCACCCCGCCCAGCGGTCGATCCGACGGGTCGAATCGGCGCGGCGGGCCGTCGCCGATCCTGGTCAAGCCGATCACCGGCTGGTCGGCCAGCAACGCGCCTTGCGGGTGGGCGAGCCATTCCCGCGGCGTGCGTGCCACGCACAACGGGAGTCCGGCGGCGTTCGCGGCTTCCTCCAGGTCGAAGGCGTCCCACTGCTCGATGGCCGCGGCGACTTTGCCGGGATCCGGTGGCACGTCCAGGAATCGGCACCAACGGGCGGCCAAGTGCGGGTAGACGCCCGATGCCATGACCATTCGCCCGTCGCGGGTGCGGTAGGAATCGAGCAGGAACGGGTTGTCGGCCATCAGCGGGTGCGGTGCCATCTCACCGGCCAGGGTCGGGTTCCAGAACGCGTTCGGCGTGATGCCATGCACGGCTTGACGCAAATCGAGGTGTAGATCCTGCGCCTGCCCGGTGCGATGCCGCCACAGTGCCGCCGCGCCGACGGCTCCGGCCATCATTGGGATGCCGATGCAGGCACCGAGCCGGTGGCGCGACGCGACGATCGGATCGCTGCCCGCGAAGCTCACCAGGCCGCCCGCCGCGGCATGCGACAAACCGACGTCGGCCAGCAGCCGGTCGAGGTGATCGAGCGGATCGAACGGTTCGGCGTTGCCCGCGGTCACAACGAATCTCCTTGGGAGTCAAGGGAACCAGGATCGGTCCTGGCGACGGGACGGGTATATTCGCGGAGCAGCAGCGGAACCAGGCGAGCGCGCACGCTCTCGCGGGCCGATCCGGTCGCCGCGATTTCGGTCAGTGTCTGTGCGTCGCCACCCTCGCAGGCCGCCACCACCAACCGAACCAGGTCGCTGACCTCGATCGTTGGCACCCGATCGACGGCCGCCAACGCGTCGGCCAGTAGGTCGGCCAGTGCCGCGCGACTGCGTGTCTCGTGTTGGGCGAGCGCGGCAGCCACCTCGGGATGCCGAATCGCGTGCAACGTGAATTCCATCGAGATCAAGAACCAGCGGCGCCGCTCGACGTGCGGTTCCGGCAGTCGGGGCGGATCCGAACCGACCATCTGCCCCGCCGACTCCGCCAACACCACCCGCACCCGTTCGAGCGTGGCCGCGTTGTGTCGATCGAACAACGCGAGGAACAGCGTCTCCTTATCGGGAAAGTTCGAGTAGAACGCTCCCTTGGTGAGCCCAGCGCGTGCGCAGATATCAGGAACGGACGAAGCCCCGAACCCCTTCTCCGCGAACACTTCCTGCGCGGCGTCCAGTAAGGCCGCGACGGTCAGCGGCCGACGCTTCGTCGGCGACTTGGGCACCGGGCCTCCTGGACATCGGTATCGGATACCGAGTAGTATCCGATACCGAACGGTACTCGTTTATAGGATGTCCGGCAAGGTCGGAGCCCCCGAGTTCTGACGTCTCCCCGGATTCGGAGATGTGCGGAAGTCTTGCTTGGTCACCTCCGGGGTGTCGCATTGCGGTGATCGGCCCATTTGTACGTTCGACCAGATGCGGAGAAACCTGACGATGAGCATGGCCCGAAGCATTATCGGAACCTCGGTCCTGGTGGCCGGTGCCGCCGCGATGGTGTCGGTCGCGTCCGGTTCGGCGGCCGCCGAACCGCGCGACTGCGCCCTCGACCGAGGACCTACCAGCGCGTCGGCGCACTGCGGCGGCGACGGCACCTACATCCTCGAAGTGGATTGCTTCGGGGTGAATCTGGCAGGCGGTAGCCCGGTATTCGGGCCCTACTTCAAGTCGGTCACGGGATACGCCGATGGTGTCTCCCGCCCTGCGCGGGACTGCATGATGCCGCTCACGCTCGGCCAGGTCGGGATCGCGACAGATGCGCGGATCACCCAGGTCCCGACTCGCCCCAGCCTGCCGCCGAACGCGTACGAGTACGACCCCGGCCGCCGGTAGCGACCTCTCCGGTGTTCCGGCGAAACCTGCACGGTGCACGGCTGGCCGTGCCGCGCGAGGAGCTGCGCTGGCGACCGAGCGGACTGCATCTTCGTGGCATGCGCGAGCTTCCGCTGCGGTGCTGATCGCGGCTACTCCTCGAAATCGCCGCCTGCGTAGATGGTGGGGCCATGGACGAAGCAGAGCCGGGTACCGAATGGGTCTTGGGCGTAGAACGATCGCTCGCCCCAGGCCTGTGCCTCGATGGACGCGTCGATGTGCGCGGGTTCGGCGCGACGAACCAACTCCATCGTCTCTTCCAAGTCGTCCACGCCGAGATAGATGATGCGCGGGTCGTCGTCGATGTGAAAATCGCCGGACTCCGGGCCGGGCTCGACGCAGGCGAGGATCACCTCGCCGCACCGGAAGTAATGCCGGTTCACCCACACCCGCTCGCCGGGAGTTTTCAGAATTGCCGAATAGAACTTGGTCGCCGCCTCGATATCGTCGACCGGGATGACGATCCGGAAGATCCAGGGGGCCAGCATGGCGCGAATAGTACTCCCGGCGCCTTGCGGGTGCGGCGGAATCGAGGGACAGCGGGGGCCGGGATCCGCACTCGAAATAGGGCACTAAGCCGGTGCGTCTCCCGAGTGTGGGTGTGGATTCCGCTGTCCGCGTGGGGAGTTGGAGGATGCTCACCAGTTGGGTCGGTGGGTTCAGGATTCGTGTTCGATCTACTCCGGTGCGGTGAGGGCGGCGAGCAGGGTTTGCGCCGGGTCTTCGTCGAAGACGAGGTTTTCGAAGAACTCGGCCGCCTCGGCGGCCATCTTGGTGCTGCGCGCGAACATGGCCAGCTCGTATTCGGTGATCGCGGTTTCGACGTCATCGGGGTGCGCGGCGAGGGCTTTGCCGAGTTCGGCGCCGTCGAGCATGGCCAGGTTGGCGCCTTCGCCGTTCGGCGCGGTGAGGTGGGCGGCGTCGCCTACCAGGGTCACCCCGGGCACACGGTCCCATTGCTGTCCGATCGGCAGCGCGTAGTGCGGCCGCCAGACCGGCGCGGTGTCGGCGTCGGTGATCAGCGCGGTGAGTTCCGGCGCCCAGCCGTCGAATACCTCGGCGACTCGCGCCTTGGTCGCGGCGGCATCGGTGAAATCGATGGCCTCGAACCACTCCATCGGCTTGGGCAGCACCACATAGGTGTGCAGGGTGTCGCCCTTTTCCCGGTGCGCGTGGATCTGCGCGCCTTCCGTCGGCGTCATCAGCGAGCCGCCGCCGACCGTTTTCGCGGCGACCGGGTGGCGGGTGTCGGCGTCGTACAGGTAGGTCTCGACAAACGACTGGCCCGCGTATTCGGGTGTGGCGGTGGACAGCAGCGGCCGGACTCGCGACCACGCGCCATCGGCGCCGACCAGCAGGTTCGTCACGACGGTGCTGCCGTCGGCGAAGCTCACCTCGTAGCGGCCATCGTCGAGGGCGCGAACGCCGGTGGCCTTGTAACCCCACCGGACGGTGCCGGCCGGGAGCGAGGCCAGCAGCAGCTGTCGCAGTTCGGCACGCAACACCTCGGGGCGTCCACCGGTGCCGTCGTCGGCCTTGTCGAGCAGCACTGTCCCGTCGGGGTCGAGCACCCGGATCGCCTGGCGGCCGTCCAGGATGAGGTCACGGAACTCGTCCATCAGGTCGGCCGCCTCGACGGCGAGTTGTCCGTTGTAGTCGTGGATGTCGAGCATCCCGCCCTGCGCACGCGCCGTCGGGGACGGCTCCGCCTCGTAGACCGCGGCAGGAATGCCGTGCACGTGCAGAACGCGAGCCAGGGTGAGTCCGCCGAGTCCGGCGCCGATGATCGTTACTGAAGGGGTCATGCTGACGAGGTTGCTGGCCGGTGATTGCACCGGCCTTGCGTCCGGCTTGCATCGTCATGCGTGGGGCACAAGGCACCCGGGAGCGGTCGCTGCCGATGACGCCGAAATGTCCGGAGCCCGTGGTGCTTCGGGCTCCGGACAAGGGTTCGGTGTGGGCTATTCGGGGTGCGGGAGGGCGCTGGTTCCGGTGTGCGACGACAGGGCGGCGAGCATTTCCGCGAGCTCGGGGACGGAGTCGATGTGGCGCTTTTGCAACTGCGCGACCTTCGACTCGAAGTCGGGGTCGAGGTCGTCGGTGAGATCGTAGGACTCGAAGTTCTCGGCGAGGGGGAGTCCGGCTCGTACCGACGCGGTGTGCGCGGGGTGACTCAGGTACGCCCAGTAGGCGTCGAGGTCCTCGAGGACGAACGTGGCGCCCCAGTCGAAACCGGTGCCGTACTCGCGGCCGACGATGAACGACTTCACCTCGGGGATGCTGCCCTGTTCGTGCATGCTCGCCAGGGCCGCCTTGGCCTGTTCCTCGGTGACGCCCGCGCGGAGCTTTATCCGGTTACCGTGATAGATCATCGACTTCTCCTTCAGTGGTGGAACGGTTTTCAGTGGTGGGTCGCGAGGCGGCGGCGCTCGAGCACGGTGGCGACGGCATAGCCGCCACCGCCGCCGAGGGTGAGCACCCAGAACAGGCCCGGGTTGCCGAGCAGCAGCGCGCCGGTGGAGACCAAAGCGAGCCAGGTGCCGAGGCAGTAGTGCAGGACGTTGCGCCGCGCGGCGCCTTCGCCGAGGTAGAGCAGGCCGACGATGAGGCCTGCGCCGGTGGGCCAGAGCACGGTCTGCAGGTCGGATCGGTCCAGCAGCGAGGTGATTCCGGTGATGGCGAGGAAGAGGGCGGCGAAGGCGCTGGCCCAGGAGATGCCGAGTAGCTTGCCGGACAGGACGTCCGAGCTTTCGGCGCCGCGTTGAGCGCGCAGCGCGGCCACCGTCGCGGCGACGGTGCCGACCGCGAGGCCGATACCGAGCAGCGTCATCGGCAACCAGCCGGGCAGGCTGACCGGCGGATCGTCGCCTTTGGACAGTGCGGCGGCGCCGTGTCCGAAGACGTACGCGAGCGCGAAGCTGAGGTAGGTGGCGCGGTTGTCGACGTCGCCTGCGCGGCGGGTGGAGTGGGGCGGGGCGGAGAGGGCGATGGTGGCCATGGCTGAATTCCTCGGGGTGCGAACATAATTGAACTGACGATGCGGCGGTGCCGATCGGCTACGCGGTGATGACGACCTTGCCCGCGACCGTGCGGGACTCGGCGAGTGCGAGCGCCTGCGCGGCGTCGGCCAGGGGGAACTGCGCGGCGATCTGCGGCGCGAGCACGCCGTCGGCCAGCAGCCGCAGCACCTGGATCAGGTCGTCGTGCAGGCGGCTACGGAAGGTGCTCAGCCTGCGCTTGCCCGCCCAGAAGTTGTAGAAGTGGGCGCTCTTGCCATTGGGCAGGTAGTTCCACAGCGCCAACCGCGCGAACGACTTCAGCACCGGCAGTTGGGAATTGCCGTCCTCGTCCTTCGTCGCCGCGGTGCCGTAGGAGACCAGCGTCCCGCCCTTGCGCAGCAGCGCCCAGGACTGCGCCAAGCCGGCGCCGCCGACATGGTCGAACACCGCGTCGACACCGTCGGGGGCGATTTCCCTGATGCGCTGGTACATGTCCGGGTCGCGGTAGTCGACCGGGATCGCGCCGAGCTCGCGGACCAGCTCGTGATGGCGGGGCGAGGCCGTGCCGATCACCTTGATGCCCGCGTGCCTGGCCAGCTGCACCAGGGTGGAACCGACGCCGCCGTTGGCGCCGAACACCGCGATCGTGGCGCCGCTCGGCACCTTGGCCATCCGGTGCAGCATCTGCCACGCGGTGATTCCGTTGACGACCACGGTTTCCGCGGCGGCCGCGCTGACGCTGTCCGGGATGGGCACCAGGTCGGCGGCGTCGATCAGCAGGTGGCTGGCCCAGCCGCCGACCTTGACGACCGCGGCGTACCGGCGTCCGATCATCGCGGGATCCACCCCGGGGCCGACGGCGGTCACCGTGCCGACCACGTCGTAGCCGGGGACGAACGGGAAGGGCGGCTGGTCGTAGTACTTGCCGCGGCGCATCTGCTGTTCGGCGAAGGAGACGCCGGTCGCGTCCATCCGCAGGGCGACCTGGCCCTTGTTCGGCGCGGCGAGATCGCGGGTGCGGATCAGCAGGCCGTTCGCTTCGACCTTGCCCGGTAGCACGACTTCGGTGGTGACAGTGGTGGTGGTGTTCATGACGTTCTCCGCACTCAGTGGATGATTACACCTGTAACCATACGCACGTTAGCTTCGAAGATTCAAGGGCTTACACCGATAAGGTTTCAGGTGTAAGTTGACGGTATGGCAGACAACATCACCGCGTCTCCTGCTCGCGTGCGCAACCGGCGAGGGGAGGGCGCCCGACTGCGCGACGACATCGTGGCCGCGGCCGTCGAGCTGCTCGACGAAACCGGCGACGAAAAGGCCGTCACCCTGCGGTCCGTCGCGCGCCGCGTCGGGATCGCCGCGCCCTCGATCTACCGCCACTTCCCGGACCAGCCGACCATCATGCTCGCGGTCGTGCAGCAGGCATTCGCTGAGCTCGAACAGCATCTGAGTGCGGCTTTAACCGCGGCGGGTGACGAGCCGCGGGACCGGCTGTTCGCCTTCTGCCGCGGGTATCTGGACTTCGCCGAACTCCATCCCGAGCGCTATCGCACCATGTTCGGCGGGCTCTGGATGCCTGCCCTGGGCGAGACGACGCTGACCGAGGCCGATCTCGCCACCCTCGGCGACGCGACCCTGGGCATGCTCATGGAAATCGTGCGGGAGTGCGTCGGTGCGGGCGAGTCCACCAGCACCGATGTGTCCGTCGATGCCGTGGCGCTGTGGCTCGGGTTGCATGGGCTGGCGCACCAGCGCGCGTCGACGGTCGCCTTCCGGTGGCCGCCGGGTATCGCCGATCGCATGATCACGACGTTGGCCCACCTGAAGAACGCGACTTAGTCGGAGATACGAAATACGCCGAACTTCCTTGTAATGCAAGGAAGTTCGGCGTATTTGAGTTGACAGTCGGGTTAGAAGAGGCCGCCGGTGTTGAATCCGCCGCCGATATCGGCGAGATCGCCGAGTCCGCCGCCACCGCCGAACAGGTCTCCGCCGCTGAACTGGTCGCCTCCGCCTTTGCCGAACCAATCGAATCCGTCGCCGCCGCTGTCGCCGCCGAACAGGCCGCCGCCGCTGTCGTCACCGAACAGGTCGCCGCCGCTGTCGCCACCGAACAGGTCGCCGGTGTCGGAGGCGCTATTGCCGCCGCTGTCGCCGAGCCAATCGAATCCGTTGCCGCCGTCGTCACCGCCGAACAGGTCGCCGTTGTCGCCGCCGAATAGATCGCCGGAGTCGGTAGTGTTGTCGCCGCCGCTGTCGCCGAGCCAATCGAATCCGTCGCCACCGTCGCTGCTGTCGCCGCCGGACATGTCGCCGCCGTCGGACGATTCATCGCCGCCGCTGTCGCCGGGCCAGTCGAATCCGTCGCTGTCGCCGGACGGGTCAGCGCTGTCGCCGCCGTCACCGCTGTCTTCGCCACCGGGCATATCGCCGCCGTCGGACGTGTTGTCACCCTCGCCGTCGCCGGACGAATCGTCGCCGTCGCCGGGCTGGCTTTGCTGGTCATCGCCGGAGTCTTGGTCCGGCTGACCCTGCGGTTTGTTCGGTTTCCCCGGGCGGTCACCCGTCTGAGTGGTGCTATCGGACGGTTTGGTCTGGCCGCCCGGCTTTGTCGGTTTGGACGGGTCGGCCGAGTTACCCGGCTTTCCCTTCTGATACATGCTGTTGAGCTGACCTACCTCGTTTTTGCTCAGCGGAGTCGGGCCACTGTTGCACCGGTTGACCGAGCTGGCCATGATGCTGCAGCCGCTGTCGTTGTGATCGAGGCCGATGGAGTGCAGGAGTTCGTGTCCGGCGACTTCGGTTCGGTCGTTCTTGTCGTAGTTCTGTGTCTTGGGATCGAGTTTGACGAACGGGCCGCCGCCGTCCCACCCGCCCATGCCCGCGACATCTCCCGGGAACCGCTCATTGGTGATTTTGATGGCGCCATTGCCCGTTCCTGGTTTGAAGACGACATTCAGACCAGGTGTCGAGTTCAGGTGTTTGACCGCGTTCTCGATGCCCGCGTCTTTGATCGTATTGTTGTAATGAATGATCGCCCGGCCGTCCGAGTCGTAGCCCTGGATCTTCGCGCGGAAGCCGAAACTCGGTGCCGCCGCTGCCGCGGTGGCGGTGGTGGTCAGGGTGAGTGCGGCGGGCCCGAGCAGCGAGCCGGCGACCAGTGCGGCGAATAGCCGGGGAGAGCCATTCATTGCTGATTTTTTGCTTCGATGTTTTCCGCGATAGTTGCGACTGTTGGCAGCGGACGGCATTGCGCGGAGACCTCCGTGGGACTATGGATGAGATTTATGCCGAACCTGAATAGCGGCTGATGCCGGCGGGCTATCAGTCGAGTTTCATGAAGAGCGAGGTTCGCGCTTGCGGATCGGCACGGTCGACTGTACGTCGGAAACGGTTAATCGGCACAATGTGTAAGTCCGGTCTTAACTGTTGAAAACAAACCTTCAGGCCGGCGTGAATCCGGCGCAATTCCAGAACTTTTAAGTCTGGTTTGCAATTCTTGTTAGTTGTCTTTGCGGAGCGGGTCATCGCCCAGGTGGGTGCTGGTGGCGCACGGGCTGTACGGACGCTCGGCGCGGCTCGATGATGACGTCACCGGCCGCCCCGACTGAGCGCGGCGGGCCGTGGTGACGCGCGGCGGGCCGCGGTGTCTACGCGCACGCGCCGGACGATCGTTCGGACCGGCTCGCGCTTTTCCCCACTCGCCGACTGGGGTTTCACTGAGCCGACACGGCGGCTTAATCTCCGACCATCGGAAATTCATCCGCGAACAACGGCGCCACGCCGTCAAATGCGGTCTCTGAAAGTGGCGCGAGAGACAGGTAAGCCCATGAGCAGTTTCCGCAATATCCTTGCAACCATTTCCGCAGTGGCTGTCGGTGGTTTTTCGACGCTTGTTTTCTGTCCGATGATGGCGAACGCCGCCGATGACACGCCCTACTACTGGAACGTTCCGGTGCCGTCGCAGGCGCAGCGCGACATCATCACCAGTGCCGGGATCGAAATGGTTCCCGCGGGTGACGGCAAGGTGACCATCGCGGTCGACGAGTCGGGTGCCCAAGTGCTGCGGGCTAAGGGCCTGACGCTGCAGAAGGGGGAACCGGTTTATAAGTCGTTACCCTCGGAGCAGCGATCCCTCGGCCCGACTTACTACGGCGGCTACCACACTTCGGCGGACATGATCACCCATGCCAAGGATGTGGCCAACAAGTTTCCCGGCATCGCCCAGGCGCACGATATCGGCAAAACCTGGCTGGCTGGCCGGGGCAGCGGCGGCCACACGATGGATGTCATCTGCTTGACCGGACTCGCTAAGCAGGCGACCGATCAGGAGAAGGTAGCGGCGAAAACGACACTCGCGCCCAGCGGTTGCGCGCTGTCGCCCACCTCGACCAAGCCGCGCTTCCTGCTGACCGCGCAGATCCACGCCCGCGAACTTGCCACCGGCGAAGTAGCCTGGAAATGGATCGATTACCTCGCCAACGGTTACGGCACCGACGCCACCGCGACCAAGATCCTGGACACCACCGAGGTCTGGGTCGTCCCGGTGACCAACCCCGACGGCGTCGACGTGGTGGCCAGCGGCGGAAACCGCCCCAAGATGCAGCGCAAGAACGTCGACAACAGCGGGACCCCCTCGTCCTGCTCCGTCGTCGACGGCTCCGGCAACGGCCCGGGCATCGACCTGAACCGCAACTTCACCGTCCGGTGGGGCGGCGACTCCAGAAACCAGTGCTCCCAAACCTTCCAGGGTCCGCGCGCTGCCTCCGAACCGGAAACCCAGAACATCCAGAAGCTGTACTCGAGCCTGTTCACCAACCAGCGCCCCGCGGGCAGCGCCGACGTCCCGGACACCGCGAAAGGTGTTGTGATCGACCTGCATTCCTACGGCCAATACGGAATCATTCCGACGGCCGCGACCCCGAAGAACCGGGAACAGTTGCGCACCTTGATCACCAATGTCGTACCGAAGGGATTCACCGTCGGCACCGATGAGGAAACCGTCGGCTACTCCACCTGGGGCACCACCGACGACCAGGCCCACGGCGCACTCGGCCTGGCCAGCTTCACCATCGAAATCGGCCCGAACGGCGGCACCTGCGGCGGCTTCATGCCCCGCTACTCCTGCGTCGACAGCACCCTCTGGCCCCAAATGAAGAAGTCCTTCACCACCGCCGCGCTGGCCGCCGGCGCCCCCTACAAGCAGTCCCCGAACAACCCGACCAACTGATCGCCCAATACGGGTGGTGGTGGCTGAATTCCAGCCCCCACCACCCGTTTTGCTGCCCACCGTCACTAACGCATTCTCGCTCGCCAGCGCTGCTGTGCGATCGCTTACTGCTCCTGCTCGAGGTCGGCGATGGTGGCCGCCAGCCAGGCGCGGTCGGCGCGGCTGGTTGCCGCGGCGAGGGTGAGCATGCCTTTGCGGAAGCGGTCGGTCATGTCGGCGGCGCGCAGGGGTTTGCCGTCGGCGTAGAAGTAGCTGGCGGGGCCGTCCATGAAGGCGAGGCGGCGGCGTAGGACGCGGGCTTGGTCGGCTGGGTCGGGTAGGCGGCCGAGGAAGGCGAGCAGGACCAAAAATGAGTTGCGGTCGGTGATTTCGACGTCGGCCGGCTCGCGGAGTCTGCGGAGTAACTCGGCTTGGCCCGCGGGGGTGAGAGAGAGGATTTGGCGTGGGGTGGCGCCGCGGCCGGGTTCTTCCTGTCGGTTCAGGAGCCCGGCTTCCCTTAGCCGGTTGAGCGCGGGGTAGAGGGCGCCGTCGCTGACCGGGCGGACGTGGCCGGACAGGCCGGAGATTCGGGCGCGGAGCTCGTAGGCATGGAGTGGCTCTTCGGCCAGGAATCCCAGCACGCTCAAGGTCAGCACGTCATCATCCTAGCGAGCCTTCGCACTAATAGTGTTGCCTCGATTAGAGTGTCTCTATTAGAGTGTCTGCCATGACGACCTTCATTCTGGTTCCCGGCGGATGGCGCGGCGGGTGGTACTTCCAGCCGATCGCCGAATCTCTACGGAGCCAAGGCCATTCGGCCTTTCCGGTGACACTCACTGGCCTGGGCGATCGGGCCCACTTGCGCACGGCGGCGACCAATCTCGATACCCACATCGAGGATGTGGTGAGCCTGGTCGAGGCCGAGGAGATCCACGATGCGGTGCTGGTCGGGCATAGCTACGCGGGCATGGTCATCGCCGGTGCCGCGTCCCGCCTACCTGACCGCATCCGGCGGCTGGTCTACTGCGACGCTTACGTCCCCGCCGACGGCGAGTCCTGCTTCGACCTCACCACGTCGGGCTTCCGCGAGCTGTTCATCCAGGGCGCCCGAGTCGACGGCCACAGCGTGCTGCCGCCGCCGGGCCCGGAAACCCGAACGACCCCACACCCGCTCGCGTCGTTCTTGCAGCAGATCCAGCTCGACACCCCACCCCAGGCCCAGCGCAAGGACTACATCTACCTGGATGGCTGGTCCGGCACCCCGTTCACCGATGTCTACCAACGACTTTGCCGCGACCCGGACTGGCATGTGCACACTTTGCCGATCGGACACGACGTGGTGGCCGACGCACCCGAGGCGCTCGTGCAGATCCTGCTAGCGGAGTGAACCGCTAATGATCAGGGAGTTCCTGGCGCTCGATGGATCGGGTCGATCCAGTGCACGGTGTCGGGTTTCTCCACCGGTTCGATGTCGAGGTTGACGACGACTGCCTCGCTATCGCTGCGCACCAGCACGCATTCGAGGGGTTCGTCCGTGCTGGCATTGATTTCCTGGTGTGGGACGTAGGGCGGGACGAAGATGAAATCGCCGGGTTCCGCTTCGGCGACGAACTCGAGTCGCTCGCCCCAGCGCATGCGCGCGCGGCCGCGCAGGACGTAGATCACGCTTTCCAGCTCGCCGTGATGGTGCGCGCCGGTCTTGGCGTTCGGGTGGATTGTGACGGTTCCCGCCCAGATCTTCTGGGCACCGACTCGCGCCGCGTTGATCGCGGCCGCGCGGTTCATCCCCGGCGTCTGGGCGGTGTTCGAGTCGAGTTGATCCGACTTGATGACGCGCACCCCGTTGTCCCGCCAAGGGTGATCCGCAGACGAATTCGGCTGTGGTTGATTCGTTGCCACGTGTCGCCCCTTCGGTTGGATCGAGCCCGAATTCTATCGCCGACGCTCTTGAGCCGGTTGTGACAGGCACCAGGCGCGACGAGTTCGAGCGGTCAGCTGTCCCAAGGAATGCGGGATGGGTGGTTCGGGGTGGCGGCCGAGGGTTAGCGTCTGCCCACATCGCAGGAGTCACGAAGGGGCCGGAGGTGCCGCGTGGGCGATCGCATTACCCGTGGTGTGGCGACGGCCGCGCGATTCACGATCGCGGTTGTGGTCGCCACGATGCTGACGGGGACCGCGCGAGCGGAGCCGGCACCCGCGCCGGACGGCTCACACGTGCTCACCTTCGCCGAAGGCAGGGCGGGCATCGACATGACCGTCTATTCCGCGCTGATGGGCCGACCTGTGGTGGTGAAAGTGATTCGCGCACCGGATGATTCGACTCCCGCGCCTACGTTGTATCTGCTCAACGGCGCGGACGGCGGCATCGACCGCAACTGGGCCGACGCCACCGATGTCGCCGAGTTCTTCGCCGACAAGCAGGTCAACATCGTCATTCCGTTCGGCGGTGAGGGCAGCTACTTCACCGATTGGCGCGCCGACGATCCCGCCCTCGGCAAGCAACGCTGGGCGACCTTCCTCACCCGCGAGTTGCCCCCGATCATCGACGCCACACTGAAAACGACCGGCGCCAATGCGATCGCGGGGATCTCGATGGCGGGAACCGCGGTCTTCCAACTGGCGTTGTCCGCGCCCGGGGTGTACCGCGCGATCGGCTCGTACAGCGGCTGCGTGCGCACCAGTGACGCGCGCGGCCAGGCGGTCGTCAACGCCGTGGTCGTCAGTCAGCAGGGCAACCCGGTGAACATGTGGGGCCCGCCGAGCGACCCGGCATGGGCCGCCAACGATCCCTATCTGCACGCCGAAAAGCTGCGCGGCACCGCGATATACGTTGCCAGCGGCAATGGCAGGCCCGGACAGTTCGACACCGTCGACGGAGTGCACGGCGATCTACCGCAGCTGGCCTATCAGCTGCTGTTCGGCGCGCCGCTGGAGGCCATCGCGAGCGTCTGCACGCGGCAGCTGCGGGACCGCTTACGGGACTTGAACATTCCCGCGACAGTCGACCTGCGCGACACCGGCACCCATTCGTGGGGGTACTGGCAGCAGGACCTGCACAACTCCTGGCCGATCTTCAGCGAGGCGCTGAATCGGTGAATGTGGCGGAGCCGGTAGATAAGTTGGGAGCTTTCAGATGACGGAGATCGGTACCCGCCTGCCCGGTGCATCGATGCGGGGCGGGTTCGGTGCGTGGCTCGCGTTCACCGGCTGCCTCATCGCGGTATTCATGCAGATGATCGACGTGACCATCGTGAACACCGCATTGCCGAATCTCACTGCGGACCTGACGGCTTCGTCGTCCCAGCAGCTGCTGGTGGTGTCCGGTTACTCGCTGGCGTTCGCGTGCACGCTGCTCACCGCGGCGAGAATCGGCGCGATCTTCGGCCGCCGCGTCGTGTTCCTGGTCTCGGTGGTCGCGTTCACCGCGATGTCGGTGTGGTGTGGAATATCGACCAGTGCAACGGAACTCGTGATCGCCCGGATCTTCCAGGGGGCCGCTGGCGCGGGAATGGCGGCGCAGACCATCGCCATCCTCATCGCGAGTTTTCCGCCGAGCCGCCATCAGCTGGTGTTCGCGCTGTACGGAGCGACCGCGGGCTTCGCGGGCATGCTCGGCCCGATCGTCGGCGGGGGGCTCGTCACGGCCGATATCGCCGGTCTCGGTTGGCATTCGGTGTTCCTGATGAACCTGCCGATCGGCATCCTCGCGTTCGTCCTCGGTTTCCGATACCTGCGCCTCGGCAAGCCGCCGGAACGCGACGGCCTTGATCTCGGCGGCGTAGCGCTGTCCACCGTGAGCCTGTTCGCGCTGCTCGCCGCGCTCGCGGATATCCAGCAGAACGGCTGGCGGCCAGCGCCTTTCGGTGTGATCGCCGCGGCGCTCGCAGTGGGGGCGGTGTTCATCGGTTACGAGCGCAGACTGGGCAGGCGCGGTGGCAGCCCGCTGGTTCGCCTGGATCTGTTCGCCAATCGTGGATTCGCCTTAGGTGCCGGACTGGTGGCGAGCTTCTTCGGCCTCTTCACCGCGTTCGTCTTCACCGTGTCGATCACGCTGCAGGACGAGCTGCATTTCTCCCCGCTGCGCACCGGCGTGGCGATGACACCGTTCGCACTCGGCGCGGGTGCGGGCGCGATCGCCTCGTTGTTCCTGATAAAGCGTTGGGGGGTAAAAGTACTCGCGTTCGGCATCGCACTGTATGGGGGATTGGTGGCGGTGGGTGCGGTGTATCTGCACCTGACGAACGGGCAGGTGAATCTCGCACTCGCCCTTGGGCCGGTGTTCCTCGCAGGCCTCGGGGTCGGCCTGTTCGGCGTGCAACTGCAACCGCTGATGCTGGCGGGTCTGCGGGAGCGGCAGATGGCCGAGGCCTCGGGCCAGTTGCCCACCATCGAGCAGATCGGCAATGCGGTCGGCCTGGCCCTGTTGAGCGTGGTGTTCTTTCGCGCGCACACCCTGGGCGGCAGCATCGTCATGTTTCTCGCCATCGCGATCTGCGCCATCGCCATGGCGGTCCCGACACTCGCACTGCCCGACCCGGCGAAGCAGCTCAGGTGATCAAATGAGCGCCACCGAGCGCCGACGGCATCGTTTCGCCAGGTGTCGGTCCGATGAGCAGCTGCTTGATGATCTTGCCGGTTTCGCCACGCGGCAGCGAAGCCAGGAAGGTGACGTCGCGCGGCACCGAGAAGCGACTCAACCGATGACGGATGTAGGACCGGATCATGTCCGAATCCAGGCCTGCCCCTTCGCGTTTCACCACGAACGCGGCAAGCCGCTGGCCGAATTCCTGATCCGGCACACCGACCACGGCGACCTCGCTGACCTGCGGCAGGTGCGCGAGCGCCTCTTCCACCGGCCGCGGAAAGACGTTCTCACCCCCGGAAATGATCATCTCGTCGTCCCGCCCCGCGATGAACAGCCGCCCCGCGACGTCGAGATAGCCGAGGTCGCCGGTGTCGAGCATCCCGTCGGCCTCCGCGGGCGGTGCCGAGCTCACATATCCATCGAACAGCATGTGGTTGCCGACGAAAATGTGCCCGGTGACGCCGACCGGCACCGGGCGCTGGTCCGGCCCGAGCACGGCGATTCTGGTGCCGAGCGGCGGCCTGCCCGCGGTGGTCGGCGCGGTCCGCAGGTCGTCGGGCGTGGCGATGGTGGCCCAGGAGACCTCGGTGGAACCGTAGACGTTGTAGAGGATCTCGCCGTAGGTATCCAGGAAGCGCAGCACCGTCGCCCCCGTCAGCGGCGCACCGCAGCTGACCACCGCGCGCAGGCTCGACGTGTCGTAGCGAGCGCGCACCGCGGCGGGCAGATCGAGGATGCGGTTCACCATGGTCGGCACGACGATCATGCTGGCCACCCGATGCTCGGCGACGAGCCGCAGGCACTCCTCGGCGTCGAAACGCTCGGGCAGCACCACGGTCGCGCGCAGCGGCGTGCTGATCTGCAGACCGGCCAGCCCCCAGGTATGGAACAGCGGGGCCGGGATGAGCATCGCCTGCTCCATCGGCAGCGGAATCCGGGAGAGCAGCGCGGCGATGGTGCCGAAGCCCTTGGGTTGCGGTCGGCGCGCGCCCTTCGGTGTGCCGCTGGTGCCGGAGGTCAGCACGATCAGCCTGCCCGGTCGGTTCGGACGCCGAAAGTCGAGCTCTCCCTTCACGATCAGGTCATCGATGGTGACCCGATGCGGCACCGGCGGGCGGCCGTCGGTGGTGAAGCGCGGCAGGTCGGCGTGCAGGTAGTGGACCAGCTGCTCGAGGTCGCCGTCGACGAACAGCGCGGCAAGCCGGTGCCGCTGCACGATGTCCTCGATCTGCCGACCGGACAGCCCCACGTTCAACAGCGCCACATCGACGCCGAGTTTCCCTGCGGCGACCATGCATTCGATCATCCCGGCGTGGTTGCGGGAGAGTAATCCCACCGTGTCGCCGAAGCCGAGGTCGAGCCCGGCCAGCGCGCCGGCCAGCGCGCTTGTCCGAGTGTGCATCTCGGCGAAGGTGCGGGTGCCGGAGTCGTCGATGACGGCGATCCGATCCGGTGCGTACGCGGCCGCCGCCGCATAACCACCGGCCAGGTTGAATCCCCATTTAGCAAGGGAGCGCGCCTGTTTGACGCCGGTCGCGACGTTCGCGGTCCGCCCGACACCGACGGTGACCATCTGTTTGGCCACGCTGACCTGCCGACGCAGCGGCGAATTCTCGGCATTGACCACCGTCGAGGTTCGCGCGCCACGGATAACGTCGACCGCCCGCCGCAGGCCTCGGTTCACCCACGACACCACTGCCGAGTTGGACTGCTCGGCGATCGCCGGATGCAACCGGCCGGGCGCGAACACGGTGACAACGACCCTCGTGCGCTCCTCGTCACCCCGCAGCCGCACCGACACGAAACTGCCGGTCCCTGGGCACTGTAATTCCACGCTCTCGTACCAGCGCTGCACGGTGAGCCGCAGCTGGTGGGTGCGAATGCCGGATGCGGCGGTGCCGATGCGCACATGTGCGATGCGGCTGTCCGGCCCGGCCTCCACGAGCTCACAGCCGCCGATTCCGGCGAACAACCGCGGGTAGGTTTGCGGTTCGAGAAGCAGATCCCACAGCGCTTTACGGGCGACCGGGAAGTCCGCACTCACATCGATGACATCGGTAACCAACTCACGCACTTCTCGTCGGCCGGTTCGAACAGCTCGGGGCCGGCGGGTGCCCCTCGATCCGCGGGTCACCCGTGCGGCCGATGCGTCAGCGAACCGGCAACCTGCTATCGACCCCAGTATGGGGTGCGATGGCCGAGATGCTGACCATTTACCTCGACATTGTGTGCTGTCCAGTTACCGGCTGACCTGGATGTGAGTCCGACCAATTCGCAACGGATTCCGAGCGTTTGTGATCGTCGCGGCCTACGGTCGGCCGAAACCCAGGTCATGCTCGGAGGTGTAGGTGGGCGTCGGGGACAGACAGACGAGTGCCCGGGTGGCCGCGGTGATCGGTGCGGCGGTGCTGGCGTGCTCCGGCGGGGTCGCCTTCGCCGACTCGGACGCCGTGACGCTTGTGTCGCCGGATGGCTCGCGGCTGGTCAGCACGGAGCAAGGACCAGGCAGAGTCCTCGATCTGACCGTGTACTCGGCGGCCATGGGGCGGACAATATCGGTCGAAGTGCTTCCGGCGGCGAATGATTCGCGACCCGCACCGACCCTGTACCTCCTCAACGGGATCAACGGCGGCACCGACACCGGCGACTGGCGCACCGGCGACAACTGGTTCACCAAGACCGACGCCGCGCGCTTCTTCGCCGATCAGCAGGTCACCGTGGTGATGCCGGTCGGCGGTGGCGGCACCCTCTTCGCCGACTGGCGAGACGACGATCCGGTGCTCGGCAGGCAACGGTGGTCCACCTTTCTCACCGCCGAACTCCCCACGATCATCGACTCCGCCTTTCGCGGCACCGGCGCGAATGCCATTGCGGGACCGTCGATGGCGAGCTCCGCGGTATTCCGTCTCGCCCTCGCCGCACCGCGGCGCTATCTCGCGATCGGCTCTTACAGCGGCTGCGCGCGCACCAGCGACCCGGCCGGACAGGCGATGGTCGACGCCATGGTGCTCGGCCAGCGCGGCAATCCGCTGAACCTGTGGGGCCCGCCCACCGACCCTGCGTGGGCGGCCAACGACCCCTATCTGCACGCCGACCGGTTGCGCGGCACCACCATCTACGTCTCCACCGGCACCGGGCAGGCCGGGCCGCTCGACACTCTCGACGGACCGGGCATCAACGCGAATCCGCTGAAACTTCTCGATCAGCTGACCGTCGGGGGAGCGTTGGACGCCATCACCGCGGCCTGCACCGCACAGCTGCGAGAACGATTGCGGGAGTTGAACATTCCCGCGAGCTTCAGCGAACGGAGCGCCGGTACCCATTCCTGGGGATACTGGCAGCAGGACCTGCACAACTCCTGGCCGCTGTTTCGTACCGCGCTCGGAGACTGAGGCGCAACGGATTTCACGCACCGGCCCGCCAGCGCGCCACCTCCCGCCCGACCTCGGTGGCAGGCGGTTCACGGTAGAGCCACTCCCTGGCGATCCGGTGCCAGTTGTTGGTGGTTTCCAGCTGGCCGAGTGCGGCGAAGGTGAACAGGTCGGCCCGGCGGGAGAACACGTGCTCGGCGGGCAGTCGCTGCTTGCGCATGCCGCGGAATTCGGCAGTGCGCGGATCGATGGCGAGAATCAGTGCGCCGGTGGCCAATTCGGGCGTGATGGTGATCTCCTCGTCGCCCAGGTGCCAGCCTGCCGCGGCCCACACGTATTCCAGGCACTCCGCCGCGTCGACGCCGGAATCGGGATCCATGATCTCGTGCCGGACCCACATCTCGTACAGATCGTCGGCGCGGTACTCGCTCGCGGCTTGCAGGCAGGCCCGTTCGAGTTCGACATGTACCGGGTCCATGCTGTGGTACAGCCCGAAATCCACGAAACCGAGCCTTCCGTCGTCGGCGAGCATGATGTTGCCGGGATGCGGGTCACCGCAGAATTCGAAGTCGGTGAACAGGGAACTGATGTAGAAGCGATAGATCAGCTCGCCGATCCGATTGCGATCCGCGCTCGGCAACCCCCGAATCTGTTGATACGGTTGGCCTTCGAGGAACTCGGTGACCAGGACGTGTGGCCCGCACAGCTCTTCGACGCTGTCCGGCACCGTGACGAACGGATGGCCGCGATAGCGCGCGGCAACGCGATGCTGCGTGTGCGCCTCGCGCACGTAGTCGAGTTCGCTGCCGATATTGCGCGCGATCTCGTCGAGCACGTCCGCGTCGGCGGCGCTCGGCAGCATGGACTTCCACAGCCTGCTGAACAACGCCAGGTTCCGCATATCCGCCTCGACGGCGTCGTCCACCCCCGGGTACTTCACCTTGACCGCGACCGCGCGCCCGTCGTGCAGCCTGGCCCGATACACCTGGCCGATCGAGGCCGCGGCGATCGCGGTCTCGTCGAAGTCGGCGAAGACGCGTGCCATCGGCCCGAGGTCGTCCTCCAGCACCGCGCGCATGGCCGGGAAGGCGACGATCGGCGCCTGGTCGCGCAGTTCGGCGAGTTTGACCCGGAACATCTCCCGGTGTTGCTCCGGCAGCAGGTCGACGTCGAGCACCGACAGCATCTGGCCCAGCTTCATCGCCGCGCCCTTGAGTCCGCCGAGCACGGTGACAAGTTGTTGTGCCGCTTGCAAAGTCGACCGCTCGGACAGTCGCTGCCTGGCCTGCTCGGTGCGCCCGATCATCGACAGCCGAGTGCCGACCCCGCGCACTGCCTGCCCCGCGGCCAGACGGCCGATCTTGCTGCCGCGCGCCAGGCGACCCCTGGGTACTCGATCGCCCACTGTCGCACCTCCATTGGCCAATGACGCGGTGGCACCACTCTTGCACACTCGACATTCGGACTGAAGTGAGTAAAGCTCATTTTTGAGCACCAACAGGCAGGAGGACCCGATGCCGCCGAAAGCCGCGGGTGAGCGCCGTCGTCCGACCCAGGAACGGGCCAAGGCGACCCGCGAACACATCCTGGACACCGCCGCGAAGCTGTTCGGCGAACGCGGCATCGCCGACACCTCGACGAACCGGATCGCGACGGCGGCCGGGGTGAGCATCGGCACCGTCTACCGATATTTCACCGACCGCTCGGTCATGGTCGAAGAACTGCTCCGGCGCTTGCTCGAGAACATCGAGCGCCGGTTCTCCCAGCGGGTATTCGGCCTCGGGGAGAAGCCGAGCGAGGAGGTGATCACCGGGATCCTCGAGGTCATCGCCGACGAGCTGGTGGAAAACGCGCTGCTGGTGCGTGCGCTGGTTGCCGGGGTGCAGTTCTACAACAGCGGTATCCCCGAGTTCGAACCGCGGCTGCGGCTGCTGGTGAAGGTGCTGGTGATCCAATTGCTCGGTCCCGGCGACGATCACGAGTACGACGTGATGACCTTCGTGCTGATCAACACCGGCTTCGCGGCGGTGCTGCGTGCCTCGGCGCTGGAGATGGACAGCAGGCAGCGCGCGGAGTCGCTCCGGATGACGGCACGGATGATGGCGGCATGGGTCGACGCCGAACTCGCGGCCGTCAAAAAGTGAGCACCTCGCTATGTACTACCGCGCGAGTCACTACCCGAACCTTGCGCTGATCCCCTGATTTGCCTGGTAACCGGCTGCGAACGCGGCCGTTGGCGGTTGGGCAAAGAGGAGTAGAAGGTGAGCGCTTACTCGGTTTACCGTTACTTCCGATAGCAATAAACCGGTAACAGCGACGTTCTCGGCGCGGCAGCGGCTCAGGTACTTGCCGCCGACGCCGCAGTCGCTGCGGTGTACGGAGACAAGGAGGCCACCGGTGACGATCGAAAGTCTCGATCGACCCGAGCTCGGTGTGCTCGGGCGACAGATTGCCCTGTCGGCGCGCGAGATCGACGCGCTGACCCGCACCGCCATCGACCACGTCGCGGCGGCCAGGCCGTTGTCCGGCGGCGCGCTGCACGGCGAGGTGCGGGTCGTGGTGCGCATCTGCCTCGACTGGCTGATCCAGCGGTTGAACGGCGAGCCGGTCGATGCCCCCACCGCGGGCCTCGAGGCCGCGGCGGCAGGCTGCGCCGGCGCCGGAATCCCGATCGATACGGTGCTGCACGCCGTCAACGAGGGGTTCAAGGTCGGCCTCGACCTGATGGCCTATCCCCGGCCCGCGGACACGCTCGGCGTCGTCACGGGCATCGGCCGGGTGGTCGAGCTGTCGAAGCTGGTCACCGCCGCGGTGAGCAAGGCTTACGTCCGGGAGTACAAGGCCGATGTGGCCGAACATCAAACCGCGACACACAACTTGACCTCGGCGTTGCTCGGCGGCCAGCCCGCCGCGCGGGAATTGCTGTTCGCCGCAGAGTATTTCGTCCTCGCCATCGCGCTGCCCCCGCATCCCGACGAAAGCCGCCCCGGGCTCGATCGGCAGGTCGTCGCCCGGCGCAAACTGCGCCGTCTGCAATCCGCGCTCGCGACGCAGCTCGGCGGCGAGGCGCTGTCGCTGCTCTCCGTCGACGGGGGCACGGTGCTCGTGCCGAGCACCGCGCGGACCGATGCCGAACTCGACGGGCTGGTGCGGGCGTTGGCGGACGCGGCACGCGTACCGATCACGGCCACCGTGGTCACCGCACGGCCCGACGAGGTGCCGGGCGCGGCCCGGCAGGCCCACGAACTCCTAGATACCGCACAACGGATGGGACTCGAGCCCGGTGTGCACCGGTTCGCCGAACTCGCGCTGGTACACCAACTGAGCCGCCCCGGGATCGCCCGTGAGCTACTCGGCAACCATCTCACGCCACTGGACGCGCACCCCGAACTGCGCGAGACTCTGCGGATCTACATCGACACCGATCTCAGCAGGCTGCGCTCAGCCGAACACCTTGGCGTGCACCCGAATACCGTCGACTACCGGCTGCGCCGGATCGGTGAGCTCACCGGCTTCGATCCGGCCAGAGCCAATGGATTGTGGTACCTGCGTTCGGCATTGATCGCACGGATGGGTCTCGTGCGGAATTCGGCGTAGGCAACTATGCCAAGGCGACCGGCCCGATAGCTGTGAGGTGTCCAGTTCCGCGCCGAAGGCGCGTCGACCGCACCGTGTGGCCGCTAGCGTCGAGATCGAACCAGGAATTCGGTCAGCTGGAGGAATTGTGCGCACTGCGTTCCGCGATCCCGTGATCCCCGATGGCGAAAAATCCGTGTACACCGTGGGTGTCGCCGACCAGCCGCAGGCGTTCGAGGTGACCAGCGTGGTGGGCCGTGCGGCATACGACTACCACTCGACGGTGGAACTTCGTGCGAGCGAAGGGAATACGACGATCACGATCGAGCAGCGTTTCAGCCGGGTCGGCGGATGGTTGCGCGCGGCGGACTATCGGGCCGAGACCCGATCGCAGAACGTGCTGGTCTCGCGCGAGGAGGCACATTTCCTCGACACCACCCACCTCCAGTTCGGCAGTGGCGTAGCGCCTTTCCCGTCGAACGTGATGCCGCTCATCGGTGGTCTCACGCTGTTGCGCGGGCTGGATTTCATCGAGGGCGCCGCGACGTCGTTGGACCTGTGGCTGGCCTTCTCGGTGCATTGGCCGGTGACGGCGCGGGTGCACAAGCAGGCGACCATAGAGGTCCCCGCCGGCCTCCTGACCACCTGGCCGGTCCACCTACGTCCTGGCTTCGCGCACGTGAACACCATGCTGGACAAGATGATCGGCGGCTTCATCCCGTCCGCCATCGCCCACTTCGAGACAGACCCGCCACACCGCCTGGCGCGCTTCAGTTTTCCGACCGAGCCCGCCGCGGCCCCACGCGGGCTGATGGAACTGATCGCTTAGCCGCGGTCTGCCGCCACCGCCCGGAACACCGCCTGCATCGCGTGGATGTAGCGGCGCACGGATTCGTGCGCTATCGGGGTGTCGGGGAAGATGACGCTGAGGGTCGTTTCCGACGGCATGCGGTTGATCCAGACCAGGGCTTCCTCGGAGGCGGCGCGGTTGGCGTAGATGCCGCCATTTACCAGGTCGAAGAACTCGTGGCCGTCGAAGTCGCGCGCGTCAACGTAGGAAATCATCGGCGTCGCCCAGCCGGGGCGCACCTTGATGTCGGTGTCGGCGGGCAACAGCTCGAGCACACGATGAAAAGAGGTGGGCGCGAGACGAATACCGTTCTCGTAGGCCCGCTGAGCGATGGTCACGGCGCGGGTGAACGACGTGTCCGCGATCGGGAAGGCCACCGGGACGAGGGCGACATACCAGCCCACCGAGGCGCGTTCGGCCGCGGTGGTGCGGGTGCTGATCGGCGTCATGCCGAAGTAGTAGTCGCCGCCGGTGAGTTCGGCCTCGGCCAGCGCGGCGGCGGCGAAGATGCCGCCGACGAACTCGGCGTCGTTGGCGCGGCAGACCCGTTCGAATCGGCGCGCGTCGGCCTCGCTGAGCAGTGTGATGCGCAGATGCGCGCTGCGGTTGTAGCCATCCCGGCGTTTGCCGAGAGCCAAAGGCAAGCAGGGTAATTCGCCGTCGTTGCCGCGGATCAACTCCAGCCATTTCCGGACACCGGGCGATCCGAGGGTGAGCCGCGCGGTGTGTTCGCGTTCCGCGGTGCAGTATTCGAGATAGCTGGCGGCCGGTGTCAGCGTATCGGGGACATTCCAGGCCTCGCGCGCGTACAAATAGGCCAGGTCCGAGCAGGACAGGTACTGCCCGAGCCCGTCGGTGTGCAGATGGTCTACCGCGAGGTAGACCGTGGTCGAGTCACCGTGCTCGATCGCGCCGAAGGAGAAGCAATCCCATTGGAACGGACCGGGAGTCGTCTTCTGCACGTGCTCCCGGATTGCTTCCGCGTCGTCGAGCTCGCCGTAGTCGATCGGCGCGAAATCGACCACCTCCGCGTCCACCAGGTGCCGCCGGACCGCGCCGCCGACGATGGCGAACCAGGTCCGGAACGTGTCGTGCCGCAACAGGAATGCGTTGATGCTACGGGTCATCGCGTCCCGATCCAGGTCACCGATCGGTATCTCGACGGTGACGAGACAGAGGCCGGAGTAACGGAAGTCGGCCGCCGCGTGCCGATCCGCCAGCCGTAGATACTCCTCCTGTTGATGTGACGGCGGCGCGGGATGGGTGGGCGCCTCGGCGGCTCGCGCCACCGATGCCGCGGTGGCGACCCAGGTCACCATCCGCCCCGGCGCCGGGTTCCATTCATCGATCAGCCCCTGGTCGATCACAGCGCCGCCACCGGCTCGGAAATCGGCTGCGGCCCACCGGGTTCGGCGGCGAGCACCAGTTCGGCGACCTTGGGACCGGCCTGCTCCAGGCTGAACGATCGGCCCATCTGCAATGACATCAGGTCGATACCGAGGGTTTTGGTGACCCGAGCCCCGAGTTCCACGGCCATCAGCGAATCCAGCCCGAGTTCGGGCACCGGCACCGTCATATCGATCGAGTCGACCGGCACACCCATCACGACCGCCAGTTCCGCGGCCATTTTGCGGGCGATGAACGGACCGCGCTTGCTGTCGTCGAGTTCGACCAGTTCGGCGCGCAGCTGGGCCAGCTCGGAGGTGTCCTTCGCGGCGGCCTTGGCCAGCTCGATCGTCCGGCCGGTGCGCGCCAGCTGCGGAAAGGTGCCTGCGAGTTTGGCCCAGTCGGTGGGGATGATCGCGGCCCTGGTGTCGGCCAGGCGCAGCGTTTGCTCCAAATAGGCGGTGGCGTCGGCCATGTCGATCGGTCCGAAGCCGACCAGATCGAGGTATTTGGTGGCCGTCGCGTCGGCGGCCATGCCGCCGGTCGCGCCGGAGAGATGACCCCAGCCGATGCACAGCGCGCGCTCGCCCGCCCTGGCCCACTCCTCGGCCAGCGCCTCGACCGCGACATTGGCCGCGCAGTAGTTGTATTGGCCGTAGATGCCGTACATCGAGCCGCCGGAGGAGTACAGCACGAACATGTCCAGCCGGATGCCCGCCTCGGTGACCGCGCGGTGCAATGCCCGCGCGCCGTGCACCTTCGGCCGGTAGACCTTCGCCAGCTGTTCGTGCGCCATGAGCTCGACGCGATTGTCGGACACCGAGCCCGCCGCGTGGAATACGCCGCGCAGTGGGTGTTCGGCGGTGTGCGCTCTGCTGACCACCGCAGCGACGGCGTCGATGTCGGTCACGTCGACCAGCTCTTCGATCACCTCGATACCGACTGTGCGCCAGGCCTCGAGCTGGCGCCTGGCCGCCTCGGTGGTCGCACCGCCGCGGCCGAGCAGTACCAGTCGGCGCGCGCCGCGCAGCACTAGCCAGCGGCCGGTGGCCATGCCGAAGCCGCCGAAGCCGCCGGTGATGAGATAGCTTGCGTCGCCGCGGATCTCGATATCGGGCAGATAGGGCCGGACCGGTGGCTGCGGTGCGTCGATGCGCAACGCGATTCTGGCCAGTCCGGCGGACCGGATGACCTCCTCGAAAGCGGTTCCCACATCCTGGGTTTCGAACATCTTGTACGGCAGCGGTCGATAGACGCCCGCCACGACCTGTTCGTAGACTCGGTGCAGCAGGTTGGCCAGGCGCTCCGGGCGGACCGCGACCAGCCGGTCAAGATCCATCGAGAAGTAGGCCACGTTCTTGTCGAAATTGGCCAGCTCCAGCAGCCCGCCGGTGTAGATGTCGGCCTTGCCGACCTCGACGATGCGGCCGAATTCGGCTACGGCGTTGAAGTTTTGGCGCAGGATCTCCCCGGGCGCGCTGCTGAGCACGACCTCGGCACCACGACCATCGGTGAGCGCGAGCACGTCGTCGACGAAGTCGAGCGAACGCGAGTGCACCGCGTGGTCCGCGCCGAGCGCCAGGATGTGCTGCCGTCGCTCGTCGGAACTGGCCGTGCCGATGATCCGCGCCCCGCGCGCCTTGGCGACCTGGATGGCGGCCGTGCCGACACCGCCCGCCGCACCGTGGATCAGCACCGTTTCGCCCGGCTCCAGCCGCGCCAACTCCAGGAGCGCGTACTCGGCCGTCGCGAAAGCGATGGCACTGGTGCAGTATCCGGGATCGGTGTCGGCGGGCAGCGGAATCACCAGCTGCCGATCGATGATGGCGTAGCGCCGCATCATGCCCTTGGCCGCCACCGCCACCAAATCGCCGACCGCGATACCGTCGATCCCCGCACCGACCCGCACCACGGTGCCGACGCCCTCCATACCTGGCACGGTGCCGAAATATGTCGGTGCCAGCTCTCGCTCGCCGAGCAGGCCGATGACCTTCAGCGGGTCCTTGTAGTTCAGCCCGATCACCTGCATGCGGACCTCGACCTGGCCTGGGCCGGGCGCTCGACGCGGGCATTCGCGCCAAGCCAGCGCCGAGAGCAGACGAGTGCGGGGTAGTTCGAGCTCGAAATTGGCCTCCGGGTCGGTCAACGGCGCCGCGGTGTCGTGCACCGCCAGGCGCTCGGTGAGGGGCTTGGTCACCACAGGCGCCCAGCGATTACCATCGCGCAGCAGCACCTCATCGGTGTTGTCGTAGGAGAACGCGCCCGGCACCGCCAATTCCGTCACCAGATCGGCGATGTCGGTGCCGGCTTCGACATCGATCAGGCGCCAGCGCAAGGGTGTCTGCTCGTTCAACAGCACCCGCCGGGCCCCGGCCAGCGCGGACTGACGGGAGTCCGGCGCGGATGTGCTGTCCGGCACCGTGAATGCCTGCTCGGTGATCAGGGTGGCATGGACGGAGCCGTCGCCGAAGACCGTCTGCGGAGTCTGTTCCTCCGTCCGAGGGTTGGCGAATTCGTGCATCGCGACGGCGATCCGCTTCAGTGCCCAGAGATCCGCCAGATCGTCGGCACCGGCTCCGGCCACCACGCACACATGGAGCCGGGCTGCCCCCGATGTCCGCGCCTGCCGCAGGTGCTCGACCAGCTCCGCTTCCAGTTCTGGTGCACGCGAGTCGACGAAGTACTGCCGCGCGCCCGGGATCGCGTCCGCCAATTGTGCTGCGCGACGGCTATTTCCGAGCGCAACGACGACCGTGGCGGCCGATCCGGCGTCGGGCAGTGCGGCCGGATCGATGGGGTGGCGCTGTTCCAGCTCCTCGCGGTAATAGAACTCGGCCATCCGATGCAGTGGATCGTCACCGGGTTTCAGCGCGCCGATCTGTAGCCCGGTCAACCGCAGCACGAGGTTCCGCTCGGCGTCGAGCACTTCGACATCGGCGCGCAGCCGCGCCTTCGGATCGCGGCGCGCGACCACCGTTGCCTGTTCCGGAATCGGCGCGAGCAGCCGGACCGCCGCGACGCCGACCGGCACCATGACGCCCTCGCTGATTCGTTCGTCGGCGAAAAGCATTGCCGCGGTCTGCATTGCCGCGTCCACCACCGCCGGATGCGCGAGATGACCGGAGTCCGTGGCGATCGTGCCGTCCACCGTCGCCACCGCGGTGTCCCGGCCGACCCGCACCGAGGTCACCCGCCGGAAGGCTGGACCGTACCGCAGGCCTGCCGCGGCCAGCCCGGCGTAGAACATCTCCGGATCGATATCGACACCGACGTCGATGCTGGGAACCGTCGCCTTCGACGGCAGGTAGCCGCCGGTCAGGGTGCGGCCGAACGCGTGAACGGTCCACGCCGTTCCGGTAGCGTTGCGGGATCTGATCAGGAAGCGTCCACTGGACTCCTCGATGCTCAGCGCCATGAGCGGCACATCCGGCGCGGCCATGATGAGCGGCGCGACGAAGCGAACCTGTTCCAGCGCTACCCGTTTGACGCCGAGCCGGGTCGCCGTCGCGCTGAGCGCCGCGTCCAGGTAGGCGGCACCCGGCATGATCCGGACTCCGTTGACCACGTGATCGGCCAGCCAGGGCAGCAGCTCGGTGCCGACCTGCAGCAGCCAGTCCGCTCTGCCCTCGACATCCGGATCACCGAGCATGGCATAGGTATCGGGGGTGCCGAGCCTGGCCTGTTCGAACAGCGGCAGGGTGGCCTGCAAACGTGTCCGCTGCCACGGGTAACGGGGGAGCGGCACGTGCGCGGTCACCGGGCCACCGGCCGGGAACAGCTGTTCCGGATCGAGTACGCCCGCGCCGTAGAGGCCGATGAGCGTGCGCCGGATGCTCGCGGAGTCGGGCTCCTTGCGGTCGAGGGTCGGCACGGTGGTGCCGTGCACGTCGGCCTCCACCAGCGCCTCGCGGATATTGCCCGACAGCACCGGATGCGGGCCGATCTCCAGGAAGACCCGGCTGCCCGCGCCGATCGCCGTGGTCACGGCGTCGAAGAAGCGCACGGGCTGACGGACATTCGCGCACCAGTACTCGGCGTCCCAGTTGCCCTCCGTGACGAGTTCGCCGGTGACCGTCGAATACAGCGGCACCGTCGGGGATTGCGGGGACAACTCGCCGAGTTCGCCGCGCAGTTCGTCGAGGATCGGATCCATCAGCCGACTGTGATACGGCACCTCCACCCGCAGCCTGCGGGCGAAAGCGCCTTCCTCGGTCAGCGTTTCGGCGATCTCGTCCAACCGGTCCGGATCGCCCGACAACGTGAGGGAGCTGGCGCTGTTGATCGCCGCGATGTCGACTCGCGGGTCGTCCGCGACGAGTTCGCGGGCCCGGTCGACGGATAGTCCGACGGCGAGCATGCCGCCCGATCCGGCGGTGGTCGCTTGCAGCCGGGCTCGGTGGTAGGCGACGCGGACCGCTTCCCGAAGCGACAACATCCCGCTGACGTACGCCGCCGATACCTCGCCCACGCTGTGGCCGACTACCGCGGCAGGCGAAATCCCGTGCTGAGCAAGCTCACTCACCAACGCCACTTGCACGAGGAAGTTGGCTGGCTGCGCCACTTCGGTGCTCGTCATCCGCGACTCAGCCTCGGGCCGCAGCAACGCGTCGATGATCGACCACTGCGCGACCTTGCTGAACTCCGCATCGATCGTCGCCGCGGTTTCGGCGAAGATGCCACCGGCGCATAGCAATTCGCGGGCCATGCCCCACCACTGCGGCCCCATCCCGGAGAAGACGAAGACCGGCTCGTCGTTGCGGGACGCGACCGTGCGCACCGCGTCCCGACCCGCACCTGTCGCGAACTGACGCAGCTCGTGGCACACTTCGTCGGTTTCGCCGAGCAGGACGCCGGTGCGGAATTGATGATGGGCCAACCGCGTCCACGCGGCCTCGGCCAGCCGGTCCGGACTGGTCCCCGCGTCGATCAGGTCGGCGAAGCGACCGGCCATGGCACGCGCGGCACCGGTGCTGCGCGCCGAGATGGGCAAGATGCCGAGGTGCCGCGCCGGTTCGGTGGTCGGCGCCGGGTGGGCGCGGTACTCCTGCAGGATCGCGTGCGCGTTGGTGCCGCCGTAGCCGAAGCCGTTGACCGCGATCGTCATCGGGTCAGCGTGCGGGGGCAGCGGTTCGGCGTCCACCTGGATCCGCAGGCCCAGCTCATCAAGGGGGATATCGGGATTGGGCTTGTCGAGCCACCCCTGCGGCGGGATCACGCGATGCCGAATCGCCATGGCCGCCTTGATCACGCTGGCGATTCCGGCCGCGGCCTCGGTGTGCCCGATCGTCGCCTTGACCGAGCCGACGCCGAGCGGTCGCGTCCGGCCGGCGGGTGCGCCGAAAGCCCGTCCGAGCGCGCGCAATTCGACCGGGTCGCCGACCAGTGTCCCGGTGCCGTGCGCCTCCACATAGGTGATCTCGTCCGGTGTCAGCCCGGCCCGGGCGCACACCGTGCGGGCCAGCGCCTCTTGCGATTCCGCGCTCGGCACGGTGATCGCCGTGGTGCGCCCGTCCTGATTGGCGCCCGTGGCCTTGACCACGGCATAGATGCGGTCACCGTCACGCACCGCGTCGTCGAGCTTCTTCAGCACCACCATGCCAGCGCCCTCGCCACGGCCGTACCCGTCGGCGGCGGCATCGAAGGATTTGCACCGGCCATCGGCGGCGAGGAAGCTGCCCTTGCACATCAGCACGAAGGTCTCCGGCTGCAGCATCACGTTCACCCCGCCCGCCACCGCGACCCGGCAGTCGTCGTTGTCGAGTGCCTGGCAGGCCAGATGGAACGCGACCAGTGACGACGAGCACGCCGTGTCGACGGTGAGCGCCGGTCCGGTCAGGTTGAGCGCGTAGGCGATTCGGTTGGACAGCATGGTGTACGACGCGCTGGCGGGCGTATGCATGTCGGTGTGGAACAGCGCGGGGCCGACCACGCCGATCACTGACTGGTCAACCACGAATCCGCCGACGTACACGCCGACCGGCGCACCGGAGGCGCGGCCCGCGATGCCCGCGTCGTCGAGTGCCTCCCAGGTCACCTCGAGCAGCAGGCGCTGCTGCGGATCGAGCACGGTCGCCTCGCGCGCGGAGATGCCGAAGAAGTCCGGATCGAACTCCCAGGGATCGATCGTCATGAACGCGCCGCGCTTGGTGTAGCTGCGGCCGGGGGTGCGCGGTTCCGGATCGTAGTAGCGGCGGTAGTCCCACCGATCCGGCGGAATCTCGACGACGCCGTCCCGCTTGTCGAGGATGAATTCCCAGAAGGTGTCGGGCGAATCGATGCCGCCCGCATATCGACAACCGATACCAACGATAGCGATATCCGACATGTAGGTCCTCCAGAACACGGCTGTTCGTCTTCACCGCGCGAATCCGCGATAAATATGACAATGCCCAACACAATAGAAACCGGGCTTGATCATATCGACGCGGGCAGGTGGTCAAGGAAATTTTGGAGATCGCTGTAGCGAGGAGCCGTATCGACTGTGAGATAACCTAATTCAGGGTTCTTAACATCGCACTCAGCTGTCACACGGCGGTCTACGCAAGGGGATTGGTACAGCTCACAGCCCGGCCGCCACTCGACTTGTGCGTTGTCGGAACCGGCGAACGCCGTCGTTCGCACCATGGTATCGATTGGTAAGTTCCCGGCGCCGTTCGCGCAATTCACGCACGTATAAGGGAGGCGACGGTTTGTTCGCCGATTTCACGCAGTGGGCAGATATCGTCGTCCGGCGGCGATTCGCGGTGATCGGTGTGATCGTGTTCGCCATGCTCGCGCTCGGCGCGTATGGACTCGGGCTCGGCGACGAATTGAGTTCGCGAGGATGGGACGATCCGACTTCGGAATCGGCGCAGGCGGCCCGATTACGCGACGAGGTATTCGGGTTCGACCACAGCGGTGACGTGATCCTGCTGTTCACCGCGCCGCCGGGAAAAACGATCGATGATCCGGCGTTCGCCGGTGTGGTCGTGGACGGCCTGAACAACCTGCCGAGGCGCTTCCCGAACGAGATCGCGAAGATCAACGGCAGCTACTGGGAGACCGAGACCGGGCTGACGCTGCCGGCTCTTTTCGGCGCCGCGGACCACCGGCACGCGTTCGCGTCCGTCGCCGTGCGAGGTGGCAACGAGACCGCGCTGATGCGCAATTTCGGCAAAGTCGCGGGCCGCATCGACATTCCGGGCATCGACATGCAGGTCGCCGGCGGGCAGGCGGTCGCGGGCGCGCTCAACGACACCATGGTGCGCGATCAGCGGCGGCTGGAGCTGATCGCCGTCCCGGTCGTCGCGGTGCTGCTGTTCTTTCTCTTCGGTGGCGTTGTCGCGGCGGCACTCCCGCTGATCGTCGGTGGTTTGACCGTGCTCGCCGCGTGGGGTGCCATCCGGGCCATCACCCTCGTCACCGAGGTGAATTCGTTTGTTTCCCCGGTTGTTTCGATGATCGGCCTGGGGTTGGCCATCGACTACGGGCTGTTCATCGTGAGCCGATTCCGCGACGAACTGGCCGACGGCCACGAGGTGCCGATGGCGGTGCGGCGCGCGGTGACGACCGCCGGTCGGACGGTGGTGTTCTCGGCGACCATCGTGGTCGCCGCCGCGGGCGCCATTCTGCTGTTCCCGCAAGGCTTCCTGAAGTCGTTCGCCTACGGCGCGATGGTCACCGTCGCGCTGGCCGCGCTGACCTCGATCACGCTGCTGCCCGCGCTGCTCGCGGTGCTCGGCCGCCGGGTGGACGCGCTTGGCTTCGACTGGTTCCGCAAGACCCGATCCGCCGACGATGTGCGGCACAATATTTGGGGACGTATCGCTGATGCGGTGATGAAAAGGCCACTGGCCGTGGCGATCCCGGTGTGTGCGGTATTGCTGCTACTCATCGCGCCGATACAGAACGTGGTATTCGGCGGTATCACCGAGCGCTTCCTACCGCCGGACGACCCGACTCGATTGGCGCAGCAGCACTTCGACGAAATCTTCCCGCTGCGCCGCATCGACCCGATCCAGCTGGTGATGACCACCTATCGCAGCTCGGACATCGATACGGTGGTGGCCCGCGCGAATCAGGCTCCCGGCCTGGCGGCGCCGTTCCCCGCACCGATCCAAGGCCCCGCCGAACCCTTCGTCTACACCACCGACACCGTGCTCACCGGCTCGGACCAGGCCGACGCGGCCATCGACTACTTGCGGTCCATGCCGCTGCCCAGCGGGACGACACTGCTGGTCGGCGGTGAACTCGCCGCACAGCGCGACAGCATCGACGCGCTACTCGACCGGCTGCCGCTGATGCTCACGGTGGTGTTCCTCGCCACGAGCGCGCTGCTTTTCCTCACCTTCGGCTCGCTGATCTTGCCGCTCAAAGCGGCGGCATTGAACCTGCTCGGACTCGGCGCCACCGTCGGCGTACTGACCTGGATATTCGTCGAAGGGCACGGGGCGTCGCTGCTCGGGTGTACACCCCAGCCGATCATGCCGTTGATCCTGATGCTCATCGTCTCGGTGATCTACGGCCTGTCCACCGACTATGAGGTGTTCCTGCTCGCCCGCATCGTCGAGGCGCGCCGGGCGGGCGCGTCCACCGACGCGGCGGTCCGCACCGGTGTCGCCCGCACCGGCCGCATCATCACCGCCGCCGCCGCGATCCTGATCGTGGTGACCGGCGTGTTCGCCCTCTCCGATCTGGTGATGATGCAATACATCGCCCTCGGCATGGTCACCGCACTGTTCATCGACGCGACGATACTGCGGCTACTCCTCGTCCCCGCCACGATGAAACTGCTCGGCGACCTGTGCTGGTGGGCGCCCGGCTGGATGCTGCGCGCACACCGGAAAACCGTTGCCCGCGAGCCTGTTACCGAGGAGCCGCAAGTTCTCCCGGGGAGGACCGAGCACGCGGAGGCAGTCGAACGGTGATTACGCCGTCCTTATCGCGACACGTTGCGAGACGTCCCGCGGGCGGGGGAGCATGGCCTCGATCCCCGGACCTCGTCGCGGCGGAGACGGCCTCGCCGACATCGTCGCCGCAGGCGGCCTACACAACTATCAGCTGCGACTGCACGCCGAGTACGGCCCCGTGGTCCCGTTTCCGCTGCCCGGCGCGGAGACGGCGGTGTCGGTCGCGGACCCGGTGCTGCTCGAGGCCACCGCGAAGATCGATGAGCGGCCGGACAAGTTGTTCGAATTCCTTGCGCCGCTGCAGGAGTCGGGCAATCTCCAGACCATTCCGGCCGACGAGCACGCGCCGTGGCGGCGGATACTGTTGTCGGTGCTCGCCGGACGCCGCTCGCACGAGGCGCATTTCGGGCAGTTCGTGACGCTGGCCCGCGGGCTCGCCGATCGCTGGGCAGACGCGGCAGCGCAGGGCCCAATTCCCTTGCAGCAGGACCTCAGTGCGCTGTCGCTGCGGATGATGTGCGAGTACGCGCTCGGCAGCGGCCTGGCCGCCCCGGAACAGGCCGATCGGGTCGTGTCGGCGTTCGAGGACGTGCTCACCGAGCAGCTGGCTCGGCTGTATCAGGTCGACATGCCGGGCACCGACGAGGAACGCGGCGTCCGCGCGCGGCAGGCCCTGGCGTATCTGCGGTCTGTCGTGGACGACGTGCTCGCGGCGCACCAGGCCGGGGACGCACAGCACAGCGAGAGCGACCTGATCGCCGCGCTGGCCGTCGCGGGCCAGTCCCCGGCGCGGATCCGGGACACCGTGCTGATGACGATGATGGCCGCGCACCACACCACCGGCGTCGCCGTCTCCTGGACGCTGTATCTACTTGCGCAACACCCGCATACAGCCGAACGCGTAGCCGACGAACTCGCGCGTGTACTCGGCGACCGCGCCGCTCCCGACTACGCGGATCTGAAGAAGCTGACGTACCTGACCATGGTGCTGAAGGAATCGATGCGGCTGTACCCGCCGGGGCCCTACGGCGCTCGCGAAGCTACCGAAGACCTCCGCATCTGGATGACTCTGACGGCGCGCCGATGACGTAGGGCCCACGGTGGCCCGCCCGGTGCGGCGGGCCGCCGGCCGTCAGTCGATTACACGCAACGCCAGGAGAAGACGTCGTGCGGCGCGATCGTATGTGCGTGCGTACCGGCGAAATGGCGTCCGCAATAACGCTCGAGATTGACGCCCCACGGGCTGACCCAATCGTGAATTCCCAGTTGCATGTTCGTCACGTTCAGGCGCTCACCCTGGCACCGCCACGCGCCGGCGTCCTTGGTGCGATTCCCGTCGACGTAGGCGCGGATATTGACGATCCCTGGGCTGGGCGCCTGCTCGATACACGCGTCGGCGACGCTGATCCCCTGGACGGCTGCCTGGGCGGCCGGCGCGTGCGCGAAGCCGGTAACGGCGACTGCCGCGGTAATTCCGGAACAGGCGGCAAAAGACATGGCTATGCGACAAAGATTCATGAAAGTATTCCCTCGAGCATTGCGGTCGGCTGCATGCCGGATCGCGAATTCGCCTCGGCGCCGCCGAGATACGGATTTCGACTAACCTTATGGAATGGTAGGGAAAGGTTTTACGAGTCGAAAGTTTACGGCTCGACTCGCCGGTGCTGCCATCCATCGTTCGACGGACAAGTCAGTATCAGTCGGTTGATCGTCTGATGAAAACGGTTGGAACGCAGGGGGTTACGGCGCCATTCCGTGCGGTAACCGCCTCCGTCCGTGCTACCCCAGCTGTGTTGCCTTGGCCTGCCCGGAAACAACGTTGTCGTCCCGGTCGACCAGCGCTACCCGAATCTGCACCGCCTGTCCCGCCGACAACGGCGCATCCAGGTTGACCACAGTGGACTGGCCGGTCCCGTCGCAGGTGACCGCATTTTGTGAACCGGTAGCCGACGGACGGTCGGCATAGGGATCGCCCACCATCGCTTTGATGCCGACCACCCCGGCCGAGGGCTCACAGCTGTAATCGACCCCCACATTCGCCGGACTGATATCGCGGATATCGATGGCATTGTCGGCGTGCGCCGGTGCGGCGGCCAGCCCCATCGCGCCGAAGACGGCAAGCACGAGGGCGGAGCGTCGGTAGTTCCGAATAGTCACCATGGATCTTTGTCCTCCTGCATAGGGGAAGTAGATCGCGGACCACAATCAGAAAACACCGCGGCGTTCACACTGCCGCACTTCCATACTTCCGCACTGTCGCCTATTTTTTGGCATCTTCCGCATTCCGAGGCGTCCGGCGATGGGGGGTTGACAAGGCAGTTCGGTAAGTGTTCACTTACGGTTCGTAGGCACTTACCAAGCAGGAGACGAATGGGGTGCGCTCGCGGATCGGATGCGGCGCACCATCCTGGAGCGCCTGGCCGAGCGGCCGCAGGCGGTCGGTGAGCTCGCGAGCGCGTTGCCGATCAGCAGGCCTGCGGTTTCGCAGCATCTGAAGGTGCTCAAGGACGCGGGGCTGGTGCTGGATCGAGCCGTCGGAACACGCCGGATCTACCAGCTGAACCCGGACGGGATGGGCGCGCTGCGTGCCCAGCTCGATCGGTTCTGGGGCCGCGCCCTCGCCACGTATCAGCAAGTGGTCGAACAACACTCAGGAGAAGTCATGACCAACACCCAAACCGAACCGGTGCGGCAGCAGATCGTCGTCAACGCGCCACTGGAACGCGCCTTCACGCTGTTCATCGAGCGCTTCGATGCGATCAAACCGCGCGAACACAACCTGCTGGCCGTCCCGATCGCCGAGACGGTGTTCGAACCGAGGGTCGGCGGACACATCTACGACCGGGGTGAAGACGGCAGCGTATGTCAGTGGGCCCGGGTGCTGGCCTACGAGCCGCCGAACCGGGTGGTGTTCAGCTGGGATATCAACGGGCGCTGGGAGATCGAGACCGACCCCGGCAAGACCAGCGAGGTCGAGGTCCGCTTCACCGCGGACGGTCCGGATCGCACCCGCGTCGACCTCGAACACCGCCACCTCGACCGGCACGGTGATGGCTGGGAAGCGGTCAAGGCGGGCGTCGGCAACGAAAGCGGTTGGCCGCACTACCTGCAGCGCTACCTCGATGTCGTCGCGCAGGAGGCCTGAACCGGCCGCCACAGTCGGACTGCTTGGGCGAAAGTCGTTGTCCGCGAGCCGGTTACCAGGAGCCTAGTGACTGCGTTGCGAGGCGGCGGCGCCCGCGTCGAGGTCGGACAGCGAGAGGGGATGGGTCGGCGGCCGGGTCAAGATTACGGTCCGCTCGATGCGCAAACCGGCATCGACATGCAGTAGTTCGCCGGGGGCAAGGGCGCGCCAGCGCGGGTCGTCGTCCATCCGTTCGCTGGCCACGATCACGGTCGGGGCGTCGGTGAGATCGGCGGACCGCACCCGTACCGTTCCGCTGGATCCCGCATGCTCGAGATGGTGGCCCGCGGGGCGTTCGAGCACGAACAGCTCGTGTGCGGCCGGGTAGCGCAAGGCCCACAGTTCGGTGGCGGTGGTCAGGATCAGGTTGATCGCGAATATCGGCAACTGGTCGGCGACCCAGCGCACCGCGCTGATGAGTCCGGCCGTGACATCGCCGTTGTGCGCGTCGATCTGTTTGGTGATCAAGGCGAAGAAGCGTTCGGAGTCCGTGTCGCCGGTGACCAAATCCCGGTAGGAGCCCAGTTGTTCGTCGATTCGCGGCAAGTTCTCGATGACACCGTTGTGCGCGAAAATACGCCCGTCCTGGGTGAACGGGTGGGTGTTCGGCACGGTCCGCGCGCCGGTGGACGCGTGGCGCACATGCGCGAGAAACGTCGTCGATTCGCGGTGCTTGGCTTCCGCGGCGAACGGGCGATCCTCGAATACGGCCAGCGGCTGCTTCTCCACCCGCGGCGACCCGTCGCGAGCGAAAGTGCCCAGCCCGGTGCCGTCAGGATTCGTCACGCTCTGCCGTTCGAGGCTGTCGGCCGCGTCGAGCAGCCAGAACGTCGCCTTCACCCGCCGCGGGGCCGCCGTCATCCCGAAGAGTCGACACATAGTTCTGATCGTTGCTGATGGACGGCTCGGTCGTTCAGCCGGGGGCGGGCTTGGTGAGGGCGGCCTCGACCAGGACCTGCACAACTCCTGGCCACTGTTCGAAGCCGCGCTAATCGCGGGACCGGCGGAAGGCGTCGCGCAGCTCGCTGACCAGCACGTCCGGTTGTTCCCAACCCGGGAAATGGCCGCCGTACTCCTTCTCGTTCCAGCTGATCAGGTTGTGGTAGCGGTGCTCGGCCCAACGCTTGGCGACGGGGAACGGTTCGGCCGGAAACAGCGTGCAGGCGGTGGGCACGGTCACCGTCTGCGCGTTCTGTGCCTCCGGGCCGCGCGGCGTCCACCGCAGCGCCTCCCAGTACCAGCGAGCGGTGGAGGCGCCGGTGCCGGTGAACCAGTACAGGGCGATGTCGTCCACCTGCTGTGCCACGGTGACGCCTGCACCTGCCTCAGGTCGCGTGTCCGAAAAAGCAACCAACGCCTGGCTCAGCCACGCCGCGAGCCCGGCCGGCGAGTCCAGCAAGGAGTAGCCGAGCGTCTGCGGGAGCATGCCCTGGGCAATCACATGGGTAGGGCCGGTCATCATGAACCTGTCCCGTTTGGCGAGCATGGCTTTTTCCGCGTCGTCGGCCGTCGCCACGTCCTCGGGGAGGGGCGACGCGATCGGCATGGTCAAATGCAAGGCGGCAACTCGCTCCGGTGCCAGGCAAGCCAGCTCGGTGCTGACGAACGCGCCCCAGTCGCCGCCGTGCGCCCCGAAGCGTTCGTACCCCAGCCTGGTCATCAGCTCTGCCCAGGCTCGTGCGGTCCGGCCGGGGTTCCAGCCGGGTTCCTGGGGCCGTTCGCTGAACCCGAAACCGGGCAGGGCCGGTACGACCACGTCGAAGGCGTCCGCGGCGGAACCGCCGTGCGCGACCGGGTCGGTCAGCGGCCCGATCATGCTCTCGAACTCCAGCACCGAGCCAGGCCAGCCGTGCGTCAGCACCAGCGGAAAGGCGTCGGGCTCGGGCGAGCGTACATGCCAGAACGCGATGTTCAGGCCATCCAGCCGGGTGCGGAAGTGCGGCAGTGCGTTCCAGCGCTCCTCGACGGACCGCCAATCGTGTTCGCGCCAGGCGTCCAGCAGACTCCGCAGCCGGTCAACGCCGACACCCTGCGTACCGTCCTGAACCGTCTCCGCTTCGGGCAGCCGGACGTGGTCGAGACGCGCCCGCAGGTCGTCCAGGTCGTCCTCGGGAATGCGCACCGGGAATGGTTCGATCTCAGTCATGTCCGCGACCCTAGGGCAACGACGTTGCCCCCTCAATACACAGAATTGCGCAGTACGCCGTGTTCAGTTCGACCATCAGACAGGTCGCGTTCGATAGGTGTCGCGGGCGGACGCGACGGTGCGGTTGATGTAGTTGCCGTCTATCGGTCGAATATTGTGGTCCACCGGCATGCCTTCTTCGAAGGCGAGGCGCCGGCAGCTGCCTAAGCTCGCGGTATGGCTGATACCTCGTCCACTGACAACGCGGGTCCCTTGAAGGCCGCGTGCCTGGGCGCTGTCGCCGCGATCGTGCTCGCACCTCCGGCAGCGGCCATCGTCGCGATCGTCTACCGGTTCCCGGTCCCGATGGGGGAGTACGCCCGTGGCGTCGGTGGTGCGGGCACCGCCGCGCTGGCCAGCCTGTTCTATCTGTTGTTCGGGGGCGTCCTGGTTGTCGGGATCCTCGGCGCCGCAGGCGGTTTCGTCGCGGCGCGCGGCGCAGGGCGCGACACCCGTCGCGCCCTGCGCCGCACTCTCGGCGTGGCGGCGGTCGTCGCCCTGCTCGGTGCGACCGCGTTGTCCGTGCTCGAATTCTTTATCGGCGCTTGGTAGGGACTACGCCGGGCTCGTCGCCGGATGGCGGTGCAGACCCTTGCGGTCGTAGACGGTGGTCGCTATGTAGCCGAGGGCGATCGCCATGGTGAAGCCGACGCCGAGCATGATCCACGCTCGATAGAGTCCGGCGTCGCCGCGGGCGTCGAAGTAGAGGATGGAGCGGATGCCGTCGACCAGCTGACGCATCGGCTCGAAAGAGCTGATGCGGTGGTAGAAGGTGGGCACGGTTTCCAGGGGGATGGTGCCGCCGGAGGAGGGGACGGCCAAAGCGATGAAGACGAAGGTCGACACGAACATGCCCGGGGTGCCGAAGGTGGCCAGGATGGACAGGCAACTCAGGCCGACGGCGACGATGGCGCAGTAGGAGAAGATCCACAGCATCGGCAGGTGACCGGCGTCCATGCCGAGGACTGTCACGCACGCGAGCATCACCAGGGAAGCCATCGGTATCGCGAGCCCGGCGATCAAACCCCAACCGGTGAACAAGGTGTGGCGGCGGTCGATGGGTGCTTTCGGTCGGTGGCTGTGAAAGGGGCCGAAATCGCTTGGTGCGAAACCTAATCCGGACTCGACCAGGCCGTGTATGACATTGGCGCCGATGAATCCGCACATGATGAGCAGCAGTACGTAGAAAAAGGCGGTCATGCCCATGCCGCTGTTCGCGCCGAGGGTGAATCCGGTATCGGTCCGAACCGAGACTGGGTCGGCGAGGAGTAGTTGCTGGGCGGTGTTCGACGGTATTTGTTGCTGGGTCGCCTGTTTCGTCAGTTGATTGCCCAATTGGGCGGAGGCCGCGTGCGCGGCCTGTTGGGCAATGCCGGCCGACATCGACGAGGCGAGGCTTCCGGCTGCCGGGTTGGTCAGCACGGTCATGGCGGGACGTTGCCCGCCCTGGTCCGCCGGATTGCCGAGGGCCAGTACCGAACTCGTGAAATTCTCGGGAATGACCAACGCCGCGTACAGCTTTCCGGTGGCCATCTGGTCGCGGGCTTGCGCCTCGGTGAGCTGCTGCCAGGACACCTTGCCATCGGTGGAACCGGCGAGCACGCCCGCGGTGATCTGCTGACCCAGGTTCGCGGTCGGCGCGCCTTTATCCATGTCGACCAGCCCGATGGGCATGTCGTGCATGGCCTCGCGTGGGTTGACGATCGCGCCCATGTAAGCGAGCGATATGAGGAAGGAGAACAGGGCGAGTATGACGCCCGCCGGTATCCACATCTTGCGGGAACGCAGGATCTGACCTGCGGTGACGCGCTGTGCGCCCGCCGGTGGCATTGCTGACATCGCTACACTCCTGATGATGTTGGATACCGATACTATCCAATGTAGGATAGTGACAGTATCCAACTGTTGTCCACGCGGGCCCCTGTGATTCGGCACGCAGTCGGTGGAGGTGAGGGCGCGGGTGAAGCTGTCGGAGCTCAGTGCGCGGTCGGATGTCCCGATCGCGAGCATCAAGTTCTATCGGCGGGAGGGCCTGCTGCCACCGGGGCGCGCGGTGGGTGCGACGACCGCCGAGTACGACGAGGACCACCTGCGCAGGCTCAAACTGATCCGGGCGCTGATTCGTTTTGGTGGACTGTCGGTCTCCGCCGTGCGCGATGTCCTTGCGGCACTGGAGGAACCGCGCAACCCCGCCCAAGTGCGCGGTGTGGTGGATTACGCGCTGCCGACGGATCTTCCCCAGACCGACTCCCGCACCGGCGATGACGACGGCAGCGTGTGGGCGGCCGAGGTGATCGAGCGCATGGGATGGGACATCTCGGAGATGTCGCCGCACCGCCAGGCGCTCGACGAGCGGATGCGAGTGCTGCGTCGCCTCGACATGGATTTCCAGGTCGAGGAATTGCTGCCGTATGCCCGGCTCGCTGAATCGGTCGCCGAACTCGACGACGCCCACCTGGATAGTCCCGGTGACAGCGTGACCGTCGCCGAACGGGTGGCGGTGTTCAGCGCGCTCTTCGGCCCCGTGCTACCGCTACTGCGCCGTCTGGCACACGAAAATCGGGCGCGCAGAACGAGTTCCGCGTGACCATGCGATTTGGTGACCGGACTTCGACAGGTCGGTAGGGTGGATGCGTGCACCAGGATGACCGGCACCTGCTCAGTTCGTCGTTCGGCGCCGCGGCGGCCGCATACGCCGAACATCGCCCGGACTACGCACAGACCGCGGTGCGGTGGGCCCTCGAACACGCGCCCGGCCCGCGCGTGCTCGACCTAGGCGCCGGAACGGGCAAACTGACCGCCACGCTGCTCGCACTGGGTGCCGAAGTCATTGCGGTCGAGCCCGATCCGGCGATGCTCGCTGAACTGCGCCGCACCCTGCCTGCTGTTCGTGCGCTACCCGGTAGCGCCGAGGCGATCCCGCTGGCCGACGCGTCCGTCGATGCCGTGCTGGCAGGCAACGCCATGCACTGGTTCGACATGGACGTCGCGGGACCCGAGATGGCCAGAGTCCTCGCACCCGCAGGCGTGCTCGCCGGTCTGTGGAACGTCATGGACGATCAGGTCGACTGGGTTGCCGGGCTCGCGAGCGTCAGCGGCAGCGCGGCCATCGGCCCCCGCGACACACCCGTCAGTTGGCGCGCCGAGACGGCCGACATGCATCGTCCGAAATCCGGTGCGGCCGCCCAATTCCGCACGCCGGAGCAGGGCGAATTCCCGCACGGTCAACGCCGCACCGCCGACTCGCTCGTCGCGACCCTCGCGACGCGGGCGGGAATGCTGGTCATGCCGGCGCAGGAACAACAGGCTGCGCAGCGCCGAATCCGCGCCTATCTCGCTGATCGACCGGAAACCGCAAGCGGCGAGTTCACCCTCCCGATGCGCACCTGCGTGCTGCGCGTCCGCCGACCGAAACCCTCATCGACGGCACCCCCTGATGAGCAGACTCGGGCCGAAACCAGTTTTGGTCGCGTGCCGAGTGGTACACCAATAGTGTGACGAGAGAGGGTGCATCACCCGGAATTTCCAGCACGCCTGCCCCCGCCCCGCCCGCTACCGTGGATCCATTGGGCCCCGACTTTCTCTGGGGTGTGGCTACGTCGGGTTTTCAGTCCGAAGGGCACGCGCCGGATAGCAATTGGCTGCGCTACATCGATCAGTCGAACTTCGAGCCGTACGGCGATTCGGTCGATTTCTACAACCGGCACTCCTCCGATATTCCGCTGGCGGGGGCGTTGGGGCTGAAGGTGTTCCGGATCAGCGTTGAGTGGGCGCGGGTGCAGCCGAGGGCGGGGGAATGGGACGAAGGCGCCTTTTGCTTCTACGATGCGGTGATCGACGCGATCGTGGCGGCGGGAATGCGGCCGATGATCACCCTGGACCACTGGGTTTACCCGGGGTGGAAGGCCGAGCAGGGTGGCTGGAACGACCCTGGCATGGTCGAGGATTGGCTAGCCAATATGCGCACGGTGGTCGATCGGTATGCGGCGCGAAATCCGTTGTGGGTCACCGTCAATGAGCCGGTCGCCTACATCGTGTACGAAGAACGGTTCACCGGAGTCGATGCCACGACCATCGAGGAACGGATCGCGGCCGTACACAACGCGAGCTATGACTACATCCATCAGGTGCAGCCCGATGCGATGGTCACCAGCAATATCGGCTACGTCTCCGGTCACGAGACGGAGGTCAATCAGCCGATGGTCGACCGCATCTCGGCCAAACTCGACTACATCGGCGTCGACTATTACTTCGGCGCAAATGATCCCGGCGAGCCAGACCCCGGTCCGCAACAGCTGTGGGAACTTCCGTTGCAGTCCGAGGGCGTCTATTACGCCCTGCGTCACTACGCCCGCCTGTTCCCCGGCAAGGCGCTCTATGTCGTGGAGAACGGCATGGCCACCGAGAACGGCCAACTGCGACCCGACGGCTACGACCGCGCCGACTATTTGCGCGATCTCGTCTACTGGCTGCAACGCGCCCGCATGGACGGCATGAACGTCATCGGCTACGGCTACTGGAGCCTCACCGACAACTATGAGTGGGGTTCTTACACACCGCGTTTCGGACTCTATACCGTTGATGTCCGCACCGACCCCACCCTCGCTCGCACGCCAACCGCCGCCGTCGACGCCTACCGCGCCATCGTGGGGGCAGGCGGGGTACCCGCCACTTACCGCCCGACCCGGCCTCCGCTGGCGTGCTCCTATGTCGATCCACCCAGTAGCTGCACCGATCCCGTCACCATTCCCGAGGGAGCCGCCGATGATCGACTATGACGTGCCGGTTCGTGCTTGAATCATCAACAGAACGTGATAGCGGATAGGCCGGATATTGCGACGGAAGCACAGGCGGCGCATTATTCGCTCGTCACAATGGCGGAAGCCTGAAAAACGGTGTGCGCCATGCGGAACCCGGCACCATCCCAGGGGTCGGTAGAGCTTCAGCGGAGGCAGCAATGGTCGATTCACTGTTCGCGGATGTATCCGAATACCAGGTGCCGGTGGACGACTCCTACCCGTACCAGATTTTCTCGCTCCGATCGAACGACGGCACCTACCAGGACCACAACTTCTACGAGAATTACGCGTGGGCCGCCGATGCCGCCGACGCGGGGCGGATCTCGTGCTTCATCGTCTACCTCTATTGGCGGCCGAACTGGCTCGACACCGTCGACACCCATCGGGCCATGGTTGGCCAAGCCGGTGGCCCGCACCCGAAGATGATCTCCATGGTCGATGTGGAATCCGGCGGCAATCCCGGCGGGGACCAGTCCGACGGGATCAATCGCGCCTACTGGCGGCTGGTGGACTGGCTCGGTTCGACCGAGCGGGTGATCGGCTACGCGAACCGGTCCGATTTCTACAGCATGTGGCCGGTCCGCCCGGACGGGCTGCGGGTGATCGGGGCAGGCTACGGCAGCAATCCCAACCTGCCCGGCCAGATCGCCCATCAGTACACCGACGGACGCGGTTACGGTGGCGGCCTGCCCGAAGGCGCGCCGCCGTTCGGCAACTGCGACATGAACTCGGCCGACGGGTACTCGCCCGAGGAGTTCGCCGATGCCTGCGGTGTCGGGACCGTCGCGCCGGATCCGGTCGCCGACATCTGGATCGATTTCATGGGCCTCGGCGGCAACGGCTGGCCGCAGCTGGCGGGCCACACCCTCGTCGACGGCGTTGCTTCGGTCGGCCACAAGCTCGGCATTCCGGGGTTCTCGGTCCCGCCGGGCCCGACCCAGGTGCCGTTGCCACGCGACACCGAGGCCCGTGTTCGCGCGCAGTGGATCCAGCTGCGCGGTGCCCGAGGCGCAGGCTTGCCGCAATTCGGTGGCCTGTCCTTCGTGGACGCGATCGCGGCAATCGGCCAGAAACTCGGCATCGACGGCTTCGAACCGCCCTGCCGATAGCCCACCGATCGGAGCGACCCGCATGACCACCATCCCTTGCGCGAACGGCCACTTTTACGTGGTCACCGACTGCGTATCTCGAGACGAGGCGGCCGCCAGCGCCGAGGCCGCAGGCGGCACCCTCGCGCACCTGACCTCCAGCAATCTCGCCGAGCTCAGCTTCCCGGCCGGCGCGCTGGACGACATACCTCTTTGTGAGTCGCCACAATTCGGGCCGATCGCGTGGTTCGCCACCTACAACGGCGGGGTCCCCGAAGGTACCGTCTACCTCATGGCCCTCGCCACCGGGCAGGTCATGAACGTCTCGGCCCATCGCGCGTCCGCCTGGACCGGACTCGTCCTCTCCGAGCCTCGATAGGCGGTTAGGTAGCGTTTCCGCTATGGCGGCACCTGAGCACACCGGTCCCACTGCGGGAATTCGGCGGCTGGCGGCGGCGTGCCGGGCCGAGATCCCGGTGCTGGCCCGGCGGCTGATGTCGGCGATCTTCACCGATATCCCGGAGTGGACGGACTACTCGCCGGTCAGCCGGGAAGACCTGCGCAACGGGTGCCGCAGCTACCTGACCCGGGTGCTGGATCTGCTGGCCGGGGACGTCAGCGTGCCGGATCGCGACGACGTCGCCGCGGCCATCGGCCGTAATCGAGCGGCGCAGGGTGTCCCATTGGAAGTGATGCTGCGGACCTTCCGGCTCGGCGGCCAGATCGTGTGGGAGGCGCTGCTCGATCGGGCAGACGATCTCGCGCCCGGCGAGTTCCGGGAGATCGGCGTGGCCACCTGGTCGGTCATCGACGGCATGTCCTCGGCCCTGGTCACCTCCTACCGCAACACCGAACTGGAGCAGGTGCGCCGCGATGAGCGCCGCAGGCACGGGCTGATCGAGGACCTGCTGGCCGGGCGCGCGCACGACGCGACCTTCGCGGCGCGGGCGGCGCGCGAGCTGAATCTGCCCGCGCACGGCGCCTACCTGGTGGTCGCGGTGCGCGGCCCCCGCCCGGTGATCCGGCTCGGCACCGAAACGGCGTTGGCGGCCTTGGGGATTCGCTCGGTCTGGCACGACCGGGTGGATTCCACCGTCGGGCTGGTCTCGCTGGAAACGCGGGACAGTTCCGCTGTGCTGCACCAGATCCGGTCTCGCATCCTGGGTCAGGCGGCGGCATCGCCGTCGGTGCCGGGACTGGCCCAGATCGACACCGCGCACGCGCTGGCCATGCTCGCGCTGGAGACATTACCAACGGCGACACAGGGTTTGGTGCTGTTAGCGGAGCGCTACCCCGAGGCGCTGCTGCTGCGTTCGCCCGATCTGACCGAGTTGATGGTGACCAGCACGCTCGGGCCGGTGCTTGCGTTGCCCGGCAAGGAGCGCGACGTCCTGCTGCGCACGCTTGGCACCTGGCTTGCCGAAAACTGTTCGGCCGCCAATGCCGCGCCGCGGCTGCACTGTCACCGCAACACGGTGATCAATCGACTGCAGCGGATCTCGACATTGCTCGGCCGCCCGTTGGAGGGTCAACGCTCCCACCTGGAGCTTTCCTTGGCGCTGGCCGCGCTGGAGCTCGGCGTGCCCGCCTCGGACTGAGCGATCCGGGCCGCCTCCCATTGGGCGTTGCGCCCATTTTCGCGCCTCGATTTCTGGGCTTCCGGCAGATTGTTTGTGCAATTCCGGCCAGCAAGACTCATCAGAACGACCCACGCCACAACCGGGGACGGGTCGCAATCGTCGAGATGAGGAGCACCACGAGTGCCGGAATTCGATCTACTGGTGATCGGCGGCGGACCGGGCGGCTATGTGGCCGCCATTCGGGCCGCGCAACGCGGTCTGCTGGTCGGCTTGGTGGAGAAGGAACGTCCGGGTGGGGTCTGCCTGAACTGGGGTTGCATCCCGACCAAGGCGATGCTGCGCTCTGCGGAGGTCTTCCACACCCTCACCGCCGCAGCCGAATTCGGTGTTTACGCCGACAATGTGCGCTACGACTTCGCCGCGGTGCGGCAGCGTAAGGACGGCATCGTCAAGGAGCTCACCGACGGTGTGGCAGGCCTGTTGAAGGCCAATGGGGTCACGGTGATCGAGGGGCATGCCCGGTTCACCGGGCCGACCACGGTCGAGGTGCACGAGACCGGCGCGTCGCCGATCTTCGAGGGCGGCCCACGCTATGCCGCCGCGCCGGGGGCCGCAGTGCGCCAGGTGAGCGCCCGGGACGTGATCGTCGCGACCGGCTCGGTGCCCGCGGTGCTGCCGATTCCGGGCGCGGAACTGCCCGGTGTGGTCACCTCCGACGGCGCGTTCGGGCTGACCGAGGTGCCCAAGCGGCTCGTCGTCATCGGCGGCAGCGCGGTCGGAGCCGAATGGGCCAGTCTGTTCGCCACCTTCGGTAGCCAGGTCACCGTCGTGGAAATGCAGGATCGCCTGGTTCCATTGGAGGACAAGGAGATCGGCGCGGCATTGGGGCGGTCGTTCCGAAAGCGCGGCATCGAGGTGCTGACCGGTGCCACCGTCACCGCCATCGCGCAGGGTGACGCGTTGCGCGTGTCGGTGGGTGGTCCGAAGGAGCGCGAGCTCGACGCCGATGTGGTGCTTGTCGGCGTCGGCCGACGGCCGAACACCGCCGACCTCGGCCTGGACGTCGCTGGAATCGGCACGGACGCACGCGGTTTCATCGAGGTCGACGACCAGCTGCGGACCGGCGTCGAGCACGTGTACGCCATCGGCGACGTGACCGGGCGGGCGCTGCTGGCCCATGTCGCCTCGCATCAGGGCATCACCGCGGCCGAGGTGATCGCCGGGCACGACGCGCATATCGACTACGCCGTCATCCCCGCCGCGACCTTCACCCACCCGGAGATCGCGAGCGTCGGCCTGACCGAAGAGGCCGCCCGCGCGGCGGGCCACGAGGTGGTCACCGCCAAGTTCCCGTTCGCCGCGCTGGGCCGGGCCAAGACCTTCGGCGAGACCGAGGGCATCATGAAGATCGTTGCCGGGCAACAGCACCGGGAGGTGCTCGGCGTGCACATCATCGGCCCGTCGGCCAGCGATCTGATTACCGAAGGCGCGCTGGCGATCTCGCTGGAGGCGACGCTCGACGAGCTGGCCGACACCATTCACGCCCACCCCACCCTCGGCGAGATCGGCATGGAGACGGCGCTGGCCGGGCTCGGGCTGCCGGTTCACATCGCGCCGCGCAAGCGTTGAGGAGTCCGCACATGACCACGACCACCGCACCGCGCAAGAGCGCCCGCAAGCCCGCGAAACCTGTCGAATCGCCAGCCGAATCCGCCTACGCGACTGCGGATCCCGATGCACTGCGCGGCTTCTACCGCGACATGCTGTTCGTGCGGCGCTTCGAGGAGCGCACCGCGCAGAGCTACCAGCAGGCCAAGATCGGCGGCTACTGCCACCTGAACCTCGGTGAGGAAGCCACCGTGGTCGGCCTCGGCGCGGCGATGCGCCCCACCGACTATCTGTTCACCAACTACCGCGAACACGGTTACGCGCTGGCCAAGGGCATCGCGCCGGGCCGGGTGATGGCCGAGCTCTACGGCCGCTCCACCGGCACCTCGAAGGGCTGGGGCGGGTCTATGCACATGTACGACACCGCGACTCGCCTGCTCGGCGGCTACGCCATTGTGGGCGGCCAGGTTCCGCTCGCGGTCGGCGCGGCGCTGGCCATCGACTACCGCGGCGGGGACGAGGTGGTGGTGTGCCAGATGGGGGAGGGCACCACGAACATCGGCGCGTTCCACGAGTCGCTCAATATCGCGGCGCTGTGGCGGCTGCCGGTGGTATTCCTGGTGATCAACAACCAGACCGGCATGGGTACCACCGTCGAAAAGTCCTCGGCCGAACCGGATCTGTGGAAGCGCGCCGCCGCCTACCGGATGCGCGGTGAGCGGGTGGACGGCACCGACGTGCTCGCGGTGCGCGATATGGCCAGCGAGCTCATCGAAGGCGCTCGGCGCGAAGGGAAACCGGCGCTGCTGGAGGCGGTGAGCTATCGGCTCAAGGGACATTCGGTGGTGGACCCGGCCAAGTACCGCAGCAACGACGCGGTATCCACGGCGCGGGAGCACGATCCGATCGCGCTGTGGCAGAACAGGTTGCTGGCCGCCGGTGTGCTGACCGAAGCGTCGGTGGCCGAGGTCGAGCGCGAGGTGTCCGAGAGTGTTGCCGCCGCGGTCGAATTCGCCGACTCGAGCCCGCACCCGGACCCGTCGAGCCTGTTCGACTACAACTACGCCACCCCGGTGCCCGGCGATTCCCGCCGCCTGCCCGCCGACCCGCTCTTCACCTCCTGAGGATTCCAACTGTGTCTGTCATGACCTACCGCGAAGCGCTGCGCGAAACTCTGCGCGAGGAGATGCGGCGCGACGACGACGTCTTCCTGATCGGGGAGGAGATCGGCGTCTTCGAAGGCTCCTACAAGATCACCGCGGGCCTGCTCGCCGAGTTCGGCGAGAAGCGGGTGCGCGACACCCCAATCGCCGAGGAAGGTTTCGTCGGCGCGGCCATCGGTGCCGCCATGCTCGGCCTCCGGCCGGTCGTGGAGATCATGACGATCAACTTCTCGCTGCTCGCGCTGGATCAGATCGTCAATCACGCGGCCAAGATCTACGGCATGTTCGGCGGGCAGACCAGCGTGCCCATGGTCATCCGGATGCCCGGTGGCGGCGGCCAGCAGCTCGGTGCGACGCATTCGCAGAACATCGAGCTGTACTACGCGTTCGTGCCCGGTTTGAAGGTGGTGGCGCCGAGCACGCCCGCCGACGCGCGTGCGCTGTTGAAGGCCGCGATCGAGGACGACGATCCGGTGATATTCCTGGAGAATCTGTCGCTCTACAACACCAAGGGCGAAGTGCCCGAGGATCTTCCGCCCGCCGACATCGGCAAGGCGGCGGTCACCCGGGAAGGTACCGACATCACGTTGATCAGTTACTCCCGGATGGCCACGGTTGCCACTCAAGTAGCCGAACGCCTTGCTGGCGAGGGAATTTCGGCCGAGGTGATCGACCTGCGCAGCCTGCGCCCGCTGGATCGCGACACGCTGGTGGCCTCGGTGCGCAAGACCGGGTGCGCTGTCATCGGCGAGGACGACTGGCTGACCTATGGCATCGGCGCGGAGGTCGCGGCGTCCATCTCCGACGGGGCGTTCGACTACCTCGACGCGCCGGTTCGCCGCGTCGCCATGGCGGAGGTTCCGCTGCCCTACGCCAAACCGCTGGAGCGGCTCGCACTGCCGTCCGCCGAATCGCTCTACACCGCCGCGGTGGAAACGCTTGCGGCCGTTGGCCGTCGGCGCTGAGAACCGGGAACAGAGGACATAATGCCTGAAATCACGATGCCCCGGCTCTCCGACACCATGGAGGACGGGGTGGTCTCCGCCTGGTTGAAGCAGGTCGGTGACCAGATCACCCGCGGTGAGGTCGTCGCCGAGATCGAGACCGACAAGGCGCTGATGGAACTCGAGGCGTACGAGGACGGCGTGCTCGAACAGATCCTCGCTCAGCCGGGGACGCGCGTTCCGATCGGGGAACCGATCGCGATTGTCGGGGACGGTAGTGGATCAAGCGCGGCAGGGACAGCGTCCGCGAGTGCTGTGGTGCAAGCGAACCCGTCCAGCTCTGATTCGACCGCTACCGAGGTGGCGCGACCCGTGTCCGCAAACTCCGTCTCAGTGGCGGGAGCAGCAGAGCCGCAAGCGGATACGCAGCAGGGCGAGCGGAAGAAGTCATCGCCGCTGGCGCGCAAGATCGCGCGTGAGTTGGGCGTCGATTTCGCGAATGTCGTCGGCACCGGGCCTGGCGGCCGGATCACGCGACAGGACGTGGAGCAGGCCCACCGCAACGGTGCCCCTGCGCCTGCCGCACCACTGGACGCTGCACCCGCGACCTCGGCGCCCGTGACTTCCGGCTCTGCTCCGGCCGCAAGTGTCGCTGCCGCGCAGAGCATTCCGGCGTCGGACGACTACGAGGAGATCCCGCTCACCAACATCCAGCGAGTGTCCGCGACCCGCCTCACCGAGAGCAAGCAGCAGGCCCCGCACATCTACCTGACCAGTGCGATCGACGTCACCGACCTGCTCGCCTTCCGCGCGCAGATCAACGAGACCTTGGCGGCGGCGGGCGCGGGCAAGGTCAGCGTGAACGATCTGCTCGTCAAGGCGGTCGCGACCACCCTGCGCAAGGAACCCTCGGTCAATGTCAGTTTCGCGGGTGACAAGCTGCTGCGCCACAAGGGAATCCACCTCGGCATGGCGGTCGCGACTCCGGCGGGCCTGCTCGTCCCGGTGATTCGCGACGCCGACCGCAAGAGCGTCTCCGAGATTGCGGCGGACAGCCGCGACAAGGCGACCCGCGCCCGCGACCGCAAACTTCGCGGCGATGAGATGTCCGGCGGCACCTTCACCATCTCCAACCTCGGCATGTTCGGCATCGAACACTTCACCGCCGTCATCAACCCACCCGAGTCCGCCATCCTCGCGGTCGGCGCCGCCACCGACGAACTGCGCCTCGACAACGGCGAGGTGATCACCCGGAAGATCCTGCGCGTCACCCTGTCCGCCGACCATCGCGCGATTGACGGCGCAGTCGCCGCCCAGTTCCTCGCCCACCTGAAGGACCTGCTCGAACACCCCCTGCGCATCGTCGCCTGACGAGCCGCCCGTTTACGCGTCCAGGCGGATGCCGCGGAGATAGATGGTGACCAGGCGGCGGCAGGTGGTGTCCCAGTCGGGGTCGGTTGGGCGCGGCTGGGTGACCAGGGCACCGAAGGCGATGATGTCGTCATGCGTGGTGTCTGGACGCAGTGTCTTATCGGCGATGCCTTGGTCGATGATCCGTTGCACGCGTTGGTGGATCTGGTCGCGAAGGTCGGCGGTCTCGGGGTCGGTGACCGGTGGTCCGCCGTGTAGCGGCAGGACAAGTTCGTTGCGTTGACGGATGGCGGCGTCGATGAAGAGCGCGATGCGTTCGGCCGGGGTCGCCCCTTCGCGTTCTGCCGCTTCGACATTGGCGAGCACCTGCTCGAAGGAGCGGTGGGTGAGGTGACTCAGTAGCTCCTCGCGGGTGGCGAAGTGCCGGTAGAGGGTACCGATGCCGACACCGGCATCGGCGGCGATGGTCGCCATCGGGACGCGCAGACCCTCGCGATGGAACGCGTGTGTCGCGGCGCGGAGCAGTTCTTGCTGGTTGTGCAGCGCATCACGGCGCAGGTCGCGAGCGGTCATAGTGCTATTGAACTCGCTCGTGCGAACGGCTACGCCATGTTGAGCAGAACGCGAACAGGAGGGCGGGTCGAATTCCATCGCGGCGCAGTGGCCGGCCTGGACGCCTGGCTGGCGGATCTGCGGGCCGCTGCCGAAGGGTGACGATCGACCACGCTCAGGGCGGGTCGCGCTGGCAACAGCGCGACCCGCTGACGCGCGGCCGTCCGTGCCCGCGATTGTGTTGCGCCGGTGTGCAATTACCGTGATGCTCAGCGGCGGGTGCGGCGCCACTTGAACGAACGGCTGCCGGTGCCGACACCGGCCAGGTGCAGGGCCACGAGTAGCAGCCCGAGGGTGGTAAGAGTGCCCGCAGTGACGGTGTCGCCGAGGGTGGACTTGGTCAGATCGAACAGCAAAGCGAGCCCGAATGAGACTGCGGCAGCTATCGCCAACATGGTGAAACCTCCTGATAGTGCCCAGGAGGTACCCACAGATCGTGAAAGCAACCGCGTCAGTTCAGGTCCAGATCGGGCGTTGCGCGGCGAAGGGGTCGGATTCGATACGGCTCTCGTTCGACCAGATCATGGTCTGTCGCGTGTCCGGGGTGTAGCGGGGCCAATTCGCGCCGGGGACAGTGTCTTTGACGAAACTCACCCAGGCCGCGTGCATGGCGTCGGCCAGCGCTTGCGGCGGCGCGGTGCCCTCGGCCTCGGTGACGCCGGGAGCACGCAGCAGATCGAAGGCGAATGGCAGGTCGAGACAGTGCGCCGCCATCCCGTTGAAGCCGGCAGCCGTCGAGGTCCAGACGAATTCATAGAGCCAGGTGGGCTGACCCAGCCGCGCGCGAGCCTCGGCGACCCGGTAGGAGGGCCCGCGAATGATGGTGTCGCTGATGGCCTGTCCGGCGAGTTCGGTCGCGTCCGCGCCGGGATAGGCGGCGCGGTAGGCAGCCATGTCGGCGCCCTGCCCGGCTTGCGCGATCGGGCTGGCGGCGGCCGCGCCTGGGTTCTGCGCCAGCATGGTTGCCGCCATGTTGAACTCGTGCCTGGTGAAACCGAGCAGCAGCGGAATATCGCCGCCCGCACCATTTTTCAACAGCGCGGGCGTCGCCTCGGGAATCAGCGTGCCGTCGGCGAACGGCGCCAACCCGAGCATCGGCACGGTCTCGCTGCCCGGCCCGGGTGCTTGCAGCGCGTCCTGCATTTCGAGCACGGTGTGCTCGGGTAGGGCGCGCAACGCGGCGGCGGTCGCGGGTACGCCGGTGCGCCGGGTGAACAGGTCGGCCACGGCGAGCCCCGCGGCCCGATCGTTCGGCTGAGTCACCGCACCGGACGCACAGATTCCGGCGCGGAACAGCCCGCGCGCGGACGGAGCGGCCATCAGCGCCCAGACCGCGCCGCCACCCGCGGATTGGCCCGCGACGGTGACTTTGCCGGGATCTCCGCCGAATGCCGCGATATTGTCGCGGACCCACTGCAGGGCAGCGATCCAGTCCAGCACGGCCCGGTTGTCCGGAGCGCCTTCCATACGCAGAAAGCCATCGATCCCGAGCCGGTAGCCGACCGAAACCAGCACCACCCCATCGCGATTGAATGAGGCACCGTCATACCACGGGCTGGCCGGACTGCCCGCGATGAAGCCGCCACCGTGGATCCATACCAGCACCGGCAGGCCGCGCGCGGACGGGTCGGGGGTGAAGACGTTCACGCTGAGGATGGCGTCGCCCGGGATGCTCGGCTCCGGGATGGTCGTCACCTCGCCCATCGGCTTGCGCTGTGCGGTGGGTCCATACGCGGTGCAGTCCAAGGTTTCGGTCCACGGCGCGGGCGGTGCGGGCGCGGCGAATCGCAGCTCACCGACCGGCGGCCGGGCGAACGGCACCCCGAGGAAGGCGATGCCGGTATCGCGGCGCTTGCCGCGGACCGGGCCGTAGGTCGTTTGGACGGTGTCGGCGGCGGATCGCTCCGTCGAGCAGGCGGCCGCCAAGGTGATGGCGCCTGCTCCGAACAGGACCGTCCGGCGGTTGATGTGCGCGGCTGGCATCGCGACCTCGATTCGATTCGTGCGATCACCGGTATGTTCGCGATTCGGCGCTGAATAAGTCAAGGGTTGAAAAAATTCTTGACCTGCATAGTCTCGGTGGTGTGGAGAGAAAGCAGGCACACGATTCGGTGGCCGTCCGGCGCCGCAACCTCGGGCTGGTGTTGCGTCACGTGGCCGAACGCGGACCCTGTGCGCGCACCGAGATCGCCGCGGCCACCGGGCTGTCGCACGCTTCGGTCACCACGATGGTCGCCGATCTCACGGCGCGCGGATTGGTGTCCGAGGACGGCATCCTGAATCGCGGTGGACGGGGTCGACCGCGACAACTGTTGCGAATGATCCCGCAGCGCGCGTCGACCATCGGGGTGCAGATCAGTTCCGACCAATTGCGGGTTGCTGTCGCGGATCTCGCGGGCACGATCGTATGGCGCGACGCGACAGCGCATTACGGTGCTGCCGGGATCCCCGCGGCGATGGCCGACGCGATCGCCGCCGCGGTACGGCGAGCCATTACCGCAGCACCGCCAGACGCGGAATTGGTGCGTGTCGCGGTAGCGATGGCCGGACCTGTTAGCGACGACGATGCGCAAACCGTGCTCGCCGCACCGGATTTCGGCTGGCTGCGACCCGTCCGGCTGCGCGCGCTGATCGCCGCAAGGCTGCCGGAGGTGGCCTGTCCGATCGACGTGATCAACGACGCGAACGCCGCTACCCTCGCGGAATACCACGCGCATCCGCGACGTCCGCGCGGCGTGGTCTACATCGCGGCGGGGACCGGCATCGGCGGCGGGGTGGTGCTGGACGGGCGAATCCACACCGGGAGCCGTGGCATCGCCGGCGAGCCCGGCCATATGCCTGTCGCCATCGACGGACCGGCCTGCGTCTGCGGGGCACGTGGTTGCCTGGTGTGTTACGCGGGCCCGGAGGCGGTGCTGACCGCCGCTGGTCTCGGTGATGCACTGCGGTGCAACGGAATCGGATCGGCCGTCGATGAACTCATCGAGGCTCTCGAACGGCGCGACGAGCACGCGCTCGCGGCAATGGACAGCGCGGGGCGAGCGCTGGGCACGGCGATACTGTCGATCACCGCACTGCTCGACCTCGACGAGGTGATCCTGGGAGGGGCGCTGGCGCAATGGTTTCCATGGCTGGACCCGGTGATCCGACACCAGTTGTCCGGCAGGCGCGCGCTCGTGCCCACTGCGGAACCGGACGTAACCCGCGCACTCCTCGGCGCCGACGCGGCCCTGCTCGGCGTCATCGAATTCGCCCGCCGCGCGGCACTCTCCGACCCCGCCACCGTTCCCCGCCGACACGCTCCCGCGAAGTCCTGATGAGCAACCTCCCGTGCGGACTATGCGGGGGTCAGGCCGGCGAAGTCGCGGAGGGTGGTGTGGTTGCGGTCGGTGCAGGTGCCGAGGGAGTGGTCGGGGTGCAGGCCGAGGTATTGGCGGCGGGTGCGGGTGCTCCAGGTGCGGGCGGCGTCGGAGCGGGTTTTGTAGAAGTTGGCGGTGTAGCCGCCTTCGTAGAGGCGTAGGAGTAGGTAGCCGCCTGGGTATTCTTTGACGGCGGCTACCTCGAGGAATTCGACGTTGATGCCGATGTTGGGGCGGCTCACGCGGTTTCGGTGGGTGTGGCCACTGTGATGCAGGAAGACCCCGGGGGCGTTTCGGTACAGGGTGTGCAGTGCGGCGGCGTTGGATGGGTCGAGGACGAAGCCTGGGCCGCCCGGATTGCTCACTGCCGCATGGGATGTCACGGGGTGGTGGCCGAATATCAGGGTGGGGCGGTCGGGGTCCGCGGCGAGGATCTCGCGCAGCCGATCTCGTTGTGGCGCGACGATGGTGCCGCCGGAGCCGGTGAGCCGGGTGGTGTCCAGGCCGATCAGACGTAGTCCGCCGAGGTCGTGTTCGACGAGTCGCTGACGGCTGTGGAAGACGGCACCCCAATGGTCTTGGGTCTGCCCGTGTCGTCGCTGTGGTTTGTCATGATTGCCACGACAGACGAAATAATCGCGGCCGAGTTCGCCCCAGGAGTCCAATCGTGTTCGTACCGCACGTGATTGGTCGAGGGTGCCGGAGTCGGTGAGATCGCCCGCGAGGATGAGGTGATCGGCGGCGCGATCGGGACTGCGCACATCGTCCAGGAGGGCGTCGAGCATGAATTCCGGATAGTGCTCGGTGTCGTGGCGCACGCCGGTGGGTATGCCGCTGACGACGAGTCCGCTGGTGTGTTCGCCGTAGTGCACGTCGTTGGCGAGCGCGATGGTGCGCAGCAGGCGGCCCGGTGGCGGGGTCGCGGTGGTGAATACGCCGGTGGATTCAGGGGTTCCGGATCGCCGGGTCACCAGGGTGCGGGCGGGTGCGGCGCGGTGGCCGTTCGAGTAGGCCTCGAACCGGTAGGCGCGGCCGGGCTCGAGCCCATCGATCTCCGCGTAGTGATAGGCGGTGACTCGGGAGTCGAGATAGCGGGTGCGCGCCGCGCCGGAGCCGTCGGCGTGCGCGATCCGGACCTCGGTATCCGCGGGCACCGGGCGCAAGCGTCCGGCGCGATCGCGCGCCCGGGTCGTCCAGGTCAGTATCGCGGACCGATCGGTCACGGTGACCAACTCGAGGTCCGAGGCGGTCATCGAATCATGCTGCGCCCGAGTCGAATCGACGCGGAATAGGCTCGGTGCCGGATAGAACGGCCGCCGCACGGTCACTGCCGCCGCGCCTGCCGCTACGTTCGCCAACCATGCGGTTCTGAGTCGTGGATCGAGCATGGGATCTCCGTCCGCCGCTACCCCTGCGACAGTACGGTCAGCAGTTGAACGCGCCGTGTGCTCGCGCCGTCGATGAAATGTCGTTATCGCGACTAAGGGCGTGTCTCCCAAATCCAGGCGGCGCCTCCGGGATTTGGGAGACACACCCTAGGTCTGGCGCAGCACCAGCGGCAGATACACCTCGTCGACGATCTCGCGGATGACCTCGTCGTCGACCGGCGTGCCGAACAGCAGGAAGTGATTGCGCAGCAGATCGGTGGCCACGGTGGCCCGCCGCGAGTCCACGACGGCCCGGTCCACCTCGCCGCGTTCGACGGCGCGCTCGAGCACGGAGCGGATCGACGTCGGTCCGGCCTTGTGTACCCGTTCCCGGATGAGCCTGCCGAGTTCGGGATCGCGGGTCATCTCGGCGAGCAGGCCGCGCATGATGCCGCCGAACGGACTGTCCATCGTGTCGGACATCTGGCGCAGCAGGGCGATCACGTCCGTGCGCAGCGAACCGGTATCGGGGACATCGATATTCGACATTCCGCCCACCTTGCACGCGTCCATGACCAGTTCCGCGCGCCCGGCCCAGCGGCGATAGAGCACGGTCTTGCTGGTGCGCGCCCGGTTGGCCACGCGCTCCATGGTGAGTCCCGAGTAGCCAACGGCGGCAAGTTCTTCCAGCGTCGCCGAGAGGATGGCGCGCTCCAGTTCCTCGCCGCGCCGACGCGTGCCTTTGCGGTAGTCGTCCGCCGTGTCGACGGATTGCTGGACCTTCACTGGAAATCGGGCTCCTGAAAAACGTTGCGTCACTTGCGAAGACACTTTAACCTGAAAATAGAGTACCAAGAGTATCTTACGATCTCGAGGGGAACCGATGACTGACACTGTTACGCCACCCCGTACCGACAACGCTCCCACCTTTCCGAGCGACCGCACCTGCCCCTATCACCTACCCGAGCAGTACTCCCGGCTCAGAGACGAAGGCGCCTCGCTGCGGCGGGTCACTCTCTTCGACGGCCACCCGGCCTGGGTGGTCACCAAGCACGAGACCGCCCGCGCCCTGCTCGCCGACCCCCGGCTTTCGTCGGACCGGACGCACGCCGACTTCCCGGCCACCTCGCCACGCTTCCGTTCCTTCCAGAAAACCCCGCCCGCCTTCATCAGCCTCGATCCGCCAGAACACGGCGCCAAGCGCCGGATGCTGATCAGCGAGTTCACCTTGAAGCGCGTCAAGGGCATGCGCGCCGACATCGAGCAGATCGTGCACGGTTTCATCGACGACCTGCTCGCCGCGGGCCCGCCTGCCGACCTGGTCAGCCAGTTCGCGCTGCCGGTGCCGTCGATGGTGATCTGCCGCCTGCTCGGCGTGCCGTACGAGGACCACGAGATATTCCAGGACGCGAGCAAGCGGCTGGTGCAATCGACGACCGCCGAGGCCGCGATCGGCGCGCGCGACGAACTGGCCGCCTACCTGGACGGACTGATCACCAGGTCGCAGGCCGCGCCGGGCCACGGCCTGCTGAACGCCCTGGTCGCCGATCAATTGGCACACGGCGAGATCGACCGCGAGGAACTGGTGTCGACCGCGATCCTGCTGCTCGTCGCGGGCCACGAGACCACGGCGTCGATGACCTCACTGTCGGTGATCACCCTGCTGCAGCATCCGGATCAGCACGCCGCCCTACGCGCCGACCCCACCTTGATCCCGGGCGCGGTAGAGGAACTGCTGCGTTACCTCGCCATCGCCGACCTCGCGGGCGGCCGGTTCGCGAAGGCCGACATCGAGATCGACGGACAGCTGATCAAGGCGGGCGAGGGCGTGATCGTCAGCAACGCCATCGCCAACCGCGACGGGGCGGTGTTCGACGACCCGGACACCTTCGACGTGCACCGCTCGGCCCGTCATCACATCGCGTTCGGCTACGGCGTACACCAGTGCCTCGGCCAGAACCTGGCCCGCCTAGAACTCGAGATCATCCTCGGTTCATTGTTCGAGCGCATCCCGAACCTGCGGCTGGCCGTTCCGATGGAACAACTGAAACTGCGGCCCGGCAGCACCATTCAGGGCGTCAACGAACTCCCGGTGACCTGGTGACCGCCCCGAGTACGAAAGGAACCCACATGCGAGTAACCGCCGACCGATCCGTCTGCATCGGCGCCGGCCTCTGCGCGCTGACCGCACCCGCCGTCTTCGACCAAGACGACGACAGCGGCCTGGTCAAGGTCCTCGACGCCGAGCCGGACGCGACCAGCGCGGCCGCGGTCCGCGAGGCGGCCGACATCTGCCCGTCCGGAGCCGTAGCGTTCACCGAGTAGGCCGATCGTCAGCGTTGGATTGCGACGTACAAAGCTTCGGTGACTCGGTGCTGGGTCAATGGCCCACGGTCGCTGCCGAATTGAACGGTCCAGCCGTCGGGTTGTTGGGTGATGGCGGGGCCATCTGGTGGTCCCCAGATCGCTTGGAATCCGGTGCCTCGGCAGGAGTAGTAGCCGATGTAGTCGGGGTTGGCCTCTTGTCTCGACCATGAACCGCCGTTGCGGAGGCGGCAGGTGGTGCCGTCATCGAGGACGAGGCCGATCGGCGTGGGGGCTTGCGGAGCATGGACGCCAGTGGTGCGAACGGTGCTGGTGGCGTACCGGGTCAGGCGGGTGCTGAACGGATCGATCAAGCACAGTGCCGCGGGTTTGTTCGCCACGGCCACACAGCTGTCCGCTGCCGCGGCGCTCGGTGAGCAGGCGAGGATGTTGTCAGTGGTCGCGCTGGGGGAGGCTTCGTCGTAGGAGCAATCGATCGGTCCGGATCCGACCTTGTCGTCGACCTCCCATCCCGCGGTCGGCGCGCCCTGTGCGTCGAAGGGGGTGCGGGTGGTGATCTTGGGTGTGCCGGAGGGCGTGTTGACTTGCTTCTGTAATGGGTCCACTGCGCTGGTAGTTGTAGCGATAGGCGATGAGTCGTCGCTGTGCGGCGAGAGCACGATCACGCCGGCTGCCAGCACGACGACAACCGCGCCGATGCCAAGCACCCACCGGACTGTCCGAGTCATCCGGGTCTCCTCGATAGCCGACGTCGGAAACAGGCTTCCAGTGTGAACCCCTGAGCGGGAGTTTCGGGCCGGATAGCCGGACAGCGCTGGAACCTGTGTCGATCGGTCGCGGCTGGGTATCGCCTAGGCGTGACTTTTGACCTGACACCGACCGCCGCGCAGCACGACCTGGCTAAACGGGCGCACGAGTTCGCCGAAGACTGCATCCGGCCGGTGGCGGCCCAGTACGACCGGGCGCAGGAATTTCCCTGGCCGGTGCTGGAGGAGGCCGCCGAGCGTGGGTTCTACAGTCCGCTGTTCTATCGCGATCTGATCGGTGATCCGACGGGGTTGTCGTTGCCGATGTTCATGGAGGAGTTGTTCTGGGGGTGCGCCGGAATCGGATTGGCGATCGTGATGCCCGCGCTGGCACTGTCGGCGATCGGGCAGGCCGCGACGCCGGAGCAGATGTTGCGGTGGGCGCCTGAGTGTTTCGGCACGCCGGGGGATTTGAAGCTTGCGGCGCTTGCTATTTCGGAACCCGAGGGTGGCAGCGATGTACGCAACCTGCGTACCAGGGCGGTCCGGGACGGGGACGACTGGATCATCGATGGTCACAAGATGTGGATCGGCAATGGTGGCATCGCGAATGTGCACGTGGTGAACGCGGTGGTGGACGAGGAGTTGGGGCATCGCGGGCAGGCGTTGTTCGTCGTGCCGGGCGGCACGCCGGGGTTGGAGTTGGTGCGCAAGCTCGACAAGATGGGCTGTCGCGCATCGCATACCGCGGAGTTGAAGTTCGACCGTGTTCGCGTGCCTGCGGAGAATTTGCTCGGGGGCGTGGCGAAGCTCGAGCACTCGCTCGCCAAGCGGCGGGAGGCGGCGCGTAGCGGTGGCCGGTCAGGGTCGGTGACGTTGGGGACGTTCGAGCAGACTCGGCCGATGGTCGCCGCACAGGCGCTCGGGATCGCCAGGGCCGCTATGGAATACATGACCACTTACGCGAACCATCGCGAGGCGTTCGGCGCGCCGATCATCGACAATCAAGGCATCGCGTTCCCGATCGCCGATCTGGCCACCCAGATCGATGGGGCGCGGCTGCTGACCTGGCGGGCGTCCTGGATGGCCGCCAACGGCGTCCCGTTCGAGCGCGGTGAGGGGTCGATGGCGAAGCTGGCGGCCAGCGAGGTGGCGGTGAAAGCCACCGAACGCGCCATTCAGACGATGGGCGGCTGGGGCTACATCAGCGACCATCCGGTGGAGAAGTGGTATCGAGACGCGAAGCTGTACACCATTTTCGAAGGAACCAGTGAGATCCAGCGGATCGTCATCTCGCACGCGCTGGGTGCGGCCGAGGGCAGGCCGCCGCTGCATGTCGATCTCGAGCCGTCGGGCGGTCCGTTGAACAAGATGTTCGGCCGCGGCACCGAGGTGCGCGGCAAAGCCGCGGCGGCGGCGCTGGATATGCGCGATCGCGTGCCGGGACCGATCATGAAGGCCGCGTTGAAGTTTCTGCGCCCGCCGCGCTGACCGCAGATCGACGCGGGGTGCGGATCGCGTCACCCGATGCGGACTGGCAACGCATGCATCAGTGCAGGAAGTGCCAAAATCTGAACGAGATTCGCTGACCTTGTCCCGCGTGTGGGGGGTTTCCGGTGATTGTCTCCGCGATCGTCGTCGTAAGGCGAGATGATCGGGTGGATTCGATCGAATGAGGGCACCATGGACTCTGCGCTGGTTTCTATCGGGCTGCCAATAGTTCTGGTAGTGATCATGTTCGGGCTCGGTCTCTCGCTCACGGTTGCCGACTTCACTCGAATCGCGAAGAGCCCCAAGGCGGTCGCCATCGCGCTGGTATGTCAGCTGGTTGTGCTGCCGTCGGCCGCGTTCGGCCTGGTGCTGCTGTTCGATCCGTCGCCGCTACTCGCGATCGGGGTGCTGCTGCTCGCCGCGTCGCCGGGTGGGACGGCGGCGAATCTGTTCAGTCATCTGTTCCACGGCGACGTCGCGCTCAATGTGTCACTCACCGCGGTCAATTCGGTCATCGCGGTGGGCACGGTTCCGGTGATCACCAATCTGGCCATCGACTACTTCGACCCAGGCGGCGCGGCCACGGTGGGGTTGCAGTTCGGCAAGGTCGTTCAGGTGTTCTCGATCGTCTTGATTCCGGTCGCGCTCGGCATGCTGGTGCGCCGGTTGTCGCCGGACTTTGCGGATCGGATGGACCGGCCGGTGCGCATCGGTTCCGCGCTCACGCTGACACTGGTGATCACCGCGACGATGGTCGACCAACGCGCCGACATCATGCCCAACATCCGGGCGATCGGTCTCGCGATGATCCTGTTCTGCCTGATCAGTTTGACCGTGGGCTACCTGGTGCCCCGGGTGCTCGGTGTCGAGGGCCGCCAGGCGATCGCGTGCTCGATGGAGGTCGGTATCCACAACGGCGTCATCGCCATCACGATCGCCATCAGTGTGCTCGATAGTATCGAAATGGCTATTCCCGCAGCAGTTTACGGCGTCGCGATCTTCCCGCTGGCGGCAGGCTTCGGTTGGCTCGTCACCCGCCGCCGAGCGCGGGAAGAGGGCAAGGGGTCAGCGGCGCCGCACACCGGTGAGCGTAACGACCAGCGCGCCGGTCCATAGCGCGGCGGCGATCAACGCCAGCAGGTGGATTCCGTCCACGAAATGATCCGACGCCGGGGAACCGGCGATCGCACCGAACAGGGCGACGCCGGTGGCGGTGCCGACCTGCCGTGCCGTGTTGGAAACGCCGGTGGCGAGCCCGGATCGGTCCGGTGGGGTCGCGCGGACGACGGCGGCGACGGACGAGGCGGTGACCAGCCCCGCGCCACAGCCGAGCAGGGTGAATCCGGCCAGCAGCCACGCGATTCCGTGGCCCGAGCCCAGTTGCGTGAACAGCGGCATACCGGCCAGGGCAAGCAGGCAACCGGCCGCGATGGCCGTGCGTGGTCCTCGGCGACCGGTGATCCGGCCCGAAACCGGCGCGAGCGCGATGAGCGGAACGGCCAACGGCAGCACCGCGATACCGGCGGCCAGCGGCGAATAGTGTTGCACATCTTGGAGATAGAGCATCCCTGCGAACAGCATCCCGTTGACGACGAGGTTCATCGTCAACGCGACCACATTGGGGCTGAGGAACTCTCGGCGACCGAGCAGATCCAACGGCAAGATGGGATGCGTACTGCGCCGCGCGGATATCAGCACCGTCGCCAGCCCGGCGATCGTGACGGCGATCGATACGGAAAGGATCGGCCAGCCCACGTGATGGCCCGCCGAGATCAGCGTGCACACCAGTCCGCCGAGTCCGGCCACGAAGCCGACCAGCCCGGGGATGTCCAGCCGCCCGTCGCGGGGGAGTCGGGGCCGTGCGGGCACCACCGCGAGCGTCGCGACAATCGCCGCTATGGTCAGCGGCACGTTGATCCAGAACACCGGCCGCCAGCCGAGCCAGCCGATCAACAGCCCACCGAGCAGCGGCCCGGCCGGCAGCGCCAGGGAAGAGATGGCGGCCCAGCTGCCGAGCGCCTTGGCCTGCTCGCCGCGATCCGGGAAGACATCGACGATCACCGCCATCGTGCTCGGTAGCAGCAGCGCACCGCCCACACCCTGCACGATCCGCGCGCCGATCAACACGCCGACGGTCGGGGCGAGCGCACAGGCCAACGACGCCGCACCGAAGATCGCGAACCCGGCCAGCAGCACCTGCCGATGACCGATTCGATCGCCGATCGCACCGCCGGCCAGCAGCAGACCGGCGATCGCCACCACATACCCGTCCACCACCCACTGCTGCATCGCGGAGTCGGTACGCAGGTTGTGTCCGATGCTCGGCAGCGCCACATTGACGATGGTGACGTCCAGCAGCACCAGGAACATTCCGGCGCACATCACCCCAAGCACGCGGCGGGTGTTCGCCGTGCCGGGCGAGTTCAAGGTTCGCAGGCTCATGATCGCAGTCTCGCCCGATAATCCTTCGGTCCGGGCCGAAGCGTGCTCGTCGCACACTGGAGGCATGAGCACTTCCGGTTTCGCCGATGTCGCCGCCGTCGCCGCGCTGCTCGCGGACCCGACCAGGGCACGGGTGTTGCTCGCCCTGGCCGACGGACGCCAGTTGCCCGCCTCGGTGCTGGCCGCCGAGGCGGGTGTCGCGGCCTCCACCGCGAGCGAACATCTGTCCCGGCTGGTCGACGGTGGGCTGCTGAGCGTGCGCCGATCGGGTAGGCACCGATACTTCCGGTTGGCCGATCCGGAGGTGGCCACGGCGCTGGAAGCCCTCGCGGCCCTCGCCCCGCACCGCCCTGTGCGTTCGCTACGCGAGTCGACCCGCGCGGCCGCGATGCGCAGCGCCCGCAGCTGCTACGACCATCTCGCGGGCCGGCTCGGTGTCGCGGTCACCGAGGCACTGATCGACAAGCGCGCGCTGACCCGCACCGACGGCGGCATGGGAACCGAACGCGCACAAGATGATCCGCTATCGGCCCCGCTGCGAACGCACTCCTACGCGCTCGGCCCGAATGCCACCCGGACCTTCGCCGCACTCGGCGTCGACCTCGACGATCTGCGCACCCGGCGCCGCCCCGTGCTGCGCTTCTGCGTCGATTGGAGCGAGCAACGCCACCATTTGGGCGGGGCACTCGGCGCGGCCCTGCTCACGAGAATGGGCGAGGCCGATTGGATCCGGCGGCACGAATCCCGCCGGGCCATCGATCTCACCGAGTTGGGCGCACAAGCCCTCGATCGCATCCTCGGCGTGCGGTGACCAGCTCAGCCGTTGCTGGGGTGGAGGTCGGGTTGGAACGAATCAGCTTGTGCCGCTGCCCAATCCGTGGCCCAGGTCTCGGGGGGCTGGTTGATCAACTGGTGTGGGGACAGCCATTCGTAGAGGTGGGCGTAGGAGTGCTGGTCGGTGGGTGAGATCTTTTTGCGAAGCATGTGGGTGTTGAGCTGAGCGGGATCGGAGACGCCGAGCGACGCCATGATCTGCGCGGCTTGGCGGACGGTTGCCTCGTGATAGCGCCGTACCCGTTCGCTCTTGTCGGCGACGTTCAGCGCGCGGGCCCGGCGCGGGTCCTGGGTCGCGACGCCGACCGGGCATTCGTTGGTGTGGCAGAGCTGCGCCTGGATGCAGCCGATCGCCATCATCATGGCGCGGGCGGAATTGGTGTAGTCGGCGCCCTGGATGAGTCGCTTGACGATGTCATTGCCGACGGCGACCTTGCCGCTGGCCCCGATTTTGATCCGCTCGCGCAGCCCGGTTCCGACGAGCGCGTTGTGCACGATCATCAGTCCGTCGGTCAGCGGCAGACCCACGTGGTCCTCGTATTCCAAAGGGGCAGCGGCCGTTCCGCCCTCGGCGCCGTCGACGATGATGAAGTCGGGTGTGCTGCCCTCGTCGAGCATGGCCTTGCAGATGGCCAGCACCTCGATGCGCGAGCCGACGCACAGCTTGAAACCAACCGGCTTGCCGTCGGCCAGTTCCCGCAACCGGGCGACGAACTGGATCAGTTCCCGCGGGGTGTGGAAAGCGGAATGGGCCGAGGGGCTCACGCACTTCTCGTTGGCGGGCACGCCGCGATAGCGGGCGATCTCCGCGCTGACCTTCGCGGCGGGCAGCACGCCGCCGAGCCCGGGTTTCGCGCCCTGGCTGAGCTTGATCGACACCGCCTTGATCTGTGGGTGGGCGGCCTGGTCGGCGAACTTGGCGGGATCGAAGTGGCCGTCGGCGGTGCGGGTGCCGAAGTATCCGGAGCCGATCTCCCACACCAGATCGCCGCCGCCTTCGAGGTGATAGGGCGTCAATCCGCCCTCGCCGGTGTCGTGCGCGAATCCGCCGAGCGCGGCCCCCTTGTTCAACGCCCGCAGGGCATTGGCGGATAGGGCGCCGAAACTCATCGACGAGACATTGAGCAGCGACATCGAGTACGGCTTGGTGCAGTCCGGGCCGCCGATCAGCACGCGCGGCGGCTCCTCGGGCTCCGGGACCGGGGCGATGGAGTGGACGAGGTATTCGTAACCGACCTCTTCGATGTCGCGTTCGGTGCCGAACGAGAGTTCGCCATGGATGCCTTTCGCGCGCTCGTAGATCATCGAGCGGATGTCCCGGTCGAAGGGCCGTCCGTCGAAGTTGCGTTCGACGAAGTACTGCTGAATCTCGGGCCGCAAACTTTCGAGCAGGTAGCGCATGTGCCCGAGCAACGGATAGTTCCGCAATACCGAATGCCGCGTTTGCACCAGGTCGTAGACGCCGACCGCGAGCAGGACCACCAGGCCAGCGAGCAGCACCCACCACGCCCACGACCCGATCGACGCGGCGACCCCGACCGCGATGGTGGCCACCGCGAGGAAACCGACTAGGAAGAATCTGAGCATATGCGGTCGTTACCCACCGACGGCGAGACCATTCGTCGTCGGCGGGGTTTGCCGGACGCTTACCGCCCCGAGAGCTCGAAGGCCGCCGCTTTGGGGTGACGAGTCGCGCGCCAGTAACTCGTGCCCGTGCCCGGCCAGGACTGCCGGTTGCGGCCGGTGTGATCGAGAAACCAGCTGTGGCAGCCGCCGGTCACCCAGACGGATCTGCTGAGTTTGCGCTGCACCCACCGGTTGAATTCGCGCTGCACGCCGTCGTTCACCTCGAACCGGGTCGAACCTCGCTCGCCCATCATGCGCAGGCACCGCGCGATGTAGCGGACTTGGGCTTCGATCATGAAGAGGATCGAGACCGCGCCGCCGCCGGAGTTCGGGCCCATGATCATGAAGAAGTTCGGGAAACCCGCCACCGTCATGCCGAGGTAGGCCTCGGTGCCGTCGCGCCACGCCTCCTGGATGGTGATGCCGTCCCGGCCGACGATGTGCTCGGTGGCGCACCGGTTGTCGGTGGCGAATCCGGTGCCGAGAATGACAACGTCCGCCTCGTGCAGTTCGCCGTCCGCCGTGCGGATGCCGGACTCGGTGAACTCGGCGATGTCGTCGGTCACCAGGCTGACATCGTGGCGCTGCAGGGCAGGATAGAAATCACTGGAGAACAGGATTCGTTTGCAGCCGAAAGCGTAAGTGGGGGTGAGCTTCGCGCGCAATTCCGGGTCGGGCACCTGCTTGCGCAGATGGTGCAGCGAGAGGCGCTCGAGCAGGAAGTTCAACGGCGGGTGGAAGTAGCCGAAGACCGGTGCCTCGTGCATCAGGAACGAGCCGCCGCGGTAGATCCGCATCAGCCGGGGGAAGGCCTTGAACAGTCGTTGCTCGATAGTGCTCACCGGGCGGTCCATTTTCGGCAGCACCCAGTGTGGGTTGCGCTGGAACACCGCGACATGTGCTGCGGTACCGGCGATTTGGGGCGCGAGCTGCATGCCGCTCGCGCCGGTGCCGATCACCGCGACCCGTTTGCCGGTGAGATCCACCGAGTGATCCCACTGGGCGGAGTGGAACACCGAGCCGGTGTAGCTGTCGAGTCCCTCGAAGTCGGGAATGTTCGGCTTGTGCAGTGCGCCGTGCGCGGCAACCACTGTGCGCGGGCGGTATTCGTCGCCGTCCGCGGTGCGCACCACCCAGCGGTCGTCGGCGGCATCGAATTCGTAGGACACCGCCTCGGAGCGGAATCGGATATACGGTTCGAGCTCGTAGTCCTTCACCACGCGCCGGATGTAATCGAGTATCTCCGGCTGGCCGGCGTACAGCCGAGTCCAGTCGGTGTTCGGCGCGAACGAATACGAATACATCATCGACATGACGTCGCAACCGCATCCCGGATAGGTGTTTTCCCGCCAGACACCCCCGACGCCGTCGGCCTTTTCGAGAACCACGAAATCGCGTTCGCCCGCGTTCAACAGCTCGATGGCCATCCCGATACCGGCTAATCCGGTGCCGACGATGAGAACGTTCGGATGCGCCGGGCTCACCGGATCGATGGAAGCCATTGTTCCCCTTCACTGCACGTGCTGCCGACCCCGGCAACGGCGTCGACGCCGGAGGCGGATTCTGCTGGCTCAGCGGATCGCGGACGTATGTGCGGTCGATGCCCATTCGAGCATCACGAACGCTGAGCGGCAAATAATCAGCGAATGATCTGTTCGGTCGATAGAACCGACACGATTACACCACAGGAGAACGTCGACGTACAGAAAAATGTTCATGCAGCGGAGCTATGCGTAGGCAGGCGTATCTTGTGCAGCGTGCGCTGACCGCGCCGTCAGCCTGTCCGGCGCGGGCGCCGATCGGGTCGTGGCGGGCGTGCGGCGCGAATTACTGTGCGCCGATAGGTGTTCGGCGTGCCGTGGTGGCCGTGGCCGTGTGCAGCAGCGACTTCGCGGGCTGCCACAACCGGAGCAGCGTCTGCTCGTCGGGCAGGTCGGCCGCGCGTGCGGCGGGTTCGCCGGTCGGTTCGCCACCGCCCGCGGTGAGCCGTTGCGCCGCCAGGACCAGCTCGGCGACCATGCGCAGGTGTTCTTGATCGTCCTCGTCGACGCTTGTCTCGATCAGTTCGTCGACGGCGGTGGGCAGGGGCAGCACGTATCTGGCCACGATCTCGGCCGCGTCGTGGATCTCCATCCGCCTGCGGTGCAGCCGCTCCTGCGGTGACACGTTCCAGCTGTCCGCCCGTTTCAGCTGGAACACGACCTGCGGCGCGGCGTCCGTCAAATCCCGCCAGATCGGATAAATCCGTCGCGCGGAACGTGATTCGTCATCCAGCCGGAGCAGCTGCACGACCGCCTGTGCCGAGGACGGCACGAACACCATGACCAGCGCGACGAAGATGATCAGCCCCGGCTCACCCGAGGCGAAACCGTTGGACACCAGGTCGTAGGTGCTGCGCGTGAACGCGTTGCCCGCGCCCGCGAAGTCAAGGATCGCGGAGACCGCCATCAAGCAGACGGGCAGCGAGCTGGCGATGCCGAAACCGACCAGGGTGGCCACCGTGATCCGCTCCCACAGGGTGGTGGTCCGCCACACCGTGCCCCTGACCTTCAGTACGTAGTAATAACACGAAACCAGCACGGGCAGAGCCGAATACAACGCGATATAGATGCCGTAACGCCACCCGCCGTACTCGGCGATGGACGCCAGCCCGTGCGCCCGCGCCGGCGCGCTCAACGCGAGGAAGGCCAGGCCGATGGCGCCCGAGAGCCCGAGCACGATCCGGAACTGGATGCGGTACCGCACCGGGCCGTTTTCGTGCAGCAATGCCATCCCGAGCCCGAATGCCCACGCGGTAACGGTGAGCCAGTGCCAGGTGTCGAACACGGTGGGCAGGCCGCCGGGGATGACCCTGGCCACGTGGCGCGCGAACACCGGTTCCCGCAGGAAGGCGGCGGCCGCGTCGAAGCCGAGCAGCGTATTGATCAGCCGCCCGAAAATGGAGGTGTGCAGGGTCAAGGCCAGCCGGATCAACGTGATGGCAATGATGAGCACCGTCGCGGAGATGGTGACCCCGGCCGGCAGGTGGTCGTGCGGCCACATGCGCGCTACAGCTCTTTCAACATCGGGTCGCGGCGCGGTCCGACCGTCCTGGCACGGAAGCCGATCAGCGTCGCAAGCAGTTCGGCTTCGTACTCTTCGATCGATGCGTAGCTGGACGCACCGCGGGCGGCGCGCACCGTGGACAGGTCGATCTCGTGGTTCAGCGGCACGCCATTCGTGAGTGTCGACCATTCCACCGCCGAAAGCGAGGTGTCTTGGCCGTGATTGAGCAGCATGTGGCTGACCTCGTGCAATGCCACGTGCAGTTCGACGGCGGGGTCGGTGGACTGCCGCAGGAAGATCACGTCGTAGCCCTTGCACGCCAGCCACAGTCCGCACAGCCCGACCGGAGCGGTGGGCGGCAGCAGCAATCGCACGATCCGCCGCCCGCGCATGCGCTCGACCGAGGCGATGAACTCCTCGATGGTCCAGTCGGCGGGCAGTTCGAGACGATCGACCACGGCTTGCAGGCGGGCACGCGTGGAGAGCTTGCCTCGGGCCGGGTGCCGCACGAGGGCGGAGACCTTGCGCCGGAACAGTCTCAACATGTCACTTGCCTCCTCGTCCGAGTGAGGCGATCCGCGCCGATAGTGTCCGGTTCGCCGGCATAACCGCTGGTGCGAGCTGCAGCGTCGAGGACGGCGGAATGCGGATCGGATGCGTTCACGATTTCCTCCCCCGAGCACCTGGAGATCTTCACCTTGTTATCGCGCACAACAGCGGCATCGTTGCCGCCGGCGCAATGTTTTCGTCGAAGACGTCCGTTACTCACGGGAAGCGCGACCTTCTCCATTGTTCTAGATGTCTTCAGGTGACCGGCATGTCGACACACGTCGAGTCACCATCATCGACTTGCCGGGCTGGGTTATAGCCTACCTGTCACCCGCGCTTCGCGTACTTGTAATTGTGCGGTCAAGGGGAATTGATTGTGCCGTTGACCTGGTCTGATACGGATGAACGGCGGTGCCGGAACGGGCTGCGGCCCAGGGGCGGTGGCAGATCGAGTGCCGGTAGTACGCCGAAACATCCTGGCGCCGAAGGATTTTCGACCGATCCGGGGCTCTGTCGACGACGGCTTTCGCGCACCGTGCGCGCCACCGATCCAGCGCGGCGGCACCGCGCATCGCGGTGGCAGCGCCCTCGGGTTCCGTTGTGTCTCAGTCGGTGTGGGAGTGCGCCGGGCCCGGCGGAACCTCGTTGCCTGCTAACGCGGCAGCCCGCGCGATCGGTCCCGATCCGCTGTGTCCCAGGCATATCCAGTCCGCGGGATCGCTGCGCCGACTACGTCTGCTTGGTGTCGTCCCGACCGGCTTCGTGCCCAGGATCTCCTGGGTCGGCGGTATTTTGCAGCGCCTGAAGTAGTCGGTCGATCGCCGTTTTGGGGAAAATGAGCTGATAGCCCTCGGTGTGGCTGCGCGCCCGCTTCAACTCGATGCCGAGCCGGTCGAGCTCGGTCACCAGATCCACCACGGATCGGTGTTTACGAGTCAGGTTCTGCAGCGCGCTTACGCCGCTCTCGACATCGTCGTCGTCCACCAGCGTTGCCGCGGTAGGTCGTTCGTCAGCGGGCGGGACCAGCATGCCGCCGTGGTACAGCGCCGAGGTCGCGCTCCCGGCCGGCAGGCCGAGGGCCTCCAGCGCCCGGTTGTACTTTGCCTCGGTGGTGGCGCTGATCGTGTCGACCTGCCCGCTTTCGATGCGGGACTGGACATTCCGAGTAGGACCGCCCAGGTCGTGGATGTGCTGGTGAGTTACCAGGTCATCGGGAAGATTTCGCTGCCGGAACGCCTTCAGCTGCCGTCCGAACCGCTGTCCAGCCGACTCGACTTTATTACGCTTCACGGTCTCGCTGGCGCCCAATTCGTCGCCCATGGGATGCATCGTACCACTTGACTGCTCATGTACGTGCATTCCAGCTCATCTCCTGACATGGCAGGGCGCAATAGCAAGATCATGCCCTTACGGCTTTGTTATGCGCGCGATACCCTCCTCGAGGATGCGCATCGATGAGGCGTCGATGCACACCAATGCACACCGATGTGTTGACATGAGTGATTGCGGTCGTTAAATTCGGTTTCATGAGTGCGGATCTGAGCACTAGGCGTGAGGTGGGCACCGATCATGTGGAAGTTCAGCACGACTCCCGATGACATGACGGCTGCCTGCGCCGACCGCTCCACCCTGCTCATTGCCGATGATTCATCGCCTGCTCGGCGTTCGAACGGCTCGGTGCGACCGCCGAGTTTCCGTTCGCAGGGCGCCGACAGCGGTGTCGGCAACGGCTTGGCATTCGATTCAGCCCTGCCGTCGTCCGAAAGTCATTCGGTTGGCGATCATCTCGTATCGGCAGTCATGTTCCTCGAGGGGGGAACATGACCGCCGACTTAAAAAGACAGCCTGCTCGATATCGCCTCGCCTAGGGGATCGATGCCGCGACCGCGCGCATCGGCACGCCACGCGCGAATGGTCGATACGGATCCTGGTCGGCTCGACGGCAACAACTGGGACGTTGTCCGGCGTGGTCGATAGATGTGTGTTTACAAAACGAAGGTAATGCGATGGATTCTGTGCACAGCTCCTCGATCGAGGCCGAGTCGACCGCCAACGAGGGCATTGCCGTCGTAGGGATCGGTTGCCGGTTTCCGGGACGAGTTTCCGATGTAGGCGATTTCTGGCAACTCCTGCTCGACGAGCGGGATGCCGTACGTGAGGTCCCGGAGGACCGTTGGTCGGGCGCCGCCTTCTACGATCGCGACGCGGCCCGGCCCGGCCACCTGCGCACACGGCAGGGCGGATACCTCGATGACGTGTCGTCATTCGACGCCGCCTTCTTCGGCATCACCCCGCACGAGGCCGCGCGGATCGACCCGCAGCAGCGCCTCTTCCTCGAGACGACGTGGGAAGCGTTGCAGGACGCGGGAATTGTGCCAGAAGACCTGGCAGGCACGAAGACCGCGGTCTACGCAGGAGTCTCCGGTCACGACTACGGCATCATCCAGCTCAATCCGGAGAACCGTTACCTCATCGGTGGCCACACGATGACCGGTATCACCAATTGCATTGTGGCCAACCGGGTTTCGTACCTCCTCGACCTACGCGGCCCCAGCATGATCGTGGATACCGCCTGCTCGTCCTCGTTGATCGCGATCCATCTCGCGTGTCGCAGCATCCGTTCCGGTGAGGCGTCGATGGCCCTCGTCGGCGGCGTCAGCACGCTGCTCATCCCCGAGGCGACCATCGGCTTCAGCCAGGGCACATTCTTGTCGCCGGAAGGCCGCTCGAAGTCGTTCAGCGACAACGGTGATGGTTACATCCGCAGTGAGGGCTCGGGCACGATCGTGCTCAAGAAGCTGTCCGCCGCCGTCGCCGATGGCGACCGCATCTACTCGGTGATCCGGGGCAGCGCGACCAACCAGGACGGTCACACCAACGGCATGACCGTGCCGAGCGAGGACTCGCAGGCGCAGATGATCATCGACGCCTGCCGTGACGCCGGCGTCCGGCCGTCGGATATCGGCTTCGTCGAAGCGCACGGCACCGGAACGGCGGTCGGTGACCCGATCGAGGCACGCGCGCTCGGCAAGGCGCTCGGCGTCGGCCGAAATGGCAACGGGCCGTGCATCGTCGGCGCGGTGAAGTCGAACCTCGGTCACCTCGAGTCGGCCGCGGGCATTGCCGGCGTCATCAAGGCCTGCCTGGTGCTGCGCAACGGCGAGATCCCGGCGAACCTGCACGCCGAGGTGCCGAACAAGGAAATCCCGTTCGAGGAATTGGGCCTGCGGCTCGCCCAGACTCGCCAGCCGTGGCCGGGTGCTGGGCCTCGCCTCGCGGGTGTGAACTCCTTCGGGTTCGGTGGGTCCAATGCCCACGTGATCCTGGAAGGTCCGCCTGCCGGAACGCGGACCGCGGACGAGGCAAATGCCAACGCGGACACCGTGAATACGCAACCCGAGACGGTATCGGCGCCGGTGCTGTTCACACTCAGCGCGAAGACCAAGGACGCGCTGCACGCCTACGCCGACAGCTACGCCGAATTCCTGGACGAGCCGACGGCGGCCCTGCCCGTCATCGCCGCCACCCAGGCCCAGACGCGTGCGCACTACGACCACCGCCTCGCCATGGTGTGCTCGTCCACCGACGAACTCCGCGACGCCTTGCGCGATGTCGCGAAAGCCACTGCGCCGGAGACGATTCGCAGCGGTGTAAAGGCGGCCGCCGCGCCGAGCGTCGCCTTCGTGTTCTCCGGCCAGGGCCCGCAGTGGTGGGGCATGGCGCGCGAACTGCTCACGCAGAACGAGGTATTCCGGCAGACCGTCGAGCGGGTCGACGGCGAGCTGGCCAAGCACGCCGACTGGAGCGTGCTCGAGGAACTCGGTCGCGACGAAGCCGACAGTCGCATCGGCGAGACCTTCATCGCCCAGCCCGCGGTCTTCGCGGTGCAGGTCGGACTCGCGGCGCTGTGGCAGAGTTGGGGCATCGTGCCCGCGGCCGTGGTCGGGCACAGCATCGGCGAGGTTGCCGCGGCGTATGTTTCGGGGGCGTTGTCCTTCGAGGACGCGGTCCGGGTGATCTTCCACCGCAGCCGGGTGCAGCAGCAGGCCTCCGGTAAGGGCAAGATGCTCGCGGTCGGCCTGCCGCTCGGCGAGGTCGAGCAGCGGGTCGCCGGGTACGCGGGACGGGTATCCATCGCGGCGCTCAACGGCCCGGAATCCATTGCCCTGGCCGGTGATCCGGATGCCCTCGAAGAGATCGAGCGCGAGCTCGGCGCGGAAAAGATCTTCGCACGCATGCTTCAGGTCAGCGTCGCCTTCCACAGCCACCACATGGATCCGCTGCGGGACGAACTGATTTCGTCGCTGTCCGGCCTCACGTCGGGTCCGGCGACGGTGCCGATGTACTCCACGGTCACCGCGGACATCGTGCCGACCGGCGGGCTGGATGCCGAGTACTGGTGGCACAACGTGCGCGAGCCGGTGAAGTTCGCGCCCACCGTCGATCGTCTCATCGAGGATCAGCACCTGGCGTTCATCGAGCTCGGCCCGCACCCGATTCACGGGACGGCCATCGGGGAGCTGCTCGACCAGCGGCACGCCGATGGCGTTGCCGTCGCGTCGCTGCATCGTAAGCAGAGCGATCGCGAGACCCTGCTGTCCTCGCTCGCCACACTGTATGTGGCCGGGTTCGAGCCGTCCTGGGATGCCCTGTTCGCCGGGGTCGGCCAGCGCGTGCAGGTGCCGTTCTATCCGTGGCAGCGCGAAACCTATTGGCTGGAAACGCCGTTGGCGCACGACCGGCGCTTCCCGTCACTGGCCCATCCGCTGGTCGGCGAGCAGGGCCGGGTCGCGGACGAGCCGGGCAAGCACGTGTGGGAACTGGTGCTCGACCCGAAGCGTTTCCCGTGGCTCGACGACCACCGGGTGCAGGGCCCGATCGTCTTCCCGGGCGCGGCGTACCTGGACATGGTGCTCGGCTGCGCGGAGAGCGCGTTCGGCCCGGGCCTGTACTCGCTCGAGGATGTCGAGTTCCGCCGCGCGCTATTCGTCTTCGACGACCGGCCCGCCCCCGTCGTTCAGGTGGTGCTGACCGAGTCGCTGCACTACTCGGTGTACAGCCGTCAGGACGGCGACAAGGACTGGACCCAGCATTCGGTCGGCACGCTGCGCCGCGGCGCCCCCGCCACCGAGCTGCCGGTGCCGTTCGCCGAGCTCGACGCGGAATGCCCCGAAGAGATCGAACCGGGCAAGGTCTTCGCGAAGCTGCGCAACAACGGCCTGCTCCTCGGCCCGACGTTCAAGGCGATCACCAAGCTCAATTACGCCGACCTGAAGTCGCTCGGGCGGATCGATACCCCGGCCGCGCTCGCGGATGAAGCACCAAGGCACGCAATCCATCCGGCGGTCCTTGACTCCTGCTTCCAGTCGCTGTCCATCTCGATGGGCAACGACCCGAACAACGAGGACAAGACGCTCTACCTGCCGGTCGAGGTCAAGCGGCTCAGCTTCTACGCCAAGGCAACCGGCCGGGTGTACTGCTACGGGCGCGCGCAGGTCACCGACGACATCGCCTACTGCTACGGCGATCTGTGGATCGTCAACGAAGACGGCACGCTGGTGGCCGAGCTCGAAGGCTTCAAGGGCAAGTCCATCACCCAGAGCACCGAGGACGGCGACGCGCTGCTGCAGTGGCTCTACGAGTTCCGCTGGCACGAGTCGCCGGTGCGCACGAAGACGCGTATCCCGGCCGACACCTTCCCCTCGGTGGCCGCCCTCGACGCGGCCGTCGAACCGCTGGTCGACGAGCTGCGGCACTGGCCGGTCAACCGCGAATACCACGCGGTGACCGAAGCGGAGATGAACGAGCTCTGCGTCGCGTACATGACCGAGGCCTTTTACAAGCTCGGCATGCGGTTCGCGGTCGGCCGACGCTTTGCCGTCGACGAGATCGCGGCCGAGATGGGGGTGGCCGACAAGCACCTCCGCTACCTGGCTCGGGTACTGGAACTGCTTTCGCAGCACGGGATTACCGAGCAGGACGGTGACGCGTGGCGGCTGCTGGTGGTGCCGGAGCGGGTCGATACGGTCGCGGCTCTCGCCGAGCTGCGGGGGCGGCGACCCGACGAATGCGTGCCCGAGCTCGCTGTGCTGGAACGGTGCGGCACGGAACTGGACGCGGTGCTTCGCGATGATGTCAATCCCATCGAGCTGATCTTCCCCGAGGACGAATTCCAGTCGGTCGCAGACCTTTACGGTCCGTCGTTCTCGTTCGGCAAAGCCAATCGCCTCGTCAGCAAGGTCGTCGCCGAGTGCGTGCGCGAGCTGCCCGCCGATCGACCGGTGCGGGTGCTAGAGATCGGTGCCGGCACGGGCGGCACGACGCCCTACGTCCTGTCCGAATTACCTGCTGGCCGTGCGGAATACGTGTACTCCGACATCACGCAGCTGTTCCTCGGCAAGGCGCGTCATCGCTTCAGCGAATACGACTTCATCGATTACCGCGTCCTCGACATAGAGCACGACATCGAGGCCCAGGGCTTCGATCCGCACTACTACGACATCGTGGTGGCCTCGAATGTGGTGCACGCCACCGCAAGTCTGAGCCACACCCTCGGCAACGTGCAGCGCCTGCTCACCTCGCAAGGGCTGCTGCTGGTCGTCGAGGCGACGGTGCCACCGCACTGGGTCGACCTGACCTTCGGCATGACCGAGGGCTGGTGGGCGTTCAGCGACCATGAGCTGCGGCCCGACTATCCGCTGATGCGGGAGGCGACCTGGCGCGAGTTCCTGCCCACCGTCGGCTTCGAGGGCGTGCAGATCTTCTCCGACATGGCGACACCGGAGGAGACCGGCAACTCGGTGATCCTGGCGCGGACCAAGGCCATCGACCTCGCGCCGTATCAGCCGCGCGTCGAGGCCGCGCCCTGGGTGGTGCTCGCGGATGTCGACGGTGTCGGCGAACGCTACGTCACGCTGTTGGACGAGGCCGGTGCGTCCGGCGTGATCGTCACGCGCGGTGCAGAATTCGAGCAGATCGGCGACCGCGCCTTCCGGGCGCGCGCCAACAGCAGCGCGGATTTGCAGCGCGTGCTCGAGCAGGTGCGTGCGAACGTCGGCGAGGTGGCCGGTGTGCTGCATCTGTGGAATCTGGACTTCGCAGGGACCGAGCTGACCACCGAGGCGCTGCCCGCGGTGGAAAGCCAGGGGGCTTACAGCGTGATCGCACTGGCCCAGGCGGTCGAGGAGCTGGACTGGGCGCAGGCGCCTCGGCTGTGGATCGCCACCGCGGGGGCGCATGTCCTCGATCGGGCGGAACGCGTTGCGCTGAGCCAGGTTCCGAGCTGGGGCATCCTGCGGGTGCTGCTGAGCGAGCACAGCAGCCTGCGGGCGAAGATCTTCGACTTCGACCCGGCCGCGCGCACCGAACAACGCGCGACGCAGCTGTTCGACGAACTGCTGCACGTGGACACGGCCGACGAAGAGGTCGCCTTCCGCGCGGACACTCGTTTCATCGACCGTCTCGAGCATGTTTCGCTCAGCGAGTTCGAGGACTCGGTCGCGATCCCGGCCCGGGTATCGGAGGAAACCCCGTTCGCGTTGGCGGTGCCCGCCGAGTCGGGCGTCGAGCAGCTGCGCTACGAACGGCAGGAGCTGCCCGTGCTTGGCAGTGGTCAGGTCGCCATTCGGCCCCTCGCCACCGGCCTGAACTTCCGCGACATCATGCTGACGCTCGGATTGCTCTCGGAGGGCGCGACTTTCGGCGGGTTCTACGAAAGCAACCTCGGCGTGGAGTGTGCGGGCATCATCACCGAGGTCGGACCCGACGTGGACGGTCTGGCGCCCGGCGATCGGGTCGTCGCGTTCGCCCGCGGGTGCTTCGGCAACCTGGTGGTCGCCGATGCCAGGCGGGTCTACGCCACGCCGTCGAACCTGTCGGACGTCGAGGCCGCCACGCTGCCGATGGCCTATCTGACCGCGTGGTACGCGCTGGTGGAAGTGGGCAGGCTGCGCCCGAGCGACCGGGTGCTTGTGCATGCGGCGGCCGGCGGCGTCGGGCTGGCCGCGGTGCACATCGCGCACTCGTTCGGTGCGACGGTGATCGCCACCGCGGGTAGCGACGAGAAGCGGGACTACCTGCGCTCGCTGGGCATCGCCGACGTCTTCGACTCTCGCTCGCTCGACTTCGCCCAGGCGATCAGGGCGCGCTACGACGGCGTCGACATCGTGCTCAATTCCCTGCAGGGCGAGACGATTCCGAAGAGCCTCGAGCTGCTTCGCCCCCGTGGGCGCTTCCTCGAGATCGGCAAGAAGGACATCTACGACAACTACAAACTGGGTCTGAAGCCGTTCGGCAACAACCTCAGCTACTCCGCGATCGACATCGACCGGATGCTGAAGGAAGACCCGGCGCTGTGCCGCGAGTCGATGACCAAGGTGCTCGACGCGGTCGCCGCCGGCACGCTGCCCGCGTTGCCGCACACCGATTTCGATGCCACCGAGGTGGCCTCGGCGTTCCGGTACATGGTCACCGCCAAGCAGATCGGCAAGATCGTCGTCGAGTACCGGCCCGACACCGAGCTGCTGGTGCACCCGACCTCGAGTGGTGACGAGGCCGTCGACGCCGACGGCACCTACCTGATCACGGGTGGGTACACCGGTTTCGGTCTGCGCACCGCCGAGTGGCTGGTCGAGAAGGGTGCCCGCACCGTGGTGCTGGTCGGGCGCCGCGCCCAGATCGACGAGGAGAACGAGGAGCCCATCGAGGCGATGCGGACCCTCGGCGTGAACGTGGTGCTCGAACGGGCCGACGTGTCCATCGAGGCCGAGGTGGTCGGCCTACTGGAACGGATCGCGGAGCTGCCACCACTGCGTGGGATCTACCACGCCGCAATGGTTTTGACCGATGGTCCGCTGACGGGCATGACCGAGGCGGATTTCCTGCGCACCGTACAGCCCAAGGTCGACGGTGCCTGGCACCTGCACAACCACACGCGGGACCTCGAGCTGGACGCGTTCGTCATGTTCTCGTCGATGAGCTGGAACGTCGGCACCCCGGGCCAAGCCAATTACGCTGCGGCCAACGGGTTCCTGGAAGCTCTCGCGACCCATCGCCATGAACTCGGGCTGACCGCGCTGACCATCAACTGGGGTGCCATGGCCGAAGTCGGCTTCGTGGCACGCAACAAGCTCGACACCCTCGCTCGACTGGGCTGGACGCCGATCTCGCCCGACCACGCACTCGACTTCATCGGCCGATGCCTGGCCCAAGGTGTCGCCAGCACCAGCGTTTTCGGTGTCAACTGGGCGAAGATGAACCAGGTCATGCCGATCATCCGCAGTTCGCCACGGCTGGCTCATCTGGCTTTGGCCGACAGCGTCGGGTCCGCCAGCACCGGCGGCACCGAGGGGCTGCGTGCCGAACTCCTCGATCTCGACGAGGGTTTGCGGCAGCCCCGGCTGGTAGAGGCTCTGTCGCAACAGATCTCGCGGATCTTCGACATGCCGATCGACCGGCTGGCACACGACGTCGCATTGACCGATCTCGGCATGGACTCGCTGATGGCCGGTCAGATCCGTAACTCGCTGGCCAAGCATCTCGACATCGACTTCCCGACCATGGGTCTGATGCGCGGGCCGACGCTGGTCGAACTCGCCACCGAGGTGCTCGCTCAGGTCTTCGGCGAGGCGAACGGTGTGCTGCCCGCCTCGGCGGAAAACGCAGGGCCGCAACGCTGGATCCATACCGTCAAGGGCCGGTCGAGTACGGCGTCGCTGCGCGTGTTCGCGATGCCTTTCGTCGGTGGCGGCGCGTCGGTCTTCACGCCGTGGCCGAACTACCTGCCGGACACGGTCGAGGTGGTCGGCATCCAGTACCCGGGCCGGGAGGACCGCGTCAACGAGGTGCCGATCGACTCGATGCCGGAGTTCATCGCGGAACTGGCCGACGCGATGCTGCCGCACCTGGACCGGACCTTCGCGATCTACGGGCACAGCATGGGCAGCCTGCTCGCCTACGAGCTCACCAAGTACCTCGAGCAGAACTACGCGGAAATTCCGCTCAAGCTGATCATCGGCGGCTGGCCCTCGCCCGCGCTGGTCGAGAGCTACGTGCGCAACCTGAAGCACATTCGTGACGGGTTCGACATGGACCGGGAATCGGACAGCCGGGTGCTCGAGGTCCTGCGGGACAACGAGCTGCTCACGATCCCGGTCGAGGACGAGGCGTCGGTCAAGCCGATGATGCCCGCGGTGCGCGCGGACCTGAAGATGTTGGGCGACTACCGATTCGAACACGGCGTCGTCTTGCGGGCGCCGATCACGGTGCTGCGCGGCGCCGAGGACCCGCTGTTCGAGGTCGACCAGCTGCAGGGCTGGGAGAAGCTCACCAGCGGCCGGTTCGAGCTCACCACCGTTCCCGGTGGCCACCTGTTCATCCAGAACCCGAGTGCACAGGTGATGCGGACAATCGCCGACGAGCTGTCCGCCGAAGACCAGTTCCCCAGCTTCACCAGCCTGATGGATGGGCACTGAGCAGTAGCTCGAACGGAGAAAAATGATGAAACCGATCGAACGTTACGACGTGGTGGTCTGCGGCGGCGGCCTGGCGGGGCTGACCCTGTCGCGGCAGCTCAAGCGGAGCATGCCGGACCTCACGGTGCTGGTGCTGGAGCGGACCGGCGGTGATATCCCGGACGGCGCCTACAAGGTGGGGGAGGCGACGGTCGAAGGCGGCGCGCACTACTTCACCGAGCAGCTCGGCCTCACCGGATATTTCAACAAGCAGCACCTGCACAAGCTCGGGCTCCGCCTCTTCTTCGGCGATCAGCACGGCCCGTTCGAGGCGCGGCCCGAGATCGGAGCGCGCCGGTTCGCCCGGGTGCCGTCGTACCAGATCGACCGCGGCATCTTCGAGCGCGATCTGCGCCACGGCGCCAAGGATCTCGGCATCGACCTGATCGAGCAGGCCAAGGTCATCGATATCGACCTGGCCGAGGGCGATGACGATCATGTGGTCACCTATGAGATCGCCGGTGTCGGCGAGCGCAGTGTCCGAACGCGTTTCGTCGCCGACGCCTCGGGCCGTGGCAAGCTGATCCAGCGCAAGCTCGGCCTCGGCACCCCGAGTCCGCACAAGATCAACGCGGCTTGGTGGCGCCTCAAGGGTGAGTACGACGTGGAGAAGATGGCCGCGCCGACCAGCCCCACCTGGATGCCGAAGACCCAAGAGCGCCGGTGGTTTTCGACCAATCACCTGATGGGTACCGGGTACTGGGTGTGGATGATTCCGCTGTCGTCCGGGAACACGAGCATCGGCATCGTGACCGACGAGCGGATCCATCCGTTCAGGACGTACTCGACGGAAACCAAAGCGCGGCAGTGGATCGCCGAGTACGAGCCGACGCTGGCGAAGTTCACCGAGAACGCCGAGTTGCTCGACTTCTTGGCGCTGCGCAACGCGAGCTACGGCTCTACCCAAGCCTTTTCGCACAATCGGTGGGCGTGCGTCGGTGAGGCGGCGGTCTTCCTGGACGCCTTCTACAGCCCGGGTTCGGACTACATCGCGTACACGAACACCATGACGACGCGGATGATCGAGCTCGACCGCAAGGGCAGGCTGACCGAGGACGTCGCGCAGTCCTACAACCGGCTGCTGCTCGAGGACCTGTGGCCGAACTACCTGCAGATGTACCACGACAACTACCAGATCTTCGGGCACGCTCCGGCGATGTTCACCAAGGTCATGTGGGATACCTCGTTCTACTGGGCACTGCCGTCGCAGATGCTGTTCCGCGGCTTGCTCACCAGCCCGGACGCGGCCGCCGAGTTCCATCCCATCGCGTCGAGGTTCTTCGGCATCCAGTCGCGGATGCAGGCGAACCTGCGTGCCTTCGCGGCGCAGGCCCCGCAGCCGGACAAGTATCTGTTCGTCGAGTACAGCAAGGTGCCGATCTGCGCGCAGCTGCACTTGGATCTGCTCACCGACAAGACCGCCGCGCAGACCTTCCGCGACATGCGGCGCAATGTCGACCGCTTGGCATCCTGGGCGGACTCGTTCGAGCAGGAGATCGCCGCACGGATCGACCTGCCGCAGCGCGAGCCCGCCGAGGCGGCCCTGCAGGCGTAGGACCGACAGCACAAGGAGGAGCGCTTAGCGTGTCGCTGATCCACCGAATCCAGTCGTACGGAACCCTCGCCCGCGGCCTGCTCGAAGGCACCGGGTCGAACCGGACACTGGCCGTCGAGCTCGAGCGCAGAAGCGTGCGGCAGGCCGAGCATCCCTTCCTGCTCTACGAGGATCAGCAATTCGACTACGCGCAGGCCAATCGCATCGTCAACCGGATCGCGCACGCGTATCGGGCCGCGGGTGTGCGCAAAGGCGACGTGCTCGCCCTGCTCATGGAGAACCGGCCCGAGTTCGTCTGGCATTATCTGGCGGCCGGAAAGCTCGGCGTGGTAACGGCTTTGGTGAATACGCGGGCCCGCGGCGACGGGCTCGCGCACGCCATCTCGGTCTGCGGGGCGAACCAGATGACCGTCGGTTCGGAGTGCCTGCCCGCGTTCCTCGCCGTCCGCGACCGCGTGGCGGACGAACTGCTCGTCCGCTGCCGGGTGGACGAGGACCGCAAGGTGCCCGCCGGGGACGCCGGGGGTCTGCTGCGGTTCGTGCAGAGCCCGACGTCCACCGATCCACCCGAGACCGCCGAGTACACCCTCGGCGACACGGGCGCCTACATTTTCACCAGCGGAACGACCGGGCTGCCCAAGGCCGCGGTGATGAGCTACCAGCGGTTGACCTCCGTCGGCCGGGTCACCGGCGCGCTGGCCTGGCGTCTGGAACCCTCGGATGTCATCTACAACTGCCTTCCGCTGTTCCACACCAACGCGCTGGTGATCGCGCTGTCGAGCGTGCTCGCGCACGGTGCCACCTTGGCGCTCGGCCGCCGGTTCTCCGCGGGCACGTTCTGGCACGACATGCACCGTTTCGAGGCGACGGGCTGCAACTACATCGGCGAGATGTGCCGGTACCTGGTCAACACCCCGGCCGACGATCGCGATCGCGGGCATCGGGTCCGGGTGATGGTCGGCCAGGGGCTGCAGGCCGATGTGTGGACGACCATGCAAGAGCGATTCGCGATACCCCGGATCGTCGAGATGTACGCGTCCACCGAGGGCAATATCGCCACCATCAACCTGTCCGGCGAGGTCGGGTCGGTCGGCAAGCTGCGCCTCGGCGGCAAACTCGCGAAATGGGACTTCGAGCGCGACGATTTCGTGCGCGACAACGGTCGTCTGGTGCCGAGCGGGCCAGGCGAAGTCGGGGTGCTGCTCGGGCCGATTCGGAAGAAGACACCGTTCGGCGGCTATCGGGACGAACAGGCCACCCGCGCGAAGGTCATCACCGATGCCTTCCGCGACGGCGACGCGCTGTACAACACGGGCGACGTATTCCGCGTTGACGCCAAGAAGAATCTGTTCTTCGTGGATCGTTTGGGCGACACCTTTCGCTATAAGGGCGAGAATGTGTCCACCACAGAGGTGCAGGAGCAGCTCGTGCGGTGGCCAGGTATCGCATCGGCCAGCGTGTACGGCGTGCCGGTGCCGGGACGCGAAGGCCGAGCCGGCATGGCGGCCGTCGTGCTCGCCGACGGTGCCCGATTCGATGGCGAGGCGCTCGCCGCGTATCTGGACGCGGCGTTACCGCCTTACGCACGACCGGTTTTCATTCGGGTCCGGCCCTCGCTGGAAACAACGGCGACACTGAAACTGTCCAAGCTGGCACTGCGGCGCGAGGGGTTCGCGCCACGGGAAGGGGAGCCGATCTATGTGCGCGACGCAGGGGACCGCACCTACCAGGAGCTGACGCCGGAGCGTTACGAAGCCATCGTTCGGGCCGAGGAGAGAGCAATGACTCTGGAAGGAACCGAGAGGCTATGACTTTAGAAGAAACGGCGCCGCTGACCATTCAGAAGTCGGGTACCGGGCCGCCCGTCGTGCTGGTGCACGGCGGGATGCCCGCCCCGATGACCTGGGCCGCGCAGCGGGATCTGGCGGCCAACTGGTCGCTGATCGTGCCGAATCGCCGGGGCTTTTCGCCGAGCCCGGCCGCGCCGTGGCAGGACTTCCTCGCCGACGCCGACGATTTGTCGGCGATCATCGAGGAAATACCGGGCGGCGTGCATCTCATCGGCTTCTCCTACGGCGGGCTCGGCGCGATCATCGCGGCCGAGCGACTGCCGCACCTGGTTCGGTCCCTGACGCTGATCGAGGCGCCGCTGTGGAACGCCGCCGAAGAGGACGAAGTCGTGCGCGAGCTTGCGGAGCTGTCCGATCGATTCGCCGAGAGCGCCGACGACGCGGAGGCCGAGCGGGAATTCTTCGCGGTGGCAGGCGTCGACCCGGCGATGCTCGCCGACGTGAGCGACGACGTGCGTGAGGCGATGGACATGGGCCGCAAGCTCCGTTCGCCGCGCGAGGCCAAGCCCCGGTTCGAGACGATCACCGAGGCGGGCGTGCCGACGCTGGTCTTCTCGGGAGATCACCACCCCGCGCTCGAGCGGGTGTGCGATGCCATCGCCGCGCGCCTGGACGCGCAGCGGGCCCATTTGCCCGGAGCGGGGCATGCCGTCCAGCATGCGCCGGGGTTCAACACGATGTTGGAAACATTTCTGACAGCCGCGGAACAGAGTCGCAGCAATGGAGGAGCCACCAAATGAGCGATGAAGCAACGATTCACGGACACGACAAGGTCCTCGAATACACCATCGAGCTCTTTCGCAGTTTTACCCCGCCCGGCGTGACCCTCCAGTTGCCGCCGCCGTCGGCGAAGGACATGGACATGCAGTTCGAAGAGTATGTCCCTGGAAAGTCGCTGACCGCGACGGCGGCGGCACCGCCGTCCTACGCGAATGCCGTCGGCCTGGTGCAGGGCGGATTCATTTCAGCGATGTTCGACAACCTCATCGGCCCGCTCAGCTATCTCACGGCGCGCGGTCCGGCGACAACGCTGGAGCTGACCACGCATTTCATGCGGCAGACCTTTCCTGGGCAGCGGGTCAGACTGATCGCCACCGTGCGCAAGGCGGGCCGGACGGCGATCTACATCGACGCCGACGCCTACACCGAGGACAACAAGCTGGTAGCGACAGCGAGGTCCACTGTGCAGGTGCTACCGATGCCGACCCCGTAAGCCGTTTGTCCACCTTCGCTCCGGCGAAGGTGGACACATCTTTTGACATCAGAGGTTTTCGATGCCCTCATTACTCGAAGTCGCAACGCATTTCTTTTTGCAGGTCGCGTTCATTCTCGTGACTTGTCGCCTGCTGTGGCCGGTGTTCCGGCGGCTGGGGCAGGTTCAGGTGGTGGCGATCATGGCCGCCGGCTTCGTCTTGGGGCCATCGGTGTTGGGTGCGGTGTGGCCTGCGGGGCAGGAATGGCTGTTCCCGACGACGCTGAAGGTGGGCTCGGCGACGATCACCCATCCGAATCTGACCACCATTTATGTGGTGGGCCAGCTCGGCCTGGTGCTCTACATGTTCCTGGTGGGTGCCTCGTTCAAGCTCGAGATTCTGCGGTCGCATCTCGGCAAGGCCGGCGCCACCTCGTTCGCCGGTATCGGAGTCCCGTTGGTGCTGGGTGGGCTGGTCGGCTGGTGGATGGTCGGCCAAGGTGACTACTTCACCGACAAAGTCGGCAGTGTGCAGGGTGGGTTGTTCGTCGCCTCGGCGGTCGCCATCACCGCGTTTCCGATGCTGGCCTGGATCATTCACGCCTCGGGGTTGTTGAACACCCGGCTCGGCACCATGTCGCTGTCCTGTGCGGCTTTTGACGACGCCTGCGCCTGGGTGCTGCTGGCCACCGTCGTGGCCACCACCAAAGACAGCATGTCCGGTGCCTTCCTCGCGATCGGCGGCGGACTGGCCTATCTGGTCTTCATGACCGTCCTCGCGCGGCGCTTCCTGGTGCGACTGAACACCTGGAAACCACGCAACGGAGATAACGAGCGCACCGGTGGTCTGCCGGTCACGCCGTTGGTGATCGTGCTGCTCGTGGTGTTGCTCGGCAGCTGGTTCACCGACTACGTCGGCATCTACTCGGTGTTCGGGGCGTTCGTGGCCGGGTGCGTGATGCCGCGCGGGCAGTTCCTCGACACCATCCGCGATCGTTTCGAACCCTTGGTCGCCTACCTGCTGCTGCCCGGGTTCTTCATCTACTCCGGACTCAACACCAAGCTCAGCCTGATCTTCGAGCCGAAGGTCCTGGCGGTCGCGGCCGTCGTGATGGTGGTGTCCTTCGCGGGCAAGTTCGGTGCGATCGGGCTCGCGGCGCGTTGGCAGGGGATGAGCTGGCGCGAGGCCGGCGCGATGGGCTCACTTGCCAACGCCCGCGGATTGATGGAGCTGATTCTGCTCAACATCGGCCTCACCGCGGGGCTGATCACGGGCCAGCTCTACACGATCCTGGCGCTGATGGCGATCGTGACCACCTTCGTAGCCACACCAGTGATGCGGCTGTTCGAACGCAGCGGCTGGAAAAACGGCATCGTCTTCGGACCCTCTGGTGAGGAACGCCGGGCACCCGAGATCGAAGAACTGTCCGGGGACGAGGAACACCGCACAGCGCAGGTGCTCGGCAAGTCCCGCGTCGATGTGGCCGATGGTCCGCCATGACAGTCGGGTTCGGATCGGATCAGGTGAACCAGCTCCACAACGGCCGTCGCCGTCGAGTCGGGTTACGCAGTGTCGGTGTGGTCCAGCCGCGGACCCTGCTGGTGGCCTCCGACTTGCCTTTCGCCCGAACGAATTTCGAGGATGCGGTGGCGGCCTCGAACAGTTTCGCTCTCGCGGGTACCTGTGCCTGGCGCGAGGTGGTGGATCGGACTATGCGCTGGCATCCCGACGTGGTGGTCCTCGACGCCTCGGTGGCGCGGCTGGCCGGCCTGGCCGAGACCGTGGCCCGGCTGCGCGCGGTGGAGCACGCGCCGATGATCACGCTCCTGGTGGAAGACGGTGCCGCCAAGGCGGATATCGATCGGGTCGACGCGGTGGTGGCGATGGACCGCGGGGTGGTCGCGGTGCTGGAGGTGCTCGAGGTGCTCGCCTCGGGCGCGGTGTTGGCGATGGCGCCACGAGCGGGCCGGGTGCACGCCGGGGTAACGATGGATTACGAAGTGCGGCAGCGGCTTTCGACGCTGACCAAACGGGAGCGGGAGATTCTGCGGCTGGTCGTCGACGGGCTGTCCAACCGGGAGGTCGGCTCCCGGTTGTTCATCAGCCCGGAGACGGTGAAGGAATACGTCAGCCGCATTCTCGCGAAACTGAAGGTGACCAGCCGGATCGAGGCCGCGGTTGCCGCCGTCCGCGCGGAGTTCGACGATGGCGACTGGTAGCCGATCGATGCGATCGCTACCGGGGCGCCGCCGCGACCGAGCGGATGGCCTCGGTCACCGTCGCGAGCGCCATCAGCCGCACCAGGTCGACGTCGGCGTCGACGGAACCCGTTGCCGCGGTAATGAATCCGTCGCCGTCGAAGCGGCCGTGCGGTGGGGTGAGCGCGCGCGACAAGCCGTCGTGCGCACCCTGCGCGACGATGTGGCAGCCGACCTTGTCCAGCCGGGCGTTGGTGATCACCGTGCCGATCGTGGTGTGCATCCGCGCCGAGGTATTGACCAGGTCGAGCTGGGTGACCGAGTCGAGCAGGATCTCCGAGGTGCCGTCGTCGATGTCGCCGAACGCGTTGACCACGCACAGCGCACCGACGATGAGCTCATGCCAGCGGCGTTCGACGTAGGCCAGGCCACCGGGCCTGCGCGCGGCCGGTCCGCGCCAGTGCCCGGTGTACGCGCCGGTGCCTGCCCCGATGCGTCCGGCGAGCAGCTGCTCGCCGTCGGTGGCGCGGGCCGCGGCATAGCCGCGGTCGGCGGTCGGGCGGGCTTTCGGGTCCCCCGCGCTGAGATCGAACAGGGCCAGCGCGGGCACGATCGGCACGTTGCCGCCCGGGGTCGGCACGCCGCGACCGGTCTCCTCGAGGTAGCGCATGACGCCGTCGGCGGCGGCGAGGCCGAACGCCGAACCGCCGGTGAGCAGGACCGCGTCGATGCAGGGCACGGTCTTATCCGGTGCAAGCGCGTCCAATTCGCGGCTGGCCGGCGCACCGCCGCGCACCTCGCAGGACGCGGTCGTCCCCGCGGGGAAGATGACGACGGTGCAGCCGGTTTCGCCGAGCGGATCGGTCCAATGGCCGACCCGTACCCCCGGAACGCCTATCGTCATACCGACCACCTCAGCTCAGGAATTCTCGTTCGCGATCACGACGAAGAAGTCGTCCGGTGTCGTCGGGAAGCCCATGTGACGCACATCGGTCGGCAGTGGTTGATAATCGAACAATTGCCGCTCGTTGTACGCGAACAACTCCGCCCCCGTCCTTCCGGCAGAATATATCGAGACGCTCTTCGTCCAGGCCGCCTGGCTCGGATCGGTCACTGGAAAAAGTGCGACATTCTTGAATCTGTCCGCGTCCGGTGTGTCCCGGTAGGGCGGCCGGACAGCGGAATAGGCGTTGGCGAGCCAGCTCTCGTCCGAGTAATCAGGGGCGTCGGTGTCGGCGCTGGTGTACACCGAGAGCCACGGTGCCCACGAGCTCAATTTCTCGGTGGGCGCAGGTGCCTGCTCCGCCTGCTCTTGGATGCGCTTGCCGAATTCATCGTCGGCGTCGGTCAGTACGTGCGTGCGGCCGTCGGACAAGGAGGTGGTCGTCATGGAATCGTGGCCGTCGAACGTGACAACGAACGCGTCGTCCGGATCGGCGATCAACAGGTTGAATCCGGGCATCTTCGCGACATCGCCGAGCGCGGGCAGCAAGCGCGTCTCGAGCAGCTCGACGGCGTCGCGCGCGGATTCGGCGGTCGCGCAATCTATCGGCAGTCCGTATGGCGAGATGAATTCGGCCGGAGTGGGCTCCGCAACGAAAATTCTGCTGTAAACGCCGGTGTCGCGGTGGAATGCGAGCCACGTTCCGCCGTCGATATCGAGTCCGCCGACGACATCGGCCAGCGCGGGGTTGGTCGTGGCCTGGATGGTCCAGACTCGGTCACCGAGTTCCGGATTGTCGAGCCATTGTGTTCCGTACGAGAAACGATGCGCAAGGCCGAGCTTCCGGGCGGCCTCGTAACCGTGCGGGCGATAGCTGGATTGGTCGCGGGACTCGACGACGACGAATCGTCGGTTCGGTTTGTCGAGGAGAAACATACAGGTGCACATGGTGTTTCCGTTTCACGTTATGTCAAGGTCAACGATAGGTTGTCGATGAGCCGGGTGCGGCCGACATATGCCGCGATCAAGAGTCGGGCTCGGCCCGACGCGGGCGCGGGGCCGAGGTCGGGGTCGCGCAATTCCAGATATTCGACCCGGATTTCCTCGTGGGAATCGAGGACCGCACGCGCGGCGCGCAGTACCGCCTCGGCGCCTGCCTCGCCCGACCGGGCGCCGGCCCGCAATGCGGTCGGTATCGCGATGGCCGATATCCGCTCGTCCGGCGTCAGGAATCGGTTTCGTGAGGACAGTGCAAGCCCGTCCGGTTCGCGCACGGTCGGCACCCCGACGATCCGGATGCCGAAGTTCAGGTCCCGCACCATCTGCTCGATCAAAACCAGCTGCTGATAGTCCTTTTCGCCGAAGAACGCGATGGTCGGCTTGGTGATCTGGAAGAGCTTCGCCACCACGGTGAGCATTCCGCCGAACAGCACCGGCCGGGTCGCGCCGCAGAGTTCGGTACCGAGCGGACCCGGCACCACGGTTGTCCGCGGTCCGACCGGATACATGCCGGCGGGCGAGGGGGCGAACACCGAATCCACACCGACTTCGCGCAGCATCTCGAGATCGGCATCCAGCGTTCGCGGATAGCGGTCGAGATCCTCACCCGCCCCGAATTGTAATGGGTTGACAAAAATAGAAACAATCACTTCGGATTCGGTTTTCTTGGCCTGCTCGACCAAAGCCAGATGGCCGTCGTGTAAAGCTCCCATTGTCGGGACGAGCGCCACCATCCGGCCACTCGTTCGCAGCTTCTGCGATACGCTGGACATGGCTTCCGGATCGTGCTGAACAGGCATTGCTCGATTCTCCCTCCTGATTTCCGTGAATGCGCTCGGGCGATTGGTTTGGGGTTGTACGTGAACCACTTCGACCGTACCCGAACGGCGTCGGCGACGCAGCCGTTGAGCGAATTATGAATAGTTTGTTGATGAATCATCATTCGGCCACTCGGACAACTCGAAAACTGTTGCAGGACATGCGCCGAGCGTGCTACTGTTCTTGACGGAACATAAACTTTCGGCGGCCCAGAGGAGGGCCCTGGCGGCCCGGCAGTCTCCTCGTGGGAATTGGACGGGTATTCATGGTCACACCAGCGGAAACAAACTCCAGTAGCGCGATCGGTGACATTTCGGCCGATCCGAGCCCGGCCGAAATAGAATTTCAGCAATGGCGGGCATTGAGTGCCGGCTCGGGTGCGGAATTCTACGACGACGTGCTCGCCGATGACGCGGTCTTGGCGGTGCCGTCTCCGCATGCCTCGCTGTCCAAGCAGATCGCGCTGAACGCGGTCGCCGGAGCGCCGCCGATCGAAACATATCAAATACTCGAATTCCACGAACGCGCATTAGGCCCGGACGCGCATATCGTCTTCTACGAGATGTATCAAAAGCGCGTGGGATTAGACGGGATCTACGCGGCAATTTCGACGGTGTATACTCGACGCGGCAATCGCTGGCTCATGCAATATCACCAGCAGACCCCGCTGCGCCGTGGCTCGGCCGAGGGGGAGTAGTGGTGGGCGATAAATTCGATGTACTGATATTGGGATCCGGGCTATCCGGCAGTTCGCTCGCGCTGTGCCTACAGGCCTCCGGATTGAAAACCTGCATGGTCGACCCGAAGAAGCATCCACGCTTCGCCATCGGTGAATCGACCATTCCGAACACGTCCAAGCTCTACAAACTGATGAGCATCAAATACGGTGCCCCGGAATTGGCTGTGCTCTCGTCGTTCGACAACCTCATCGGACCGGTCGGCACCTGCGGGATGAAGGACAACTTCGGTTTCGTCTATCACGAGCCCGGCGGCATCGCCGACCGCGCACACCAGTTCCCACTGTCCGAAATCGTGGAAACCGAGTCGCACCTGTTCCGGGCCGACGTCGATCAGTGGCTCGCGCTGCGCGCCCGCGACAACGGCTCGGTCCTGCTGGAAGGGGTCGGCACCCGCCGCCTCGACATCACCGAACAGGGTGTGCTCTTCGAAGGCGATGAGGGAACACAGATCTTGGCCGAATACGTCGTCGATGCGGGCGGGCGCGGTTCGCCCGTCGCCGCGACGCTCGGCCTGCGGACCACCGAGGGTCTGCGCACCATGTCGAAGTCCATCTTCACCCACATGACCGGCGTAATCCCGTTCGACGACATCACCGGCATCAAGGCGCCACGAAACTGGCACACCGGCACGCTGCATCACGTCTTCGACGGCGGCTGGATGTGGGTCATCCCCTTCGACAACAATGCCAAATCGTCGAACCCGCTGTGCAGCGTAGGCATCACCTGGCGGATCGACGACGGCGACGAGACGCCGAAGCAAGACCCTGAGCAGGCCTTCGCCGACTTCCTGGCGACCTACCCGGAAATCGGCAGGCAGTTCGAGCACGCCGAAAACGCGCGCGAATGGGTGAGCGCGGGCAGGCTGCAATACACCGCCACCAAGACGGTGGGCGATCGCTGGTGCCTGACCTCGAATGCCGCCGGATTCATCGATCCGCTGTTCTCCCGGGGCATGCAGAACACGGCCGTCGTGGTCGACCGCCTGGCCGAGCGGCTGATCGATCAGTTCCGCGGTGGCTTCACGCCCGAGACCTTCGACGATATCGAGCAGATGCAGGCCAGCCTGATCCAGGAAAACGATTTCATCGTCGGAAACGCCTTCCGCTCGTTCACCGACTACGAGCTCTGGAACGCGTGGTTCCGGGTGTGGCAGGTGAATCAGGTGACCGGCACCATGCGCACCGAAAGCAGGCTGCGCCGGATCACCGAACTCGCCGCGGCTCAGGGCAATACGAACGCCCCGCTACCGCGGATCGATGTGGCGCCCGGCGCCGGGCTCGACGGATTCATCGACGCGTTCTACCAGAAGTCCGATCAGATCATGGACTCCTACTGGGACAAACGCATCAGCCGGGACGCCGCGGTGTCGGAATTCCGCAAGCTGTTCGCGGACGTCGACTTCGTGCCGCCGTCGTTCGGGCTGACGGACATGTCGCAGCCCTACTTCGACATCGACATGGATAAGGTGGCCAGCGCCATAGCGTGGGCACGCAACGCGCGGCCCGGTATTCGCGAACTCTATCTCGGTGGGCTGCCCGCCTCGGAAGGTCAGGTGTAGATGAACGCGATAGCCACGTCGTACAGCGACCGAGTGACGGCGGCCGTGTCCGGATCCGTGAACGGGCTGCTCAGATTCGACCGTTCCATGGTGACTTCGCTGGACGGACTGGATCGTGACGAGTCCGATCGACCCATTGTCGTCATCCTCCGCGCCTACCTGTATCTGCTCGGCGGCGTCCGCCCGCCCGCGGAGGTGGTCGAGGCCCTGCGGCATATCGATCCCGCCGCGATATCGGTGCTGGAATCCGCGCATCTCGACGCGATCCGGCACCTGCTACACGGCGCCTACGGTGCGGCGGGCGACACGCTGCTGGCGATCTCCAAGCAGTTCCCGACGGACGAACTCGCCTTGGCCGCAGGGCATCAGGTGGATTTCCTGACCGGCGCGACGGAAACCCTGCTGTCGCGACTGTCCGGCAGCCCGCTGCTGACCGAGGGCGCCACCGAGAACTACCCCTACCTGTTGGCGATGCTCGCCTTCGCCTACGGCGAGAACAACGAATTCGCCAAGGCGTACACCGCGGGCAGCCGAGCACTGACCCTGGCCCCGGACGACAACCCATGGGCGGTGCACGCCTGCGCACACGCACTCTTCGAGACCCGCGACAACAGCGCGGTCGCGGAGCTGCTTTCCTCGACGCGCGGCCGGTGGAACTCCGAAAGTTGCCTGCTGCGTACGCATCTGAGCTGGCACCACGCCCTCAATTCGATGGCCGAAGCCGACAACGACGCGCTCACCGAGCTCACCGCCGAGGTCACCATGGTGCTCGAAACCGAGTGCTCGGCAATGCAATTCAGTGACGCGGTGTCGCTGCTGTGGCGACTTCGGCTGGCGGGCATCGCGGGCCCGGACGAGTTCACCGCCGTCGCCGACAAGGCACTGGAGATCCGCGACGCGTCGAACTCGGCCTTCGTCGATCTGCACGTCCTGCTGGCGATCATCGGCGCCGACCGACTCGAACTCGCCAAACAGATCGCGAAGGAAATAGGCGCCGACGCAACCGATCTGGCGGCACACCTCACCGGCACCCGCCGCACCGCGGTCGGCGTCGCCGAGAGCTTTCTGTACTACTGCCAATCGAACCCGGAACAAGCAGTGCGGCAATTGGTTTCTGTACTGCCCGCCGTGGTCGGCATGGGCGGCAGCATGGTGCAACGCGACCTCGCGCTGGAACTGCTGGTCACCTGCGCCCATGGCCGCGAGTCGGACCTCACAATTCCGGCCGGTATCGATAGGCGCCCCTTGGTAACGTACCTACGCTCGCGATAGGAATGACCGAACGAAATGGTTAACGCATCGTCGCCCATCTGCACCCGAACAATCACCGGCCCCGCCGCTTGGCGGAGTAGCGATTTCACCGACCCCGCCCAGTGGACGACCCCGCTGACCCCGGACGATATCGGCGAGCTGTTCACGGCATTGCGGCACAGTCGGCAGACGGGCAAGGAACTCGGCGACATCACCCGCGAAGACTTTCCACTCGATAACCTCGCCACGAAACTCGAATCCGTCTCCCGCGCCCTCGTCGACGGGCGCGGTTTCGCGGTGCTCAGCGGCTTCCCCATCGCCGCCGACATTTCGCGCTCCGATATCGAACTCATGTACTGGGGCCTGTGCGCCCACCTCGGTCCGGCGGTCACCCAGAACGGTCGCGGCGAGATCATGGTTCCGGTCAAGAACTATGGCAACGGCGGCCTGCTGAACGCGACCACCCGCGGCTACCAGACCAACGAGGCGCTCCCTTTTCACACCGACAGTTCGGACATCGTCGGCCTGCTGTGCCTGCGTTCGGCGGGCGAGGGCGGCTACAGCAGCCTCGCCAGCTCGGTGACCATCCACAACGAGCTGCTCCGCGAGCATCGCGAGTTGCTCGGCCTGTACTACGCCGGTTTCTATTACGACCGACGCGACGAACAGCTCGACGGTGAGCGGCCGTACTACCGGAATTCCGTGTACGCGTGGCACGAGGGCAGACTCACCTGCCGTTATTACGTCCGGCACTTCATCGAGTCGGCGAGCGAACGATTCGACCTCGACATCTCCGAGGTCGAACGCCTCGCGCTGAAAACCTTCGAGGCGATCGCCGCCCGGCCGGAGAACAAGGTCACCATGCGGATCAATCCCGGTGACATCCAATTCCTCAACAACAACGTCATCGTGCACGCCCGCACGGCGTTCGTCGATGCCGATCAGGTCGCCCGCGAGCTGTTGCGCGTCTGGCTGAACCCGTTCGGTGCGCCGACCCCGCCACCGGGACACGCGGCGTTCCGTGAGGGTATGCCGCAGAAGCAGATTCGCTGAACGACGGCATCGTAGGATGTACGTCTCGATCGTTCAGCCTCTCACCGAGGTCAGGAGAACCAAATTGCAGGCTCGTAGAATCGTTCGCACCGTCGGGAGCGAAGCGTGAGGCGCGGTCGTCCGATTGCTGTGCTGGCGCTGGCCCTCGCGGTCTGCCTGTGGAGTGCGGCGTGCGGTACCGGCGGTGACGTCGGATCGGACGCGAGCAAGGCGACCCAGTCCGAGACGCCACCGGACGATCAGCTGAACTTGAACGCCACCGCGAACGTCCGATTCGCGCTGGAACCCGTCAGCCTGAACACCTTCACCACCGCCGGCGTCGCGCTCGACCAGGCGCTGCTCGACAACGTCTACCAGGGCATGGTCACGGTCGACGGCAACGCCAAGGACAAGGTGGTGCCTGCCCTGGCGACGTCATGGGATCAGACCCCCGACGGCCTGACCTACACCTTCCACCTGGTGTCGAACGCGAAGTTCCACGACGGCGCCCCGCTGACGTCGGCGGATGTCGTGTGGTCGCTGCAACAGGTGATCGCGCCCGGCTCGAAGTCGTTGCGCGCGCAGGACTTCACCTCCGTGGCCGACGTCGCGGCGTCGGATCCGACCACGGTGACGATCAAGCTGAAGCAACGCGACACCAACCTGCTCTGGAACCTGACCCAGCGCGGCGGCATCGTCTACCAGACCGGCACCGACTTCGCCGCCCTCGACGGCGCGGACAACGGATCGGGGCCGTTCCGGGTGACGCAGTGGAACCGCGGCTCCACCCTCACGCTGTCCCGCGTGGACGGCTACTGGGGTCCCGCGCCCAAGGTGGCAAAGGTGGTGTTCCACTACATCATCGAGCCGAACACCGCGAACAACGCCGAACTGACCGGACAGACCGATATCCAGACCGCGACCGATCCGACACTGCTGCAAGCGTTCACCGGCAATGACAAGTTCGACATCCTGCGCGGCAACAGCACCGACGAATACACTCTCGCGTTCAACGAAGCCAACCCCATATTCGCGAATCCGGATGTGCGCCATGCTATTCGGCAAGCGCTCGACAAGAAGGCGATCATCAAGGCGATCGGCGCAGGCATCCAGATCGGCGGCCCCGTCCCGCCGCAGGATCCCTGGTATGAGGACCTGACGTCGATCGATCAGTACAACCCGGACAACGCGAAGAAGCTGCTCGCCGCCGCGGGCTACGGCAACGGCCTGCAGCTGACGCTGGAGTTCCCGAACCACTACGTCACCGCGCTCAGCGATATCCTCGTCTCCAACCTCAAGGACGTCGGCATCACGCTCAACGTGCACGCGGTCGAATTCCAGACCTGGCTGTCGAAGGTGTACAAGAACCACGATTACGAGCTCAGCGTGGTCAATCACGCGGAAGCGCACGACGTGAACAACTACGCCCGTGCCGACTACTACTTCGGCTACGACAACAAACAGGTCCAGCAGTGGTATCGGGACGCGCTCACCGCAGACACCGAGCAGGCTCGCAACGACCTGCTGAAGAAGATGACCCGGCAGGTCGCCGAGGACGCACCGTGTGACTGGTTGTTCCTCGTCGAACTGAATACGGTGGTGCGCAAGGGTATGTACGGCGTACCACAGCACGAGACCAACAACCGGTTCCCGGCGACCACGCTCGCGGTCGCAAAGTGACGGAGGTGTCTTGCTCTGGTATTTGATGCGGCGCGCCGGGCTGCTCCTGCTGTCGCTCACGGTGGCGAGCGTGCTCATCTTCGGGATGCTGCGGTTGCTGCCCGGCGATGTCGCGGCCACCGTCGCGGGCCTGCAGGCGACACCGGAGCAGATCGCCGCGATCCGCACCGACCTCGGCCTGGATCGGTCGTTGCCCGCGCAGTACCTGTCCTGGATCGGCGGTGTCTTCAACGGCGATTTCGGCCATTCCCAGCTGAACGGCACGTCGGTGGGTGCCGAACTGGAGCAGAAGCTGGCGGTCACCGGGCCGCTGATCATCGGAGCACTGCTGATCGCCTTGGGTTTGGCGATACCGCTGGGCACCTGGGCCGCCGTGCGGCATCGCAGCCGGACCGGGGAGGCCGCCAACGCGGTCTCCCAGCTCGGCATCGCCATTCCGGGCCTATGGTTGGCCATGCTGCTGATCCTGGTATTCGCGGTCGAACTGAAAGTCCTGCCCGCACAGGGCTTTCCGGCTGATCGCTGGGCGGATCCCGGTGTCGCGATACGCAGCCTCATCCTGCCCTGCGTGACGCTGGGTATCTCCGAGGGCGCGGTGCTGTTCCGCTTCGTGCGCTCGGCCATCCTCGGTGTGCTGTATTCGGAGTATTTGCGCACCGCGCGGGCCAAGGGCTTGACCCGCACACAGGCGTTGGTGCGGCACGGTTTTCGCAATGCCGCGCCCTCGGTGGTCTCGATCCTGGGGCTGCAATTCGCGGTGCTGATCGTCGGGGCCGTGGTGATCGAGCGGGTGTTCACGCTGCCCGGCGTCGGCAGCATGCTGCTGTCCGATGTGGCGAACCGGGATCTGGTGAAGGTCCAGGGGGAGGTGTTGCTGATCGTCAGCGCGGTGCTCGCGATCGGCTTCGCCGTCGATATCGTGCACCGGCTCATCGACCCCCGGCTGGAGGCCACGCTGTGATTCACGCCGTCAACAGGCCCACCTGGTTGCGCAGGCGCCGCGCGGTGCAGGTCGCGCTCGCCGCGCTGATCCGGCGGCCCAGTGGGGTTTTCGGGCTGGCCGTGGTCGGCACGCTCGTGCTCGCCAGCCTGGTGTCGCTCTGGTGGACGCCCTACGATCCGCAGGCCACCAACCCGAGTAAGGCGTGGCTGCTGCCGTTCAGCGCGGGCCATCTGCTCGGCACCGACCGGGTCGGGCACGACGTCTTCAGCCAGTTGCTGGCAGGGGCGTGGCAGACGCTGGCCGTTGCGTTGGTGGTCGCGGCCATCGCGGGCACGCTCGGCCTGATCCTGGCCTTGGCCGCGCAGCTGACGCCGCACGCGGTCGGCTCGGTGGTGGTGCAACTGATCGACATCATGATCGCCTTCCCCGCGCTGCTGCTGGCGATGGTGCTCGCGGCGGTTTACGGCGGATCGATGCTGACGGTGGCGGTCGCCATCGGCATCAGCTCGGGCGTCGCCGTGGCGCGAGTGGCGCGCGGCGAGGTAGCGCGGGTGCTCACCAGCGACTTCGTCCTCGCGGCGCGGGCGGCAGGCGCGTCCACCGCGCGGATCGTGCGCAAACACCTGCTGCCCGCCATCGCGCCGACGCTGATCGTGCAGCTGTCCTGGGTGATGGCCCTTGCGGTGCTGGCCGAGGCCGCGCTGACCTACCTCGGTTACGGCAGTTCGCCGTCGGCGCCGTCCTGGGGCGGCATCCTGCGCGCGCAACAGGACTACATCAAGGTCCGCCCGCTGCTGGTGGTGTGGCCGGGGTTGGCGGTGGCACTCACGGTGCTCGGCTTCAATCTGCTCGGTGACGCACTGCGCAGCGTCACTGATCCGCGGCTGCGCAAAGGGGTGCCGACGCGATGACGCTGCTGCGGGTGACCGACCTGACGGTAGAGATCGGTGACCAGGTCCTGCTGGACAAGGTGGACTTCAGCATCGACGCGGGTGCGCGACTCGGCCTGATCGGCGTGTCCGGATCCGGCAAATCCCTACTCGCCCTGGCGATTATGGGCCTGTTGCCGGAGGAGGCGAGGGTGCGCGGCAGCATCCTGCTCGACGGCGTCGAGCTGATCGGCCGTAGCGACCGCGCGCTGTCGAAGATTCGGGGCAGCCGGATGGCCATGGTGTTTCAGGAACCGCTTTCGGCGTTGAATCCGCTGATGCGGGTCGGCAAGCAGATCGCGGAACCGCTGCGGCTGCATCAGGAAATGGGCAGGCGGCAGGCGTTTGCCGCGGCGACCGAGCTGGCGGCCCGGGTTGGGCTGCCGGATCCGGCGAACATCGTGCGCGCTTTTCCTCATCAACTTTCCGGTGGGCAGCGACAGCGGGTCGGCATCGCGATGGCCCTCGCCGCGCGGCCCGCCTTGCTGATCGCGGACGAGCCGACGACGGCCCTAGATGTCACGGTGCAGGCCGAAATCTTGGCGCTGCTCGAGGATTTGGTGGACGAGGAGGGTTCCGCGCTGCTGTTCGTCACGCATGATCTCGCGGTGCTCGCGCAGGTAACGCGACGCGTGCTGGTGCTGGGGAAGGGGCGGGTTTTGGAGGACGGTGAATTGGCGGAGATCTTGCACGGTTCGAAGGATCCGTATCTGCGCACTCTGCTGGAGCTGGCGCGGGCTACCTCGTTCCGGCGGCCGTACCGGCTCGGCGTCGACAGCGGTTCGGCGGAGGTAGTGTCGTGATCCTGCTCGAGGCAACGGATTTGAGCCGGTCGTTCCGGTTGCCGCGGACCAGCCTGCGGCATCGCCCGCCGCAGCGGCATGCGGTGCGTGCGGTCAGTCTGTCGCTCGACGAGGGCAGCCATCTCGGCATCGTCGGCGAATCCGGTTCCGGGAAGTCGACTTTGCTGCGGTTGCTGCTCGCCCTCGACCGACCCGACCAGGGCGAGGTCCACTATCAGGGCAGACCCGTGACGGGTCGCGACCTCGCCTGGTTCCGCAGGGAAGTCCAAGTGGTGCTGCAGGATCCGCTGAGTTCGCTGGATCCGCGGATGATCGTCGGTGATTCGATCGCCGAACCACTGGAGTGCCTGCGTATTCCGGGCGACCACGATTACCGGGTGTCCGAACTGCTGGTCGCGGTCGGCCTGGAACCCGATGCGGCGGTGCGGTATCCGCACGAATTCTCCGGTGGGCAGCGCCAGCGCATCGCGATCGCCCGTGCGCTGGCGCCCAATCCGAAGGTGCTGGTCGGCGACGAACCGTTCTCCGCCTTGGACGCGTCCACCCGGGCCCAGATCATCGAGCTGCTGCGCGATCTGGTGCAGCGGTTCGGGCTGTCGCTGATCCTGGTGTCGCATGACGTCGGCGTCGTCCAGCAGCTGTGTGATCAGCTGCTGGTGATGAAGGACGGGGCGATCGTCGAACGTGGCGCCGCCGAGGCGGTGCTCGAGCATCCCGAGCACCCGTACACCCAGGCCCTGCTCGACGCGGTTCCCGTGCTGCCGTTCTGACGTCGAAAAGCGTTCTTCGACAAGGTCTTCAGTTCAGCGCGGTGATCACGATCCGCGCACCGCGCGCGGGAACGTTGGTGATATTGCGCACCCGTCCACGCTCCGGAGCTCCCGGCAGCGCGAGCTGGTAGCGCGTCAGCACCGCTCGCAGCACAACGGCGCCCTCCATCAGCGAGAAGCCCGCCCCGATGCAGCGCCGGACGCCGCCGCCGAACGGCAGCCAGGTATTCGGCGCGACGCCGCCGTCGAGGAAGCGGTCGGGCCGGAACTGTTCCGGCGCCGGGTGATTGGCCGGATTCTGGTGCGCGAGCACGATCGACGTCGACACCCTGGTGCCGCGCCGCAGCGGTATGCCGCCGATGGTCAGGTCCCTGGTGAGCTGGCGCTGGACCCGTCCGATCACCATGCGGTGCCGCAGTGCCTCTTTCACCACCGCTTCGAGGTATTTGTCGTCCCCGTCGCGGGCCGCCTGCCTGGCCCGATCCTGAATATCGGGTGCCGAGGCCAATTCGTGCAGCGCCCAGGACAGTGCCGACGCGGTGGTCTCGTGTCCGGCGAGCAGCAGCGTGACGAGTTGATCGCGCAGCTCCGCGTCGCTGAGCGGTTCGGTGCCGGGGTCGTCGCCCGCGCCGACCGCGAGCAGCCGGGACAGCACATCGGCCTGCTGATCGATCTCCGGATGGTCACGGCGCCTGGCGATTTCGGCGTAGAGCAGCTCGTCGATGTCGGAGCGGGTCTTGCTGAACCGCTGCCACGGCCCGAATTGCCGCAGCCACGGCCATTTCCAGCCGAGCAGCACCACCGGGCTGATATCGGTGACGCGACGCAGCTGCGGAGTCAGCGCGGTCCTGCGGCGCTCGTCGGCGACCCCGAAGACCACCTGGGTGATCACGTCGAGCGTCAGATCTTCCATCCGGCTCAGCACGCGTTCCGTCGAACCGGCATGCCAGCGCTCGACGTGGGTCTTGGCGATGTCCTCGACCAGCGCGCGATAGCCGTTGAGGGCCGCCCCGGCGAAGGCGGGCATCAACAGCCTGCGCGCGCGGGCATGCTGGCTGCCGTCGGTCAGCAGCACCGAATGCTCACCCATGATCATCGCGAGCTCCCGATAGGCCTCGCCCGCATGCAGATCCGCCGGATCCGCGGTGAAGATCTCCTTGATGTGGTCGGGCCGGGAGAACACCACGATCCGATCCGGATACGGTGGCAGCAGCCGCACCGTGAACACGTCGCCGAAGCGGCGCGCCTGCGCGCCGAGGAACTGAGCATGCCGCTTGGTGTGCAGCACCGTTTGTAGCAGTCGAGGTAGTCGGGAAGCCGGTGGATATATGCCGGTCATCATGTGTTCCTTTCTGCTGGGTCGTGCCGGAGTCGCTCCGCTGCCGCCGCGCCGCGCCCGAGAACCTCGATGACGACGAGGGCGACCGCGCTGAGCGCCGCGGCGGCGATCGGAAGGGCGAAGGGACTGAACAACGCCAGGGTCACGCCGCCGGCGATGCTGCCGAGGGTGACCCCGAGATAGGTCGACGACGAGTTGAGCGCCAGCACCTGCGTCGCCGAATCGGGTGCGGCGTCGAGCAGCATCGTCTGCATGGCGGGTGCGTTCCAGTACAGGGACAACGACCACACGAGGGTCAGCGCCACCAGCACCGCCAACGGAATCGGCGCGAACATCGTCAGGATCGCGAAGACGACCATGGTGCCGAGAAACAAGCCGAAGCCGATGCGCAGCGCGGCTGACGCGCCCTTCTTGTCCACGTAGATGCCACCGGCCACCGAGCCGATCAGACCCGCTATCCCGGCCACCGCGAACAACAGACCACGTTGCCGCAGCGACGAATTCGAGAAGTCGGCCGCGAAAGGACCGAAGTAGGTGAACATCATCAGCGCGCCACCGAGCAGGATGGTGTTGCCGAGCAGCACGGTGATCACCGGCCTGCTGGACAGGGCCGTGAGATGTGTTCGAGCCGAGACCAATTCGCCCGGCTTACGCAGGTATCCGCGCACCCCGAACAGCAGCACCATCGAAAGCACGCTGAGACCGGCGAAGACGACGAAATTGCCACGCCAGCTGAAAATGCTGGCCCAGAGCGTGCCGAACGGAACGCCGATCGCCAGCGCGCCGACAATGCCGGAGGACACGATGCCGATATAGGAGCTGCGCTTCTCCGGCGGCGCCAGCGTGGGGGCGAGCGCGAACATCGCGGGCAGGCAGGCGGCGGCGGCACCCGCGGCCAGCACCCGCAGCACCATCAGCTGCCAGAACGAATCGACCACGGCGGCCAGCAGATTCGCCAGGGTGAAGACGATCGAGGCGCCGACGAAGACGCCGAGCCTGGTGCGGCGCGCCGAGGCGAACGCGATCAGCGGTGCGCCGATGACGAGCACCAGCGAGTAGGCCGTAACGAGCTGTCCCGCAGTGGATTCCGAGACGCCGAGATCGGCGGCCAGTTCGGGGAGCACGCCCGCGATCATGTAATCGTCGGTGTAGAAGACGAATACGGAGAAGGTGATCGCTATCAACCAGAACGGCATCGGGCCTCCAGTGGCACGGGTGGTCAAGGAATCAGGTAGTCCGTGGCGATCGTGCGCGGGTCGATGCGCAGGGACGGCTCCCTCATTGTCGACCGATCAAGGGTCCCGGTGGCGTGGATTGCCGCCCAGTCGCGGTGATACAGCGGATCGCCATCCCACGGCCGCCATGCGGTGTGCGGCGTCAGCGTGACCCGTCCCTTATCGATCCACGGCCGCAACTGCTCTGCCCGTTCGTCGGTTTCGACATCGCTGGTGAGCCTGCCGGTGCCCGCGGCGAGCCAGTGCAGCAGGGCGTCACCGTCGACGGGGTAGCAGCGAGCGGGATTGATCAGATGCCCGTCGAGCCGCAGACAGCGAAACAGCGCGTCATCGATGAAGTTCGACACCTCGGGCAGACCGGGCAGTGCGACGACCATCAGGTGCGCGAATCGATGTGGCAGACGATCTAGCGGCGTCGCCTCCCCGCTGCCGAACGGATGGGCAGTGCGCGAGCGCGGCCGCACCACGGTCACCCGTGTGCCGAGTCCGGCCAGTGTTTCGGCGACGGTGTGACCGAAGGCCCCGTACCCGACCACCAGGGCTTCGCGACGGTTGAAGGGTTTCGGCATGTCGCCGGCGCAGTGCAGAACGTGCTGGGTGATCACGTACTCCGACAGCGACGGGGCATAGGCCCGCGCGCTTCTGGTCACCAAATTGTTCCGCGCGAGCGCCGGAATATGCGGATAGCTGGGACCGGACGAGACCAGGTGAACCCAGGAATCCGTTGTCGCGGCGGCAGTTTCGGCCAGTTCGGCGGTGGTGAGGTCGTGCGCGGCGAGCGCGATCATCTTGTGCGCGAGCGCGGTACCCGGCGCCACCGGCTCGACGCACACCCCAAGCGCACCGGCGACGACGGCCGGATCGGCCGACGCCCCCAGGCAGTAGAGCGTCGCCGGATCCACCGTGACGGCGCGCATCAGCGCGCGCTGGTCAACGCCAGCGGAGCTCGGATATGTCCGTGCAGGACAATCGAATCCCGCCATTGCCGACCCGGTAGCAGCCGGGCATTCGGGAACGCGCTGAGGAAGCTACCTACCGCCACCTGCCCCTGCACCTTCGCCAAGGACGCGCCGAGGCAGCGGTGCACGCCGGTGGAGAAGCTCATACTCGTTCGCGCCGTGACGTTCTCGACATCGAGCCGGCCCGGATTCGGGTAGGCGCGGGTGTCGTAGTTGACCGCGCCGACCCAGATCAACGCCCCGGTGCCCGGCGCGACGACCCGGTCACCGATCTTGGTCTCCACCCGGGCGGTGCGGTGGGTCAGCTGGATGGGGGAGTCGTAGCGCAGCAGTTCCTCGAACCATGGATCGGTCAGGCGGCCCTCGTCGAGCACCTCGGCACCGAGGCCGTGTTCGAGCAGCGTCACGAGGGAATTCGCGATGAAGCTGACGGTGGTCTCGAATCCCGCCGCGAAGACGAAACCGACCAGCGTCAACAGCTCCGCGAAGGTGAGTTCGCCTGCGGCGTGCATGCGGACGCAATCCTTCAGGAATCCCTCGTGCAGAATTCCCGGATCCTTCGTGCAGTCCACCACGAAGTCGGTGAACTTGCGTGCCTCGGTCATGCCGCGCCGGTATTCCGGAAAGGTGATGCCGACGTCGAGCAGTTTGGCGCCGTGCCCGCCGAGCGAGTCGAGCATGTCGTCGCCGAGATCGGGAATGCCGAGGAAGTCGGAGATGACCCGGATGGGAATCTTGCGCGCGAAATCGGCGACGAGGTCGATGTTTTCCCGGCCGTCGAGCTCGGCGAGCACCGCCTCGGTGTGTTTGGTGATGATATCGATCGAACTCGTCACCGCGCGATGGGTGAACATCGGGAAGACCAGTTTCCGCAGCCTGGTGTGCTCGGGCGGGTCCATGAAGACCAGGGCGGGGGCGTCCAGGGCGATGGGTACCGAACGCCTGGTCAGCCAGCGGTAGACCCCGGCCGCCGGGGGGATCGCCACGGGCTGGTCCGCCGACCAGTCGTTGCTGCGCAGGATTTCCTCGCTCTCCGCGTACCCGGTGACGACGATGCCCGCGGCGCTGTCGTGCACGCCCGCCGTCGCGCCGATCTTCGTCAGGACCGCCCGGTAAGGAGCACCCTTTTCCGGCGGCCGGAGAAACAGCCTGCCGACATCGTTTTCGTCGCCGAGCATCGAATCGGGCAACAATCGGAGCGGACCGTGTAGTAGGAACCAGCGAATAGGATCAGTGACCACCGAGCTCGCGGAGGACAATGTCGACACCCCCTTGTCGTTTCATTGCGGCATAGAAGTTTTCGCGCTCGAAGCGGAACAGCGCGGCCTGTTTGTGCGGTAGATCCACCTCCCCGAGTTCCTGGCCGTCCACGGCCTTGCAGACACTGCGGTCGAGCGTGCGCACCAGTTGATTCGAGGCGGTCGGGTCCGAGATCACGCCGGTGCAGTCCGGGTAGGTCTCGAAGACGCCGGCGATGAGCGCGACCCAGAACGGCAAGGCGTACCCGAAGTAGTCGGGTTCGCCGATGCAGCCGTGCATGCCCATGTCGTTGTCCGGTGTGTCGTAGTAGTCGGCGACCGCGTCCAGTGCGACGCGATACAGCTCGACGTAGCCGCCCCGCTGCCCGTCCTGTCCGACGAGAAAGGGGCGAGTCTTGTTGTCGGAGAACTGGAAATCGATCTCGTCCTGCCAGCCCGCGCGATCCCAGTCCTTGTGCATCGCGATCTGTACGTGCGGTTGCGCCATCCAGTGCGCGACCTGGTCGATCTCGGCCGCAGTGGATGGGGTGACCGGGGTGAGTTCCCACGGTGGCGGCAGCACCGGCACCCGCCATTCCTGAAAGGCGAAGTCGGTCAGCGGTTTCCCGCGCCGCCGGGACCGATCTATGGGTCGTCGCTCACTCGTCACTCACGGCACCTCGTTCGCGGCTGCCAGCAGTTCGAGCGCGGCGAGGACGGCCTCGGTGCGGCCGGTGATCCTGGCCCGGCCGCCGAGGCGGATTCGATCGAACGACGGGTCGACGGGCAGGTGGTCGATGCGGTCGGCCCCGGCGATCGGCTGGCCGACGCGCCACATCCAGCCGCCCGAGGCGTCGGGATCGATGGTCGGCACCGCCCAGTCGAGCCCGGCCTGGATCCGCAGGTTGAGCAGCTCGAGATCGATGCCCGCGATGGCTCTGGACTGAAACGGGACCTCGCCGCCGGAGGCACGCGCGCACACTTCGCTGACTACGACATCGGCGAAAGTGTCACCGCTGGAGAGGTATTCGACGTGCGCGGTGAACGTGCCGTCGAGGCCGAGGGCGGTACACGTCCGGATGGCGAGCTCGGCGAGCTCGGCTTCCAGCGCGGGGGTGGTCCGGGCCGACCCGGACCCGCCGCCCTTGGTCAGGTCGAGCAGGGAACGAATGTACAGTCCCGAAAACAGAGGTGTCACAGTGCCGTTCGAGACCAGCACCTCGGAATGATATTGCGGGCCTTCGAGTAACCGTTCGACCAGGCCGTCGCCCAGCGCGCCGAGATCGACGGTGCCGAACTTCTCGGTCCGGATCCCGCGCAGGTTCGCCTCGGCGGCCGGTTTGACGATGACGAGCTCGTCATCGGCGAACCCCGTACAGCCGCCTGTCTTTTCGACGCCGCCCTCGGTCACTATCAGTGTCTCCGGCACGGGGATGCCCGCGGCTTCCAGCGCCCGGCGCATGACACCCTTGTGCCGGTAGTTCTCCAAGGAGCCCGCGGGGATAGGTGTCGGCAAGCCCAAGTCGCCGCACAGTTGCGCGGCAAGGCCGAGCAGGTACTCGTCATTGGTGATGATCGCGGTCGTCCCGGCGGGAATCAGCGACGGCCATTCGTCGATGTCGGCGACCTGTTGCGCGCCGATCCCGGCCAGCTCGTCGTCGCCCTCGCGGACCAGCGGAACCTCGCCCGTGCGCAGGATCCGTAGCTCGGCGCCCGCGGCCACGATGGCCGCCCCGAACTCGGTCAACCCGGCGGTGCCCAGCGACTGTTTCGCCTGGAGCAGGACCACCGTTGCGCGATCACCTGATGACAACACGCCTCCACGCCTCTAGGTGCTGGTCGACGCGCTGGCAGCCGAGGACGACGGCTTCCGGATCGCGCGCCAGCGAGATACGGATCAGATCGGTGCCGAGTTTTGGCTGCGCCCAGTAGAACAGCTCGCCGGGCAGCACATGCACACCAGCCTCGCCGAGTTCAGTGTAGAGCGCGCTGGCCTCGACACCCTCCGGGAGCCGGAACGTATCGACCGAGATTCTGGACTCCGGATAGGCCGGTGCCAGGTTGATATGGTCGCGCGCCAGCGTCCGGTTGCTCTGGATGCCGCCGCGCAGCCGGTCGTAGCCACCGTGCCTGCCGTCCTCGGCGAACAACTCGACGATCCGCAGAATGAACGGCGACGCCGACAGCATGTGATCGGAGTACATCCTGGCCAGCGGCAGCGGATTGCCGACATTCCAATTCAGGAACCCTGCCTTCAATTCCTGTAGCGGCCAAAGCTTTCCGGTGTCCTCGATGATCACCCAGTCGAGCTCGTAGCGGCCGAGCACGGCATACATGTCGTATTGCGCCCGCAGGTCCTGGGCACGGAAGCACGAATCGATGACCAGGACGGTGTCGCGGTCGGCGCAGGCGGCGGCGATCTCGTGTAGCCGTTCCGCGTCGAGCACGGTGCCCGTCGGATTGTTCGGCGAAACGGTGAACAGCACGCCGTGCGCGGGGATTACGTCGTCGAGCGGGCCGGTCGCCAAGTCGGTTTCGGCGACCGAATGGATGCTGAGTCCGTGGCCCGCGAGCAGGTCGTGCAGATTGTCGAAGGTCGGCTCGACCATGGCCACCCGGCGGTCGGCGAGGCGAATCGCCTTGCCGATCATGTCGATAGCGGTCGAGGAGGAGTAGCAGCTGCGAAAGGTGACCTCCTCGGCCAGCGCGCCGTGCTGACCGATCGAGGACAAGAACGAGTTGCGCGCGCTGCGCTCGACCACGTCGACCGGCAGCTTCCTGGTCTGCGCGAAGACCTCCGGAAAGGCGGCGACAATGTCGGATTGGGTGGTGGACAACGACATTCGCGGATGCCCATCGGACAGGTTCACACCGTCGACCAGCGCCCTGACTTCGAGGTCGGTGATGTTATCGGGCATGCAAACGACCATCCTGTTGCGTCTTGGCCCGCCGTGCGGCAGCGGCAAGGGTCATGATTTCGAAGATCACCGCGACACCGAGATGCGCGGTGATATCGGCGGTGTCGTACGGCGGCGAGATCTCCACCAGCGACACGGTGCGAATATCCGGCAGCTGGAGTTCGCGCAGCAGTCGGAGCGCGAACGCCGAGGAGGGCCCGCCCACCTCGGGAGTGCCGGTGCCGGGAGCGCACGAGGGATCGACGAAATCGATATCGAAGGTCAGCGCAACGGGATTGGCGCCGACCCGGTCTCGGACGATCCGGCCGAGTTCGGCACAGCCGAGCGCCATCGCCTCCTCGCACTGGATCACGGTGAAACCGAGGCCGTCGTCGACCAGATCCTCGCGCGGCACGCTGCCGCGCATGCCGATCTGGATGCTGGTCGTCGGATCGATCAGGCCTTCTTCGGCGGCGCGGCGATACACCGTGCCGTGAAAGTGCTTCATCCCGAAGTAGTTGTCGAGTACGTCGCGGTGCGCGTCCAGCTGGACCAGCGACAGCGGGCCGTGTTGCTGTGCGGCCGCGCGCAATTCGGCGATGGCCAGGCTGTGGTCGCCGCCGACCAGGATCGGCAGCGCGCCGATGTCGTGCACGGCCTTGACGCTGTGCTCGATCAGCTCGAGGGTCTGCAGGTGGTAGCCGGGCACGATGTGCACGTCGCCGCCGTCGACGACGGTGAGCAGATCAGTGATGACCAGGTCGCGTTCCCGGCTGCCCAACCGGCCGAGCGTGCTCGCCGACCGGACCGCCTCGGGCCCGAAGCGGGCGCCGCTGCGGTAGCCGGTCGCACCGTCGATCGGCACCCCGAGGATCACCGCGTCCACCCCGTCGGCGGCGGTCAGCTCCCGGATCGGCCGATAGGGGAGCCGGAAGAAGGTGCGCGGCCCGGAACTCAGCCGGGAGACGGCTTGGCTGTCGGTGTAGTCAGTCATCGTGGGTTTCCTTGGACCGCAACAGCATTGCCGTCACGATGCCGGTCTCGTCGAGGCCGGGCGTGTCGACGTCGTCCACCACGATCTCGAGTCCCTCGCTGGCGTACAGGTCCGTCCAGTACTGCTTGGGGGCCAGGCGCTGGTCGGTGAACGGGTGCAGCAGGAAGTAATGGTTGTAATAGTTCGTGCGGTGCGGGTCGCGCATCTTCTCCTGGTCGTCCCAGCAATAGTCGATATCGATGACCAGGAGTTCGATGCCGGGGTTGGTGTCGAACAGCGACCGAAGGAACTTGCGGACGCCGGCTTCGCCCTCCTGGCCGAGGATTTCGTGGATGACGAAGCTGATGATGCCGAAGTCGTAGCGGGATTCGGTCTGCTCGAGATGGCCGATCGCGTCCGCGTTGACGATGTCGATCCGGTCGGCGTGCTGCGATCCGGACACGAATTCCACTGCGGCGGCGGCACCTTCGGGGCTCGGCTCGATCCCGGTGAGTCGCATGTCCGGATACTTCTCGGCCAGCGTTGTCAGGAAAATGCCGCTGCCGCAACCGAGGTCGATGCCGCTGGTGTAGTTCTTGCCGCGCTGTTCGAGCACGCGATACATCAGCGGGATGGCGTCGTGCACGCTGATCTCGCAGCTGCCGATGCCGACCATCCGGCCGTCCCTCGGCACCGCGGCGGGGTCGGTGAATCCGCTGCCGATGTCGAGGAAGGTGCGGCCGTATCCGCCGATCATCATCTGATACCAGCCGCGTGCTTCCCAGATCCGCGCGAGTTTGTCGGTGGCCCGGTCGTTGTCGATATATCCTGCGGTCTGCAGGAAGAGTTGCAGCGCGTCGACCCGCTCCGGTGTCGTGATGCCCGATGCCAGCGCCTTGCGTGCGGAAATTCCGTTCACCACGATTTGTTCCAGAATTCCGTGCTCGATCAGGTTGTACAACACTGCCGACTGCACGTACCCGCTGAACGGCTCCAGCGCTTCGATCAGGCGTTTCCGGTTGAGCATGTCGTTCATACCTCTCTTTCGGTGCTTTTCGCCCCGGTCAGCCAGCGGCGAGCCGATCGGGATCACCGACGAATGCCAGCTCGTATTTGTTCTGTCGATATCCGTACGCCCCTGACGAGAGATTGGTGAACAATGTCCAATCGGAGAGCTGTGGTGCGGCGGAGATCAAGCCGTGCTGCGTCGTTCTGCCCGGCTTCGGGCAAATGAGGTCCAATCCGGCGATCTGCGAAAGCAGCGTCGAAGTGCCCTCGATGCGTTCGGTGAAATTACCGATGCCTTGCAGGAGCATGGCGCGATCGGCAGCCCAGAAACCGTAGCGCTCGTCGAATGTCGCGGAGTCGAGCGCGGCGGTGAAGTCTCGCTGGGTGCTCGCGGCGAATCGGCGGAGCTTCGCCAGGATTACCGCGGGTTCCTTGACGGAGGTCTGACCGCCGTCCAGTACTCGTTGCGCCAATGTGTAATACATCTGAGCCTTCGCGGACATCCGGGCCAGCGCCTGAATCCAGGCCGGATGGGTCATCCCGGTGTGCGCCCGCAATGTATTGCACTGTTCGATGGAGCCGTCGATGAAGACGCGAGAGTTAGGCACGAACGCGTGATCCAGTTCGATGATCGCGTCTTGTTCATCGAGCACATCGATGGATTGGTCCGGCAGTTCGTGCGCGCCGCGGAAGCCCGCCCTGGAGTGCACCGTCACGCCGCTGCTGTCGGGTTCGATCGCCACGCACAGCGCGGTGCACTCCTCCGCCTGCGTCAGCATGCGGTAGGGGTAGATCAGCAGCACGTCGGCGTAGAGCGCCAGCGTGGCCAGCTGTTTGTAGCCGCTGAGGTAGATGCCGTCGGCGTCGCGCGCGACGACTTTCAGCAGGTGGTCCTCGGAGATTCGCCCGCGTTCGGAGATGTCGGAGATGGCGTGGGTGAGTATCGCGTTGCCTGCGCGGCATTCGCGGTGGAACTCCCGGATCGGCCCGGCGCCGTCGCCGAAATGGTCGGCGTTGGCGGCCCAGGCGGAGACGATGCCCGCGAGGAAATCGGGGCTCCGGCCGAGCAGTCCGCCGCTGTGCGCGGCGAACCGGCGCAGCTGCCCGGCGTACTCCAAGAATTGCTCTTGTGTTTCCGGTGGTGTCCAGATGCAGTCCCAGAACAATTTGAGATCGGGATTGGTCCGCAGGCCGTCCAGGGTTTTTGCGAAAGGGGTGTTGGTTCTTTCCGCAAAAGTAGCCGAAATAGTTTCGGTTGAGCAGCTGAGATGCTGAGTTTCCAATGGATATCCTTAGCCCGCCGACCCGGAAGTCTTAAATGCAATATTAATTAATAGAACCTGATCCCGTAACACCCCGACTCTGTGTACGGTCAACCCGTAGCCTGCACCGCTTTCAAGATAGCCGACCTAACGAAGTGTAACCATTCCGGCATCTGTGACCCTCATCACATTGTATCATTTCGTGATCGCGCATTGAACTGCGCGTTTACAACTATCTGGAAAGCATTGGAAAGACGGTTTGTAAACCCCCCGATCGGGGGGATCGTATTCGTCTGCAAGCCCCCTTACCGGGGGGTTGCGGATTTCCTGGAAATGGCGAAAATGCGGCCGCAGTAGAGCGTGAAGCTTAGTCCGCTACAGCGACTTCTATTCAAATTCGCACCGGCATGAAGTATGCTGAAGCAGCGTTGCGAGGTGGGTGTGTCGGTGCTAGATTCGGGGCCACCAGGGGCTGAGCTCGCCCTGATCGGGTGTATGGCAAAAGCTCTGTATGAATTCGAGCATTAAAGCCGCGACCCCGATGTCTGAAGGGTGGTATTGGTGGAGACAAATCGGGTGGGGTCCGGTGCCTTCGATCGGTCGGCGATCGAGGAATGGATGGCAGAAAAGATAAGCCGGATCATCGGAATGGATCCGGCGGCGATCGATCGGACCGCCACCTTCGCCGCCTACGGGCTGACGTCGTCCGATGCGGTCGGCCTGTCCGGCGAGCTGGAGGAGTGGCTCGGACGCGACCTCCCCGAAACGCTGCTGTACGAGCATCCGACGGTAGCGCAGTTGAGCGCGGCCCTTGTCGATACACCCGCCGATTGCACGAGCCCCGCAACGGATTTCACGGCCGCGACCGGATCGGGCCAGGAGGTTGCGGCCGACACGATGTGCATCGTCGGCATGGCCTGCCGATTCCCCGGCGGGGCGAACTCACCACAGCTGTTCTGGCGCAACCTGGCAGACGGCATCGACACGGCGACCGACGTGCCGCCGCAACGTTGGGACGCGCGGCAATTCTTCGATCCTGATCCCTACGCGCCGGAAACGACCTACACCACGAAGGGCGCTTTCGTCGACGACATCGCCGGCTTCGACGCCCAGTTCTTCGGCATCTCGCCCCGCGAGGCGATGCGGATGGACCCGCAACAGCGGATGCTGCTCGAGGCGACCTGGGCGGCGCTCGAGGATGCCGCCATCCCCGCCGACCAGACCCGGGGCAGCCGGACCGGAGTGTTCGTCGGGATGATGGCGGACGGTCGTTACGCGAACGTCTTGGTCGACCACGGCGGCCGCGCGGAATTGGACGATCCGTACCTCGGGCTCGGCAGCGCGACCAGCGTTGCGGCGGGGCGGGTTTCGTATCTGCTCGACCTGCGCGGGCCGAGCCTGGTCGTCGACACCGCCTGCTCGTCCTCGCTGGTCGCCTTGCATCTGGCGATGAACAGCATTCGTAACGGCGAATGTGATCGGGCCGTCGTCGCCGGAGTCAGCGCGATCGTGCATCCCGATACCTACCTGCAGGCGTGCAAGATGCGGATGCTCGCTGTGGACGGTCGCTGCAAGACCTTCGACGCGGCCGCGGACGGATTCCTGCTCGGCGAGGGATGCGGCGCGGTCGTCGTGGAACGGCTCACCGAGGCGAAAGACCGGCGGCACCAGGTGCTCGCGGTGGTGCGTGGGTCGGCGGTGAATCAGGACGGCACGAGCAACGGCCTGACCGCGCCGAACCGGGCCGCGCAGGTCGCGGTCATTCGCGAGGCCCAGCAGCGGGCGGGCGTCAGTGCCGACAGTATCGATTACGTCGAGGCGCACGGTTCGGGGACGCAGCTCGGCGACGCGATCGAGATCGCCGCGCTGACCGAGGTTTTCGGCGGACCGAGGCCGCTGTACGTGGGTGCGGTGAAGACGAATATCGGCCATCTCACCGGCGCGGCCGGGATGGCCGGATTGGTCAAAACCGTGCTGGCACTGAACCGCAGGACGATTCCGCGAAACCTGCATCTGCGCCAACCGAATCCGGCGGTCGACTGGTCCGCCACGCCGGTTCGCCTGCCGCACGAGAACATTCCGTGGCCGTGCGAGGACGAGCGCACCCCTACGGCGGGTGTCAGTTCGTTCGGATGGTCGGGCACCAACGCCCACGTCATCGTGTCCGCGCCGCCGGTCGAGGTGACCGAACACGATCCCGAAGATCGACAGCGCTGGCACATTCTGCCGCTGTCCGGGCGCTCGCCCGAGGCGTTGACCGGTGCCGCGCATGCGATCTCGGAGTACCTGCGCAGCAACCCGCGACTCGCCCCGACTGCGGTGGCTGCCACCTTGCAGACGGGGCGAACTTGCATGCCGTGCCGAACGGCGGTGTCTTTCCGGACACTCCCGGAGGCGGCTGAGGCACTCGATGAGGTCGGGCGCAGAGTTGCGGTGGCGTCCGTGCCGCGGGGGCCGCGCCCGATCGTGCGATTCGTGTTGCCGGGCACCGGCGATCAGTTCCCCGGGATGGGGCGCGACCTTTACCGATCGCATCCGGCATTCCGTGCGGCGATCGATCGGTGTGCCGAAATCGCGGCCGATCCGCTGGGCATGGATCTGCGCGCTGCCCTGTACCCGGATGCGGCACCGGTGATTTCAGACCCGTTCGCGTCGTTGCGTGGCGACGCGACCGCCACCGCCGGAGAGCTGATCACTCGAATCGACCTGGCGCACGCGGTGATCTTCGCGTTGAACTACGCCGCGGCACGACTGTGGCACAGCTATGGCATCGAGCCGCGAGGCCTGGTCGGTTACAGCCTCGGTGAATATTCCGCTGCCTGCCTGGCCGGTGTGTTCGATGTCGAGGTGGCGCTGCCGCTGGTGATTCGGCGCGCACAGCTCGTCGCGGCCGCCGAACCCGGCGCCATGCTCACCGTCGCGGCCGCCGTGGACCGCGTCGCCGATTACCTCGGCCCCGAACTGTCCTGCGCGGCGGTCAACAGTCCGAACACGGTCGTCGTCGCCGGAACCGATGCCGCGATCAGCGCGCTCGAACAACGCCTCGCCGCCGACGAGATCGCCGCGCGGCGGGTGCCGACCACCCGCGCGATGCATTCGCACCTGCTGAATCCGCTGCGCGAGCGGATGGTCGAACTGTTCGACGGGATCGAGCTGCGCGCGCCCCGAATTCCGTTCGTGTCCAACCTGACCGGCAAATGGATCACCGACGATCAAGCGCGCGACCCGCACTACTGGGCCGAGCACATGTGCGCGACAGTCTCGTTCGCCGACGGCGTGCACACACTCGCCGACGCGGAGCCGTGCGTTGTGCTCGACCTCGGTGCCGGTCAGCTGGCCAGCCTGGTCAGCCAGGCGCTGGTGCACACCGGCGGTGCCACCGCGTTGCCGACGCTGCGTGGCTCGTCGACGCGCGATCCGGACGAGATGGTCGTGTCCCGCACCCTCGGTCGTTTGTGGGCCGGCGGGGTGGACGTGGATTGGTCGCGTATCGGATCGGCCGGGCATTCACTCTCGCTGCCGTCGTATTCGTTTCAGCACCAGCAGTTCTGGCCCGTTACCGAGAAGGCTCGTTGCATCGACCGGATCGGGTCGCTTGCCGCGCCGGACACGGCGGCCACGGAGCTCTTCGAGCCACAGTGGGTCGCGGTGCCCGCGGCCGATTCGACGGACCGGTACGCGCCCTATCTCGTCTTCGCCGATCCCGGCACCCGCAGTGCCGATCTCGCCGGTCATGTGGCCAAGGCGCTGGACGGTACCGACCTGGTGACCGTGGTCCCCGGTACCGAATTCGGGCAGGCCACCGCGGGCGGCTACCGTGTGCGGCCCGGCGAGCCCGACGACTATGCCCGGCTGATCGATGCGCTCGACGAGCGGAACCTGCTGCCACGCACCATAGTTCACCTGTGGTCCGTGCACGGTACGACGGACGATCCCGGCACCGTAGACAGTGTGACGGTGCATCGACGTTTCGGGTTCGACAGTCTGTTGGCCCTGGCGGGCCAGTGGGGTCGCCGCTGCGTCGACGGGTGCCGGATACTGGTCGTCACCGATCACGCGCAGTTCGTCGATCCCGAGGACGTCCTCTATCCCGGTAAGACCGTCGTGGCGGGTCCCGCGCTGACGGCCGGGCAGGAATATCCGGGGCTGGCGGTGCGCACGCTGGATGTCGTGACGCCGGTCGATGACGAGCACGGTTCGTGGGACGAGCTCACCGAAGCCGTTGTCGCCGAGCTGCATTGGCCGGGCACCGATACCGTGATCGCGCGTCGTGGGCGGCGCAGATTGGTGAAACGCTTCCGGCCGCTCACCCTGGACGCACCCGCGCCCTACGTGCGCGACGGCGGCGTCTATGTGATCACCGGTGGGACAGGAAGTATCGGCCTGCAGGCGGCAGCACATCTGGCCGCCGCCGCGTCCGATGTCAAACTCGTCCTGCTGGCCAGGACGCCGCTGCCGGATCTCTACGACGCGGAATCGGTCGCGCGGGCCGGTGCGACGGCGCGCGCCAAGGCGGCCGCGGTACGCGACCTGACGCGTGCCGGAGCCCAGGTGCTGGTGCTGACCTGTGACATCGGCGATCGCGCCGCCACCGCCGCCGCGATCGCCAACGCCCGCAACAGCTTCGGCCCGATCGACGGCGTGATTCATGCCGCGGGGGTGCTGTCGCCGGACGCGTTCACCACGATCGAAGCGACGACGCCGGAGATCAGCGCCGCACATTTCCGGGCAAAGATCGACGGCACGATCGCGCTCGCCGCCGCACTGCGCGGCGAACGTCCCGACTTCGTCGTCCTGCTGTCCTCGATGTCGGCGGTCCTCGGTGGCATCGGGTTCGCGTCCTACGCGGCCGCCAACGCGTTTCAGGACCAGTTCGTCACGATGCCCGGCCTGCCCGGGGGCTCCGCGTGGCGCTCGGCGTGCTGGGACACCTGGCAGTCGACCCTCCGGCACGGCGAAAACTCTGGTGTAGCTGACTCTTTGGACAAGTACTCGTTCGCCGCCGCGGCTGCGCTCGCGGTGCTGGACCGGCTCATCGCGAGCGGCCCGCGTCGCGCGGTGGTCTCCGCCGGTCAGCTGCACGACCGCATCGAAACGTGGGTTGGCGGCGACGATCCGTTCGGCGCGGCCCCCTCGTCGACACCGGACCAACCGGCGGCCGCGCCGCCCGGCCGAACCGTCGAGGAGTATCAGCGCAGGCTCGCGGAGTTGTGGCAGCAGGCACTCGGCGTCGAGCGGGTCGGCCCGCACGACAACTTCTTCGAGTCCGGCGGCAATTCGCTGGTCGGCCTGCAACTGATCAACTCGATCAAGAAACAGTTCCGCGCGATCGTGCCGACCGTGGCGTTGTTCGAGGCGCCGACGATCGCCGACATGGCCGACTACCTCCTCGCGGCCACCGCAGACGAAAGGAAGTCACCGACATGAAACTTCTCGGCGTCATCGGTGCCGGTGTGATGGGCACCGGTCTAGCGCAAGCCCTTGCCGCGCATGGCATTTCGGTCGTCCTGGTGGATAGCTCCCGCGAACAGCTCGAGCGTGCGGAAAGCGAGGTGGTCCGGTACGCGCGCACCGGACGCCTGTTCGGCCACGACACCGAGAAGTACGGCGATCTCACCAAGCGGGTCAGCTACACCACCGATATCGGCGATGTCGGGGCCGCGGAATTCGTCATCGAGAACATCACCGAGAACTGGGCGCGCAAGGCCGAGATATATCCGGAGCTGGATCGAATCTGCGCGCCCGACACGGTCTTCGCGGCGAACACCTCGTGCATTCCGATCACCAAGATAGCCGGGGTCACCCAGCGCCCGGATCGGGTGATCGGCATGCACTTCATGAACCCTGTTCCGATGAAATCCACCGTCGAGGTGATCCGCGGCTGGCACACCTCCGAAACCACCATCGCCATCGCGCTGCAACTGCTCGCCGACCTCGGCAAGCGCGGCATCATCGTCAACGACATGCCGGGCTTCGTCTCCAATCGGGTGTTGATGCTGATGGTCAACGAGGCGATCTTTCTGCTGCAGGACGGCGTCGCGGCGGCGGCCGAGGTCGACGACATCTTCCGGTCCTGCTTCGGGCACGCGTCGGGCCCGCTGGAGACCGCGGACCTCATCGGGCTCGACACCATCCTGTACAGCATCGAGGGACTCCAGGAGTTCTACGGAGACAGCAAGTATCGGCCGTGCCCCTTGCTGAAAAAGATGGTGGACGCCGGACTATACGGCCGTAAATCCGGTCAGGGCTTCTTCTCGTACTCATGACCGAACCATTACCCCGTTACCGACAGGACGGTAGTTATGTTCTCCGATGCCCGTTCCGAAATCCGGGATTTCGTCGCCAAGAGGTTTCCAGAAGGGCGGCTCCAGGACAATCACGACATCTTCGAAAGCGGCTTCGTCAATTCCCTGTTCGCGATGGAACTGGTCATGTTCATCGAGCAGAACATCGGCGACCGGATTCCCAACGACGAGCTGATGCTGGACAACTTCCGGACCGTTGACGTGATGACCGACCTGGTCGCCAGGCTCGGCGGACGCAACGGTCATGGCGCGGCCACCGAGGTGGCGTGATGGCGGTGCGGGCGGAACCCGGTTTAGGCCAAGCGTTTTCGCGGGCCGAGATCGGTGCGTTCGTCGACGAGGTGGTGGCGCCGCGGGCCGCCGAATTCGATCGCGCGGGGCGGATCGATCTGAGCATGGTGACCGAGTTCGCCGCGCGTGGCCTGTGGGGCGCGGTGCTGCCGACCACGGAAGGCGGTACCGGCGCCGGAATGACCGCGCTCGCGCTGGTGCACGAGGAGGTGGGGCGCGGCTGTTCGGCCATGCGCAGCCTGCTGACCGTGCACTCGATGGCGTTGTACGCGCTGGACCGGTGGGGGACCGAGGCCGCGAAGAGCCGGTGGAAGGCCGACCTGGTCTCCGGTGCCGCGCTCGGTGCGTTCTGCCTGACCGAGGCCGAGGCGGGCAGTGACTTCACCGCGGTGCGGGCGACGGCCCGGCACGAGGGCGACGAGTGGATTCTCGACGGTCACAAGCTGTGGGTGACCGGCGGTCAGCTCGCCGATGTGCTGCTTGTGTTCGCCCGCACCGCGAATGGACCCGCGGTGTTCCTGGTGGACGCGGCAAGTCCGGGCATCCGGCGGATTCCGGTTTCGGGCATCACCGGGACGCGCGGCAGTCAGGTCGCCGAGATCGTCTTCGAGAACTGCCGCATCGGGTCCGACGCGATCATTGGGCCGGCGGGTATGGGATTGGCCATTGCCACCGGAGTGCTCGACATCGGGCGGTTCAGCGTCGCCGCAGGCTGCGTCGGCATCCTGCAAGCCTGTCTGCGGGCCAGCGTGGACTATGCCAACACTCGTCACCAGGGCGGGGCGTTGCTGCGCGAACACCAACTCGTGCAACAGATGATCGCCACCATCGCCACCAACACCCGGGCGGCCAGGCTGCTGGTCCGGCAGGCCGCGCAGCTCAAAGACGCGGGCAGTCCCGACACCCTCATGGCGACGTGCATCGCCAAGCAGTTCGCGGCGACCTCGGCGGTAGCCGCGGCCAATGACGCGGTGCAACTGCACGGCGCGCGCGGCTGTAGCGACGAATATCCGGTCGGCCGGTACCTGCGCGACGCCAAGGTCATGGAAATCATCGAGGGCAGCACGCAGATGCAACACGTACTGATCGCCACCGACGCGTGCCGGAATCAGGCGCGCGTCGTCGACGTCGAATGATTCGCAGAGATCAGGGAATTCGATGAACGCAGATGTCCGTAACCGCCCCCGCTACATCAAGTGCGTGGTCTGGGATCTCGACCACACCCTCTGGGACGGAATCCTTTTGGAGAACGCCGCGGTCACCGATCTCAAGCCGGGGATCAGGGAGACCATCGCCACGCTCGACGAACGCGGCATTCTGCATTCGATCGCCAGTCGCAACGATCCGGACATCGCGCTCGCCAAGCTCGAGGAGCTCGGGATCGCGGAGTACTTTCTGCACCCGCAGATCAGCTGGGACAACAAATCCGCGGCGGTCGCGACGATCGCCGAGCGGCTCGATATCGGGATCGACACGCTCGCCTTCGTCGACGACCAGGAACTGGAACGGGACGAGGTCGGCTTCGCCCATCCCGAGGTGCTCTGCATCGACGCCGAGCAGGCCGCGACGCTGCCGGACCGGCCGGAATTCCAGCCGAAGCACGTCACCGCGGATTCGCGGGCGCGGCGGCACATGTACCAGGCGAGCATCGAACGCTCGACCGCCGAGGAACGATTTTCCGGCACCAACGAGGAATTCCTGGCCACCCTCGGGATGCGTTTCCGGATCAGTCCGGCGGGCGCCGCCGATATCGGTCGCGCCGAGGAGCTCGTGGTGCGGACCAATCAGCTGAATTCGACCGGGGTCATGTACTCGGCCGAACAGCTTGCCGCCCATGCCGAATCCGATGATCACCTGTTGCTGATGGCCGAGCTGGAAGACAAGTACGGGACCTACGGGCAGGTCGGCTTAGCGCTGGTGCAGCGCGGTGTGCACCAGTGGCGGCTGAAGTTGCTGTTGATGTCGTGCCGGGTGATATCGCGCGGAGTGGGCACGGTGCTGCTGAATCATGTGGTCCGGCTTGCCCATTCGGCGGGGGCGCGGTTGGTCGCCGAATATGTTCCCACCGAACGGAATCGGATCATGTACATCACCTATCGATTCGCCAATTTCGCGGAGCTCGGCGAGGAGGACGGCGTCACGCTGCTCGCGGCCTCCTCGATGCCGCCCGCGCCGCCACCGTCCTATCTCACGGTCGAGACGGTCGCCGTGGAGCATCGACGATGAACGCGCCCGCGATCGACGCCGGCAAATGGATGCCGTACTCGTCGGCGGGCGGCGCGCCGATGACGCTGTACTGCCTGCCGCATGCCGGGGCGGGCGCGTCGACGTATCTGCCGTGGCGCAAGGAGCTACAGCCCGACGTCGACGTGGTACCGCTGCAGCCGCCCGGTCGCGAAATGCGGATGCGGGACGAGCCTTTCGAGCATCTCACGCCACTGTTGGATGACCTGCTCGCGGCCATGGACGGTGCCTGGCGCGAGCCGTTCGCGCTGTTCGGCCACAGCCTGGGTGCGCTCGTCGCCTTCGAGCTGGCCCGTCGGCTCAGCGCGGGCGATGGGCCGCGTCCCGCGCACCTGATCGTGTCCGGACGCCGTGCGCCGCAACATCCTTCGCGGCTGCCGTGGATCCGGATGGCGGACGATCCGATGCTGCTGGAGATCGTGCGCGGGCTCGGCGGCACCCCGGAGGAGATCCTCGACGACGAGCGCATGCGGCAGCTGGTGCTCCGGCTGATGCGCGCGGATCTCGGTGTCGACCAAACCTATCGGTACCGGCCGGACCCACCGCTCGACGTGCCGATGACCGTGCTCAGCGGCAGTGCCGACAGTCATGTGACGATGGCCGAGCTAGAGCCGTGGGCCGAGTGTGGCTCGGCCGGGGTGGATATCCGGCTCGTGCCGGGCGGACACTTCTTCGTGGTGACCCACCGCGATGCCGTGCTGTGCCGGGTCCGCCAATGCCTGGTGGGTTCGCCGTGACGGTCGGCATCGCGGCGCGGCGGGCGATCGCCCCGGACGACGTCGAATTGTGGTGGCTGCGGTTGACCGGGGAGTGCGCCTCCGGCGATTGCCGGGTGCTGGCTCCCGAGGAGCTGGCCCGCAGCGTCCGCTTCGACACGGTCGAGTTCGCCGGTGATTTCATTCGCATCAGGGCCACGCTGCGGCGGGTGCTCTCGGCCTATGCCGGATGTCCGCCCGAGGAACTCGTTTTCACCATCGGACCGCACGGCAAGCCGGAATTGCCTTGCTATGCACCGGCATTCAATCTCACGCACACCCGGGGGCTGGCCGTTGTCGCCGTCGCGGGCTCGGCATCGGTCGGGGTGGACGTCGAGCGGGTAGACGCCGACTTCGACCTGGCGAGTTTGGCCTCGCGAGTGCTCACCGCACGTGAAGCGGACTGGGTTGGCACGGACCGGCGGCGCTTTCTGCACCATTGGGTCGCCAAGGAGAGCTATCTGAAATGGTTGGGTAGCGGGCTGACGATCTCGCCCGACACCATCGAGTTGCGCACCGACCGCGATGGTCGCGCCGTGCTCACCGCGGTCGCCGGCGCCGATCTGCCCACCGGGTACGTCCATCATTTCGGCCTGAACTCCCACTACGTCGGGGCCTTCGTCGGCGGGCGGCCGCCGCCCCGTTTCACGTTGCGCCCGGCCGAATCGGCCTGCGCCGACTCGAATCTCCGCCGCCGTACTTCAGGAGTGCAAGCATGACAACGTATTTCGCGGTCGAACCCACCACCTTGGCGCAGATGCTGACCGCCCGCGCCGCAGCCACTCCGGACAAGGTGAATTTCCACCACCTCGGTGACGGTGACGAGCCCACCGCGACAATGACTTTCCCGGAACTCGCGCGCGCCGCGCGGGCGGTGGCCGCCCATCTGGCGCGGATCACCCGGCCGGGGGAGCGGGCGCTGCTGCTCTATGCCCCCGGCCTGGAGTTCGTTGTCGCCTATTACGGCTGCCTCTACGCGGGCGTGATCGCGGTCCCCGTCGCGCCGCCGCAGCCGAGCAAACTGGCGGACGGGCTGGCGCGGCTGGCGTCCATTACCGCCAATTCCGGTGCGCGGCTGCTGTTCACGAGCGCCGATATCGAGCCACTGCTCGGCCCGGTGCTCGCCGATGCCGACGGCTTCGCTGGGCTGCGCACGGTGGTCACCGACCGCATCGATCCGTCGGAATCCGATCGGTACACCGACCCCGGCGTTACCAGTGACACCATCGCCCACCTGCAGTACTCGTCCGGCTCGACCGGGGAGCCGAAGGGCGTCGCGCTCACCCACGGCAACGTGCTCGCCAACCTCCGGCTGGTCACCGCGAAGATCGGCGCGGGTGTCGGGGTGGCCTGGTTGCCGACCTTCCACGACATGGGTCTGCTGAGCATGGTCACCTACCCGGTGTACAGCGACTCGACCGTTATCAGTATGTCCCCCTTGGCTTTTGTGCAACGTCCCGCACGCTGGATATCGGCGATGTCGCGGTACCAGGCCACGCACACCGTCGCCCCCAACTTCTCCTTCGCGCTCGCGGTGCGACGGGTGCCCGCCGATCAGGTCGCGCGATACGACCTGTCCAACTTGCGGGTGGCGCTCTGCGGTGCGGAACCCGTCCGGGTGGACACGATGGTCGCCTTCGCCGAGCACTTCGGTGCCGCGGGCTTCGACGTGCACAGCCTGTTCCCCTGCTACGGCCTCGCCGAGGCAACACTTTTGGTGACCGGCGGCCCGGCCGGTAGCGGACTCACCACCGTCGAGGTGGACCCGACCGCACTGGCCAAGGGGCGCGTCGAACCGGTGTCGACCGGTGGTCGCCGCCTGGTGGCCAGCGGCGAACTCAACGACGCCTACGAACTCGTCCTCACCGACCCGGACACGCACACCCCACTGCCGGAAGGTCAGGTCGGCGAAATCTGCCTGCGCGGCGAGAGTATCGGCCTCGGCTACTGGGACGCCCCCGAGGCATCGGCCGAAACCTTCACCGCGACCGTCACCGGCCGCGCCGGCCACTTCCTGCGCACCGGCGACCTCGGCTTCATCCACGAGGGCCAGCTCTACGTCACCGGCCGCCGAAAAGACCTCATCATCGTCGACGGCTACAACCATTACCCGTCCGACATAGAAGCTTCCGCAATGGACAGTCACCCGGCCCTGCGCCCTGACCGTTGCGCCGCATTCCAGGTCCTCGATGGCGACCAGCCCACCCTCGTTTTGGTCGCCGAACTGAACCGAGACCCAGCCGCCGAGCAAGCCGACCGAACCGAAATCGTCACCGCCGTCCGCCGAGCTGTCGGCGAACACAACGGATTACGCCTCGATGACGTGGTCTTAGTAACCGCTGGCTCGGTACCCCTGACGTCCAGCGGAAAGGTTCGCCGCTACGTGGTCCGCGAGCAGTACCGCGACGGAGCCCTCACCCCGCTGCCCTGACCTGGACGATATGACCGAACCGCTTGCGGGAGCGCCTATTTCGCCGGTGGTCCGGGCGGGGTGGCAAGGACGCGGTCGACGAGAGCGTCGATGTCGCTGGAAGACACTGTGCCCATGCCGAATAGGGTGCGGAGGTAAATCGGGGCGAGGATGTGATCGAGCACGTCGAGGGCTTGGGGTGGGTGTTCGCCGCGGGCGTTGGCACGGTCGAGCATGTGCTGGAGCTGGCTGCGGCGTTCGGTGAGGAATTGGTCTCGGGCCCGCGCGCCGGCCTCGCCGGATTGGGAGAGGGCGATGATCAGTCGTAGTACGGCGAGTCCGTCGGGGCCGCTGACGTCGCGGGCGACGCCGGTCGCGTAAGCGCGCAGGTCGGTGTCGAGCGAGCCGGTGTCGGGGATCGGCGAGTTGGTGGTGAGCCAGGTGAGGGCGACGTCCGTGGTCAGCGCCTCGAGGGTGCCCCAGCGGCGATAGATGCTCGAATCGGCGACGCCGGCTCGGGTGGCGACCTCGCCGACGGTGAAGTTGCCGTACCCGGTCTCGGCGACCAGCTCGGTGACCGCCCGATGGACCGATGCCCGGACGCGGGCGCTGCGGCCGCCTGGTCGGCTCGATGTGCCTTGCTCCGTCATCATTTCAGCTTAACGCAGTTGTCGCTTGCGTTTGTGGCGCCTAGAGGCCTACAGTCACTAACGCAGCCAGAAACTGCGTTAGGAGTGGAAAGTGAACATCGCAGCCCCCACCGTCATCGATCGGATCGACATCGCCCTGGCGATGACCGGCACCATCGTCAAGGACGTCACCCAGACCCAGCTCGCCCAGCCCTCCCTCTGCGCAGGCTGGGACCTGCGCACCGAACTGAACCACCTCGTCGGCGGCATGCGAATCTTCGCCGCCGAACTGACCGCCACCGACCCCGGCGGCGAGCATCACGACGACTGGCTCGGATCCGACCACCGCACCGCGTTCACGACCGCCGCCGACCTCGACCACGCGGCGTGGCATCGGCCCGATGCCCTCGACACCACCATCCGTCTCGGCTTCGGCGCGGTCCCCGGCCCACTGGGCGCCGTGATCCACCTCGCCGAGGTCTTGGTGCACGGCATCGACATCGCTGTCGTCACTGATCAACAGCACCGCATCGATCAGGACGCCTGCGAACATCTGCTGAACACCGTGCGGGCCATGGACTTCGACGTTTTCCGCGGTCCCGGCCTGTTCGACCCGCAGCAGCCCGCGCCCACCGACGCAGCCGCCCATCTGCGGTTATTGGCCTTCCTCGGCCGACCGCTCTGACGCCTATCGGCGAGCGGGGTCGAGCTGCCGCTGCCGACGACACGCCTCACTGTGCACGGGGCGATAGTTTGCTCTACCTGCGGATAGAGTCGGTGGTACTTCGAAAAGGACGGGGAAGCTGACATGTGGGCAGTCGTCGAGAAGTGGTATGCCGGTGCGTATGAGGGCTTCGGTGTCCTGATCACCGAGGACTGCGAAGAGGTCATCGCGCGAGACGCGGTGGTGGAGAACGACATCCGGTTGAAGGCGGGCGACCGTGTCTTCATCGACTACATCGCCGACGGGGCCCTCAAGCTCGTGAAGGTTCAGTAAGGCGTCCTAGGCTGGTGTGGTGTTCGACTCGCTCCAGTTCGACCTGACCCCGTACACGGGATTCGACATGGCGGCCTACGTGCGGCGCACCTACTGCAGTTGGCACGACTCGGGCTGGCAATCGCTGCTCGTGCAGCGCTTCGACCACGCGCCGCGGGCCGAATACCTGCCGATGCCCGCGGTGGCCGACGTGCATCTCGTGCTCTGTGTGGCCGGCGACGCCGTCATGCGCACGCACGCCGACGGGAACTCGACCCGCAGGCGCTGGGTTCCCGGCCATCTGGACTTGGTGGTTCCAGGCCGGAAAATAGTGCGCGAGTACCGTGCGACCTCGGCCTTGCGCACCATCCAGGTGCACATCCCCGCCGCCACCGTCGATCGTGCCGCGGCTCAACTCGGCGGTGCGGGACCGGACTTCGAAGCTCTGTCGGACGCGCTGAACGCGGGCGACCCGCTCGTCGAACAGGTCATCCGTGCCATGCCCGCGGCCGCTTCCACCGACGACACCTACGCCGAATCCGCAGCGGCATTCCTCGCGACGCACCTGCTGGCCAAGGGCAAGCACCAACCCCTGCCCGGTCCGGAACACGCGGCGGTCCGCGCGGGCATCGCCATCATGCGCGACCGGCTGGCCGAGCCGCTGATGCTGGCCGACATCGCCGCCGAGGTGCATCTGAGCGTCTACCACTTCATCCGCGTCTTCCGGGCCGAGACCGGTGAGACACCGCACCGATACCTCTCCCGGCTGCGGATCGAGCGGGCGCGGCGGCTGCTATCCAGCAGCGCACTCACCATCGAACAGATCGCCGAGCGTTGCGGCTTCGCCAGTCCTGGAGCGCTGTCGTCGGCTTTCGTCGGTCAGGTCGGTGTCCGCCCATCGGTGTACCGCAAGATATGACCGAAAGGTCGGCAATTCAGCGCATGGCCGGTGATCGGCCGCGTCGCATAGTTTCGAGCTGGCGCAACAACTCTCGCGTGCGTGCCGAGCCCGCGCCACGGGGATGAACGAAAGGACCTCCGCCATGCAGAGTTACGACGCGACCGCGACCACGACGGCATCGCCATCCGACATCTGGCCCCTCCTCGTCGACGCACGCACCTGGCCGGTCTGGTCGATCGTCGACGCTCTGGTCACCATACGTTCCAGCGGGCTCGACCCCGATGGCAACGACCCCGTTGGCGCGGTCCGCGCATTCCGCACCGGACGCGTGGTGACCGGCGAGCGGATCACCGGACTCGACGTCGGCAACCGGTTGACCTACGAGGACGCCTTCAGCCCGGTGCTCCGCAACTACAGCGCGGTCATCGATCTGGTGCCTGCGCCCGACGGTCGCACCACCATCCACTGGTACGGAACCTACAACGCTCGTTGGGGATTGGGCTGGCTGATGCAACGCACCATGAAGCGGGCGATGCAGCAGATGGCCGACGGCCTCGCCGCCTACGCGGCGGTGCAGTCGTCCAGTGGCAAGACCGTGTAGTCCGTTACGACTGCGCGAACGCCAGCAGATCCGCGTTGAGCCGCGCGCGGTGCGACAGATGCACCATGTGCGACGCGTTCTGATAGACAACGAGCTTGCTGTCCGGGATCAGATCGGCCGAACGCCGTCCGCAGGTGTCGAGCGGGGCGAAGGCGTCGTGGTCGCCGTGCAGCACCAGCGTGGGGAGTGCGATTGTCCGTGCTTCGGCGCGGAAGTCGGCGGCCACGTTGGCCCGGGTGCATTCCACCGCCGCGTGCAGGGAGACCCGCATCCAGTCCCGGATCGTCGCGTCCTGTTCGAGTTGCGGGATGTCGCAGCCGGGCAGGTCGTTGCCGAAGGAGCGGGCGGCGTTGTCGGCCACCCAGCTGCCGTAGCCGGTGCGCAGCTGGTCTAGCAACGCGGCGGCGATTTGTGGATCGACCGCTAGGTGCGGCGCTGTCGCGCCGACCAGCGCGATGCGGGAAATGCGCTGCGCGCCATGGCGAGTGAGATAGCGGATCACCTCGCCGCCGCCCATGGAGTGTCCGACGAGGGTGACATCGGTGAGGTCGAGCCGGTCCAGCAGCGCGGCCAGATCGTCGGCGAGAGTGTCGAAGTCGTAGCCGCGGCCCGGGTCGTCGGATCGACCGTGGCCGCGGCGGTCGTAGGCGACCGCCCGATGGCCGTGCTCGGCGAGGTGCAACATCTGGTGCTGCCACATGTCGCTGCTCATCAGCATGCTGTGCACGAAGACGACGGGTCGGCCGTTTCCGTAGTCACGGAAGAACAGTGTGGTCCCGTCCGAGGCGGTCAGGGAGGTCATGGTGCGTTCCTTCGTTGTCGAGATGTTTGCGGCCCAGGCGTTCTCGTCCTGCCGCTGTCATCACCCTCGACGGTGCGGCGGCCGGACAGTCAATCCCGTCGCCGGGCCGAACTCTCCCGCAGGGGGAGACCGCACAATGGCGGTTATGACCGCGTACCTGTCCATCGGCGACTTCTCCCGTGCCACCCATCTGACCGTCAAGACGTTGCGGCACTATCACCAGATCGGACTGCTCGCGCCCGCCGAGGTCGACCCGCACACCGGCTATCGCCGCTACACCACCGACCAACTGTCCGTCGCGCAGGTAATTCGGCGGTTCCGCGACCTGGACATGCCGTTGGAGGAGATTCAGGCAATTCTGTCGACTCCCGATCTCGGTCTGCGCAACGAGCGGATCGTCGCGCACCTGGCTCGACTGCAGGAACAACTCGGTCGCACGCAGCGCGCGGTCGACGACCTGCGCAACCTGCTGACCCACCCGGCGCCCGACGCGACCGGCGTCGAGTTGCGAGCTGTCCCCGCGGTAGCGGCCGCGGCGATCACCGACGTCATCGACGCCGCAGACGGGCCGATCTGGATGCAGGGCGCTCTCGGCGAACTACACGCCACCCTGACCGCGCAGGGTCTCGCGCCGAGCGGCCAGCCCGGTGGCATCTACGCCGACGAGGTATTCACCGACGCCCGAGGCGAATCCACCATCTTCGTCCCCTGCCCCGGCCCCGTTCGCCCACTGGGCCGGGTGCGTCCGACCGTCATCCCCGCCGCCGAACTAGCGATCATCACCTATCGCGGCGAATCGACCGCCGTCGACCGCGCCTACGCCACCCTCGCCACCTACGTAACTCACCACGCCCTCGGCGTCCCCGGCCCCATCCGCGAGTACTACCCCGTCGGTCTACGCGAAACCCCCGATACCGCCATGTGGCGCACCGAAATCGGCTGGCCCGTCTTCCACACCAGCACCCCACCCCGGAAAACAGACCAGCTAACCGCAGACTAGGCACATCCCGCCGGCGATCCCCTACCTCCGCATACGCGTTGACGTGAGTCGAATGGCTGCCATCGAAGATCGTTAAGCGACCCTATGACTCACCTCAACGCAGTACCGGCAAGGCCCATCGCTGTTTTCGAATCAGCGGACATCGGTGACAGTTCTCGGTAATGCGAAGACGTCGACAGGGCGGAGGCAGTCCCGGCGAGGTTCGCGATGCAGCGGCCACGGCTCATCGATGACGATCTGTGCTCGCCAGCCGCCGAGTTCGAGGCCATCGGAAGTGCGAGCGGCAAGGCGATCATCGATCCGATCACCAAGGAGCCCAGCATGTTCCAGGATCGTGAAGATCGCGTCGGAAGCGCACGTGACGTGCTCTTGCGCCGCACTTGGCGTGCTATCGGGGTGCAGCTCACGGTATGCCGTCCGGGCCGCCGCGAGGAGGCGTGCCGCGTCCGCGACGTGGAAGTCGCGCCGGTACCGCAGCGAAATGTTCGTGCCATCGGCCAGCGGCTGGTCACCGACGATGCCGTTGTCATCGTTCACACAACCACGATAGAGCCATCGAAGTGACATCCGTTAGAGCGTGTTTCACGCCGCCGTTCGCTCGGCTTCGGCGAGCCTCCTATAGGAGGCCAACGTGGCGGCGAGGATGAGAAGCCGCGATACGCCAAGGCAAGATGGGACCAAGGGAAGCAAAAGCGTTGGGCGTCAACGGGAGCCGCCTACCTCACCAGCGACCAGCACGAGGTCGAGCAGCTAGCCACACACCACGAAATGGAGCACCGGGAATCATGGAGCCACCGAATGCATCGGAGCAACACCCTGGAACACGTAGTTCCAGCACGGTCGTCGGCAGGCAGACCGGGACCATCGATTCCAACGCCTACATAGACAGAGTCCAAGCCGAGAACGCCGCCGGTCAATGTTTCATCTGCGACCTCGCCGACGAGCAGACAACTCGCACCCGCGAAACCGTCGCCTACCGTGACGAACACTGCATCGTGTTCTTTCCGCCCTGGCCTCGCCTCTACGCCTACTGCCTGCTCGCACCCCGACGGCACGCGACGAATGTCGTCTCGGACTTCACCGAAGACGACTACCTCGCACTCCAGCTGCGCGTCCATCGCCTTGGTCGGGTCCTCACTGAGATCACGCCCACCGAACGCCTCTACGTGTTCAGCTTCGGCAGCATGCAAGGCGTCGCCCACGTGCACTGGCACCTCGCGCCGCTCCCGCCCGGGACGCCCTTCCGCGAACAACAGTTCGCCGCAGTCGACAAACTCGACTACCTCATCATCGAAAAGGCGGAACTCGACGAACTGGCACAACGGGTCGGAGCTGGCATGGCCGCCCTGGCCCAACCAACCAGCGGCCCACCGAGCTGAAGAAGACGCAAACCAAGGAGGCTTCGACCGTGTTGCGCAGGTATCCGGTACCGGAGGTACCCTTGCGGGGTCAAAAGATCGGGCCCCGGCAGCGTGGTAAGGACCCTTATGCCATCGAATTTCGCTCTCAAGACGATGAACACTGCGCATCGGGCGCTGTTGAAGGTCAGTTGCGGCAAGTTGGGGAATGATTTCGGCGGGATGCCGTCGGTGGAGCTCGTGACCACCGGACGTAAGTCGGGGCGGGAGCACGCGGTGATGTTGACCGCGCCGATCGTCGACGGGAATACCTACGTTGTGGTCGCCTCGCGGGGCGGCGACCCGACGCATCCGGCGTGGTATCACAATGTGCGGGACAACCCGAACGTCCTGGTGTCGGTGCGCAGCGGACCGCGCGTGCCGATGATCGCCAAGGTCGCCGACGCTGCCGAGCGAGCCGCGTTGTGGCCGCGGGTGACCGCCGCGCAGAAGGTGTACGCCGGTTATCAGAAGAAGACCACTCGGGAAATCCCGCTGGTGCTGCTGAGTCCGGCCGCGGATCCCGCGTCGAACTGATCAGGTCGGCGGTTGCCGTAGCACTCTGCCGGGACGCCGGCAGAGGACAACGGCACCGATCACGTTGGCCGCCAACGTCAGCACGCCCTGCTCGCCGAGCCACAGCCAGGCCTGGGACCCCGAGGTGTGCGGATCGAACACGGACTGGATGACGCTGTTCCAGGACGCGTGCAGCAGCACGGCAGGCCAGATGCTCCCGGTATCGAGCCGGAGCCGGGCAAAGACGTACGAAACCACGGTCACCTGCACGACGAACAGCACGGCGATCACCGGCATGGACCCACCATTGCCGGTGACATAGCTGCCGCCGATGATCAACGGCAAATGCCAAGCCGCCCAAACCAATCCACTCACCATGATCGGCCGAGGAACACCGGCGTCGATGAGCCGGGTGAGCAGATAGCCGCGCCACCCGAGCTCCTCGCCGAGCGCGAACACGAGCCCGACCGCCGTACCGAGCACCGTGCCGACGATCAGTTCCCCAGCGAACGCGCCCCATCCGCTGGAAGTGCCTGCGGGGGAAGTGAAGTGGGCGAGCCCGCTCGCCCACCCCACGCCATAGGCGGCGGTCGCGATGCCGACTGGATAGCCGAGCGCGATCAGCAGCACCCACCCACTGCGCCGGCCCAGCCGCAACGAGATATCACCGAACCCCTCCCGCAGCATCAACCGGGCGACCAAGGCCGCCAGGCCCGGTGCCCACATGAGCACGAGGATCCCGACGTCATTGCGCGCGACGACGGCGAAAATCATAGCGGGCGCGGACAATACGACCAACGCGACGAGAAACACGCCGATGCCGCGTCGTGCCTCTCGACGCCGGTCCGGCGCCACCTTCGACGACCCCGCCTGCTGATCCTCGCGTCGCCCAGGTGCCATGTAGGCACAGTAGGCAGCGTCAACCAGCCGGGTCGTCACCCCGGAGAACGGTATTCCCCTCCGGGACAACCCTGATCCCTAGGCGACCAGCTTCTCCTTCTTCAGCCAGTCGTAGGCGACATCGGCGGGATCCTCCCCGTCGATATCGACGCGACCGTTGAGCTCCTGCATCAGCTGATCGGTGAGATGTTTGGAAATGGTCCCGATCAGCTCCCGCAACTCCGGATGCCGATCGAGGACGGCCGCACGCACGACCGCCGTACCGCTATAGGGCAGAAAGAACTTCTTATCATCATCCAGCACAACAAGATTCAGATTCTTGACCCGCCCATCGGTGGTATAGACCATCCCGAAATTGCAGGGCGCACCCTTCGCGGTCGCCGTGTAGACGACCCCGGCGTCCATCCGGGTGACGTTGCCGGACGGCACACCATTCGGATCGTTGTACGGTATCCCATACTTCTGCAGCATCGGAATGAAACCATCCGAGCGACTGAAGAATTCATCGTCGACACAGAACGTTCGATCCGGAACCGCCATCCCAGCCACCTCGGAAAGCGACTTCACATGCAGCCGTTTGGCATTCGGCGTCGACGCGGCGAATGCGTAGGTGTCGTTGAAGTTCGCGGGCGGCAACCATTCCAGGTTGTTTTCGCGCTTCTCGATCTCGTGCACCCGCTGCCAGAGCTCGTGCGGGTCCGCGATCGTCTCGGTCTCGTTGTGGTAGTTGACCCACCCGGTGCCGGTGTACTCCCAGAGAATATCGGCGTCCCCGTTGAGCTGAGCCTGCCGTGACGACGCGGAACCCGGTGCGCCGGTAAGGTCTTTGACGTCGGCACCCGCCGCGGCCAGATAGGTCGCGGTGATCTTGCCGAGCAACACCCCCTCGGTGAAGCTCTTCGACGTGACGACCAACTTCGCGCCATCCAGCGGCTGCCGACCGTCCGGCAGGTGCGCCTCATGGAACGTCCCTGATGAACTCACCAGACCGCACCCGGCGAGCAGCGCGACGACGAGCGCGGAAATCAGCGTAACCCGGTGGACCCGTGTCGGTTTCATGAGATCCCTCGCGGCGTCGCGGCCAGCTCGACGAGCCGCCCGAGCCAGTCGATGATCAACGCGAGCAGCCCGACGAGAATCGCGCCGGAGATGAGCAGCTTGGGCAGGAACAGTGTGACCCCGGTGGTGATCAGCGTGCCGAGGCTGGTCGCCCCGATGAACGTGCTCAGTGTCGCGGTCCCGACCAGAATGACCAGCGCCGTGCGCACTCCGTTCAGGATTACCGGCACCGCGAGCGGCAACTCGACCTGGAACAACGTCCGCGTCCCCGAGTATCCGATCCCGCGCGACGCCTCGATGGTCCGGTGATCCACCTGCCGCAGCCCGACGATCGTGTTCTGCAGAATCGGCAGAATCGCGTACACCACCAAACCGACTATCGCCGTACGGAATCCGGTGCCCAGCCAGAACGTGAACAGCACGAGCAGCCCGACCGCGGGCGCCGCCTGACCGATATTCGCGACATTCACCGCGATCGGTTCCAGCCGCTTCAGCGCGGGCCGAGTCAACGCGATACCCAACGGAATAGCGACCACCACCACGATCAGCGTCGCCACCACGGTCAGCTTGATGTGCGCGAGGATGGTGGTCTGCAGGTTGTCCCACCCCAGCGATGCCTTTTCCGTCGGGGTGAATGAGGTCGACCGATACCAGAGGAAGTACCCGATACCGATCACACCGATGATGATCGGCTCGAACCACACGTCGATCGGCACGCGGCGACTCATGACGGCTCCGCCGATCCGGGTTCCTCGTCGGCCGCCACCACCGGGGTAGGGGCCGGATCGGTACCGTCGACGTAGGTTTCGTAGGAGAGCTCGGCCTCCGCCGAGCGCACCTCGGCAAGCTTGGCCTGGATCGTCTCGGTCACCGAATCGATGCTGAGCGACCCGACCACCGTGCCGCGGCCATCGGTGACCAGCGCCGCACCCTGGCTGGCCGCCAGCATCGCATCGAGCGCGTCGTTGAGCGTCGAGGAGCGCGCGACCACCGGCAACCGCCGATCCAGGAAGTCGGACACCTCCGGCTTCGTCGCCACCTCCGCGAGCGACGGCCACGACCGCGGCCGCCCGGCCTCGTCGACCACCACCACCCAGGTGTGCCCGGCCGCCTTCGCGCGCCCGATCACCGCTTGCGCCGGCTCGCCGACCCGCGCGGTGATCACCTTGTCGTACTCCACATCTCGCACCCGCGACACGGTCAGATACGCCAACTTCGCGCCGGACCCGACGAACTCCTCCACGAACGGTGTCGCCGGATCGGTGAGAATCTCCTCCGGCCGCGCGTACTGCTCGATGTGCCCACCTTCGGACAGGATGAGCACCTTGTCGCCGAGCTTGGTTGCCTCCTCGAAGTCGTGGGTGACCACCACGATCGTCTTGCCGAGTTCGTGCTGAATCGCAATCAGGCTGTCCTGCAAGCGAACCCGGGTAATCGGATCGACCGCACCGAACGGCTCGTCCATCAGCAGCACCGGCGGATCCGCCGCGAGTGCCCGCGCCACCCCGACCCGCTGCTGCTGACCGCCGGACATGTCCTTGGGCAGCCGGTCGGCGAAGACGCCCGGATCGAGCCCGACCAGATCGAGCAGATACTCGGTGCGCTCGGCGATCCGCTTCTTGTCCCAGCCCAGCACCCGGGGGATAGCACCCACATTCTTGGCCACCGTCCAATGCGGGAACAGCCCACCGGACTGAATGACATACCCGATCGACTGCCGCAGCTTGTCCGGATCCTCCCGCGTGACATCGCGCCCGCCGATGAAGATCCGCCCCTCGGACGGCTCGATCAGCCGGTTGATCATCTTCAGCGTGGTCGTCTTGCCACACCCGGACGGCCCGACGAACGCGACGATCTCGCCCGCGTCGATCTCGAGGTCCAACCGCTCGACGGCTGGATTGTCCTGGCCCTTGTACCGCTTGACCACCCCGTCCAGCGTGATGGCCGCACCGGTCACGTTGCGTTCCGCGCCTGGAGTCGGCCGACTAGTCACATCCGTCATGAAAGTCCCTTTGCGATCGTGAGGCGTCCGAGCAGGACGAGGAGTGCGTCGAACACCAACGCGATGAGGACGATGAGAATGGTGCCGGTCAACGCCATTTCGATGGCGTTCGCGCCACCGAGCCGGGACAGCCCGTTGAAGATCAGTGACCCGAGACCCGGGCCGAGGACGTAGGCGACGATGGCGGCGACGCCGACGATCATCTGGGTGGACACCCTGATACCGGTGAGGATCACCGGCCAGGCGATCGGCAATTCGACGGTGAGCAGAATGCGCCCGCGCGAAAAGCCGATACCGCGCGCGGATTCGATGACCGATTCGGGCACCGCCCGCAGGCCGACGATCGCGTTGCCGATCACCGGCAGCGCGGCGAAGAACGCCAGCATGATGAACGACGGAACAACGCCGAGTCCGAACGGGACCAATAGCAGCGCGAGCAGCGCGAGGGAGGGAATTGTCAGCGCGACTCGGCTAGAGGTCAGGGTGAGTGCGGACGCCAGCGGCAGCCGATATACCGCGACCGCGATGAGGACCGCGACGACCGTCCCGACCAGGACCGTCTGAAACGCCAGGGAGGCATGCTGATAGGTGAGGAACGTCAGAAATTCGCCTCGTCCCCGGACATAGTTCCATAAATTCACGCGTTTCCCATCGTCAGGCGAAGTCGGTTACCTGTTGTGCGTAGTGACCGGGCGCGAGCCGTCAAAGAGTAATCGACGCCGCGCGTTCGGCTCTGGACGACGCGCGGCGCGTTGAAACGCCGGATCGGCGATCACGCGCTTGTTTTCCCCTCGCGCCCGGCCGCCAAACAATGCTGCGCGCATTTCACACCGCGCGAATCCACGGTGGTGACAAATACATTCGCAGGTTAAGCCGCACCCTGCAGCGGCGCTATGGCCGAGTAGTACTCCGCATTGCCCGCGATCACGGTGCTCGACGTGCCGTCGACGCCGACCGGGACGGTGCCTGCCAGCGTGATGCGGGTCAGCCTGCGGTGTTCGCTGCCGTCGTAGTCGTCGATGGCGTAGTGCTGGGTGGCGTGGTTGTCCCAGATCGCGACGTCACCGAGGGACCAGTCCCAGCGCACGGTGTTTTCCAAACGCGTCACCCGGTCTTGGAAGAGCCGGAACAGCGCCTGCGACTCGCTACTGGACAACCCGACGATCTGCTTCACGAAGCAGCCGAGCAGCACGGCACGTTCACCGGTCTCCGGGTGCACATGCACCACCGGGTGCTCGGTCTCGAAGTAGGTGGACTCGAACTCGCGACGGTAAGCCTTGGCACCGTCATCCAGGCGTTCCTCGGTGTCCGCGGCGTAGTCGTACTGATTGGTGTGCCGCGCGCGCAGGCCCTCGGCCAGCCGCTTGAGCGGCTCCGGGAGCGAGTTGTACGCGGCGACGCTCGAGGCCCAAGTGGTCGAGCCGCCATAACTGGGCAGCGTGACCGCGCGCAGGATCGATGCTCGCGGGACGCGATCGACGAAGGTGACGTCGGTATGCCACACGTTGGATCGGCCGTGCTTCGAGTCGATGGCCAGGGTTTTCGCACCCGCCGACGTGAGCGTCGGGTGCGGGGTGGTCGGGCTGCCGAGCAATTCGGCGAACTCGTACTGCCCGTCCTCGGTCAGGTGCCGCTGCCCGCGGAAGAAAATCACCCGGTGCTCGTTGAGCGCCGCGCGGATCGTCGCCACGGTCGCCGCGTCCAGGTCACCGCCGAGCCGGACGCCTTCGATTCGCGCGCCGAGGTGGGCACCGAGCTTGACCACCTGCACGGCGGTGTCGGTCTCCGCTGGATAATCGACGGACATACCAAGGCCTTTCGCTCATCCGCATGGTCCAGACAGACGAAACCACCTCCGGCTCAGCGTGACCAGCATTACGGTCACCGAGATCGGAACCGGGACAACTCAGCTCGACGCTCGACGGGCGCGGAACGCCGCGGTCTTGGCGCGGTTCTGGCACGCGGTACTGCAGAACCGCTTGGTGCCGTTGCGCGAGGTGTCCAGATAGACGCGGTCGCAGTTGTCGGCCGAGCAGACGCCGATCCGATCGGCGTGTTCGCTGCCGAGCACGTAGGCGAGGCCGACGGCGCAGGCCGCGGCGATCCCGGGGACGAGCGCGGCATCCGCGGCATGGAAATGCAGGTGCCACGGCCGCGAGCCGTGCCGGATAAGTGTCGGCCTGGCACCGTATTCGGTGATCAGCGCATTGACCTGCGCGGCGGCGGCATCCATATCGTTGTCGGCGACCGCGCCGAAAACCTGGCGCAGCTGCCCGGCGGCCCGTGCCAGCTCCGCGGCGTCCTCGGGCTCGACGTGATAGCCGTAGGCCGTCGAGACCATCTCGTCCAATCGCCCGTGCAGCTCGGCATTGTCGGCCGCCGGTGGATACGGCCGTCCCCGGCGTTCGCCGGGGACGGCCGCGTTCACCAGCGCGACCCCGTCTTCGACCACACCCAACGTGTGACTGTCTAAACGCACTTGATCGGTCACCGCACTCTCGCTACAGTCGTTACTGTCGTTGAAGATTATGACAGTAACGGAGTAGCTCATGTCGCTCACACCCACCCGCGCCAGGACCTGGATCGACCGCTGGGATCGTCAGCAAGAGGGATATCTGCCCGACCGCGAGATCATGTTCGCGGTGATCGCGGACGCCGTCGCCGCCAACACCGATCGCCCGGACCCGCTGGTACTCGACGTGGCGTGCGGGCCGGGCTCACTCGGTGCCCGCATTCGCGAACGGTTGCCGCGGGCGCGCGTCATCGGCATCGACGCCGACCCGGTGCTGCTCGAATTGGCCCGCACGGCATACGGATTCGACCTTGTCGACCGCAACCTCGCCGACCCGGCGTGGACGGCCGACCTGCCCGCCGAGCCGATCGACGCGATCGTCAGCACCACCGCGCTGCACTGGCTCGGCGCCGACCAGCTCGCCGCGCTCTACGCGCAGTCCGCCGAGCTGCTCCGCCCCGGCGGCATTTTCCTCAACGGCGACGACATGGTCACGGCGACAACGGATATCGACCAACTCCACGCGGCGATGGGTGCCCGCCAGCTCGAACGCGAAGGTGTCGGCGATCGCGAGGGCTGGGTCGAGTGGTGGTCGGCGATCACCGCCGAGCCGGAATTGGCCACCGCCGTCGCCGAACGAGACAACCGGCGCTGGGAGCATCCAGACGACCACGGCGTGACCTACGAGCAGCATCTGAAGTTCTTGCGCGCGGCCGGTTTCCGGACGGCGGAACCGATCTGGCAATACGGTCGTCGTCGAATCATCGCCGCCGTCAACTGATTACCCGCCCGCGGCTCGGCGACGCCTCGGTGCGTCGTCCGGGCCGACGGCTAATTCCTGGCCGTGCGTTTACGCACGGTCTGGCGATGGGACTTATTGTGCGCGCCGCAGTTGGCCATGCTGCACCATCGACGTGAGTTGTTCTTGGACGTGTCGTAGAAAAGCCAGCCGCAGGAACCGGCATGCCCTGGGCATTGTCGAATGCGATCGAATGACCCTCGGCGCAGCAGGTCTACCGCGGACAGCACGATCGGTCCCAGCGCCGCCGTCGCGCTGATGCCGGGCCAGGTCAGTGCCGCACGATCGGCATTTACGCGCAGGACGGCGTCACTCAGCAAAGCCGTGTGACTTGCCATGATGGCCGAAACATCGCTCGGATGTGGCTCGCGCGTCGCGGCGATGGCGGCGAAGGTGCGATAGATCGCTTCGCGAACATCGAGGCAGTAGGAATACGTGACGAGCCCGGTGGATGTCGCGGCACGCTCGAGCGCGGCGACGCTGTCGGTAGCGATGACGCCCACCTCCGCGCACCAGCGCAGAAAGTCGCCGAGGGACTCGAGGGCGTCTTCGGATTCCTTGTCCGGGCGCGAATATCGCGGACCCACGGTATTCGCGAAGTCCAAACACAACTCGCCCCCCACCCGCTGCCATTCCATGGGAACACTCCTGCCGGATTCGTTCATGGTGTCGACACCCGCCGACCGAGTGAGCCGACATCCCGTCGGCGCGGGCGGACCAATACTGTTGCCGCCACCACGATCGACAGTACGGCGAACATGAATTGGATATCGAACAAGTCGACGAGGACACCGAAGGCCGCTGGCCCCGAGGCCGAGCCCGCGGCGAGGGCGATGACCGCCACGCTGAATCCGGCGGTGGGCCGATCCGGAAAGAGCCGGGCACTCCACAACGGCACCACCGCGCCCGCCACCATGAAACCCGCGCCGTAGAGCGCACCGGCCGCGACGAACAGCACGACCGACGGTCGGCCCATGGCGAGGATGACGCAGGACAACAAGATGCAGACCTGGGCGGCACCGAAAACCGTTGGCATACCCCACTTGGCGACGAGCGCGCCGGTGCCGATTCCGGCCAGCCCGGTGACGCCGATCACCGTCCACAACAACGGTGCGCCGACGCCACCCCGCACCAGAATGCCCGCGTAGGACCAAAAGACCGCGCCGACAAGACCACCGGAGAATGCCACGGCGAGCAGTCGGCGGTGGCGTGCCTCGCGCAGCAGCGCGGACCATCGCGGGCCGCCCGCATGGTTGTCCGGGGGAGTCGGGTGCGCGGACTTGGGCAGCACATAAAAGTTCCACGCCGTGACCGCCAACGCGCAGCACGCCGCGGTGAACCAGATGGTCCGCCAGCCCGAGCCGCTGACCAGCAGCGCGGCCGGCCCGGCGACCAGGACACCGAAGGTCGTACCGGTGCTGATCATCGAGAGCGCGTTCCCGCGTGCGTCGGGTCGAGTCGACGCCGCCACGGCGTCGGAGTACGGCGCCCACACCCAGCCCGGCGCGGTTCCGGCAAGGGCGACGCCGATCGCCAGCGCGGCGGTGTTGTGCGCGGCGGCCATCAACCCCATTCCGGCGGCCGCGCACAAGCCGCCGATCACCACCGGTACGCGAGCACCACAACGGCCGGACAGTCGCGCGACGACGAGGAGAACAACAAGCTCGGCGAGATAGCCGACGCTGGTAACAGCCCCGAGAATGCCTGCGCTGCCGCCGAATTCGCGCCGCAGCTGCGGCAGGAAGAGTCCATAGCCGTAACGGCCGTAACCGTAGACGATGGCAAGGGTCAGCAGTCCAGGCACGCCGATGCGGAGCGCTCCGTGCCGCTGCGCGGTGTTCGGCGTTTCGCTCTCGCGCGGAGATGCTGCCACAGGCCCGCTGAGCTCGCAGTAAACCATGCCCCTCCTATAGCCTCGATCGGTTCATACCGGCTAAATACCTTTCAGCGGTATGAACGCCTAACGTCACCTCGCATACCCGTAGGTCTCCTGCGCGAAACTCGAATCTCTGTGTATACCGCTGAAAGCAGATAGACGGTGGCTCGGCCTGCGCATTCGATCACCTGTCGCAGGTGTGCCAGTTATGTTGCGCAGGAACGCTTTCAGCTCCGTGACCGGCAGCGGTCGGATTGGTGCCACGGATAGCGGGTAAGCGCCCCCATGTCAGTTGTTCGTCGGATATGTCGGAGGTTTTCAGTGTCGGAACATGAGAGTGGTCCCCGCGAGGGTGTCGAAGGCGTCGTCGAAGGCGTGAAGGGCAAGGTCAAGGAGGCCGCTGGCGTCGTCACCGGTGACGAGAACCTCAAAGGCGAGGGTCACGCTCAGCAGGACAAGGCCGAGTCCGAACGCGAAGCCGCGCAGAAGGAAGCGGCAGCGGAGAAGGCGCGCGCGGAGGCCAACGTGGACGAGGCGAAGCAGGCCGGCTATCAGCACGACCAATAGCCGGCAGGGTCACGTGCAGGGCTGATCGGGCGGTGCGTTCGGCCGCTCGTCAGCCCTGTTCGTTTGCCGCGAATGATCGTGCGTGGTTTGCCGTCGGCCGCGCGGGTTATTCGCCGCAAAGGAGGTGTGATCATGCCAAAGGAATGGACCGACAAACAGGAACGTCAGTACGAGCACGTCCGGGATTCGGAGAAGTCGCAAGGTGCGAGCACCCGCCGGGCCAAGGAGATCGCGGCGCGCGTGGTCAACAAGAATCGCGCGCAGGCCGGTCAGACCAAGACCGCCAGCCGCACGTCGCTGCAGGACAAGTCGCCGCAGCAACGGGGCGGCGAGCGATCCGGCCGTCGTGGCCCGAAGGGTCCGACCCGCGACCAGCTCTACAACGAGGCCCGCCAGCGTGGCATCAAGGGCCGCTCGAAGATGACCAAAGGTCAGCTGGCACAAGCGCTCGGCGGCAAGAAGTAGCCGAACACGGTGATGGTCCCGCTCGGGTGAGCGGGACCATCACGTGTCGCGCGGTCCTCGTCGTCGCTGTTACCCATCGACGGCTAGCACGCCCGGCTCCACCCGGAATTCCCGCTCCACCTCGGCCAACAGGACGGTGCTTCGCCGACCGCCACCGGCGGGCTCGACCTCGGCATAGGGGATCGGCGCGTATCGAACCGCCTTGACCCGCAACATCGCCGGATCCTTGTCATCGAGCCGAACCAGAAGAGCACCGCGCGTGACCTGCATGGGAGTCAACCTTTCGAGCCGGGGGATATGGTCGCCTGCGTTCTACCCGCGGCACCGCCCGGCAAACCCGGCCCGGCGGCGGCTGTTTCTGCACGGACTGCCCGGGTATGCGACCTCTGACCGAGTCGCCGGAAGCGACTGTCTCGACCCAGCGACTGCGGGGTCCAGCGAGGAAAGGGGTACATATGAGCACCTTGGCCGCCACCGTAGACGTTGAGGTACCGGTCCGCACCGCCTACAACCAGTGGACGCAGTTCGAGTCGTTCCCGCAGTTCATGGAGGGCGTCGAAGAGGTGCGGCAGCTCGATGACCGGCACACGCACTGGCGCATCCACGTCGGTCCGTCGACGCGCGAGTTCGACGCGACCATCACCGAGCAGCACCCCGACGAACGAGTCGCGTGGAAATCCGACTCGGGCCCGCAGCACGCGGGCGTGATCACCTTCCATCGCCTGAACGACACGCAAACCAGGATCACCGCCCAGATGGACGTCGACCCAGAGGGTTTCGTGGAAAACGCCGCTGACCTGCTCGGCGTATTGCAGCACCGGGTGCACGGCGATATGCAGCGCTTCAAGAAGTTCATCGAGAGCCAGGGCCAGGAAACGGGTGCGTGGCGCGGTGATATCGCGCGCCCCGACGCCTGACCAGCCGCGCGTCGCGTCCAGACGCCCCCGATGCAAGGAGGTGCCGGTGGTGCCGGCAGATAACACCGCAAGCCCGGAGCGCGTCGTGATCGTCGGCAGCGGATTCGCCGGGTTCACCTGCGCCAGGAAACTGTGCCGCACGTTCGCGAAAGCGGGCCGCGACGTCGAAGTCGTGCTCGTCACACCCAACGACTACATGCTGTACACGCCGCTATTGCCGGACGTGGCAGGCGGTTTGATCGATCCGAGGTTCGTGGTCATCTCCCTGGCCGACGCCTTGCCCCGAGTGCGTCTCGTGGTCGCGAAGGCGGAATCGGTTGACCTGCAACACAAGACGATCACGGTGGCCGGCGAGGATCGCCCACCGCGGGAACTGTCCTGGGATCGGCTCGTGCTCACGCCGGGTTCGGTGACCAGGCTGTTCGACGTGCCAGGCCTGGCCGAGCACGCGCGGGGCTTGAAGACTGTCGCCGAGGCGCTGTACCTGCGCGAGCAGCTGCTGCGCCAGCTCGAATTGGCCGACGGCGAAGACGATCCGGAGGTGCGATCCGCGCGCCGCACCGTCGTTGTCGTCGGAGCGTCTTACGCGGGTACCGAATTGGTCGCGCAGTTGCGCGCGCTGGCCGACGCGTACGCGCACCGCCGTGGCTTCGACCCCTCCGAGATCCGTTTCGTCCTCTTGGACACGGCGGATCGGGTGATGCCCGAGGTCGGCGAGCGGCTCGGCGACAAGGCCTTGAATGTGTTGCGGGACCGCGGCATTGATATCCGGTTGAAAACATCGTTGCGGGAGTTGACCGACCATCAGGTGGTGCTCACCGACGATACTGTGGTCCCGACCTACACCGTGGCCTGGGTGACCGGCGTGACCGGCGCTCCGCTACTGGAAACCCTCGACCTGCCAATGGAACGCGGGCGGTTGGTGGTCGACACGAGCCTCAGCGTGCCCGGCCATCCCGACGTCTTCGCGGGCGGCGACGCGGCTGCGGTGCCGGACCTCGCGGCACCGGGCAAGATCACCCCGCCGACCGCGCAGCACGCCACCCGTCAGGGCAAGGCGCTTGCCCGAAATGTGGCCGCCAGCTTGGGTATCGGCCGTGCCGTGCCGTACAAGCACCGCGACATGGGTCTCGTCGTCGACCTCGGCCCGGGTTTCGCGGTCGCGAACCCGCTGGGCGTGCACCTCTCCGGACGCCTGGCCAAACTGGTGACGCGCGCCTATCACACCTACGCTCTGCCCAGGGGAGTCAACCGCTGGGCCATCTCGCTGACCTACGCCACCAACGTGGTGACACCGCGTCCACTTACCCGGCTCGGTCTCGTCAGCCCGGAGGAATCCAGTTTCGTTGGCAGCGAAGGGATTCCGAACAAACGCGGAGCCTGAAGGAGGCCCGATGAGCAAACAAGATGTCGTGCGCGTTTTGCTCGAACGGGCAGGCACCAGCTACGCCGCGCAGGCGGGCATCACCCTGGCCGACGAACCCGCGCCGCTGTTCCAGCTGCTCATGCTTACCGAATTGCTGAGTACCCGCATCGCCGCCGATATCGCCGTCGCCGCCGCCGAAGAGCTGATCAGCAGCGGATACCGCACCCCGCAGCGCATCGCGGACGCGGAATGGCAAGAACTCGTCGACGCGCTCGGTCGCGCCCACTACAAACGCTATGACGAAAGTACCGCGACTCGCCTCGGCGCGAACGCCTGCGCGGTTATCGACAAATACGACGGTGACCTGCGCAACCTGGCTGAAGAAGCGGGAAAGGACCGCAAGCGGACGGCGTCGCTGCTCCAGGAATTCCAAGGCATCGGACCGACCGGTAGCGACATTTTCCTGCGTGAGGTCCAAGACGTATGGACCTGGGCCCAGCCTTATTTCGATGAGCGAGCCGTTCGAGGCGCCGAGCGTATCCACCTTCCCGCCGATGCTCGAGCTCTCGGCGAACTGGTGCCCGGCAATCGCGCTGCGGAGTTGGCCGCCGCGCTGGTCCGCGTGGCATTGGACGACGAGATCGCCGAGCAGGTCCTCGCCGAGGCTCGCTGAAGGCGGTGCCCGCGGGCTGTTTCGGGTATTGCGAGCCGGGAAGGCTATATAGATGAAGGACGTACTAGAACGCGAAACAAAATGGGAGGTCGACCGCGAATTCACCCTTCCGCCGATCGATGATCTCGTCCCCGGCGGCCACGTCGAAGCGACTTCGGTCGAACTCACCAGCACCTATTTCGACACGACGGCGCGCGACCTGCTCACCCACAATCTGACGTTGCGGCGCCGGGCCGGCGCGGACGAATCGGGGTGGCAGCTGAAGGTTCCGCAAGCCGACGGGCGCGTCGAGGTGACCGCCGCTTGGTCCGAGGAATTGCCGAGCGAACTCGCGGAGGTCGTCAGCGGCGCCGCGCTGGGTCGGCAGCTCCGGGCGATCACGACGATTCACACACTGCGGCACCGACACCGGGTACTCGGGCCTGATGGCGAACTGGTTATCGAGATCGATGACGACATCGTCCGCACGACACCCGAGGATGGTAGCGCGGACGCATTGGCCTGGCGCGAAATCGAGGTCGAGCTCGGCCCGCACACCGACGCCGTCCCGACCGCATTGGCGGATCGGCTCGCCGAGGCGGGTGCGCACCGGGCGAGCTATCCCTCCAAGCTCTCGCGCGCCTTGCCGCAGCGGAGCGAGCGAAAAGTCACCGGCTCCAAGGCAGAACGGGCAATTCACGCATACCTGACCGCACAAATCGACGCCATCTTCACCGGGGACGTCGCGCTGCGCCGCGGCGAAGACCCGATCCACGACACCCGCGTCGCTACCCGCCGACTCCGCAGCACGCTACGCGTCTTCGGCAAGCTGCTGGACCGCTCGGCGATCGATGGCATCGCGGACGAGCTGAAGTGGTACGCGGGCCTGCTCGGCGAGGTACGCGACTGCCAGGTGCAGCGCGCTCGCCTCGCGGGCAAGATCGATGAACTACCACCCGAACTCGTGCTCGGCCCGGTGGCGGCCCGCGTCGACGCGACACTGCTGAAACGGCAGCTGACGGCAAGGGCGGTGGTTGCCGAGGCGATGGACTCGCCCCGCTACCTGGCACTACTCGCCACACTGCAGGCATGGCAGACGCAGCCGCCGTTCCTGATCCGGATTCGCAAGGGCGAACTCGTGCGGCGGGCGGGTCGTGCCGCGCATAAAGCAGACAAGCGGCTCACGAAGGCGAGGCGGGACCGGCGCGACGAGTCGCTGCACCGCGCGCGCAAGGCCGCCAAGCGCGCTCGCTACGCGGCGGAACTGTACAAACCGGTCAAACATCGGACGCAGGCGAAGGCGAACATCAAGTACTACAAGCAACTACAGAGCGTGCTCGGCGACCACAATGATGGCGTCGTATCGGCCGAGTTCCTCTGGCGAACCGCGACCGCGGCGGGCACGGCCGGTGCCGAGAACGGGTTCACCTACGGGCTGCTCTATGCGAACGAAAAGCATGCGGCCGAACGGGCGCGAGACGCGATTGCCGCAATCGCCGGACATCGGTAGTTTCCGGCTCGGTGTCCGGAATAGTACTGACCAAACGGAAGTATGCGTAGTTCCGCATAGCAATTCTCCTGGGCGCACCGATGAATCGAGTTGCTGTTCAACCGGTTTCGTGGCAATTCGGCAGCACTGCGGGCGGACGGTTTAGTAATACCCACCTGCTATTGATGCGCCATTGACAACAGGCGAATGGTGCTGAATTCTTGCCGGGTGACGGGGAACGGGCCGAGTCGGCGAAAACCGCCATCGCATGTGTTAGGAGAATTGATGACGTTGCCGCAGTGGCCGGACCATGACATCACGCAGCTACGTGAGGTCGCGGACCGGATCGCGACCCTCATTCAGCGCAACACCGAAGGCAGCGGCGGACTGCCGCGCTTCGTCGACGCGCTGCGCCAGAGCGGGCCGATCGCGGAACTGCTGATCGAGTATTCGGTCCGCTGGTTCAACGACAGCAACGGCGAATCCGTCCTGCTCGGACCGGAACTGTATTGGTTGCTCACCGAGACCGTCCCGGTCGAGGACCGCGCACCGGCCGGCGAAGGCTTCGGCCAGTCGGGCATGAACTGCCACCCGGTCACCCGCACCAGGCAGATGCTGCTGATCTGCGTGCTGGAAAAGCTGTCGACCCGACCGTGGCGCCCGGAAACCCCGGAGCAGGCCGCGGCGATGGTCAAGCGTCGCTACAGCGACAACGCGACACCAGTGCTGCCCAATCGCGCGACCCAAACGGCGGGCGTCGAAGGTGTGATCACGACCGCGCAGTTCCCGTAGCGGGTTCGCGCGGTGCGTTTGCCGGATTGATTGCTGGTCCGTGTCCGCCCGGCCGCGGTGAGCGCTATCGTGGAGAGGTCCCACACCTGCACTGCCTGTTGCATTTTGAGGTGATGGTCTATGAGCGTGACAGCGGAGAACCTGCGGCAGGATTTGCGTGAGTTCGCGAGGCTGGCCGAAACCCGTTACGACCCCGTGGTTGTTGACGCGGTGCTGGACGCGCTGACCGGCGTGTGGGCCGACGGCTGGCTGGCCGTGCGCACAACCACGCATCCACTACCGGTTCGGCAGGTCAGTGCGCGGTTCATGAATCTACCCACGGCCGCCGATCCGGTCGGCAGGCTGCGCGAGGCCGGGCTGCTCAGCTTCGTCGGGCACCCGATGGAGGAACTGCTCGCGCGGGTGTCGGCCGCGGTGCCGGTGGGCGTTGGCGTCGACCTCGCCGTCGACACCGGAGTGCAGAAGATCTGGACCGCCTTCCCGGAATTGATCAGTGTGGACCGGATACTGGACTTTCCGGGCATCCCGGAATCGGCACGCGGCCACGCCGAACAGCTCAACCGATGGGGTGGCGGCGAAATAGCCTTGATGGCACTAGATTTCGTCAACCGGACACTGAACTTGTACACACAGATCCTGCGGCCGGGCCAGCTCACCGCCACAGATATCGCCGCCATTCTGCGTGAGCTCGATTTCGTCGCCGCCGACCCGGACGAATTGGCCGCTCTCGCTTGGCCTTACACGGTGTACGCGACCTTCAGCTGGAACTCGCCGAGCATCAAGCGGATCTGTTTCCCCGCCCGCTACTCCGCCGAGACGTTTCCCGCGATCGATCCGGTGTTGAGCCGCTTCGTCGATGGGGCGCCGTTCGCCGGACCCGGTCCGCGCGGATTCGCCTTCTATGCCGCCTACGGCCCCACCGAGCGTTACTACAAGGTGCAGGCCGACTACACCTCGGCGGCCATGCACACAATGCCGGGCGGCGTCGAAGTTCCCCAAAGTCGTTAGGGGTCAAGGCTGCTGCGTCTCCAGGAGTATGCCCATCCGGCGTAGGACGTCGAGCTGGGCGGGGTTGTAGAGGTCGTTGAGCGCCTCGGTGATCGTGCGGCTGGCGAAGTGCATGCCGCGGGGGGTGTCGACATCGGGCCGCTGGAGTTGCGGGTGCTCGGTGAGCAGCGTCCGTACCGGGCCCATCAGGCGTGCGGCCAGCTCGCCGCGGGTCCGCTCGTCGGCATCCGCGGGGAGCTTGTCGAACTCGACGACCCCGGGGTCCGCGTAATAGTCCCGCATCGCCTCGGCGTAGCCGCGCAATGTCGATGGCCCCAGCACGCGGCTCAACACGACAAGCAGCGCGCGATCGGAATCGGGGACGGCCGCGTCGGCCGCGGCCGCCGCCAACTCGTGCGGCAAATCGGTAGGGGTCTGTTTACCCATGATCAGCGCGAGCTCGGCCCGAACCCGTTGCAGCCGCGTGATTGTCGCATCGAGCTCGGCGTCAAGCACGCGCAATGCTTCCGCCGGATGCGCATCGGCTGTTCCCATCTCGCGGATCTGAGCCAGCGAGAACCCCAAATCACTCAGCCGCTTGATCCGCAACAACCGCACCAGATGCGCCACCCCATAACACTTGTACCCGTTGGCCTTCCGCTCCGGCTCATCGAGCAACCCCACCGCATGGTAATGCCGCACCGTCCGCAAGCTGGTCCCCGCGAGCTCGGCAACCTGCCGCGTACTCCACGCCACAACCACCCTCCTCGGCATCGATCCAGCCAGCCCAACTTCACCGGCATCTCCCTCAGTCAAAACCATGCCCCAACGGCACAGTCAACCGCGGCATCACTGAATGCAGGTAGCGATGCTGGGATGACCCGCGCCACGTGGGGCGGGTGTGGCGATGAGCACGTCGGGGGTGAGACGCGCGTCGCACTCGGTACGCGCGATGTTCGGCGGTCCGATAGGGTATGCGTGGCGCGGCCGCGGGGGTTGATCGGGGTCGCTGAATACTTAAGGTTTGCCAGTTTCGGGCAGGGAGTCCGGGCCCGGTTGGGGGAGATTCGCCGCGAATCGCCACACGGTCAGGTCGTTGGCTGGCACGTGTACTAGGAGATACCGATGCCATTCGCGATGGTGGGTCTGCTGACCCTTGCGCTGTGGGTTTACTGTTTGATCGACATCATCACCTGCCCTGACGTGGGCATTCGGCACCTGCCCAAGGGCGGCTGGCTGATCATCGTCATCTTGGTGCCCACGATCGGCGCGCTGCTCTGGCTCTTCATCGGCCGCCCGATCAACGAGACCGGCCCACGCTCGACCACCAGCTACGCCGAGTACGACCGGCCCGGTCGCTATGTCGCCCAGGATCCGGAGGCCGACGCGGCGTTCCTGCGCGGCCTGCGCGAACGGGCCGAACAGCAACGGGCCGAAGCTCGCCGCCAGGAAGCCGCTCGGCAGAGCGACCTGGACCGGCGGCGCGAGCAGGGCGAGCAGCTCTGACCGGTTAGGAAGACGGCGGGTTCCAGCGCCGCGCCAGCTCGTCGAGCCGATCGCGGATGCGCCGAATCCTTTTGTCGGGGGCGGTTTTCGGCGCGAACAGCGACACCGACAGCCGGTTCGGTGGCTGCGCGGGCCGCGGCACGTCGACCTGCTGTAGCACACCACCGAGTTCCGGCCCGTATCCCAGATCGACCACGATCCGGTCGCTGCGATACTCGCAGCGGTCGACGATCGGCCGCACCGCCAACGCCGCGATCTCGGGCGTCAGCCGCAGCAGCAGCGCGGGCGCGAGGCCGATGATCACCGTGGCCGCCGCGACCGCGGGACAGGCGACGAGGATCCTGCTGAGCCCGGTCCAGCCGATGACGAAAACCCGGGAGCTCCGCGCGGGCAGCCGCCGCGCGATCGCCTCGCCGACGGCGATCAGCCCCAACCCCGAGAGCAACGCCCGCTCGATCCAGACGACGGGCAAGTTGTAGTGACGAAACACTAACTGCCAGAACGTGGCTCGCCCCTGCACCCGTTGCGCGAGTTGGTGCGCGAGCACGGCCTGTAGCTCTGGTGGCGGCAGCCGGTGCAGCGACTCCGGTGTCGTGGTGATCATCCGGTCCGGCACCACGAATTGCCGGTCCGTCGCCTGCACCCACAGGGTGTATGACGCGGCGGGCACTCCTGCCTTGTGCGCAACCTTTTCCCACGCGGAGTTCAACACGGGCTGTTCCTCGGGCGTCGGCCGCCGCAGCCGGAACATCCGCAACAACAATCGGCGCTCGCGCGCCCGGAAACTCACCACACACCAGCAGATACACACCAGAAACCAGGCCACCGGCAGCGCGGCGGGAACGCCGACGCCGAGCGCGCGGCCGAGTCCATACAGCAACACCGTTATCGACGCCGCGGACGGTATCGCAGACAACAGCAGCACGATCCACGCCCGCACTCGGTCCGCGGTCGTCCGCCGGGCAACAGCAGTTCCGCCTGGGTAATTCGCCTTGGCGATCACTTCGGAGGTCATGCCCGACCGTACAGCGGATTCTGGCCACACCGTTAAACCACCGGTGATCATCCGGTGGCCAACGACTTGCCATCAGTGCTCAGCGCGCCGCAAGAGCTGGTGGACGACCGCGACGACGGCGGCCGCGACCACGATCACTCCGGCGAGTACGGGGTTCATGTCCTTCGACAGACTCTGCGCACGATCCGGCCGGAGTATCCAGATGCCAAGTGGCACAGCGTAAGCCGCGGCGAGTGCGGCGGAAAACCAGCGGAGCGGACGGAGCCGGGCATCGCGCAGCGTGCCGATCAGCACGAGTGTGACGGGAACGACAGCCACCATGGCGAACTGGCCGATGATCAAGACGGGCACCGCCAAGGCCGAGATGAGGACCGTCCGGGCGGCCGGATAATCGGTGCGATTACGGCGCCGAATTCCAATAGCCATGATCTTCTCCTCGCCGGGTGATCAGGCGTGCACGCCGAGCGTGGCCAGCAACACATGAATATCGGAATTGATCCAGTACTCGGCGATCTTGTCCTGCTCGATGCGCACGATGTCGGTGCCGGTGAATTGGATCGCGGTCCCCACGGGGGCGGTCGCGCCGGGGAATCCGCCGCCGTAGGTGCCGACGGCGATCCAGCGCAGCGCGAGATGGTCGCGATCGACGATCGGTCCGACCTGCACGGTGAATACCAGTGCGGTAAAGGCTGCCCGGGTCTGCGCGATCCACTCGACCAGGCCGTCCGGCCCTTCGATGGTCTGCTCGCCGCCACCCATCGGTGCCGCGTGCACATGGAAGTCGGCGGCGATGATGTCGTTGACGGGGGTGTAGTCGCCGTTCCAGAGCGTCAGCCAGCCGTCGAGCAGGGTCTTGACGTTCGGCGTGGCGGTGGTCGTGCTGTTCTGCTCCATGACGAGCCTTTCGTGTTGTGGTGGTGAGGTTTTCGAGGTATGGGCGGAAGGACCAGTCCTGGTCAGCTCGACTGCGGTGCGCTCGTCGGCACTCGGAGCGGATGGCCGGTAATGTACGGCTGCGATCGCGTACCCATGCCAGTAAGTTTCGCGGCAGACGACATTGGCTCGCGTCGGTAATACCTACCTATATGCGGATGGCGCTACGGTGCTGTTGGCGCAAGATCGAGAACGTGAGTGAGCGAGTGAACCAAGGACACAGGAAGACCGGCCGCGTGGTGGGCTCGTGAGTTATCTGGTCGGGCGATCCGAGGAGACCGCGCGACTGCTCGCGCTCCTGCACGAGGCGAGAGAATCCCGTGGCGGCGCGGTGATACTGCTCGGCGAGGCGGGCATCGGCAAAAGCGCACTCCTGGAGCACTTGGCCATGGCGTCCGCCGGCTTCGTGATCATGCGGGCCACCGGTGCCGAGTTCGAGATGGAGCTGCCGTATTCGGCCCTGCATCAACTGTGTGCTCCGGTGCTGGAACACCTCGATGCGCTGCCGCCCCCACACCGCACCGCGTTGCGGATCGCATTCGGCATGGAAACCGGCACTCCCGACGCGTTCCTGGCCGGCGCGGCCACGCTCGGCCTGCTGCTCGAACACGATCGGCCGCTGCTGTGCCTCATCGACGACGCGCAGTGGCTCGATCATGCCTCGGCACGGGCACTGGCGTTCGTGGCCCGCCGGATAGGTGCCGAGCGGGTGGCAATGGTCTTCGCCGCGCGCGAAAGTGCTAGCGGGCTGGACCAGCTTCCCCAGGTGCACGTCGAGCGGCTGAGCGAATCCGAGGCCCGCGCGGTGCTGGTCCGCGAGCTGCCCGCCTCGATGGACGCCCGCGTGCGCGACCGCATCCTTGCCGAATCGCGCGGCAACCCGCTGGCCCTGGTGGAACTGCCGCGGAGCGCGGGGCTGGCGGGCATGGCAGGCGGTTTCGACCTGCCCGCACCGCGCGCCGCCGAGCGCAGCTTCCGCGCCCGCCTCGCGGTGCTGCCACCCAAGACGCGGCTGCTGCTGACCGTTGCCGCCGCGGAGCCGGTCGGCGATCCGGCGCTGCTGTGGCCCGCGGCGAAGCTGTTGGGCATCGAGGACGCCGCCGAAGCGGAGGTGCCGATGGTCGAGTTCGGCATCCGGGTGCGTTTCATTCATCCGCTGGCGCGTTCGGCGGTCTATCAGGCCGCGACCGCCGCCGAGCGGCGCAGCGCGCACGGCGCTCTTGCCCAGGTGAGCGACGCTGTCGCCGACCCCGACCGAGTCGCCTGGCATCGAGCGCTTGCCAGCGTCGGCCCTGACGAGGAAGTAGCCGTCGCGCTGACGCGGTCGGCCACCCGCGCACGGGCGCGCGGTGGTGAGGCCGCGGCCGCCGCGTTCCTGGAACGCGCGGCCGCGCTGACCCTGGATCCCGGTAGGCGATCCGAGCGGGTACTCGCCGCCGTCGAAGCCAAGCTGTCGGTCGGTGACTTCGGTGTGGCCGCCGAATTGCTGTCCACCCTCGACTCCGACGATCCGCGCCTCGACCTGCTGCGCGGCCGGATCTCCTTCGCTCGCTTCCGCGGCGGCGACCAGCCGACCGATCATCTGCTCCGCGCCGCCGCGCGGCTGTCCGACCTCGAACCCGCCCGTGCGCGCGAGTGTTACGTGGACGCGCTCGAAATGGCCATGCTCACCGGCGGCCTCGACACGGTGATCGCCGCCGCGCGCACCGCGCCACCCAACCCCGAACCGCACACCAGCGCGGACATCATCCTGGACGGCGTGCTCGCGTTGGCGATCGAGGGTCATCAGGCGGCCGCGAAGCTGCTGCGCCCGGTCGTCGCCGCCGGGACCGACGAGGCGTGGACGCGCTGGCCTACGCTCGGATTCCTACTCGCCGTGGAACTGTGGGATATCGAGGCCATGGCGGGCATCGGCAGCAGGGTCACCGCGTCCGGCCGCGAGCTCGGCTCCTTTCACATGCTGCCGATCGGGCTGGCCATGCTCGCCACCGTCACCGCGCACCAGGGCGATTTCGGCGCCGCGACGGCGATGATCTCTGAGGAGGAGGCGATCGCGGCGGCCACCGGCGCCGCACCGCTGGTCTACCCGCGCATCCACCTGGCGGGACTGCGCGGCCGCCGGACCGAGGCCGAGGAACTGTTCGCCGGGGTCGCACCGCATATGACCCTCAGCGTGCACTATGCCACCGCCCTCCTCAACAATGGCTTGGCCGACTACCCCGCCGCGTTGCGGGCCGCCGCGCAAGCCGTCGCGACCGGCGATCTCGGCTTGGCAGGCCAGGCGCTGCCGGAACTGGTCGAGGCCGCGGTGCGCTGCCATGAGCCGGAAACCGCACGCGCCGCGCTCGCCACGTTGGCCGAGCGGGCCGGTGCGGGCGGACAACCGTGGGGGCTCGGAATCGCAATGTACGCAAGGGCTTTGGTGGATGACGACGAAGACACCTACCGTCAGGCCGTGGCCCTGCTGGAGACCAGCAGCCTGGCCATCGCCGCGGGCCGTGCGCACCTGGTGTACGGCGAATGGCTCCGCCGCCAGGGCCGCCGCCGCGACGCAAGGGCCGAACTACGGCTCGCCCATGAGCAGCTGTCGGCGCTCGGTGCTGAGGCGTTCGCGGCGCGCGCGGCCGCCGAATTGCGCGGCACGGGGGAGCAGACCCGCGGTCGATCCGCGGACGTCTCCGACGCTCTCACCGTGCAAGAAGTACACATCGCCCGCCTGGTCGCCGAGGGCGCCACCTCGAAAGAGGTTGCGGCTAAACTCTTTCTCAGCCCACGTACCGTAGATGCGCACCTGCGCAACATCTTCCGAAAACTCGGCATCACCTCCCGACGGCAACTACGCGACCTTCCCGCCCTCCGATAATCCGCTCGACCACTACCTGAGACGGATCCCATGATGATCGAGCTCGCACTCGCCGCGGTTGCCGCGTTGGAGGCCATCGGCCTGGTCGTGCTGGTCGTGCTGTTGCGGCGCAGCCGCCGCGAGTTCGACGAGCTGCAACACAAGCTCGACAGCAGGCAACTACTGATGATCAGTGGTCGCGAAGCGGTGAAGACCATGTGGGATACCGCGACCCTGTTGCGCAAGAAAGGGTTCCGAGGCGCCGTCCTCACCTCGATCGAGAACCTGGCGGGTTGGGCGCAGGTCGAACGACCGGACCTGGCCGGGCTGACCCCCGACGGCCACGTCGTGCTCATGTTCTCCGATATCGAGGGCTCCACCGCTCTCAATGAACGACTGGGCGACCAGTCCTGGGTCAAACTGCTCGAACGCCATGACCGCCTGATCCGCAACCGCGTCACCAAACACGACGGACACATCGTGAAAAGCCAGGGCGACGGCTTCATGATCGCGTTCGCCGAGCCCGAGCAGGCGGTGCACTGCGGCCTCGACATTCAGGGCGCACTCGGCAACGGCGCCAAACTCAGTGGCCGCGAACATGTTCGGGTGCGCATCGGCATTCACATGGGCAAGTCCGTCCGCCGCGGCGACGACCTGTTCGGCCGCAATGTCGCCATGGCGGCCCGGGTCGCCGGACAGGCCGACGGCGGCGAGATCCTCATCAGCGAGCCGGTACGCGAGGCGGTCGTCGACGAGCCGGATGTCGCCGTCGTCGCCGAACGCGAAGTCGAACTGAAGGGTCTGCACGGCACCCATATTCTCTACACGGTCGACCGCGCGGTCTGAGCGACCTACTTCGGTCGCGGCGCGAACCGACGAACTGCGCGTCCGGCGAGGTCAGGACTTAGCCGGGGGTCGGACGTGCGAGCGCACTCCTTGCAGGCCGAAGAGGATGAGCAGCTCCACTACGCCGCCGTCGGCGCTGCCGAGCCAGTGCGGTAGGGAGGTGTCGAACTCGGCTGCCTCGCCGGCGGGCAGGGTCAGATCGCGTTCACCGACGACCAGCCGCAACCGGCCGTTGAGCACGTACAGCCACTCGAAACCCTCGTGCGTCTGCAACGTCGGTTCCAGCGGTTTCGGTTGTGCGGGTATGAGCATTTTGAATGCCTGCGTACCGCCAGGCCGCTTGGACAGCGGGATGAAGGTCATCCCGAAACGGTGGATCGGCTTCAGGTGGATTCGGGGGTCGCCGGTGCGCGGAGCGCCGACGAGATCGTCCAGCGGGACGTTGTAGGTACGGGCGAGCGGCAGCAGTAACTCCAGGGTCGCCCTGCGCTGCCCGCTCTCCAGCCGGGACAGCGTGCTTTCCGACACCCCGGTCGTCGCGGCCAGGTCGGCGAGGGTGATGCCGCGGTCGCGGCGCAGCGCGCGCAGTCGCGGTCCCACCACATCGAGTACGTCTTCGGTTTCGCGGTCCACCAGTCCATCTTGCCGGAACCGCAAGTTTGCATGCCAAAACCAGGTGGTTCTGCGGAAACTGGGGTCATCCGACAAAAGGAGCCTCGATGAGCACCACCGACGCGGTCACGTTCTGGAACGAGGTCTACGCGGCCCGACCCGCGGCGACCGACCCGCGACCGAATGACCTTCTCGCCGAGACGGTTACGGGCCTGCCGTCCGGCGACGTGCTCGACCTCGGGTGCGGCGACGGCGGCGACGCGCTCTGGCTTGCCCGCCGAGGTTGGCAGGTCACCGCCGTCGACATCTCGTCCGTAGCGGTCGAACGGCTCACCCGCCTAGCCCGGTCCGCCGGGCTGGGTGGGCTGGCCCTGGTTCCCGACCCCGCGGCAGGTCGCCGCGGGCATCGATCTGGACCCCGCGACGTGGTCGGTCGAGCGAGCTGACGCGCCGCGCCGGATCGCCACCGGCCCGGATGGGCGCCGCGCCGAGGTCACCGATCACGTCCTGGTCATCCGCCGTACCGCCTGACGCGGCACCGAAAGCCGCTCCCCGACAAAGGAAATCATCATGCCAACCGCCTTTCGCCGCAAACGCCGCGGCGACGCCCCACCGCCCCGAACCGGCAGCAGTGAGACCGCTGTGCTGCGCGGATTCCTCGATTACCTCAGGACCTCGATCGCCGCGAAGGTCGACGGTGCCCCCGAACCGCAGGTCCGCACCGCCGCAGTGCCCTCCGGCACGAACCTGCTCGGCCTGCTCGAGCATCTGACATTCGTCGAGCGCGCGACGTTCCTCGGGGAGAAGGTCACCGACTGGCAGGCGACATTCCATGCCGCGCCGGAAGACAGCGTGGCCGACGTCGTCGCCCGCTACCGCGAGGCGGTCGAGCGTGCGAACAAAGTACTCGACGGCTGCACCGATCTCGGCACACCGGTGCCGCGGCCGGACGGTCCCGCTCCCAGCGCCCGTTGGGCGCTGGTCCACCTGATCGAAGAGACCGGCCGTCACGCAGGCCACGCCGACATTCTCCGCGAAATCATCGACGGCGCGACCGGCCGCTGAGTCCGAACACCTTCCGCAGAAAAGGATTTCATGATCACCGCAACACCGACGACCGCGCGCCGCTTTCGCCGATCCACCCAGGCGGTGGCGACCGTAGTGCTCGCCCTCCTGCTCACCATCGGCACCGCCGCTTGCGCCACCTCAGCCGCCGACGTTCCGCCCTATGCCGTCGCCACCCAGAGCGACCCCCGGTTCGAGAAGACCTTCCGGCACGAGTTCACCGACGTCGACGGCGTCCGAATGCACTACGTCACCGGCGGCAGCGGCTCACCGGTGGTGCTGATCCACGGCTGGCCGCAGACCTGGTTCGGCTGGTGGCCGATCATGCCCGCCCTCGCCGAACACCACACCGTCTACGCCATCGACCTTCCCGGTCTCGGCGACAGCACCGGTTCGCCGACCGGCTACGACAAAGCCACTCTGGCCCGATACATCCACACCTTGATCGCCGACAAGCTCGGCATCCGCGATGCGCGCGTCATCGGCCACGACTGGGGAGCCGCGGTCGCCTACCAATACGCCAGCCAGTTCCCGGCCGACACCAACCGGCTCGGCTACCTGGACCTCCCGTTACCCGGGCCCGCGATCGACGCCGCCACTTACCGCACCCTCAGCTGGCACATCGCCTTCCAATCCCAACGCCGCGTGCCCGAGGCCGTGGTCAGCGACGACGTCCGCGAATACCTGGCCCTGTTCTACCCCCAGGTCTCCTACGGCGGCAGCGCCTTCGGCGGCACCTCGGATCGATCCCCGTTCACCGACGCCGAAATCACCGAGTACGCAAGAACCTACAGCCGCCCCGAAACTCTCTCCGACGGATTCGAGCTCTACCGCGCTATCGACAAAGATGTCCGCGACACCGTCGCAGCAGCACCGACAAACGTCCCCACTCTGCTCATGACCGCCCAGGGGCAACTCGACCCGATCAAATCCACCGCGACAACCCGTATGACCAATATCGTTCGCGCCGTTGATGTTCCGAACGCGGGTCATTGGCTTGTGGAGGAGAACCCGCAGTTCGTCGCCGCGGAGTTGCTGCAGTTCCTGGACAGCTGAGTCCGCCGATCGCCCACGCGGGTGCCGCACGGCATCGCGCGTGGGCTATCTTGCACGTCGACCAGCGGACAGCCACGCGGATAAATGGGTTGCGGTGGCAAGAGTTCGCTGGTCGGATCGAACTTTGGGTGAATTGCGCGTTTGGTGGACATCGACGGTAGGGGCAGTACATGGAAAGCGGTGCGGATCGCGAAGCGGGCGAGCCGTCGCGGGCGGTCACCGGGTGGACTGTCGGGCTGGTCTGCGTGGCGATCGTTGCTTGCGGCGTGATCGTCAGCGGGTTGTTGCACAAGCCGGAGCCCGAGCTGACGACACAGCCGGTGCCCGCGTCGACCACGCCCGCGCCGCAGACGGAGCACAGCTCCTATGTCACGCCGCCCGTGGTGTTTCCGGTGAACATCCCGGGTTGCGATGTCGTCGAGCCGCCCGGCGACCGTAAGTGGCAGGGCTACATGACAACCGACAAGTTCGGCTACGACAACCCTACCTATCCGTGGTTCTCCGGTCCGAAGGCCGTCGCTATGTCGCAGGCACTGCGTGATGGACTGCCGGAAGGGGTCGATATCGCCTTCGCCTCCGTCGGCCAGTCGCTGCTGTTCCGGCCTATCTTCGATCCTTCCGGCGAGTCCGGCGAGCACCTCGACGCCGGCGGCTGGACCACAGCCACCGGCACAGTGGTGCGCGGCGGTAAAGCAGGTGAGCTCATGGTGTCGGTCAGGAAGTCCGACGCACCGATTCCGCCCTGTGTCGCAGGCGATCTCGACGAACGCAGGCACCTCACCGACGGCACGACCGTCGACGTGCACGACACCTGGTCCGAGGTCGACAAGGTGCGCACCCTGAGCCGCACCGCCAACGCGTACCTGACCGACGGCACCGTCGTCACCACCTCCGCCAGCGACGACGGCCAGGACCGAGACAGCCATTCCGGCACGGTGCCGCTGACCGTCGACGAACTCGCCGTCCTCGCCACCGCGCCCGGACTCCGCGTTACCGCGGCGGTGCCATCGGGTACGCCGGACGTGCCCGAATCCTGCGGCTTCGGCTTCGATTCGGACAACGGTGGCACGGTCGACGAGAGCGTTGCCCACCGGCTGGACGCCGTGCTGGCGCGGATCCCGCTCGACGGCCTCACCCTCGACCGACCGCTGGGGCAGCTGCGGCGGGCAGAATTCGGCAAGGGCAGGGTGTGTCAGGTGGTTCGGATAACCACGCCGGGGAAGCAGTCCCGGCTGAGCGTCACCATCATCGCGGGACAGCGTCCTGCGGCGGAATCGACCACGACGCGCGACCCCGATGGCAATGGCGCGTCATCCCGGCGGCTTTCGGATGGGTCGATAGTCGAGCGGCAGGAGTCGCGGTTCTCGGTGACAGCGAATCAGCCAGGGGCACAGCCTGTTCCGAATACCGACCGCACCGTGACGGTTACCCGCCCATCGGGCACCCAGGTCAAAGTGAACTCCACCGCCGAAAGCGCTATCGAGCCATTGCCCTTCGAACAGTTGGAGTCGATCGCCGTGACCCTCGGTCCCGAGGTGCCATGATGGCGCCGATCCCAGGTTTGCGCGGCCTGATTCTCGCCGCGACGGCCGCCGTAATAACCAGTGCCGGAGCCGTTTTCGTGCTGATGCAGCCCGCCGACGCGACGCGCAAGATCACCGGGACCGTCGAAGCGGCCCCTGGTCTCGCGTGGTCGGTGGACGCCGCGGCCACCCACGGGGGTGCGAACGCCAAGTTCCATGATCCCGTGGCGGGGACCGAATACGACATCGGCAGTCCAGGATTCATCGACGCGGGCGACACCCTTGTCACCGTGCTCGGTGCCTCGGATGGCGATAATTCCCTGCGGGATCCGACAATGGTCGGCATCGATGCCGCGACCGGCGCGGTGCGCTGGCGGACACCGGCCGCCCACCTCGATGCTTGCGCGCGTACCCCGGTCGACGGCCGCGTCGTCTGCTTTGTCGCCCCGTCCACCGAGCCACCTGCCCTCGTCGGCTACGACATCGCCAGTGGAAAGGTCACCCGCACACCGACGGATTGGAATATCTTCGCCCTCGCGACCGCCGACAATCGCGTGTACGTCGCCGAAGGCGATGCCGAGTCCGACGACGTGCGGGTGCACGCGGGTACGCTCACCGACCCCGCGGCCGACTGGACCCGCCCGTTCGCGATGGGCACCTCTTGGGAAGACGTCTCCACCGACGCATTGGACGTCTCCCACGGACAAGGCGTGCTCACCCTCGGTGCCCAACTCGCCGGGTTCGATCTCGGCACCGGCGCGCCGACTTGGACTTCGGACCTCGCCGGGTGCTCCCGCACCGCCGCGACCAGCGCGGCGTTGGTCGTTCGAATCAACGCCGACTGCACCGGCGGGACCAACGGCACCGACCTCCTCGACCGCACCGGGCATGTCCTCGCCACGAGCGATGGCAAAGTCGCCCAGAGCCTTTCGATCGACCAGCCCACCGACGACACCATCCCGGTGCTGCTCGCCGACGGAGCCCACGATCGCCGCACCGGAAAGCTGGTCTGGACCAGTCCGGACCTGCTCACCAAGCCGGACAACGGCAACGCCGTCAGCGGCACCGCGACCGCGATCCTCGGCGACCTCGCGCTACTCCGCGACGACGCCGCGCGGACCATAACCGGCCTGGACATGCGCACCGGTCACCGAGTGTGGCAGGTCAAGACCGAACGCTTCGGCACCGTGAACGCATGGGACAGGCGAGTAGTCGTCCAATCCGACTACACCGGACTGTGGGCCATCGACCCGAGAACCGGCACCACGGTGTGGGACATCCCCTTCCTCGCGGTGGACAAGATCCCCGACGCCCTCAACGGCAACGGTCAGCTGACCGCCCACGACAACGGCCGTTACGCCTACGCCTCCGCCCGCACCATGATCGGTCTACGCCCCCTCGATCATTAGGCTGGGTCGTTGGGTGGATTGTGTGCAGGGATTGTGGACTCAATCTCGTACCGTTACGTGATCTGGCCGAACAACTGACCGGCAACAGGGTGATCGAGCAGTTCGGCGGCAACCTGCTGGTCTTCGCCGCACTCGGCTTACTGCTGCCGGTCCGGCTGTCGTGGTTCACCCGCCCCTGCCGCATCCTGCTGGCGGCCGCGGGCGCGTCGATCGTGGTGGAGACCATGCAGTTCGTCCTCGCCATCGACCGCCACTCCTCGGTCGACGATGTGCTGCTGAACGCGATCGGCGCCTACCTGGCGGCCCAGCTCTCACGGCATTGGTGGATCCGCCATCGCGGCCATGGCGGACGCACGCTGCCCGGGCGAAATACCGCCCCGGATCAGGTCGGCGGCACGGCGGAACTCGGCCGAGCGTGACTCGGCGGCACGCGTCGCGGTTGCCGCGACGAACGACGAATCAATGCTGGCAACATGATTGGCGATGCGCTGGGTCTCCGGAATGCCGAGACCAGCGGCGATCTTGAGGGCCGCCTTCCAGCGTTGCCTGGCCACGGAAAAGTGCGCCGAGCAATAATTGACCGTCGCGATGGCATCGAAGGCGAGCACCTCTTCATACGGCGAACCGGACGCGTAGGCGATGTGCAGCGCGCGCTCGTAGTGACCGAGGGCTTCGCGATACTGACCCTGCCGACGATGGACGTCCCCGATCCCGAGATGCGTGCAGCATTTGAGGATCAGATCATTGTTCCGGTCGGCCCGCGCCAGCGCCGTCCGCAAGCTGTCGAGCGCCGCGTCGTACTGCTTCACCGCGCAGTAAACATTGCCGAGCCGAATCGAGAAGTAGTTGTGGAACAACGTATTCGACGGCATCGGCGTCAGTGACTTCCGGGCGTCCTCCAGGTGCACGAGCGCGTCGTCGTATCGGCCGATCCGCATAGCGGTGTCGCTCATCCGCATCAGGGCACACGAGCGAAGATAGGGATCGCTGGTCTCGTCGGCGAGGCTGACCGCCTGCCGCAGATATTCGAACGCGTCGTCGTAGCAACCCATCCGCTCATTGACCTGCCCCAGGCCCTGTAATGCGTAGCCCTCCATGAACTTATCGCCGCACGAACGCGCCAGCGACAGCGCTTGGTGGTAACCCATCAGCGCGTCCCGATACCGTGCCAGCCGGAAATAGACCAACCCGCTGTGATGCATAGCCCTTGCCGCGCTGCCGTAGTCGCCCATGCCGTGGGCCAGCCGCACCGCGTCGTCGAGCACCACCAGCGCCTGCCTGCAATGCCGCATCCGCCAGAGCGTGTAGCCCAGATTGACCAGCAACCGGCACTCTTCCGCCTGCTCACCGCTGGTGCGTGCGCTTTCGACAGCGTCGAAATGCAACGTGATGGCGTCGTCGGAGCAGCGCAGCCCGGTGACGTAGGGCCACCACAGGATCTCGGAGAACAACCCCGTGTAGTCCGACCAGCGCCCCCTGGTCGCCTCGCGCGCGATGGCCAGCAGGTTGAGCCGCTCATTGTGCAACCAGGCCACACAGTCCTGGTGGCTGGCCAGCGCGGGCATCGGGGTCACCGGCTTCGGCAGATCGACGACACGGCTGATCCGATCCGGCAGGATCTTGCTGCCGACCGCCCAGGCGGCATAGCGGTAATAGTCGAACAGCCTCGTCAGCGCCGCGCCGCCGTCCAGATCGGACGGCTGAACCAGGGTCGCGGCGTAATCGCGCACCAAATTGTGGAATCGATAGCGTTCGGAGACAACCTGCTCCAGCAGATGGACATCCACCAGAGCTTCCAGAATCTGCTCGGCCGCGTCGATCCCGATATCGGCCAAAGCGGCGGTGGCATAGGTGTCGAAGTCGCGACCGGGGTGCAATCCGAGCAGCCCGAACGCGCGTTGGTGATCGGCGGGCAGGTCTTGAAAGCTGGCGGTGAGGGCGGCGGCCACGCTACGCGACCCCGCCGACAGATGCTCTAGCCGATTGCTGGGATGCCGAAGCCGCTCCGCCAGCCGATCGATCGGCCACACCGGCCGCGCGCGCAGCCGCCCGGCCGCGATGCGGATCGCCAGCGGCAGGTAACCACACAGCCGAACGGTCTCCGCGACCGCATCGGGCTCCGCGATCACGCGGTCGTCGTTGACGATGGAGGTGAACAGCGCCGTCGCGTCCTCGCGCGAAAGCACGTCCAGCGAGAGGGATTTGGAGACTTCCAGGTCGACGAGCCGTCGCCGGCTGGTGATCAGCACCAGGCAGCTGGACGTACCGGGGAGTAGCGGTCGAATCTGATCGACGTCGGCGACATTGTCCAGCACGAGCAGCGCCGAGAGCGCCGCGATCTCGGTGCGCCACAACGCCGCTCGGGCATCCAGGTCCGGCGGTATCGACTCGCTCGGCACCCCTACCGCGCGCAACAGCCGATCGAGCGCAACCATCGGATCGAGTGGCGCGCTCTCGGCGGCATGTCCGTGCAAATCCAAATACAGCTGGGCGTCGGGAAACTGGCTGCTGAGTTGATGGGCGGCATGAATTGCCAGCGTCGTCTTGCCGACCCCGGCCATGCCGTCGATGGCTTCGATGAATACGGTCGGCCGGGCCGCTTCCGGGGGAATATCGGTGAGCAACCCACCTATTTCGGCGGAGCGTCCCGTGAAATCCGCGATATCACCGGGCAGCTGGTTTCGGCTCGGCAACGCCTCGGGTCGGGACTCGGCCCTGCTGACGCCGGGCACGGGCGCGGGAGCTGTTTCGGCGGCCACCGTGGCGGACGGCCACGGCGACTTCTGGTCGAGGTCAGTGAAATCGACTCCGCTGTAACCTGATTCATTCCGACCGGTCTGTGTTGGCGGGACCTCGACCGGCGGCTCGATCTCGTCGCGCAGGATCCGCCGGTGCAATTCGCGAAGCTCCCGCCCCGGCTCGATCCCTATCTCGTCGGCCAGGCGCCGCTGCGCGTCCTGGAAGACCATCAACGCCTCGGCTTGGCGGCCGCAGTGGTAAAGCCCGAGCATGAGCAGCGTCCGAAACCGTTCCTGCAGTGGATACGAGCTGACCAGCGGCGCGAGCTCGGCCACGGCCTCGGCATGCTGCCCGCGGGCCAGCTTGATTCCGGCGCGATGCTCGAGCGCGGCCAGGTATCGCTCCTGCAGTCGGCGGCGTTCGGCTTCGATGATGGGACCCGCCAAGCCGCTGAACGGTTCACCGCGCCATAGCGCCAGCGCCGCGTCGGTATGCCCGGCCGCCGCCGCGAGGTCGCTGTTGCGCCTGCATCGCTCGGCGGTAGCGATGAGCCGGTCGAACGCGACGTGGTCGGACAGCGACGGGTCGCCGTGCAGCACGTATCCCGTATCCGCCCGCACCAGAGCGGGTTCGGCGACGCGACGGCGCGGTGCCAGCGCCCGGCGCAGGCGGCTGACGTAAGTCTGTACTCCGTTGCGCGCGTCGCTCGGTGGGTGCTCGCCCCATACGCCATCGATGATCGCGTTCACCGAAACCGGGCGGTTCATTTCTAGCAGCAGTGCCGCGAGCACTGCCTGTTGCTTCGCAGGTCCCAGCTCGATTTCCCGGTCGTCCCACCACGCCGTGAACGAGCCGAGCACGCCGTATCTGATCTGTGTGTGCGCCATGGACAAGCCCTCCTGAACCATGTGCTGCCAGCGATGAGCATAGGTGGCGCCGGCCTTGTGTCATGCGGGATCGGGGGATAGTTACCACTTTGACCAGTCATTTACGCACTAGTACAGCGCCAATTATGCCGCCTGCTACATCCTGATCGAGTGTGCGACAGCATGTTTCGGGGGGCCCGACGTCTGCGGTCGTCGATCGGTGATGGGTTTCGCGACAGTGCATCCAGTTACGGACAAGCGCCCATTTCGGGGTGTTGCCGGACGGTGCACCGGTTGCGGAGCCGCCCGGTCGGGCTACCCCGGGCGGGCCGGGTTGTCGCCCACGGTGTTTCGGGGGGAACGGAGTCGGGGTCAGTAGGACGCGTCGCACAGCTAACCGGCGATGCACGCGCTGCGGGTCGGTATCGCCGAAAACGAACATTTTCGGCCAGCTGCAGATCGATACCGCCCGGCAAAGGTGATAAGCGAGGGAGTTTGCCATGCAATCGGGAAACAAATCACTGCTGCGCAGTCTGACTTCTATTCAGAAAGAATTGTGGATAGCGCACGAGCTGGCGGATATTCCTAATAATTGCATCATCTACGTCGACATTCACGCCGAGTTGGCACTGGACCATTTCTTTACCGCGCTGCGGCACGCGTTCGCCGAATCCGAGGCGCTGACGGTGAATTTCGTGCGCGGTGCCGACGGGCCGATGCAGGTCGAACGGGACACCACGGACTGGACACCGTCCTACCTGGATCTCACCGAGAAGCGGGATCCGGTCGCCGCCGCACTCGACTACATGGCTCGCGAACGCGAGGTCGGTTTCGATCTCGAGCAGGACGCCCTGCTGAGCGTCGCGGTGCTCGAGGTCGGCGACAACCACTACATCATGTCCATGTGCTTCGACCACATCATCATGGACGGCGTCGGCGTGGCCACCTGGGCGCAGCGAGTGCTCGACGTGTACGGCGCGCTGGCGGCCGGAAAGCCTATCGCGCCAGCGGGATTCGCGCGTATCGACGACATCATCGACAGCGATATCGAGTATCGCCGCACCCAGCAGGCGGCTGATCGGGCGTACTGGGGCAGCCAGATCCCTACCGGAATTGATCCGGTACGACTTCCCGGCAGCGCCGACGATGGCGCCGGGCCGGGCCGAGTCGGTGGCACCCACGGCTTTTCAGGCGTCGAGCTCGGCGAACTGATGAGTGTCGCGCAATCGATCGGTGTCAAGCTGCCCTACCTGTTGATGTCCGTCGCGGCGGCGGCCATCCAGCGCTACGCCTTGCGCGACGAATTCTGCGTGCAGATACCGGTTTCCAACCGAGTCGGCATCGCGGGCAGAACGCCGTGTCAACTCTCGGATACCGTGCCCATGCTGGTCGAGTCGAGCAGGGACCTCTCGCTCGGCGAGCTGGCCGTGCGGATCCATCACACCATCTCGAGCGCGCGCGACCACCTGCGATACGGCTTGTCCGACATCCGGCGCGACCTGAAAATGCCGAACACCCAAGGGAATCCGTTCGGCCCGGTGATCAACATCATGTCGTTCTTCGGTGCACTGGAGATGACCGGCGGAACGGCCGACCTCCAGGTCTATTCGGCGGGCAACAGCGGAGACCTGACGATCGTCTTCTACTACGAGCGGCAGTCGTCTCGCGGCGGCTACCTGCGGATCGAGGGGGACGCGAAGCTCTACACCGACGACGACCTGCAGGGCTACCTCGGATCGATCGCTCGCTATCTGCGGCAGGCGATAGCGGACCATCGCGCGCCGATCGGATCGGTCGATGTGCTCGGCGCCGATCGCGAGTTGGTGGTGCAGGGGTGGAACGACACCGCGGTGCCGGTCGATCCGGCGGCGACCTTGGTTGCGATGTTCGAGGACCGGGTGCGGCAAGCGCCGGACTCGGTGGCCGTGGTGTCCGGTGATGTCGAGGTCTCCTACCGCGAGCTGGATGCACGAGCGAACGGCGTTGCACGAACATTGATTTCGCGCGGCGTACGCCCGGACAGCGTGGTGGCGGTCGCCTTGCCTCGGTCGGTGGAGCTGATCGTCGCGATCCTGGCGGTATCGAAAGCCGGTGGCGCGTACCTGCCGATCGACCCGGCCTACCCGGCCGAGCGGCTTGCGTTCGTGCTCGGCGATGCCGCACCCATTGCCGTGCTCACCGACGTCGCCACCTCGAAAGTGCTGCCGCACACCAAAAGTCCGCAAGTCATCATGGAACAGATCGAGGTAGCACGGTCCGCGGTGGATCGGCCGGTGACGCCGCGGCCCGGCAATCTCGCGTACCTGATCTACACCTCCGGTTCCACCGGAACGCCGAAGGGCGTCGCCGTCACCCACCGCAACGCGGCCTCGCTCTTCCAGAGCACCGCGCCCTGGTGCGCATTCGGTGCCGACGATGTCTGGGCGTGGTGTCACTCCCAAGCCTTCGACTTCTCGGTCTGGGAGATCTGGGGCGCGCTGCTGCACGGCGGCCGGGTGATCGTCGTGCCGTGGGACGTGGTGCGCACCCCCGCGCAACTGTGGCACCTGGTGGTCGGCAAGGGCGTGACAATCCTCAATCAAACGCCGTCCGCGTTCTACGCGCTGGCCGAGGCCCGATCGGCTTGCGGCACTACCGAATCCGCGCTGCGGATGGTGATATTCGGCGGTGAGGCGCTGCACCAGGCCCACCTGCGGCCCTGGTATTCGTCCGGTCATCGCGACCTGCCCGAGCTGGTGAACATGTACGGGATCACCGAAACCACGGTGCACGTCACCAAGCTGGATCTGTCGGCGGCGCAGGTCACCCGTGGCGGCAGCCCGATCGGAGCCCCGCTCGGGAACCTGCGGACGTTCGTGCTCGATCCGTGGTTGGCGCCGGTCCCGGTCGGGGTGGCCGGTGAATTGTATGTCGCCGGTGCGCAATTGGCGCGTGGCTATCACGGTCGGGCGGGGCTGACCGCGGCCCGATTCGTGGCCGACCCGTTCGATCCGGACGGCGGCCGGTTGTATCGCACCGGTGATGTGGTCCGCTGGACCTGGGGCGGGGTGCTCGAGTTCGTCGGCCGCGCCGATGATCAGGTGCAGATCCGTGGCTTCCGGGTGGAGCCCGGCGAGGTCGAAACCGCGCTGGCGCAACACCCTTCGGTGGCACAGGCGGTGGTGGTCGCCCTCGACGCCGAGGACGGCAAGCAACTGGTCGGGTATGTGGTCGCCGAGCACGGTATCCCGGCGGCGGGTAACGGTCACGGGCCCGGCCTCGATGGCGCGGAGGTGCGCCGGTTCGCCGCCGAGCGACTGCCGGAGTTCTTGGTGCCGACCGTGGTGATGGTGATCGACTCGGTGCCGCTGACGCCGAACGGAAAGCTCGACCGCGCCGCGCTGCCCGCCCCGGAGTTCGCCTCCTCGATGGCGTACCGGGCGCCGAGCAAAGACGGCGAGCGGGCGCTGGCCGTGCTGTTCGCCGAGGTGCTCGGCCTCGACCGGGTCGGCGTCGACGACAGCTTCTTCGAGCTCGGCGGGCATTCCCTGTCCGCCACCCGGCTGATCAGCCGGATCAGGGCGGTACTCGGCGTCGAGGTGCCGATTCGGACGGTCTTCGACGCGCCGACGGTGGCGCAGTTGACGACTCGCCTCGATACCGATGTGCAGATCCGCCCGACACTGCGGGTCCGTCCGCGCCCGGACGTGATTCCCCTGTCGTTCGCGCAGCGGCGGTTGTGGTTCATCTACCGGCTGGAGGGGCCGTCGGCCACCTACAACATGCCGTTGGCCGCCAAGTTGACCGGCGCGTTCGACCCGGCGGCCTTCGCGGCGGCACTCGGCGATGTCGTCGCGCGGCACGAGAGCCTGCGCACGATCTTCGTCGAGGCCGATGGTGTACCCGCTCAGCAGGTGCTCGATGCGGGCAGCGTCGAGGTACCGATCACGGTGACCGACGTGGACCCGGCCGAAGTCGATGCGGCGGTTGCCAGGGCGGCCGCGCACCGATTCGACCTGTCGACCCAGATTCCGCTGCGGGCCAGTGTGTTTCGGTGCGGTACCGATGACTGGCTGCTAGTGCTGTTGATTCACCATATCGCCGGTGATGGCTGGTCGGCGACGGTGACGTTGCGGGATCTGTCCGCGGCGTATGCGGCGCGGGTGGCAGGCAGGGCCCCGGAGTGGGCGCCGATGCCGGTGCAGTACGTGGATTACGCACTGTGGCAACAGGAGTTGCTCGGTTCGCCGACGGATCCGGAGAGTGTGCTCGCGCGGCAGTTCGAGTACTGGCGTGCGGAGCTCGAGGGTGTGCCGGAGCAGTTGCTGTTGCCGACCGATCGGCCTCGCCCGCGGGTGGCCAGCTATCGCGGCGACGCGGTGCGTTTCAGCATAGCCGCGCAACTGCGCGCGGGCGTGGAGCGGGTGGCCGGTCGCGAAGGCGCGACGGTGTCGATGGTGTGGCAGTCGGCGTTGGCCGTGCTGTTGGGCAAACTCGGTGCGGGGCAGGACATTCCGATCGGTTCGCCGATCGCCGGTCGCACCGATGACGCCCTTTCCGATCTGGTCGGCTTCTTCGTCAACACGTGGGTGCTGCGTGCCGCCGTCGTCCCGGCCGCGTCGTTCACCGAGCTGCTCGGCCAGGTCCGCGCAAAAGCGTTGGCGGCCTATGAGAATCAGGACGCACCGTTCGACACGCTGGTCGAGTTGCTCAACCCGGCCCGCTCGGCGGCACACCATCCGCTGTTCCAGGTACTGCTCACCTTGCAGAACAACGCCGTGCCCAACCTGGCGCTGCCCGGGATCGTGGTCGAACCGTATACGGCGCCTGTCACCACGTCGCGCTTCGATCTGACGTTCAACATCGGTGACGCCGTGGCCGGTCGGCAAGACAACGGGAACAGTGCTGCCGCGCTCGGCTGGGACGGGTACATCGAATACGCCACCGACCTTTTCGATCGGCCAACGGTCGAGGCCATGGCGCGGCGCCTGGTGCGGATACTGCAACTGCTGGTGCGGAACCCGGACGCCCCGGTCGGATCCATCGACGTCCTCGATGCCGACGAACGCGACCTCGTGCTGAACCGGTCGAACGCCGGCACCGGTCAGGTCGATCGAGACGTGACGATGGTCGGGCTGTTCCGGGCGCAGGTCGTCGCGACCCCGGACGCGATCGCGGTCGTTTGCGCGGACACCGAGGTGTCGTATCGGGAGCTCGATACTCGCTCCGATCGGCTGGCACAGGCCATGATCGCGCGCGGGGTGCGCCCGGATTGTGTTGTCGCGGTGGCATTGCCGCGTTCGGTGGAGTTGATCGTCGCGCTGCTTGCGGTGCTGAAGGCTGGTGGCGGGTATCTGCCGATCGATCCGGCTTACCCCTCGGATCGGCTGGGGTTCATCCTCTCCGACGCGCGGCCGGTGGTCCTCGTGACCGACTCCGCGGTCGCGCCTACGCTGCCTCGGACGGCGGCACCGCACCTCCATCTCGACACCTTCGATACCTCCGAGACGCTCGACATCGATCTGGCACGCGTCGCGGTCCGGCCGGGCAATCTGGCCTACCTGATCTACACCTCCGGCTCCACCGGCGTGCCCAAAGGCGTTGGTGTCAGCCACGGCAACGTGGTGGCCTTCGCGACCGAACCGGGGTGGCGCGGGGGCGAGCACGGCACCGTGCTGATGCATTCCTCGGTCGCCTTCGATGCCTCCACCTATGAGGTGTGGGTGCCGCTGCTCGGTGGGGGCCGGGTCGTCGTCGCGCCGTCGGACCGCGCTGATGTCGCGGCGCTCGGCCGCCTGCTGGTGACGCGGGAGGTCACCGCGGCGTTCCTCACCACGCGGCTGTTCGAGTTGTTCGTCGACGAGTGCCCCGACGCGCTCGCCGGGCTTCGCACGGTGTGGACCGGCGGCGAGGAGATGCCGCCGGAGGTCTTCGCGCGGGCCTTGCGGACGTGCCCGAAGACGCGCGTCGTGCACGTCTACGGCCCCACTGAGACAACAACATTCGCGATCCGCCGCCCGTTCGAGGGCGGGGCGGCCTTCGACGGCGCGGCGGTGCCGATCGGGTCGGCGCTGGCGAATGTCCGAGCGCTCGTGCTCGACTCGTGGCTGATGCCCGTGCCGGTGGGGGTTTCCGGTGAGTTGTATGTGGCCGGTGCCCAACTGGCACGTGGGTATTACGGTCGAGCGGGGCTGACCGCGGCCCGATTCGTCGCCGATCCGTTCGACCCGGTCGGCGGCCGGTTGTATCGCACCGGGGATGTGGTGCGGTGGAACAGCTTCGGCGAGGTGGAGTTCGTCGGCCGGGTCGACGACCAGGTGAAGATCCGGGGCTTCCGGGTCGAACCCGGCGAGGTCGAAACCGTGCTGGCCCAGCATCCTTCGGTGACCCGTGCGGTGGTGCTGGCGCGCGCCATCGGCACCGAGGGCGGCAAACAGTTGATCGGGTACGTGGTCGCCGACCGAAGCGCGGGCGAACTCGACGGCGGCGAGGTGCGTCAGTTCGCCGCCGGGCGGTTGCCGGAATTCATGGTGCCCGCTGCGGTATTGGTGATCGACGCGGTGCCGCTGACCGCGAACGGCAAACTGGATCGCGCGGCATTGCCGGACCCGAAGTTGGTGTCCTCGGTGCGGTACCGGGCGCCGAGCACCGAGCGGGAGCGTGTGCTGGCCGAACTGTTCGGCGAGGTCCTCGGGCGCGATCAGGTCGGCGTCGACGACAGCTTCTTCGAGCTGGGTGGACATTCCCTGCTGGCCACCCGCCTGGCCAGCCGGATCCGCGTGGCCCTCGGCGTCGAGGTGCCGATTCGCACGGTCTTCGACGCGCCAACGGTGGCGCAGCTGGCGACCAGGCTCGATGCCGGCCTCCAGGTGCGGCCCACGCTGGCGGTCCGGCCGCGTCCGGATGTGGTGCCGTTGTCGTTCGCGCAGCGGCGGTTGTGGTTCATCCACCGGCTGGAAGGGCCGTCCGCCACGTACAACATGGCGTTGGCGGTGCGGTTGCACGGGGTGCACGTCTCGGCGTTGCGCGCGGCGATCGGTGATGTCGTCGCCAGGCACGAGAGTCTGCGCACCGTCTTCGTCGACGCCGACGGTGTGCCGTCACAGCGGGTGCTCGCGGCCGACGGCGTCGAGGTGCCGTTCGCGGTGAGCGAGGCGGATTCCGCCGAGCTGGCCGCGTCGGTCACCGCCGCGGTACGGTACGGATTCGACCTGTCGTCGGAGATCCCCGTGCGCGCCGACGTCTTCCGCCGCACCGCCGACGAATGCGTGCTCGTGCTGTTGATCCATCACATCGCCGGTGACGGTTGGTCGTTGACGCCGCTGTTCCGCGATCTGTCGGTGGCCTATGCCGCACGGCTCGACGATCGAGCGCCGGGGTGGGAACCGCTGCCGGTGCAGTACGCGGATTACACGCTGTGGCAGCGGGAACTGCTCGGCTCGGCGACCGATCCCGGCAGTGTGCTTTCGCGCCAGTTCGAGTATTGGCGCGCCGAGCTGGACGGGTTGCCGGAGCAGCTGCGGTTGCCGATGGACCGCCCGCGGCCCCGAGTCGCGAGCTATCGCGGGGACACGGTGCCGTTCGGCGTCGATCCCGAGATCCGTGCCGCGGTGGAGCGCCTCGCGGCGCGCGAGGGTGCGACGGTGTCGATGGTCTTGCAGTCGGCATTGGCGGTTCTGCTGTTCAAACTCGGTGCCGGAGAAGACATTCCGATCGGCGCGCCGATCGCGGGCCGCACCGATGACGCGCTGACCGACCTGGTCGGGTTCTTCGTCAACACCTGGGTGCTGCGCGCGAACGTATCTCCGGCGGTGTCGTTCACCGGGCTGCTGGGTCAGGTCAGGGCGAAAGCGCTGGCCGGGTACGAAAATCAGGACGTTCCGTTCGAGTTGCTCGTCGAGCTGCTCAACCCGGCCCGTTCGGCGGCGCATCATCCCTTGTTCCAGGTGACGATGGCATTCCAGAACAACACGCTGCCCGACCTGAGGCTGTCCGGGGTGCGGATCGAGCCGTACGCCTCGGCAACCGCGACCGCGCGCTTCGATCTGTTCTTCAATATCGCCGACGCGCCCGCCGGCGCCGGTTGGGACGGGTTCGTCGAGTACGCGACCGAGTTGTTCGACCGGCCGACGGTCGAGACGATGGCGCGGCGATTGGTTCGGCTGCTCGGGCAATTGGTTTCGGCTCCGATGGCTCCCGTCGGATCGTTCGATGTGCTCGGCGATGCCGAACGTGAGCTGGTGCTCGGTCAATGGAACGACACCACCGCCGTGGTCCCCGACACCACCCTGGTCGGCCTGTTCCAGGCCCAGGTCGCCCGCACACCGGATGCGGTCGCGCTGGTCTGTGCGGAAGCTGAGCTGACCTATCGGGAACTCGATAGCCGCGCGGACCGGCTGGCACGGGTGCTGGTCTCGCGTGGGGTCGGCCCGGATGGCGTTGTCGCGGTTGCCTTGCCGAGGTCCGTCGAGTTGATCGTGGCCATGGTGGCGGCGTTGAAGGCGGGCGGGGCGTACTTGCCGATCGATCCGGCCTATCCCTCGGATCGGCTGGGGTACATCCTCGTCGACGCGGAACCGACTGTCGTCGTCACCGACTCCGCTACGACAGGCCTGCTGCCGCCCGCGCTGACTCCGCGTCTCTGCCTCGACACACCGGAGGCGAGCGCGGCGGGGGACCGGGTGCGTCCGGATCTTGCCGCGGTGCGGCCGGAGAATTTGGCGTACGTGATCTACACGTCCGGGTCGACTGGCGTCCCCAAAGGTGTTGGTATCACGCATCGTAACGTAGTAAGCCTGGTTGCTCAGGCGTGGGCGGCGGGGTCCGAGGATCGGGTGCTGGTGCATTCGTCGGTGGCGTTCGACGCCTCGACCTATGAGATCTGGCCTGCCTTGTGTGGTGGTGCGACGTTGGTGGTGGCCACTGAGCAGCGGTCGGATCTGGTGGAAATCAGCCGGTTGGTCGAGACGCAGTCGGTGACAAAGATGTTCGCGACGCCGCCCCTGCTGTCGGCGCTGGTCGACCACGCGGAGTCGCTGCCCGACAACCCGTTCCAGAGTCTGCGGCACGTCAATACCGGTGCCGACACGCTCACCGCGGGACTGGTCGACGCCCTGAAGGCCAAGTGCGGCGTTACGCGGGTCGACAACCTGTACGGCCCGACCGAGGCCACCGTCGATGTGACCTCCTACCGCGTGCCCGACGCTCCGATGAGTACGGGTGCGGTGCCGATCGGTGCGCCGGTGGCCAATACCCGGGTGTTCGTGCTGGATTCGTGGTTGGTGCCGGTTCCAGTGGGGGTGGCCGGTGAGTTGTATGTCGCCAGCGCTCAGTTGGCGCGCGGCTATCACGGTCGGTCAGGTTTGACCGCGGCTCGATTCGTGGCCGATCCGTTCGATCCGTCCGGTGGTCGGCTGTATCGCACCGGCGATGTGGTGCGCTGGAACAGCTCGGGGCAGTTGGAGTTCGCGGGCCGCGCCGACGATCAGGTCAAGATCCGTGGCTTCCGGGTGGAGCCCGGTGAAGTCGAAACGGTGCTGGCGCAACATCCTTCGGTATCTCGAGCGGTGGTGGTCGCGCGCGAAACCGACACCGGCGGCAAGCAATTGGTCGGGTACGTCGTCGCGGACAGATCCGGGCCGATCGTCGGCGAGGACGAATTGGTCGGTCAGTGGCAACGGGTATACGACGACCTGTACTCCGCCGGTAAAGCCGCCTTCGGCGCGAACTTCGGCGGCTGGGACAGCAGCTACACCGGCGCCCCGATCCCGATGGAGCAGATGCGCGAATGGCGCTCGACCACCGTCGACCGGGTCCGCGGACTGAAACCGCGGCGGGTGCTCGAAATCGGGGTGGGATCGGGCTTGTTGATGTCGCAGCTGGCACCGGACTGCGCGGAATACTGGGCGACGGACTTCTCCGCCGCCACCATCGCCACCCTGCAACAGCAGCTGACCGAACTCGACGCGCGCTGGGCTGATCGGGTCGTGCTGCGGGCGCAGGCGGCCGACGACTGTGCCGGGCTGCCGGACCATCACTTCGACACAGTCGTGCTGAACTCCGTCATCCAGTACTTCCCCAGCCAGAACTACCTGCATACCGTCCTCGAACAGGTTCTGCGGCTGCTGGCGCCCGGCGGCGCGGTGTTCGTCGGCGACGTCCGCAATCTGGCGCTGCTGGAGCAGTTCACCACCGCGGTCCAGATCAGCCGCAACGGTGGCGACGACGCCGCCGCGGTCGCTGATCGGGTCCGGCGCGATATCGCCGCCGAGCAAGAGCTGCTGCTGGCACCGGAGTACTTCGTCGGGCTGTGCAACGACGCCACCGGCTTCGACGCCGTCGACATCCAACTCAAACGCGGACTCTCGGTCAACGAGCTGACCAGATACCGCTACGACGTGGTCCTGCACAAGGCGCCGACGAAACCGCGGTCGGTCGCCGATGCGCCGAAAGTCGGGTTCCGCGGCCACAATTGGCTGCGCATCCTGCTGCACACCCGACATACCGACGGCATTCGCGTCACCGGGATACCGCACGCCGGACTCGTCGGGCAGGTCGAAGCCACCCACCGCATCCGCTCTGGTCTGCCCGGCACCACCACCGACGCACTCGGCGTCGATTTCGAGGGCATCCTCGACACCACGACCGATCGGGCGAGCGCGGGTCTGCTGCCCGAGGACCTGCACGTGCTGGCCGGGGAATTCGGATACACCGCCGCGGTGACGTGGTCGGCGGAACCGGATCGGATGGACGCGGTCTTCCTCGACATCGAGTCGGCCGAGGGCCAGCCGCTGACCGACGTGTACGTCGCGTCGGCGCCGGTGGACGATCTGGCCGCCTACGCCAACACCCCGCAGGCCGGTCTGCTCGCCGCGGACGTGCGCCGGTGGGTCACCGACCGGCTGCCCGAGTTCATGGTGCCCGCGACGGTGATGGTGATCGACGCGGTGCCGTTGACCGCGAGCGGCAAGCTCGACCGGGCCGCGCTGCCGGATCCGGAGTTCGCCTCCACTCAGCAATATCGCGCCCCGCGCAGCGATCGAGAGCGGGTCCTCGCCGAACTGTTCGCCGAGATCCTCGGACTCGACCGGGTCGGCATCGATGACAGCTTCTTCGCGCTCGGCGGCCACTCTCTGCTGGCCACCCGCCTGGCCAGCCGGATTCGGGTGGTGCTCGGCGTCGAGGTGCCGATTCGGACGGTGTTCGACGCACCGACGGTCGCGGAGCTGGTGCCCCGGCTCGACGCGGAAGTGCGCGTGCGCCCGGCATTGTCGCCGCGGCCGCGGCCCGAGGTGGTGCCACTGTCGTTCGCGCAGCGACGATTGTGGTTCATCCACCGGCTCGAAGGGCCTTCTGCCACATACAACATGGCGTTGGCCGTGCGAATGCACGGGGTGGACGTGTCGGTGTTGCGCGCGGCGATCGGTGATGTCGTCGCGCGGCACGAGAGTTTGCGGACGGTCTTCGTCGATGTCGACGGCGTGCCGTCGCAGCGGGTACTCGACGCGGGCACCGTCGAGGTGCCGGTGTGTATCACCGATGTGGACGCTGCCGAGGTGCACGCGTCAGTGACCGCGGCGGTGCGGTACGGATTCGATCTGTCCGCCGAGATACCGTTGCGCGCCAGCGTGTTCCGGCACGGCGCCGACGAGTGTGTCGCCGTGGTGCTGATCCATCACATCGCCGGTGACGGCTGGTCGATGACGCCGCTGCTGCGCGATCTCTCGGAGGCGTATGCCGCGCGCCTCGCCTATCGGGCGCCGGAGTGGGAGCCGCTGCCGGTGCAGTACGTGGATTACACGCTGTGGCAGCGGGAAGTGCTCGGGTCGTCGGACGACCCGGACAGTCAGCTGTCGCGGCAGTTCACCTATTGGCGTACCGAACTCGACGGGTTGCCGGAACAGTTGCGGCTGCCCACCGATCGTCCGCGTCCACTGGTGGCCAGCTATCGCGGTGACATGGTGCTGTTCGACATCGACGCTGAGATGCGCGGCGCGGTCGAGCGTTTGGCGGCGCGCGAGGGTGCGACGGTGTCCATGGTGTTGCAGTCGGCCTTGGCCGTGCTGCTGTTCAAACTCGGTGCGGGGGACGATATTCCGCTCGGTTCGCCGATCGCCGGACGCACGGATGAGGCGCTGACCGATCTGGTCGGCTTCTTCGTCAACTCCTGGGTGCTGCGGGCGCGGGTGTCGCCGGCGGCGTCGTTCCGCGAGATCCTGGCTCGGGTCAGGGCGAAAGCGCTGGCCGCCTACGAGAATCAGGACGTCCCGTTCGAGCTGCTCGTCGAGTTGCTCAATCCGGCGCGCTCGGCGGCGCATCACCCGTTGTTCCAGGTGTCGCTGGCATTCCAGAACAACACCCTGCCCGACCTCGCGTTGCCCGGTGCGCGGATCGAGCCCTACCTCGCGAGCACCGCGACCGCGCGGTTCGATCTGTTCTTCAATATCGCCGACGCCGCGGCCGGTCAGCCGTGGAACGGGCTGGTCGAGTACGCGACCGAGCTGTTCGACCGGCCGACAATCGAGACCATGGTGGCGCGGTTCGTGCGCATACTGCGCCAGATCGTGTCGGACCCCGGCTGGCCGGTCGGCTCGATCGACGTTCTCGATACCGGCGAACGCGAACTGGTGTTGCGCCGGTGGAACGACACCACTGCCGCGGCAGCCGAGGACACCATGGTCGGCCTGCTCGGGGCGCAGGTCGGCCGGACTCCGGATGCGGTGGCGGTGGTCTGCGGCGAAACATGGCTCACCTATCGGGAATTCGACGCTCGCGCTGCGCAATTGGCGTGCGCCCTGGTCGAGCGCGGCGTCGGTCCGGACACCATTGTCGCGGTGGCGCTGCCCAGATCCGCGGACCTGATCGTGGCATTGCTGGCGGTATGGAAAGCGGGTGGCGGGTATCTGCCGATCGATCCGGCTTATCCGTCGGATCGGCTGGCGTTCATTCTCGACGATGCCGCACCGGTCGTCGTCGTGACCGACTCCGGCACCGCACATCTGCTGCCGGGCACCACCGCGCCGCACCTCTATCTCGACAGCGCCGAGGTGTGGAAACGGCCAGACACTGTGCCGATCGGCACGGTACGGCCGCAGAATTTGGCCTATGTGATCTACACGTCCGGTTCCACCGGAGTCCCCAAAGGTGTTGGGATTACCCACCGTAACGTGGCGAGCCTGGTCGGCTCGTCGTGGTCGACCGGTCCCGACGATCGGGTGCTGGTGCATACCTCGATCGCCTTCGACGCCTCCACCTATGAGGTCTGGCCCGCGCTGTGTGGCGGTGCCACCGTGGTGGTGACCGGTGAGCAGCGTTCGGATCTGGTGGAGATCACCCGGCTGATCGCGACGCACTCGGTGACGAAGATGTTCGCGACGCCACCGTTGCTGTCGGCGTTGGCCGACCACGTGGATTCCCTGCCCGACAGCCCCTTACGGTCACTGCGCCGGATCATCGTCGGTGGTGCGGAGCTGACCGCGACCGTGGTGCGGAAGCTGAAAGCGAAGTACGCCGAGGCTCAGATCATGAACGGTTACGGGCCCACCGAAACCACCGCGTGTGTCACCGATTTCGACGCGGTCGACGAGCTCGACGGGCCGGTCCCGATCGGTGTGCCGGTGGCGAATACCCGGGCGTTCGTGCTCGACGAGTGGCTGGTGCCGGTGCCGATCGGTGTCGCGGGCGAGTTGTATGTCGCCGGTGCGCAATTGGGACGTGGTTATCGCGGCCGCGCGGGGTTGACCGCGGCCAGATTCGTGGCCGACCCGTTCGATTCGAGCGGCGGTGGCCGACTGTATCGCACCGGTGACGTGGTGCGCTGGACCTCGGCCGGGGTACTGGAGTTCGCGGGCCGGGTGGACGACCAGGTCAAGATTCGTGGCTTCCGGGTCGAGCCCGGTGAAGTCGAAATGGTTGTGGCACAACACCCAGCGGTATCCCAAGCGGTGGTGGTGGCTCGTGACACCGAGATCGGTGGCACGCAGCTCGTCGGTTACGTCGTCGCCGATCGTTCCGGGCCGGTCGTCGCCGAAGACGAGCTGGTCGGCGTGTGGCGGCGGGTATACGACGACCTGTACGCCGGAGCGGGCAAGACCAACGGCAACGGCAAGACGAACGGCAACGGCAAGACGAACGGCAACGGGAACGGGAACGGTTCCGTGCGTGCGGCGGGGTTCGGCTCGGATTTCGGTGGCTGGAACAGCAGTTACACCGGTGCGGCGATTCCGGTCGAACAGATGCGCGAATGGCGTTCGGCGACGGTCGATCGGATCCGGGGTCTGCGACCGCGCCGGGTGCTCGAGATCGGTGTCGGCTCGGGATTGTTGTTGTCGCAGTTGGCACCTGACTGCGCGGAATACTGGGCGACGGACCTGTCCGCCGCGACCATCGCCACGGTGCGACAGCAGCTGGCCGAGCTGAACGCGGGCTGGGTCGACCGGGTCTCGCTGAGCGCTCAGGCGGCGGATGACATCACCGGATTGCCGACCGGCTACTTCGACACTGTCGTATTGAATTCCGTCGCACAGTATTTCCCTGGCGAACGGTATTTGCGTCGAGTCCTCGAACAGGCGCACGGGTTGTTGGCTCCCGGCGGTGCGATGTTCGTCGGCGATGTCCGTAATCTCGCGCTGCTGGAGGAATTCACCACCGCGGTCCATATCAGTCGCCACGACGGCGACGACCCCGCGGTGGTCGCCGATCGGGTGCGCCGGGAGATGTCCGCCGAGCGAGAGCTGCTGGTGGCGCCGGAGTACTTCCTGGCACTCCAGCACGGCGAGAACGGGTTCGACGCCATCGACATCCAGCTCAAACGCGGATTCTCGGTCAACGAGTTGACCAGGTATCGCTACGACGTGGTGCTGCACAAGTCCCCGGCGACACAGCGGTCCGTCGCCGATACACCGAAAGTGGAATTCCGCGATCATGATTGGCTGCGCACCCTGCTGCACACCGAACACCCCGACGGCATTCGCGTCACGGGCATCCCGCACGCCGGACTGACCGGACAGATCGACGCCGTCGACCGAATCCGCAGCGGCCATTCGGCGTCACCCGGCGACCGAACAGACCCGCTAGGAGCGAATTTCGAAGGAACGCTCGCGTCCATCGCCGACCGGGTGAGCGCGGGTTTGCTGCCCGAAGACCTGCACGTGCTCGGCGGGCAACTCGGCTACCGCACCGCGGTGACCTGGTCCACGAAGCCGGGCCAGATGGACGCGGTATTCCTCGATGCCGCGGCAGTAGCGGGACAACCCCTGACCGACATCTACGTGCCATCGGCCACGGTCGATGATCCGGCCCGCTACGCCAACAATCCCCAGGACACCCTGCTGCCCGCGGGCGTGCGCGCGTTCGTGGCGGAGCGATTGCCCGATTTCATGGTCCCTGCGGTGGTGATGGTCATCGACGCGGTGCCGCTGACGGCGAACGGCAAGCTCGATCGCGGCGCACTGCCGGATCCGGAGTTGGTGTCCGCCAAGGAATATCGCGCCCCGCGGACCGAGCGAGAAAGGACATTGACCGAGTTGTTCAGCGAAATACTCGGCGTCGGCCGGGTCGGCGTGGACGACAGCTTCTTCGCGCTCGGCGGGCACTCGCTGCTGGCGACCCGCCTGGCCAGCCGGATCCGCGCGGTGCTGGGCGTCGAAGTGCCGATCCGGGTGATGTTCGAGGCGGCGACGGTCGCCGAACTGGCGAGCCGGTGGCCCCAGTTGGCGCAGTCGCGCCGGCCGGCGCTGCGCAGGATGAATCGAGAGGTGGGTCTGTGATGATTCCATTGTCGTTTGCGCAGCGGCGGTTGTGGTTCATCCACCGGCTGGAGGGGCCGTCTGCCACCTACAACATGCCGCTGACGGTGCGGCTGACGGGTGTGTTCGATGCGGCGGCGTTCGCGGCCGCGGTCGGTGACGTGGTCGGCAGGCACGAGAGTCTGCGCACGGTCTTCGTGGAAGTCGACGGCGTGCCCGGCCAGGAAGTGCTCGACGCCGACCGGGTCGACGTGCCGGTCACCATCGTCGACGTCGATTCCGCCGAGCTTGCCGGGGCGGTGACCGCGGCGGCGCGCTACGCGTTCGATCTGTCGGCGGAAATCCCGATCCGCGCCAACGTCTTTCGGTATGCGTCCGAAGAGTGCGTGGTGATGTTGCTGATTCACCACATCGCCGGTGACGGGTGGTCGATGGGCCCGCTGCTGCGGGATCTCTCGGAGGCGTACGGCGCGCGGCGACTCGGTCGGGCACCGGAGTGGGAGCCGTTGCCGGTGCAATACGTGGATTACACGTTGTGGCAGCAGGAATTGCTCGGCTCGCACGCCGATCCGGACAGTGTGGTGTCGCAGCAGTTCGAGTACTGGCGAGCGGAACTCGACGGTCTGCCGGAGCAGTTGCGGTTGCCGACCGACCGGCCGCGGCCCCGGGTGGCCAGCTATCGCGGGGACATGGTGGTGTTCCGGATCGATCCCGCGATCCGCACCGCGGTGGAAGGCTTGGCCGCCCGCGAGGGCGCGACGGTGTCGATGGTGTTGCAGTCGGCCTTGGCCGTACTGCTGTTCAAACTCGGTGCGGGGGAGGATATTCCGATCGGGTCGCCGATCGCCGGACGCACCGACGACGCGCTGAACGACCTCGTGGGATTCTTCGTCAACACCTGGGTCCTGCGGACCGCGGTCGCGCCGGAGGCGTCGTTCGCCGAGATAGTCGGCCAGACGCGGGCGAAAGCTCTGGCCGCCTACGAGAATCAGGACATTCCGTTCGAACTGCTTGTCGAACTGCTCAACCCGGTTCGGTCGGCCTCGCATCACCCGTTGTTCCAGGTGCTGTTGAGCTTTCAGAACAACACCGCGCCCACCCTGGAGTTGGCGGGTGTCGAGTTCGAACCGTATGCCCTCGCGGCGATGACCGCGCAATTCGACCTGACCTTCAACATCGGCGATGCCGCCGCGGGGGAGCGACGCAACGGCGACGCCCCCGGCCCGGCCGGGTGGGACGTGTACGCCGAGTACGCCACCGACCTGTTCGACCGGTCCACCATCGAGGCGATGGTGGCGCGGCTGGATCGGATCCTGCGGTGCGTCGTGGCGAGTCCGGCGGCCCCGGTGGGGTCGATCGATGTTCTCGACACCGGCGAACGCGAGTTGCTGTTGCGTCGGTGGAACGACACCGCCGTGCCCGTCGACCCGGATGGCACCGCCATCGGCCTGTTTCAGGCGCAGGTCGCTCGGACGCCGGACGCGGTCGCGGTGATCTGCGCCGACACCGAGGTGACCTATCGGGAACTCGATGCCCGATCCAACGGCTTGGCGCGCGAACTGATCTCGCGTGGCGTCGGCCCGGATCGTGTTGTCGCGGTCGCGTTGCCACGGTCGGCGGAACTGATCGTGGCGTTGCTGGGTGTGCTGAAGGCCGGTGGGGCGTACTTGCCGATCGATCCGGGATATCCCTCGGATCGAGTGGCATTCGTCCTCGCCGATGCCGCGCCGGTTGTTGTCGTAACCGACTCCGCTACGGCAAAGGTGTTGCCGGATACCGTGATAGCGCATCTCCGCATCGATACGACCGACATCGGTGACGTGGCTGCGCTCGATCGAGTCAACGCGGTGCGTCCGCAGAATTTGGCGTACGTGATCTACACCTCCGGATCCACCGGTATTCCTAAAGGCGTTGGTATCACGCATCGTAACGTGGTGAATCTGGTTGCTCAGGCGTGGGCGGCGGGTTCCGAGGATCGGGTGCTGGTGCATTCGTCGGTGGCGTTCGACGCCTCGACCTATGAGATATGGCCCGCCTTGTGTGGTGGTGCCACATTGGTGGTTGCCGGTGAGCAGCGGTCGGATCTGGTGGAGATCACCCGGCTGGTCGAGACCCGGTCGGTGACAAAGATGTTCGCGACACCGCCGCTGTTGTCGGCGTTGGTCGATCACGCGGAGTCGTTGTCCGACAACCCGTTCCACAGCTTGCGGCAAATCGATACCGGCGCCGACACGCTCACCTCAGGGCTGGTCGACGCCCTGAAAGCCAAGTGCGGGGTCGACCGGGTGGACAACCTGTACGGCCCGACCGAGGCGACGGTCGACGTGACCGCCTTCGTTGTCCCCGACGACGTCGTGGGCGCCGTCGTGCCGATCGGTACCCCGGTGGCCAATACCCGGGTGTTCGTGCTGGATTCGTGGTTGGCCCCGGTTCCGGTCGGGGTCGCCGGTGAGCTGTATGTCGCCAGCGCTCAGTTGGCGCGCGGCTATCACGGCCGGTCGGGGTTGACCGCGGCTCGGTTCGTGGCCGATCCGTTCGACCCGTCCGGTGGACGGCTGTACCGCACCGGTGATGTGGTGCGCTGGACCTCGACCGGAGTGCTCGAGTTCGCTGGCCGAGTCGATGACCAGGTCAAGATCCGTGGCTTCCGGGTGGAGCCCGGTGAAGTCGAAACGGTGCTGGCGCAACATCCCTCGGTATCTCGAGCGGTGGTCGTCGCGCGCGACACCGGCGGTGGCAAGCAGCTGGTCGGTTACGTGGTCGCCGACCGCACGAAAGCGGTTGCGGACCAGGCGAATACACCGCGACTCGACGGCGGGCAGGTCCGCCGGTTCGCGGCCGAGCGGCTGCCCGATTTCATGGTGCCGTCCGTGGTGCTGGTGATCGACTCGGTGCCGCTGACCGCGAGCGGCAAACTGGACCGCGCCGCGTTGCCGGTGCCGGAGCTCCGATCGTCGGTGGCCTATCGCGCGCCCGGCACCATCCAGGAGCAAATGCTGGCCGCGTTGTTCGCCGAAATCCTCGGCCACGACCGAGTCGGCATCGACGACAGCTTCTTCGCGCTGGGCGGCCACTCGCTGCTGGCCACCCGCCTGGTGAGCCGGATCCGGGTGGTATTGGGCATGGAGGTGCCCATCCGGACCGTCTTCGACGCCCCGACCGTGGCGCAATTGGCCACCAGGCTCGAAGGTCATCATCGGGCCCGGCTGGCATTGCAGGCCCGGCAGCGCCCGGCGGCGGTTCCGCTGTCGTACGCGCAGCGGCGGTTGTGGTTCATCCATCGGCTGGAAGGTCCGTCGGCGACCTACAACATGCCGATAGTGGTGCGGTTGCACGGCGCGGACGAGTCCGCCTTGCGCTCCGCGATCGGTGATGTGGTTGCCAGGCACGAAAGCCTGCGCACGATCTTCGTCGAAGCCGACGGTGTCCCCGCCCAGCGCGTATTGGCGGCGGACAGCGCCGAGGTGCCGGTGACGATCACCGACGTCGAACCCGCCGCGCTGGCGGCCGCGGTGGACGGCGCGGTGCGCTACGGGTTCGATCTGTCCTCCGAGATACCGTTGCGCGCCAGCGTGTTCCGGTGCGGTGCCGAGGACTGTGTGCTGGTGCTGCTTATCCATCACATCGCGGGCGACGGCTGGTCGACCGGGCCGCTGTTGCGTGACCTCTCGGTGGCTTACACCGCGCGCCTGGAAGATCGAGCGCCCGGCTGGGGGCCATTGCCGGTGCAATATGTCGACTACACGCTGTGGCAGCAGGACGTGCTCGGTTCGCCGGACGATCCGGACAGCGTGCTGTCCAAGCAGTTCGACTACTGGCGTGCCGAACTCGACGAGTTGCCGGAACAGCTTCGGCTGCCGACGGACCGGCCGCGCCCACGTGTGGCCAGCTATCGCGGCGATGTGGTCGCCTTCGATATCGACCCGCTGCTGCGCGCCGACGTGGAACGGCTGGCCGGCCGGGCCGGCGCGACCGTTTCGATGGTGCTGCAGTCGGCGTTGGCCGTGCTGCTGTTCAAACTCGGTGCGGGAGAGGATATTCCGCTCGGCTCGCCGATCGCCGGACGCACCGACGACGCCCTGAACGACCTGGTGGGGTTCTTCGTCAACAGCTGGGTGCTGCGGACCAGGGTGTCGCCGGAGACGTCGTTCACCGAGCTCCTCGGTCAGGTCCGGTCGAAGGCGTTGGCGGGGTACGACAATCAGGATGTTCCGTTCGAGTTGCTGGTGGAGCTGCTGAACCCGGCCCGCTCGGCGGCGCATCATCCGCTGTTCCAGGTGTCGCTGGCCTTCCAGAACAACGCCCTGCCCACCCTGGAGCTGCCGGGCGTTCGATACGAGCCCTACGGTGCGTCGATCGCGACCGCGCGGTTCGACCTGTTCTTCAATATCGCCGATGCGCCCGCCGGTCAGCAATGGAACGGTCTCGTGGAGTACGCGACCGAGTTGTTCGACCGGTCCACGGTCGAGGCCATGGTGGCGCGGCTGGTGCGGACACTGCGGCAGCTGGTGTCGGAGCCGGGCGCTGCGGTGGGGTCGGTCGACGTTCTCGACGCCGACGAACGAGACCTGGTGTTGCGTCGGTGGAACGACACCGCCGTCGAGGTTCCCGACACCACGATTGTCGATTCGGTCGGGGGGTGGGTTGCCTCGACGCCGGACGCTATCGCGGTGTTCTCCGGTGACGAGACGCTGTCGTATGGGGATCTCGATGCCAGGGCTGGTCAGCTTGCCCAAGCCTTGATCTCGCGCGGGGTCAGCCCGGATAGCGTTGTCGCGGTAGCGTTGCCGAGGTCCGTCGACTTGATCGTGGCACTGCTCGGTGTGTTGCGGGCCGGTGGCGCGTATCTGCCAATCGATCCGGCGTATCCGTCCGACCGGCTGGCGTTCGTCCTCACCGACGCCGCGCCGGTCGTCATTGTCACCGATGCCGCTACCGGAAAGTTTTTGCCGCCGAACGCGGCACCGCATCTGTACCTCGATGCCGTCGAGCAGGTGGATCAGGCAAGTCCCTGGGGAACTGTCGCGGTGGGCCCGGACAATCTCGCTTATGTCATCTACACCTCCGGCTCGACGGGCGTGCCGAAAGGTGTTGGTATCACGCACCGTAACCTGTCGAATCTGATTTCCCAGGCGTGGCCGGTCGGTACCGACGATCGGGTACTCGTGCACTCCTCGATCGCGTTCGACGGATCCACCTATGAGATCTGGCCGACGCTGGCGTGCGGGGCATCGTTGGTGCTGGCCGGGGAAGCACGATCGGATCTGCTGGAGATCGCCGAGCTGGTAGCGACGCGGTCGGTGACGAAGATGTTCTCGACACCACCTTTGCTGGCCGCCCTGGTCGATCACGCGGATGCGTTGCCCGGCAACCCTTTGCGGAGTCTGCGGGAGGTCATCGTCGGCGGTTCGGAGCTGACCGAGGTCCTGGTGCGCAAGCTGAACGCGAAGTACGCCGATGTTCAGGTCGTGAACGGGTACGGACCTACCGAAACCACCGCCTGCGTCACCAACTATTACGTCAGCGTCGAGGCCGGTGCCGTGCCGGTCGGGCGTCCGCTGGGGAATGTGCGGTTGTTCGTGCTGGATTCGTGGCTGATGCCGGTTCCGGTCAGCGTCCCCGGTGAGCTGTATGTCGCCGGTGCCCAGCTGGGGCGCGGCTACCGCGGCCGGGCGGGTCTCACCGCGGCACGGTTCGTGGCGGATCCGTTCGATCCGTCGGGTGGTCGGCTGTATCGCACCGGTGATGTAGTGCGCTGGAACAGCGCGGGAGAGCTGGAGTTCGTCGGCCGGGTCGATGATCAGGTCAAGATTCGCGGCTTCCGGGTCGAGCCGGGCGAAATCGAAACCGTACTGGCGCAACACCCTTCGGTCGCGCGCGCGATGGTGATCGCACGCGACACCGGCCATGGCAAGCAGCTGATCGGCTACGTGGTCGCCGACGGTTCCGTGCTGGCTCAGCAGGAACTCGACGGCGCGCAGGTGCGTGCGTTCGCGGCCGAGCGGTTGCCGGATTTCATGGTGCCCGCGGCGGTCATGGTGCTCGACTCGGTGCCGCTGACCGCCAACGGAAAACTGGATCGGGCCGCGCTGCCGGAGCCGGAGATCACCTCCGCCGCGCGGTATCGGGCACCGCGCAGCACTGAGGAACAGATCTTGACCACGGTATTCGCCGAGCTGCTCGGGCTCGACCGAGTAGGCGTGGACGACGGCTTCTTCGAACTCGGCGGTGACAGCATCCGCTCGATCCAGGTGGTCTCGCGCGCGCGGGAACTCGGCGTCGAGATCAGTCCGCGGGAAGTGTTCGAATATCAGACCGCCGCGGCGTTGGCGACGGTGGCCGCCGGGCGGGCCGTCACGGTTCCGGTGCTGGCGGAGTTGCCCGGTGGCGGGGTCGGGTGGCTGCCGCTGCTGCCCGCGGCCCGGTTCGTGCGGGAGCTCGGCGCGGGATTCGACAGCTTCACGCAGTCGCTGCTGCTCGAGCTGCCGGTGGGGATGGATCGGGCGGGCTTGGTGGCGACGTTGACCGCGGTGGTCGATCGCCATGATGTGCTGCGGTCGCGGTTGATCGATGACGAACGCGGCGCGGGCCTCGAGGTGGCGCCAGCGGGTGCGGTCGACGCGGGTCGGTTGCTGCACCGTGTCGAAATGACCGGCGCCGAAAAGGATTCCGCCGAACGGGCGGAGTTGATCGGCACCCAGGTGCGTGCGGCGGTGGGACGACTGGCCCCCTCGGCGGGGGTGATGGTTCAGTTCGTGTGGTTCGACGCGGGACCCGAGCAGGCGGGCCGACTGTCGGTTGTCGCCCATCACTTGGTGATCGATGGCGTGTCGTGGCGGATTCTTTTGCCGGACTTGGCTGCCGCGTGGCGGGACGTGTCGGTCGGGGCGCCGCCGGTGCTGGTCGGAGCCGGAACCTCCCTGCGCCGGTGGGCGCACGGGTTGGTCGAGCAAGCTCGCTCACCGCAGCTGGTGGACCAGTTGTCTTGGTGGCGTTCGGTTTTGGACGCGCCTGATCCGATGCTCGGCGAGCGTGCGCTGGATCCGGTCGTCGACGTCATGGCGACCGTCGATCAGGTGAGTGTCCAGCTTCCAGCGGCGGCGACCGAAACATTGTTGACCGCTTTGCCTTCGGTGTTCCACGGCGGGGTCGAGGACGGTTTGCTGGCCGCATTGGCGGTGGCGGTCGCCCGCTGGCGGCACCAGCGCGGCGCGGGTGCGGAATCGGTGTTGATCCGACTGGAAGGCCATGGCCGCGAAGAGGACACCGTTCCCGGTGCCGACTTGTCCAGTACCGTCGGCTGGTTCACCAGCATGTACCCGGTGCGGCTGGCCGCGTCGGCCGCCGAATGGGATGAGCTCTGCGCCGGTGGCCCGGCCGCGGGCGCCCTGTTCAAGTCGGTTAAAGAGCAACTGCGTGCCGTGCCGGACAAGGGCATCGGCTACGGGCTGTTGCGCTACCTGAACTCCGATACCGCTGCGGTGCTGCAAGAGTTTTCGACGGGCCAGATCGGGTTCAACTACCTCGGCAGGCTCACCGCCACCGATCTGCTGCCGCAGCGGTGGCAAGGGGCGGGCTGGACGCCAACTGGAGATCAGGGATCCATCGCGGCCCCCGACCCGGCGATGCCTGCGCTGGCGGCGCTCGACGTCACCACGATGGTCGTCGACACCAGCGCGGGCCCGGTGCTGCAGGCGGTGTTCGCGGCACCCGCCGGTGTCCTGACGAAGGCCGAGACGGCGGACCTCGCCGAACTGTGGCGGCGGGCGATGTCCGGGCTGGCACAGCATGCCGGGACGCCCGGCGTAGGCGGTTTGACACCCTCGGACGTGTCGCTGGTGCGGTTGGCGCAACCCGAGATCGAGGCGCTGGAAGCGCGGTATCCGGGATTGACGGATGTGTGGCCGCTGACGCCGATGCAATCGGGGTTGCTGTTCCATCAGGCGCTTGCGGACCCAGGGTTGGATGCCTATCACATGCAGGTGGTGTTCGGGCTCGATGGGCAGGTGGAGCCGGAGCGGCTGCGCGCGGCGGGCCAGGGACTGCTGGATCGGTATCCGAATCTGCGGGTGGGATTCACGCCGGGCCCGGACGGTCGGCCGGTTCAGGTCGTCGTCTCCGGTGTCGAATTGCCTTGGCGTGTACTGGATGTGCGTCATCTCGGCCAGGCCGATCGGGAGCAGGCGGCGAACCGTCTGCTCATCGAGGATCAGCGGGCGCATTTCGATATGGCGATTCCGCCACTGCTGCGGTTGACGCTGCTGGTGCTGAGCGATCGGCGTTCGGAGTTGGTGCTGACCACCCATCACGTGCTGACAGATGGCTGGTCGCTGCCGCTGCTTATTCGAGAGTTGTTGCGCCTCTATTGTTCTGATGGAACGGCGACGGACCTGCCGCAGCCACCCGCCTACAAAGCGTTCTTGACCTGGTTGGGGGAGCAGGACACAGAAGCGGGCGTGCGAGCGTGGCGCCGCGAACTCGACGGCGTCTCCGAACCGACTTTGCTCGCGGACAGTATGCGCGACAGCGGTACCGTCGTCGCCGACGTCGTACGGGTCGAAGTACCCCTGGATGGCGAGACCGGATCGGCGGTGCAACGGCGGGCAGGCGAACTCGGCGTCACGGTGAACACCGTCGTCCAAGCCGCGTGGGGCATCCTGCTCGCCGCGGCGACCGGACGCCATGATGTGATCGCCGGGGCCACCGTGTCGGGCCGTCCGCCGGTGCTCGCCGGGGTGGACTCGATGGTCGGGTTGTTCATCAATGCGGTGCCCGTGCGGGTGCGGTTCGGTCCCACCGACACGCTGGCAAACCTGTTGACCGACTTGCAGTCTCGCCAGACCGCCCTGCTGGACTACCACCACGTCGGACTGAGCGACATCCACCACGCCGTCGGTGTGCCGGTCCTGTTCGACACCCTCATCGCGTTCGAGTCCTATCCGGTCGACCGAGCCGGGATCGCGGAGGTAACCGGCAGCAGCGGCATCACGATCACCGAACTGCGCCCGAATTCCGCGACGCACTATCCGTTGACGGTCATCGCCGGTGCCGCACCCACCCTGACGCTGTACCTCGAACATCGCACCGACGAGATCGATCGCGTCGACGTCGAGGCGATGGCGCAACGGCTGGTGCGGATTCTGCGGCAGGTGGTGGCGGATCCGGATGTCCCGGTAGCCTCGATCGACCTCCTCGGGCCCGCCGAACGTGAACTGGTGGTGCACCGTTGGAACGACACGGCGCTCGCGGTTGCCGACACCACCGTCGTCGGGTTGTTCGAGGCGCAGGTCGCTCGGACGCCGGACGCGGTCGCCGTCCTCTTCGGCGACGCCGAGGTGTCGTATCGCGAGCTCGACAGCCGCGCCGATGAGCTGGCGCGTGTCCTGACTGCGCGGGGCGTGGCCTCGGACAGCATTGTCGCGGTGGCGGTGCCCCGGTCGGTGGAGTTGATCGTGGCGTTGCTGGCCGTGTTGAAGGCGGGCGGTGCCTATCTGCCGATCGACCCCGCGTATCCGTCGGATCGGTTGGCGTTCATCCTTTCCGACGCCGCACCGGTTGTGGTGGTGACCGATCTCGCTACCGCGAGCGTGCTGCCTGATGTCACGGCACCGCTCTACCTGGACGCGCTCGATAATGCGGTCGTTGCCGCGAAGGATTCCGGCGATGCGCCGAAGCCGCAGAATTTGGCGTATGTGATCTACACATCCGGCTCCACAGGCGTCCCCAAAGGTGTTGGCATCACGCACCGTAACGTGGTGAATCACGTTTCTCAGGGATGGCTGACCGGCCCCGCCGAACGGGTGCTCGTGCATTCGTCGATGGCCTTCGACGCGTCGACCTACGAGATGTGGGCGGCGCTGTGTACCGGTGGCGGCTTGGTGCTGGCAGCTGAATTGCGTTCGGATCCAACGGAAATGCTGGAGCTGGTCGCAACGCGCGCGGTGACACGGCTTTTCGCGACACCGGCGCTGTTGACGGTGCTGCTGGATCACGCGGAAACTCTGCCCGGTAACCCTTTCGAAGGTGTAGCGCAGGTGATCGCCGGTGGTGCCGAGCTTTCCTCGGCATTGGCGCGCCGGGTGCAGGCCGTTGCGCCCGGCGTGGCGGTGCTCAATGGATACGGGCCGACCGAGACCACCGTGTTCGCGACGACTTTCGCCGCGGACCCCGACTCGCAAGGGTCGGTGCCGATCGGGCGACCGTTGGCCAATATGCGGGCGTACGTGCTGGATTCGTGGTTGCTGCCGGTCCCGGTGGGCATTGCGGGCGAGTTGTATGTGGCCGGTGCGCAGTTGGCCAGGGGGTATCAGGGTCGGGCCGGCTTGTCGGCGTCGCGGTTCGTCGCCGATCCGTTCGATCAGGCCGGTGGCCGGTTGTATCGCACCGGCGACGTCGTGCGCTGGACCTCGACGGGCGCACTGGAGTTCGTCGGCCGAGTCGATGATCAGGTCAAGATCCGCGGCTTCCGTGTCGAGCCCGGCGAGATCGAACCCGCGCTGGCGCAACATCCTTCGGTCGCGCAGGCAGTGGTCGTCACTCGCGACACCGAAACAGGCGGCAAGCAGCTGATCGGCTATGTAGTCGCCGACCGCACCGGTGCGACCGTGCTCGACGGTGCGGCGGTCCGGGAGTTCGTGGCCGGACGGCTGCCCGATTTCATGGTGCCGACGGTCGTGATGGTGATCGACGCGGTGCCGTTGACCGCGAACGGCAAGTTGGATCGCAAGGCATTGCCCGATCCGGAGGTGAGCTCGTCACGGGCATACCGCGCGCCGATGTCGATGGCGGAGGACGTGCTGGTTTCGGTCTTCGCCGAGGTACTCGGGGTGGACCGGGTCGGCGTGGACGACAGCTTCTTCGAGCTCGGTGGCGACAGCATCCGCTCGATTCAGGTGGTGTCGCGGGCACGCGAGCTCGGGGTGGAGATCAGCCCGCGGGAGGTGTTCGAGCAGCAGACGGCCGCGGCGTTGGCCGCGGTGGCGGCCGGGCGTGCGACGGCCGCGCCGGTGCTGGCGGAACTGGCCGGTGGGGGCACCGGGTGGATGCCGTTGTTGCCGGTGGCCCGGTTCGTGCGCGACCTGGGTGGCGGGTTCGACACCTTTACCCAGTCGATGGTGCTGGACTTGCCGGTAGGCATCGATCGAGCGGGGTTGGTGGCGACATTGTCGGCGGTGCTCGATCGGCACGATGTGCTGCGGTCGCGGCTCATCGACGACGCGCGCGGGGCGGGGCTCGACGTGGCGCCGGTGGGCTCGGTGGACGTGGACGGACTGCTGTCCCGGGTATCGGTGGCAGGGGTCGCGGACCTGTCCGCGGTGGTGATGTCGGAGATGGGGACCGCGGTGGGCCGGTTGGCTCCGACGGCCGGAGTCATGGTGCAGTTCGTCTGGCTCGATGCCGGTTCCGAGCAGGCGGGCCGGCTGGCCGTGGTGGCGCATCATCTGGCGGTGGACGGTGTTTCCTGGCGAATTCTGCTGCCGGACTTGGCAACCGCCTGGCACGACATCGCCATCGGCGAGACGCCCGCCCTGCCGAGGACCGGAACCTCGATGCGGCGGTGGGCGCACGGATTGGTCGAGCAAGCTGCCCTGCCGGAGCGCGTTGCGGAGTTGCCGTGGTGGCGCGCCGTCCTCGACGGTCCCGATCCGATGCTCGGCACCAGGCCGCTGGATCCAGCGATCGATGTGATGGCCGATGTCGGCCACGCGCTCGTCCGTATCCCGGCATCGACCACCGAGGCGCTACTCACGCTGGTGCCGACGGCATTCCACGGCGGCGTCGAGGACGGCCTGCTCGCCGCCTTGGCGACCGCGGTGCGCCGTTGGCGCGAGCGCAAGGGCGTCCGCGAGGAATCGGTGCTGATCAGGTTGGAGGGGCACGGTCGCGAGGAAGCCGTGGTACCCGGCGCCGATCTGTCCACCACCGTGGGTTGGTTCACCAGCATGTTCCCGGTGCGGGTGACCGCGCCCGTGGCGGAGTGGGCTGAACTGTGTGCCGGCGGCCCGGCCGCCGGCGCGGTGGTCAAGGCGGTGAAGGAACAGTTGCGGGCCGTGCCGGACAAGGGCATGGGCTACGGGCTGCTTCGGTACCTGAACCCCGCGACGGCCGAAGTGCTGCAACAGTATTCGGCCGGGCAGATCGGCTTCAACTACCTCGGCCGATTCACCTCGACGGATCTGCTGCCGCCCAGGCTGCGTGGCGCGGGCTGGACGCCGTCGGTCGATGCCGGACAACTGGTCACCCCGGTGGACCCGGCGTTGGCGTCGACACCGGCGATGGCCGTGCTCGACGTGAACACGCTGGTGCTCGACACCGAGGCGGGGCCGGTGCTGCAGGCCGTATTCGCCGCGCCCGCAGGAGTATTGGCCGAGACCGAGATCGAGGAGTTGGCCGGGCTGTGGCGTGACGCGGTCCAAGGCCTGGTCGAGCACGTGACGGCGGGCGGGGGTGGGTTGACGCCGTCGGATGTGGTGGCGACGGGCCTGGATCAAGGCGACATCGAGGTGCTGGAGGAGCAGTATCCGGGGTTGCTGGACGTGTGGCCACTGACGTCGATGCAGTCGGGGTTGCTGTTCCATCAGGTGCTGGCGGGTTCGGGCTTCGACGCCTATCACATGCAGCTCGTGCTCGGGTTGATCGGCCAGGTAGACGAGGGCCACATGCGGTCGGCCGGTCAGGAACTGTTGGCTCGATACGCGAATCTGCGCGTCGGGTTCGTCGCGGATCGTCGGGGTGACGCGGTTCAGGTCGTTTTGAACGAGGTGGAGTTGCCGTGGCGCGCGGTGGATTTGCGCGACGTGGCGGACGACGATCGGGATGCGGCGCTGCAGCGGCTGCTCGCCGACGATCGCGATGCGCACTTCGACGTCGCGGTTCCGCCGCTGGTGCGGTTGATGCTGGTGCGGACGGGCCCGGATCGCTCCGAATTGGTAGTGACCGCTCATCACGTATTGCTGGATGGGTGGTCACTGCCGCTGCTGATCGTGGATCTGTTCCGCCTGTACGGCGGATCCGAGGTGCTCGCGCCCCCGGCCGAGTACAAGCAGTTCCTGAAGTGGTTGGGGGAGCAGGACTCCGAAGCGTCGGTGCTGGCGTGGCGTCGGGAACTCGACGGCGTGCACGAGCCGACTTTGCTCGCCGACAGTGTGCGTGGCATCGAAAAGGCCGGTGGTGCCGATGATTCCGCGCTGCCCGAGGTGGACCGGATCGAGGTGCCACTGCCCTCGGCGACGGCCACGGAACTGACGCGGCGATCGACGGAACTCGGGGTCACCCTGAGTACCGTCGTGCAGGGCGGCTGGGGCGTGCTGCTCGCCGTGTCGACGGGCAGCCACGATGTGCTGGCCGGCGCCACCGTGTCGGGTCGTCCCCCGGAGCTCGCCGGGGTCAATTCTATGGTCGGGTTGTTCATCAATACCGTGCCCGTCCGGGTGCGATTCGGCCCCCGTGACACCCTCGCGAACCTGTTGCGCGACTTGCAGTCTCGCCAGACGGCGCTGCTCGACCACCACCATGTGGGACTGAGCGATATCCACCAGGCCGTCGGCGTCAACGTCCTCTTCGACACCCTCATCGCGTTCGAGTCCTATCCGGTCGATCACCACGGCATCGGGGAGGTCGCCAACACCGGCGGCATCGCCATCAGCGACTCGCACCCGAACGCACCGACGCACTACCCGCTGACGGTAATCGCGAACACCGCGCCCACCCTCACGCTGCAGTTGGAGTACCGGCCCGATTCGTTCGATCGGTCCGCGGTCGAAGCGATGGCGCAGCGGCTGGTGCGAATTCTGCAACAGGTAATCACGGATCCGGATGTCGCGGTGGCCTCGATCGATATCCTCGGCGCCGCCGAACGCGAACTGGTACTGCGTGAGTGGAACGACACCGCCGCCCCGATCGAGCCGGGCCGCACGCCGGTGGGATTGTTCGAGGCGCGGGTAGCCAAGGCGCCCGACGTGATCGCCCTCATCGGGCCGGGCGTCGAGGTGACCTACCGGGAACTCGATTGCCGAGCCGATCACCTTGCGCGGGTGCTGATTTCGCGCGGGGTGCGGCCGGACAGCATCGTCGCCGTCGCCGTTCCTCGATCGGTGGAGTTGATCGTGGCGTTGCTCGCGGTGCTGAAGGCCGGCGGTGCGTATCTGCCGATCGACCCGGCCTATCCGTCGGATCGGTTGGCGTTCATCCTCACCGACGCCGCACCGGTCGTCGTGCTGACCGATCACGCCACCGCACGCATCCTGCCCGACACGGAAGCGCCACACCTCTACCTCGATACCCTGGACGCGCTCGACGCGGTGGCATCGAACGGCCGGGCCGTCATCGGTCCACAGAATCTGGCGTACCTGATCTACACCTCCGGGTCGACGGGCGTGCCCAAAGGTGTTGCCATCACGCACCATAACGTGACAAATCTAGTGGGCCAGCGGTGGGCGAAGGGTCCGGGCGAACGCGTGCTGATGCACACGTCGGTCTCGTTCGACGTCTCGACCTACGAGATCTGGCCGACGCTGTGCGGCGGTCACACGCTGGTGCTGACCGGTGAATTGCGTTCGGATCCAGCGGAAATGGTCGAGGTGATCGCCAGGCACGAGGTGACCCGGGTCTTCTCAACACCCGCGCTCATGCCCGCGCTGCTCGATCGGGTCGAGACGTCCTCCGGCGACCCTTTCCGGACGCTGACGCAGGCGGTGGTCGGTGGTGCCGAGGTGTCCTCGGCGCTGGCTCGCCGGTTGTGGGCGGTGGCCCCCGAGGTCGAAGTCGTCAATGGCTACGGCCCGACCGAGGCAACGGTGTTCGCGACGGTGTGCGTCGCCGACCGCGGCTCGGCGAACGCGTCGGTGCCGATCGGCCGCCCGCTGACCAATGTGCGGGCGTTCGTGCTGAATTCGTGGTTGGCGCCGGTCCCGGTCGAGGTGGCCGGTGAGCTGTATGTGGCCGGAACCCAAACGGCGCGGGGCTATTACGGCCGCGCGGAACTGACCGCCGCCCGATTCGTGGCCGATCCCTTCGACCCGGTGGGCGGGGGCCGGTTGTACCGCACCGGTGACGTGGTGCGCTGGAACAGCTCCGGACAGTTGGAATTCCTCGGCCGGGTCGACGATCAGGTCAAGATCCGTGGCTTCCGGATCGAGCCCGGCGAGGTCGAAAGAGTACTGGCGCAACATCCTTCGGTATCGCAGGCGATCGTGATCGCGCGCGACGCCGAGACCGGTGGTAAGCAGTTGATCGGCTATGTGGTCGGCGACCGGCTCGACAGGGGAGAGGTGCGCCGCTACGCCGCCGAGCGGCTGCCCGACTACATGGTGCCGACTTCGGTGCTGGTGATCGACTCGGTGCCGTTGACCGTGAGCGGGAAGCTGGATGTGAAGGCGCTGCCGGTCCCGGAGTTCAGCTCGTCGGCGCCCTACCGTGCTCCGCGCAGCGCGGACGAACGGGTGCTCGCCGAGTTGTTCGGCGAGGTGCTCGGTCGCGATCGAGTCGGCATAGACGACCACTTCTTCGAGCTGGGCGGCCATTCGCTGCTGGCCACCCGCCTGGCCAGCCGGATCAGGGCGGTGCTCGGGATCGAGGTGCCTATTCGGGCGGTCTTCGACGCCCCGACGGTGGCGCGGTTGGCGACTCGACTCGACGCCGATGTGCGGTTGCGTCCCACGCTGGCGACTCGGTCGCGACCGGACGTGGTCCCGGCGTCGTACGCGCAGCGGCGGCTGTGGTTCATCCACCGGATGGAAGGACCGTCGGCGACCTACAACATCCCGCTGGCGGTGCGCATGCGTGGCCTGGATGTGCCGGTGCTGCGTGCGGCGATCGGTGATGTGATCGCACGGCACGAGAGCCTGCGCACGGTCTTCGTCGAGGCCGACGGTTTGCCCGCGCAGCAGGTGCTCGACGTCGGATCCGTCGAGGCGCCGATGGTCGTCATCGACACCGACCCAGCTGAATTGGACGCGGCGGTGGCCGCGGCCGTGCGCTACGGATTCGACCTGTCCAGCCAGATCCCCATCCGGGTCACGGTGCTGCGACCCGGCGCCGACGACTGCGTGGTGGTGCTGCTGGTGCACCACATCGCCGGTGACGGGTGGTCGATGGCGCCGCTGCTGCGGGATCTGTCGGTGGCGTACGCGGCTCGGCTCGGACATCGGGTGCCGGACTGGGAGCCGTTGCCGGTGCAGTACGTGGACTACACGCTCTGGCAGCAGGAACTGCTCGGCGCGGCCGACGATCCCGACAGCCTGCTTTCGCGCCAATTCGACTATTGGCGTGCCGAACTCGCCGATCTGCCCGAGCAACTGCGCTTGCCCACCGATCGGCCGCGGCCACGGGTGGCCAGCTATCGCGGCGACATGGTGCTGTTCGAAATCGAGGCGGCGCTGCGCGATGGTGTGCAGCGGTTGGCCGCTCGCGAGGGTGCGACGGTGTCGATGGTGTTGCAGTCGGCGCTGGCCGTGCTGCTGTTCAAACTCGGTGCCGGAGAAGACATTCCGCTCGGCTCGCCGATCGCGGGCCGCACCGATGAGGCGTTGTCCGAGCTGGTCGGCTTCTTCGTCAACACCTGGGTGCTGCGGACCAAGCTGGCACCGGCGGCGGAGTTCACCGAGATCCTCGGCCAGGTCAGGTCGAAAGCGCTGGCCGCGTACGAGAATCAGGACGCGCCATTCGAGCTGCTGGTGGAATTACTCAACCCGACTCGCTCGGCGGCGCACCACGCGCTGTTCCAGGTGACGCTGGCCTTCCAGAACAACAGCCTGGCCAATCTGGAGTTGCCTGGCGTCGGTTTCGAGCCGTATCACGCTTCCCTGGCCGCCTCGCGATTCGATCTGTTCTTCAACATCGCCGATGCCCCGGCAGGGATGGCGTGGACCGGGCTGATCGAGTACGCGACCGAGTTGTTCGATCGGTCCACCGTCGAGGCGCTGGCGGCGCGGTTCGTGCACGTATTGCGGGCGGTCGTTGCGGATCCGGCGGTACCGGTGGGGTCGATCGATGTCCTCCAGACCGCCGAGCGCGAGTTGGTGCTGCATCGTTGGAACGACAGCACGATCGAGCTCGATGCCGACCGTACCCTCGTTGGGTTGTTCGAGGCGCAGGCCGCCCGGACGCCGGACGCGGTCGCCGTGATCTGCGCGGAGGCCGAGGTGTCGTATGGGGATCTCGATGCGCGCGCCGACCGGTTGGCTCGGGCGCTGGTCGCTCGTGCGGTGCGGCCAGACAGCGTGGTCGCGGTCGCGGTGCCCCGGTCGGCGGAGTTGATCGTGGCACTGCTCGCGGTGTTGAAGGCGGGGGCCGGGTATTTGCCGATCGACCCGGCCTATCCGTCGGAGCGGTTGGCGTTCATCCTCGACGATGCCGATCCGGTCGTCGTCGTCGTGACCGATCATGACACCGCCGATGCCCTGCCTGACACGGCAACTCCGCGACTGTATTTGGATGGTCTCGAGACGACCGACGGGTCGGACAGCCTCGATCAGGTGGTGGTGCGGCCGCAGAATTTGGCGTACGTGATCTACACGTCCGGTTCTACCGGTGTCCCCAAAGGTGTTGGTATCACGCACCATAACGTGGTGAACCACGTTTCGCAGGGATGGCTGACCGAACCGGCCGAGCGGGTGCTGGTGCATTCGTCGATGGCCTTCGATGCGTCGACCTACGAGATGTGGGCGGCATTGTGTGCCGGTGGCGGTCTGGTAATGGCCAGTGAGCTGCGTTCCGATCCGGGTGAAATGCTCGACCTGGTCGCCAGGCGATCGGTGACGAGGATGTTCGCGACGCCGGCGCTGTTGTCGGTATTGCTCGAGCGGGTCGAAGCTATGCCCGGCAACGCATTCCAGGGTGTGCGCCAGGTGATCGCCGGTGGTGCCGAACTCTCCTCGGCCTTGGTGCGCCGGGTCAATGCCGTGGCCCCCGAGGTAGCGGTGGTCAATGGCTACGGGCCGACCGAGACCACCGTGTTCGCGACGACCTTCGCTGCCGACGCGGACACGGAAGGTCCCGTGCCGATCGGGCGGCCGTTGCTCAATATGCGGGCGTACGTGCTGGATTCGCGCTTGCTGCCGGTCCCGGTCGGGGTCACCGGTGAGTTGTATGTAGCCGGTGCCCAATTGGCGCGCGGATATCGGGGCCGGGCGGGACTGACCTCGACCCGCTTTGTCGCCGACCCATTCGACGCGGCAGGCGGTCGCTTGTATCGCACCGGCGACGTAGTGCGCTGGACCTCCACGGGCGCACTGGAGTTCGTCGGCCGCGTCGATGACCAGGTCAAGATCCGCGGCTTCCGAGTCGAACCCGGCGAGGTCGAAACCATACTGGCGCAGCATCCTTCGGTAGCCCAAGCCGTGGTGGTCGTGCGCGAGACCGATATCGGCGGCAAGCAGCTGATCGGCTATGTGGTGCCCGAGCGGTCCGGACCGGTGGTCGGTGAAGACGAACTGGTCGGGCAGTGGCAGCGGGTCTACGACGACTTGTATTCCGCCGCAGACGACACCGAGGGCGGCGCGGATATTGAAAGTGCCCCGTTCGGTGCGGATTTCGGTGGCTGGAACAGCAGCTACACCGGGGCCGCGATTCCGCTTGACCAGATGCGGGTCTGGCAGTCGGCCACGGTCGAGCGGATTCGCGCGCTCGCGCCACGGCGGGTACTCGAGATCGGTGTCGGATCGGGCCTGTTGCTGTCGCAGGTGGCTCCGGAATGCGACGAGTACTGGGCAACGGACTTCTCGGCCGCGACAATCGCCACGCTGCGGGCGCGATTGGCTGAGCTGAACGAGGATTGGGCCGACCGGGTCGAGCTGAGCGTGCGCGGCGCGGACGACACCGACGGATTGCCGGGACCCTATTTCGACACCGTGGTGTTGAACTCGGTGATCCAGTACTTCCCCGGTGAGCGGTATCTGCGTCGAGTACTCGAACAGGTACTGGGCCTGCTCGCCCCCGGCGGTGCCGTGTTCATCGGCGATATCCGCAATCTGGCGCTGCTGGCGGAGTTCACCACCGCGGTCCAGATCGCACGCAACGGCGGCGACGATCCAGCGGCCGTCAGCGATCGAGTGCGCCGGGACATCGCCGCAGAGCAGGAGCTGCTGCTCTCGCCCGAGTACTTCCTGGCCTTGGGTCGTGCCCTCGACTTCGATGGCATCGATATCGAGCTGAAGCGCGGATACGCCGTGAACGAGCTGACCAGATATCGATACGACGTGGTCCTGCGCAAGACTCCGGCGTCGTCACTGTCGGTCGCCGACGCACCGAAAGTCCAATTCTGTGACCATGTTTGGCTGCGCGCGCTGTTGCGCACCCGGCATCCCGACGGCGTCCGGGTCACCGGGATCCCACACGCCGGACTGACCGGGCAGATCGAAGCCGTGCGGCAGATCCGGGCCGGCAATCCGGTGTCGGCCGACGGGCAGCTCGTTCCGCTCGCGGTCGGTTTCGAAGGCGTGGTCGCCGACCACGCCGCGCGCCTCGACGCGGGTCTGCTGCCCGAAGACCTGCACGTCCTCGGACAGCAACTCGGATACACCACCTCGGTCACCTGGTCGGCGGTGGCGGGACACATGGACGCGGTCTTCGTCGACACCGAGACGGCCAAGGATCGCCCGCTGACCGGCGGGTACCTGGCCCCGGCAGCGGTGGCGGAACCGGCGAGGTACGCCAACAGCCCGCAGGCGAGCCTGCTGGCCGCCGACGTGCGCCGGTGGGCCGATGAGCGGTTGCCGGAGTTCATGGTGCCCGCGACCGTGCTTGTGCTCGACAGCGTGCCGTTGACGGCGAACGGAAAGATCGATCGCGGCGCACTGCCCGACCCGGAAGTGTTGTCCGCCAACGAGTATCGCGGCCCGCGCGACGAGCGTGAGCGGACGTTGACGGAGTTGTTCGCCGAGATCCTCGGCCTCGACCGCGTCGGCATCGACGACGACTTCTTCGCGCTCGGTGGGCATTCGCTGCTGGCCACCCGCCTCACCAGCCGGATCCGGGCGGTGGTCGGTGTCGATCTGCCGGTTCGGGTGATCTTCGACGCGCCCACCGTCGCCGAACTGGCGGCCAGACTCGACGAGGGTGGCGCCGTGGGAACGGATTTCGATCCGATCCTGATCCTGAAGAGTTCGGGCTCGCGGGAACCGCTGTGGTGTCTGCATCCCGGCGGCGGTCTCGGCTGGTTCTACCAGCAACTCGGCAGGCACCTGCCCGATCGGCCGGTATACGCCATTCAGTCTCGTGGCCTCGACGGTGGACCGACCGCAGCCTCCATGGCGGAGATGGTGGCGGACTACATCGATCGGATGCAGACCCTCCAGAGCGAGGGGCCCTACTATCTGCTCGGCTGGTCCTATGGCGGCGTGGTCGCGCACGCGATGGCCGCCGAATTGTCCAGGCGGGGAATGCGAGTCGGATTCCTCGGCGTCCTGGACAGTCAGCCGCCGCAAGGGGAGGCCGCGGATTCCGATGTCACCGACGAGCAGGCCATGGCCGGTGTCCGCGCCTGGGCCGACGACCGGTTCGGCGATCAGCTGGACGCGCCGGTCATTCAGGAGTTGGTGGAACGGCTGACGAAGGTCCTCATCAACAATTGCCGACTGTGGGAGGGCTACACCTCGCCGCATTACGACGGCGACATGACAGTCTTCGGCGCGACGCTTGATCAGGAGGGGAACCGAACGGTCGACGCCAAGAACGAGCTCGAACAAGCCTGGCGCGGGTACCTCGGCGGCCGTATCGAGGTCATCGAGGTGGACTGTGCGCACGGCGACTTCGATCGCCCCGACATGATGAGTCTGGTCGGCCGAATACTGAACACCCTGCTGTGACCGGTACGCCACCGCGCGCCTTCGGGCCGCGCGGTGGCAGGATGGCCGATCCCGAGTGAGAGTGCGGATTTCGGGGTTAGCGGGGGAAGGGGCGGTGGTTGAGGGTTTGGTGGACCATTTGGGTGAGGGTGACTATGTCGAGGACGGGGAGGCCGAGGTGGGATTGGATGGTGTGGGCATAGGGGACCAGGTCGGTGCATTCGATTACCAGGGCGCCCATGTCGGGGTTGGCGGCGGCCAGTTGGTCGATTTCGTGTAGGACTTCCTGGCCCAGGCGGTCGGCGTTCAGGTTGTTGCGGCGGCCTTCGAGGATTACCTCGCGGAATTCTGGTTGGTTGTCCATTCCGGCTATGCAGATGGGTACTGATTCGGCGCCGATCGCTTGGAGGTGGCCTTGGGTCAGGGCGGCTTTTTTGGCCACCAGTAGGCCTACTTTGCGGTCTGCGGCGAGCATGCGATGGACCATGGGGACTTGGATCAGGCTGGAGCTGTACAGGGGGATTTGGACGGCGTCGGCCAATTGTTGTTGGAAGATGACGAGGAAGCCGCAGCCGCTGGTAATTGCCGCTGCCCCTTGGGCTTCGAGTTCCTTGGCGGCGATGATGAAAGGTTCGAGCAGGGTGGGGTCGGCTTCGCTGACCATTCGTTGCGGGGTTGCGCCGTGCACCACCTGGTAGATGACGGGGAAGTCGAAGGTGGTGTGGTTACGGATGTGGCCGGGAATTTTGGTGAATGCGGTGTCGAGGCAGAGCACGCCGATGGTGGTGTCGCCCTTGACACCTGGGTTTTCGATCACTGGTAACGCCTTAAGAGATAATGCTGTCGAAACGGTCCGGCTGTAGCGGGGTGGGGTCGGTGGTCGGATCCTGGCCGGCCAGGATGTGGCTGATGAGTTCGCCACCGGCAGGTGCGAGTCCCATGCCGATGTGGCCGTAGCCGACTGCGACCACGAGGTTGCGCAGGCCGGTGCGGCCGATCAATGGCACCCCGTCCGGCGTGCAGGGACGCAAACCACTCCAGGTCTCGCGGGTTCGCGTTTCCGCCAAGTCGGGCAGGTATTCGCCGACAGTACGCAGCATTCCACGCACGCGCCGTTCGGAGATAGCGGTGCTCATTCCGGTCAGCTCGAGCCTGCCCCCGATGCGTAGCCGATCACCAAGGGGCACCATCGCCATGCGGCCCTCGCTCAGCAACACCGGCCGACTGGGGCCACCGGGCGGCATGTCCATGGTGACGCTGTAACCCTTGATCGGTTGCAGCGTCAGGCCGACGCCCGCCATGCGCGCGCACTCGGTCGACCACGCGCCCGCGGCGACGACCACATCGCCGGGACGATAATCCCCGCGATTCGTGTGCAGCCGTTCGATTGTGCCCGCGGTGACCTCGAAGCCGGTCAGGTCGGTGTGTTCGCAGATCTCGACACCCATCTCGCGCAGCACCCGGCCGAATTCGACAACGAACTCCGGCACATGGAGATACGCGCCGTCCGGGTTGTACAGGGCACCACGAATGTCGAAGCGAGTCTTCGGCTCGAGCTCCTCGAGTTCCCCCCGGCCGAGGACACGCAGCGGCACTCCGTTGGCGACGGTGCGCGAGACGGCTCGACTTGCGTCGGCGAAACCCTGGGCGGTCTTGTAGGCCAGCACAATTCCCGGCGACTCGAAAGTGGCCGCGATACTTGGTGATTCACACAGCTCGAGCAGTATTTCGAGACTGCGCTTCTTCATCCCGATCAGTGTCCGGAAACCCGCCGCCGCGGCCGCCGGGGTACAGGAACGCCCGAAAAGCCGCAGCCAGCGCAGCAATTCGCGGTCCGCACTCGGCTTGACGTAAAAGGGCGCGTCCGCACTGAGCATGCCGAGCGAGCGGAGCGACCGCATCCCCGGCTCGGCCAGGGGCGCGGCACCGTGGGTGCCGACGAAACCCGTATTCCCGTACGAACACGACTGCGGCCCACCGAGCGCCCCACGCTCCAGCACCGTGACCGAGGCGCCCGCGCGGCGCAGGTGATAGGCGCAGAACAATCCGGCGACCCCGCCGCCGACGACCACCACATCCGGGTCGCCGCGGTCACCCGTGCCCGTGGGCACGGGGGCCGCCTCCTCACTTGTCACGGACCGACCTACACGGTCACGACGAAGAAGTTGGTCGGAAGGTTGACCACGACCCGCTCGTAGATCTCGGCCTTGACCGCCGCGCCCGGCTCGGCGAAGGTCCCCGGCGGCGGCTCGGCGAAACGGATCACCGACCGTCCCGCGTCGAAAAGCTGTGCGCCGTGGCCGAAGTCGCCGACGATGGCGCTGCCCGGTTCGACCAGGCGGGTGCGGCAGATGAACACGCCGTTCTCTTCGAGGTCCGCCATCAGGCGGCTGGTGCCAAGGGCGCGGTAGTAGTCGACCGGGTTGATGATCAGCCCATCGGCGGTGCCGCCCATCTGCTCGACCTCGTTGCAGGCCCACAGGATCGTCGAGGCGAAGGGGCCGGGGTTGGTTATCCGTGCGATGCCGGGGATGTTCAGCAGGCCGCCCTCGCCGCTGATGATGGTGTGGTTCTCCGCTGTGCAGAGCCGGACGATCAGCCGGTAATTGATGAACGACTCGAAAGTCTCCGGGTCCTCCCACATTTCGGGCGGCACCTGCACCCAGGCCGTGGTGGTGAGCAGCTCAGGGATCGGCGACTTGTGGAACCGGCTGGCCAGTTCGCGGCGGACTTCGGCACCCTCGATCGGTGCGTCCTCGGTGCCCGGCGCGCTCTCGTGCCAATAGAACTTGCGCGGGTCACGAGATAGGTCAATGGCTTTGAGCACATTGCGCGCGGGGTAACGCGGCTTGCGCCGCGAGCTGGTGAGGGTATCGGTAATGGTCACGTCGTACTCGACCGACGCGTCGAGCCCCTTCTCCGCGCAGGCCTCGACGAACATCCGGCCCGGCGAAAGCTCCTTCTTCCGATCCGAGACGACCTGCGCGAGCGTCTCTTTGATGCCTTCGGTCTTCAGCATGTAGTGATTCCTTCCATGTCATCGGCCAATACGCCGAGAGCTGTTCACTCCGGTTTCGCGGAACCGGTCACTTCGGCTTCCCAGGGCAGGTGCGCCGAGGTCGGGCCGAGCACGCTCGCGCCGCCGTCGACCAGCTGGACCGTGCCCGTGATGTAGGAGGCCCGCGCGCTCGCCAGGAAGGCGGCCGCGGCGGCCATCTCCGCCGGATGGGCGATCCGGCCGACCGCCGTATGCGTGCCCATCGCGTCGAACTGTGCTTCGACCGTGCCGTCGGTGGATCGTTGTGCCGCAACGCGTTCCAGCAGGGGCGTGCGGGTCGCGCTCGGTGCGAGCACGTTGACGGTCACGCCGTCGCGGCCCACCTCGGCGGCGAGGGACTGGGCGAACCGCACGATGGCCGCGCGGGTCACGCCGGACATGGCCAGGCCGCTGATGGGGACACTCGCCGTCTCCGAGGCGACGAACAGCAGTCGGCCCCAGGCCGCCCTCCGGAGATGCGGTAACGCGGTGAGCGCCACATCGACGGCGGGCATCAGCACTGTGTCGACCGCTGCCCGGTAGTCCGGCATCGCGAACGTCGCCGCGTTACCGGTCGGCGGGCTGCCGCCACTGATGACGGCGATGTGCAGCCCGCCGAACTCCGCGACGACCTCGTCGATCCAGCGGCGGGCCGCCGCGCTGTCGGTGATATCCACGCTGGTGGCGTAAACCCGGCCGCGGGCAACCTCTTTGATAGCCCGCTCGGCCGCCACCAGCCGCTCGGGGTCACGCGCGCCGATGGCGACGTGCGCACCCTCGGCGGCAAGCTCCTTGGCGATGGCCAGGCCGATGCCGCTCGATCCGCCCGCTACCAGCGCGACCTTGTTCTCCAGACCCAGATCCACTCGGTCAGCCCTTTCCGTTCGAGTCCGCAGCGCCATATCCATACCGGCGGGAGAGCGGCCACGACAGTGCCGCGACCGTTCGCCTGGCCGACTTCGACAGTCCGGTCCGCCAGGAGTCGTCGGACGGGCGGATGACGGTGGCGCCGGTGTGGAACCGGTCCGGGTTTCCGGTGACCGTGTGATTGGTGTGCAACTCGACCGTTCGATCGGTGACCGGGTTGGCCGCGGGATCGCTGTCGATCAGTCGCAGCAGTCGCTCGATCGTGCCCGCCGGATCGGCGATGAAGTCCTCGTACCGCAGGAACATGGACCGTTGCGGATAGCGTTTGGTGATCGCGTGCGAGGCGAGATTGAAACCGGTCCAGTAGCCGGTGCTCTTCCCCGGCCCCATGGCGTACACGTATTCCTTTGGTTTACTCCATGATTGGGCCACCGCCCGGGGATCGCGCACCAGATGGACGTAGTACGGGGTGATGCCGTCGAGGTGCGCGAGCAGCGCCGCTTCGCCGGGGACCTTCGAGGTATCGACGATCACGCGTGACTCGCTGCGCTTGGCGATGGCTTGATAAACCTGGGTCATCAGCGCGGCGTGCGCGCGGATCTGCTCGGTGCGCAAGCCACGGAGCACCCGCCAGGTGTGTCTGGTCCGGACGCTACCGAGCTGACGCTGGATCACCGCGTCGGCGTGCTCGACGAAGGTGATGCCCGCGGGCTGCCCGACCGGCAGGACGGTGGACCAGACGGGGCAGTCGACCAGCTTTCGCCCGCACCCGCAGTCCTCGTTCACGCCGCGGCCCGCCGCGTTCTTCCACAGGAAATGCAGCTCGCCGACGTGAAAGAAGCCGGGGATCTCGTTGAGAATATTGCCGATGATGGTGCTGCCATTGCGGCACCACCCGGTGATGCACAGGATCTTCAACGGCGCGTTGTCCGCTGGTGTGTTCGTCATCTGTCGACCGTCTTTTCCGTGATTACCGATTGCCGGATCGTCATGGCCAGCACCGAGGCCGCGAGCGCGCAGGCCGCGCCGACCACGAAGACGGCCGGGTAGCCGAAGCCGGTCGCGATCGCACCGGTGGCCGGGCCCCACACGAAGAGGCCCAGATCCCAGAACGAGGTGTACGCACCGAGTGCGGCGCCCTGCTTGGAGCTTTCGGTGTTGTTCATGACCATCAAGGCCAGCGAGGGATGTAGTAGCGAGAACCCGACCCCCATCACCACGGCTCCGAGCACCGCCACCGGCAGGTTCGGTGCCCAGGCGATGATCAGCAGTCCCGCGGCTTCGCCTGCGCCACACCAGGATGCGACGCGGCGCGGTCCGAGCTTGTCCGGCAGATGGCCGATGACCAGCCGGGTGCCCGCGTACACGGCGCTGAAGGTGCTCAAAACAATGACGCCCGAGTCGATTCCGCGTTCCTGCAGGCCGGTGATGACAAACGCGGCCAGGCCGACGTAGCCCGCGGCGCCGAGCGCGAGGCCGAGACCCGGTAGCACGGCGGGCCGCAACATCAGTCCGCGCCCGCCGCCCGAGGGCTCGACGTGCGGTTGCGGTGGCACGATGCTGATCAGGACCAGACCGACGAGCGGTGCGGCCACGCAGAACGCCCACACCGCGTCGATACCGAAGTGCCGCAACACCGCACCGAGCGCGGTGCCCAGCGAGATGCCGCCCCACATGGCGACGCCGTAGAGCCCGATCACCTGACCGCGCCTGCTGTGCGGCGCCAGCGAGACGGTCCAGACCGCGCCCGCCACGAACAGCGCCGCCTCGCCGACACCGGCCAGCAGACGCGCCACCATCAGGCCCGCGAAACCGATCGGCAGGAAGTACAGCAGCCCGCCCGCCGCGATGGCGAGCGCGCCGAACCGCATGACGGAACGATGCCCGTGCTTGTCCGCCAGCCCGCCGAAGATCGGGCGGGTGAGCAGCGCGGTCAGCGCGGTGGCGGTGACCGCGAGCCCGACCGCGAGATCGCCTGCGCCGAACTGATCCCGCACGTGCGCGGGCAGCACCGGGATCGCCGCGGACAAGCCGAGGTATCCGCAGAACAGCCCGCCGAACACGCCGGCGAGGGCCAGGCGTGGGAATGCTCCCGTGTCGGAGGGCGCCGTCATCGCAGTCCGGCCCACGCGGAACTGGAGCCTTTGTCGGAGGTCGCGGTGAGCGCGCCGATAACCTTGCGCACCGCGGCGACGAGTTGGTCGCAGTCCGCCTGCGTCAGTGTCGAGGACAGCGGAATGTCCACTGCCCGTTGCAGATAGCGCGTCGCGTTGGGCAGCAGCTCCTGGATGGCCGCGGTCTCCATGCCGCGGAACATGAACCGCCAGTTCCAGAACGCTCGGATATTGTGATCGTCGTCCGAGCCCAGGTTGCGCGCCTCGATGCCCTCGTGGCACAGCGCCCGTGCGAACCACTGCGCGGCCCCGGCGGGCACCAGGAAGATGAACGCCTCGCCCAGGTAGGCGCCGGGTGCTACCGGTCGCCGGATGTGAATACCGGCGATATCGGCCAGTGCCGTCGCGACGTAGTCGTAGTTGCGCCGGAACGCGGCCAGTCGGTCCGGCAATTTGGCGAGCTCGGCGCGCAGTAACGCGGCCCGGATCTCATCCATCCGGAAACTGAGCAGCGGCAGATCGAGATCGGTGTCGATCGGCGGCGCGCCGTCCGGGAAGTGCCGCCGCAGCCGCCCCTCGTAGGCGCCGGAAAGCACGGTGGCGCGGGCGAACAGGGTGCTGTCGTCGGTGAGCAGGAAGCCGCCCTCGCCGCTGTTGAGCGCCTTGTCCGATTGGGTGCTGAAGGCGCCGGCCAGGCCGAAGGTGCCGAGTTTGCGGCCGTCGAGTTCCGCGCCGAGCGCCGGGACCGCGTCCTCGAAGATCGGCACACCCATTTCCTCGGCGAAACCGATCAGCGCGGCCATATCTCCGGCAAAGCCGCGCATATGCACCACCATGATGGCCTTGACCTGCGGGGTCCACCGGCTCCGCAAATCGGCCACGTCCAAGTGGAGGTTTTCGTCCACGTCGACCAGAAATGGCGTGCAGCCCGCGAGGATGATGGCACTCGGCGTGGCGGCGAAAGTAAAACCGGGACAGGCGATCAGACTGCCGGGTTCGATACCGGCGGCCATAATGGCCAGCGCCAAGGCCGTGGTGCCGCTCGACGTAGCCAGCGCGTGTTCGCACTCGAAATAGCGGCACAGTTCGGCCTCGAACTGCCCGCACTCGGTCTCCTGCGCGGACCGATAGTCGTATCGGAAGTAGAGGTGGCTGCGGATCGCGCGCAGTGCCGCTTCTTCGTCATCCGGATGGACGCACACCGCACCGCGGTCGTAAGTCGGCCATGGTTCTTGTCGAACGGGATTTCCACCGTCGAGAGCCAGTTGTACATCGGCGGCAATCCGTGCACCGGACAACTGCCTATTTTCCGCTGAATGGTCGACTTCGTTGTCCGCCATCGTAATTCCCTGCCCAACTACCAGAAAAGCTCGGCGAGCTATCGCTCGCATCGCCCGTCGAGTTCCGTCGGGAAACTCGACAGGACGTTTCCGGCAAACGGTACACCGATATTTCATATCGGATACCCGAAATCGATTGCTCGCCAATGACATCGGATCTTGGGGCTTGCCTGAGATCAACTTGTACGGTTGGCCAAGATTGCGGTCCGTTGGCATGACGCCGATGCGCCATGGCACGAAAAGAGTCTAAAGAATCTGGTGTGATTCGCCGACGAGCGGAGCGGGGTCGGTCTCAGCCAAGCAACGCGGTGGTGTGCGGTAGGCCAGTACCGTCGTGTCGAGCGCGAATGCCGCGGCGGTGCGCGTAGCGTAAGGCTGTGACCACGTGTAATGCGCAGGATTGCCCGGGTTTCCCAGCCGAGTCCGCGCGCGAGCGCTAGGCAGGGCGATGGCTGCCACCGTGGCCCGTCTGGCCGGTCTGCTGGCTGTTGCGGTGCTTGGGGTGTGTGGTTGTTCGGATCATCCGTTCACACCGAAGGACGGACGACCGCCGCGGGCAACGCGCCCGGCGGCCGAGGCGGTCGTCACGGCCTCGCCGCAGGGGCTGCGGCTGCGTGGCGCGCCATGGTGGCCCGCCGGGTTCAACGCGCCACAATTGGCCACGAACTGGTCGGTGAACTTCGGGTGCGGCGCGCAGACCGACCTGAACAGTTACTTCGGTGCGCTGCCTGCCAACTCGTTGACCCGCTTCAACCTCTTCCAAGCCCTGGCGATCAACAAGCGAACCGGCGCGCTGGATTTCAGCGCCGCGGACGCGGTATTCAACGCCGCCGAGAAGTACGGGCAGATCGTGCTGCCGGTGCTCTCGCCGCAGGACGGCGGCTGCGCGGATGAGCAGTTCAAACAGCGACAGTGGTACGTCAACGGCTGGACCACCGTCCGGCCGGTCGATGGCCGGTCCGTGATGAGCTTCCGTGACTGGACGACGACCGCCGTCGACCGGTGGAAGAGCGTTCCGGTCCTCGCCGGGTGGGAACTCGTCGGCGAACCGGAGCCGAGCAATTGCACGGGAAGTCACTGCGATCTGCCGGCCCGCACCTGCCCGCCCGACGCGGCGGCGGTGCTGCGCACGTTCATGGACGACGCCGGAAGCATTGTGCGGGAACTGGATCCGCATCGGTTGATCTTCGCCGGGTACGCGGGCGGCGGCCAGTGCGGCACCCAGGGTGCCGAGTTCGGCACGGTCAGCGCGTCCCCGAACGTCGACGTGGTCGAGTACCACGACTACACCCGTGACTCGCTGCCGGGAGACCGGTGGAACGGCTTGGGGGTTCGGCTGCGTCAGGCCGCGGAACTGGGAAAACCATTGCTGGTGGCCGAGATCGGCGAAGAGGCCGGATCCTGCGGCAGCATCGAGGACCGCCGCGCGCACCTGGACGCGAAGTTCGTCGCGCAGCGGGCCGCCGGGTCAGCCGGCGCGCTGATCTGGGCGTTCGTCCCCGATCCGCGCCCCGATCAGTGCACCTTCGACGTCGGCCCCGAGGATCCGCTCTGGTCGTTGGTCGCCCAACGGACCACCGCGGGTTGATCAATCTGCCCCGAGCACCCGGTACACCCGCCACTGCGGCTGACCCGCACCATCATTGGGCACCTCCAGCACCAATGTCGCGATGCCGCTGCCATTCTCGTAGATGGTGGGATAACGCCGGTTCACCGCGTCCGAGGTGCCGCGTCCGGTATTCGGCACCGCCAGAATGTATTTCACGCCGCGCTCGGCGGGCCGGTTGAGTACCTTGACGAAGTCGCGATCCGACGGGACCACGAACTGGTCGGGCCGGTCCGACGCGACGACAACGGCGAAGCCGTACACGGTATCCATCAGCACCGCACCGCGCGGCAGCCCCATCCCGTCCAGATAGTTCGCCAGCCGCCGCTCGGTGGCGAACGTGGCGGCGATCCGGCGCTCGTCGGCCCGGCGCTCGGAGGCGTTGTCCGGATCCGGGAACAGCACCGCGCCGAGCGAGTACTCCTGCACGGAGATGGCATGACTCGACATTCCCCACGCCGTCAACGGAATCGCACCGGCCAGCAGCGCCAGGGTCAACGCCATGCCGACGGCCGGTGCGCCGAGGCCCGCGCGGGCGCGGTGCCGCCCAGCGGTCGGTTCCGGTTCCGGTGCTGCCGTTTTCGCGTGCCTGCCCGGCCTGCGGCTCGGCGGAAATCCGCGCACGGGCGCCACCTGCAGCGCCAAGACGGCGGCCAGCGGTATCGCCGCCACATAGAACCGCAGGAACGCGAACGTCGACCCGCTCGCGTAGCTGAACGCTTGAAAGGCCAGCACCGCACCGCACAGCAGGATCGGCACCACCACCTGCGGGTCGCGCCTGCGCACCGCGAGCGCGCCGACGATCGGCACGAGCAGCGGCAGCAGCGGTCCGAGAATGAGCGTCGCGGCGGTCGAATACTCCAGCGCCGCAGTGGTTTCGGTCGCCGAAGCGCTCGACTGCCGCAGGATCGACGAATTGCCGTACTGCGAACTGAACTGCTGGAACGCCTGCCCGGTGATCAACCAGCTGGTGGCCGCCCACACCACGAACGCGGCCGCCACCGGCAGCACGACGAGGATGAAATCCATGACGGCGCAATGCCATCGGTGGCTTTCGCCGCGACTGCGCCGGTAGGTCACCGCGAAAACCAGCGCCGCCGCGGCGGCCGCGGGCGCCAGCGCGTCGTACCGGGTGAGGTAGGCGAGCCCGAGCGCGACGCCGCACGCCGTCAGGTCGTTCGCGTCATCGGTGCGCATCCAGCGCAGCAGCCTACGCATCGCCAAGCACAGGCAGAACAGGAACGGCGCCTCGCTCATTCCGTTCGCACCGTAGAACACCACCATCGGATTGAGCGCGAACACCAGCGCCACGCCCCCGCTCAGCCAGAGCGGCGCGCCGCGATCGGTGCCGATGCCGAATACCAGCACCACCGCACCGGCCATGAACAACGCCGACATCAGCACACCGGACAGCCCCCAGGTGGTGATGCCAGGAAACCACTGTGCGAGTGCGACCATCGGCAACTGGGCCAGCGAGGTCAAGGGCGTGAAGACGAATCCGATCGCCGACAGGTGCGGGTCCCGGCTGAACAGCGTCGCCTGGGTGGCGGAGACCCGGCTGAGCGCGTCGCCCATCAGGAAGCCGTGGCCCGCGCTCAACCAGGCACCCGCGGCCAGGTACAGCAGCGTCGACGGGACGAAGATCCAGCGCGCTCTCACTCGGTGGCCTCCTTGGTGCCGAGGCCGTGAAAGGTCTTCTCCCAGTAGGACGGATTGCGCACCAGCTGATAACAACCCTTGGCCGCGGCGATGCTCATCAGCAGCCAGTACAGCGGCACCGTCAGGCAGGCGAGCAGCAGATCCGACCGGTTGTTCTCCCGGCAGGCAAGCAGATTCATGTAGATCGTCGCCCCGTTGCCGATGATCATCGCGATCAGCGAGGGAAAGTAGACGGCGGCGGGAAAGAGCTCGCCGATCACCGAGGGCTGCCCGAGAATCCAGGACAGCGTGATGAACCAGAACACCAGATTCAGGCAGGCGATGATCGGGGTGCCCGCGAGGATCAGCGTGAACCGGATGAAACTGACCGTGCCGATGCTGCGCCACAACCGGATCGGCCGCCGGGTGTGCACAAGCCAGGTCTGCAGATAGCCCTTGTACCAGCGGGACCGCTGCCGCACCCAGTTGATCGGGTCCGGGTTGGCCTCTTCGAGGGTGGTCGAATCGATCACGGCGGTGCGATAACCCGACACCGCGATGCGCACGCCGAGATCGGCGTCCTCGGTCACGTTGTACGGATCCCACGCGCCGATATCGGTCACCACGTCGCGCTTGAAATGATTCGACGTGCCGCCCAACGGAATCGGCGCCTTACTGCGCATGAGCCCCGGCAGCAGGAATCCGAACCACAGTCCGTAGTCCGCGGTGAACCAGGCGGTGAGCAGATTCTGCCGTCCGTTGTGGAAGGCGAGCTTGGCCTGGATGCAGACCACGTCGTCGGGTAGTTCCGCGAAAGCCGCTACCACGCGCCGTAATTGGAGCGGATCGGGGATGTCCTCGGCGTCGTAGATGGTGACGATGTCGCCGGTGGCCTGATGCAAACCGTAGTTGCAGGCCTTGGGCTTGGTGCGCGGTTGCGCCTCCGGCACAAGCACAATGGTGACGTGGTCGACGCTGGCCAGCGTGCCGATGCCCGCGCGCCGGGCCGCCTCGATGGTGGGGGAGTCGTCCTCCTCCAGCAACAGCAGCACCTGCAGGCGGTCCTTGGGATAATCGAGCGCCGTCATCGCGCCGATCAGATCGCCGACCACCTCCGGTTCGCCGTATGCGGGAACGAGAATCGTGTAGGGCGGCAATTCCGCGTCGGTCAGCGCCAGCGCTCGCTCGTCGCTGACGGTCATGATCGCGTCCCTGGCCATCCCGCGTTGGAAGATCAGCAGCCGGTCGCCCATGGCGGTGAGATAGCCGAGGGTGCACAGCGCGACGAGCACGGTGCAGGTGCCCATCGGGAAGAACACCGCGCACACCGCGATCAGCAACACCATGGCCAGCGCGGTATTGCGTTGCCACGGCAGGAAAGCCACCGAGGCCGACGCCATCGGGTCGGATTCGCGCAGGCCGTGCACCGCCGAATGCAGCGCGCGGGCGCTGGCCGAGCCCGGTTCCGGGCCACGCGTGGCCGTCATGTGTGCTCGGTTCCGGCGACGATCGCCCTGGCGACGGACAGCAGCATGTCTCGGTCCTTGTGCTCGGCGTCGGCGTCGACGTCCTCGGATTCCGAGTCCAGTACAACGGCTTTCCCGCGCAGGAACTGATGCAGGAAGTTCTCGAAGATGCCGAGCATCGAGGGCTGCGGCGGCGGGAACGCGGCATCGGACTCGTGGTTGTCCGCCGCGATCAGGCTGATCCGCTCCGAACCGTCGGTGCCGCTCCAATTCCAGGTGAGCCAGGTCCAGCTGAGCAGCCGTCGATCGTCGAGCACGGTATTCAAGCGGGCGGTGATGCCGTGGCCGAGATCGATCCGGGTCGGCGGGCTGATCCTCGGCTGGGGCAGGTTGTAGAGCACGAATTCCGGGTATCGATCGATCGCGTACTGATCCTTGGCGCGCACGGTGTCGATGACTAGACGTCGACGCCGAGACTGGTTGTCCCACAGTGGGTTGTGTTCCTCGGCCCGCAGCAGCTGCCGGGTCATCGAGGTGCCCTGACCGAAGTAGTGCTGCGCCCACGGATATTGCCGTTCGCTGAGCTGGTCCCAGCCCGGCGGCACGGTATGCGGCTGTGCGACAACGAGTCCGGGCCGCACCGGAAAGCTGCGGTCATAGTCCGGTGGGATCGGAATGATCATGATCAGGATCGCGGCGAGGGCCACCGTCGCCGCCGCGGCCCACGCCTGCGGTGCGGTGAGCGGGTCCAGCTCGCGCTCCAGCGGGTGCAGCGATACTCCGCGGCGGCGCCGCCAGTCCACATACATCACCGCCGCGACGACCAGCACCGCGACTACCGACGGAATTGCCTGATAGACGAGTATGCGCGCGGTGGGGAACCAGATCCGCAGCACCACGAGCACCGCGCAGCCTACGGCGAACGCCAGCCCCGCGCCGATCCAGGCGCGGATTCTGGTGCGGCCCACCGCGATTGCGGCGGCGAACGCGGCGAAAAGCAGCATGGTCGCGCCCGCCGAGACGCTGCCCCCGCCGATGATGACGCGCATGGCTCGGTAGGGCGGCGGGAACGCGGCGAGCAGCAGCAGCCAGCATGGCCAATACCGGGTGGTCGGGCGCAGACCGAACAGCAGAACGCACGCGGAGATGACGAACAGCCAGGCCGCCAGCAGGTCAAGGTGCAGCATCTCGTACAGATAGCGATAGCGCGGTGTCAGCAAACCCAGTGTGCAGGCGGACAATCCGAGTCCGATCACGCCGACGATCAGATCGGTCTGGCGGTCGTGAATCGGTAGCTCCGGCCCGCGGCGCAGGGTGATCCCGATCGCCGAGAATATCGCGAGCACCGGCAGCACGAAGACGAACCCGATGCTCGATCCGGTCCACGTATCGTGCAGCAGGCGAACCCAGGTGGTCCAGAACGCGGCGGCGGTGGCGAGCAGAATCAGCACCAGCCGCGCCGCGATTCTGGTGACGGTCCCGCGGGTGTGGCCGCGCGATACCGTGCCGGTGGCCATCTACCGCCTGCCGCGCCGCAGCAGTACGGCCACCGCGGCCAGCACCCCGATCAGCACCACGGCGGCCCCGGCTCCGGTGAGAATCTTTGCCAGCGAGGTCATTTCGGAACTATCGGTGGTCTTGGGGGCGGCGGTGGCCGGATCGAGGAACTCCGGCTGCCGATCCCCGGCCTGGAACAGCACCGCGCCGTGCAGTCGGGACCAGCGGTTCAGGTCGGCGTTGAGCCAGCCGAGTACCCGGTCCAGATGTTCGGGGGTGTCACTCGACGAGCCGACGACGATCGTTCGCCCGCCGGACCAGGTGCTTTGTAGCGACGCGAAGGGAGTCTTCGGGTCGGTGGTGATCCTGCTGATCGTCTTGCCGTCCTCGCCGGTCAAGGCCAGGCCCGCGTCGGTCTGCCGCAGTGGCAGCTGAATCGACTCCGGCACCCCGCCGTTGGCCGCGATCAGGACCGCCGGTGACTTGCTCGAGACCGCCTGGTCAAAGGTCACCAGTTCGGGGCGCAACGGGATAGTGGTGAGCCGCTGTAGGCCGGTCAGCACCGTCACCGCGCGCACGGTGTCCGCGAAACCCGGTGTCCGCAAACCGATCTGCACATCGGGCAGGAGCGCCTGTGGCAGTGCGCCGAAGCCGCCGGGGATCGGCGGTGTCGCGACGGCGCTGGTGACCTCGCTGCTCGGATCGATCGTCAGCGTCAGCGGTGCTTCCAGGCCGCAGCCGTGGGTGAGTCCCGCCTGCTGGTAGGTCACCGACAAGGTGGTGAACCGACCAAGGGTCGAGTTCGGAATGGAGATCCACCGGTCGATCCGGCCGGAACCGTCCACCGGCCAGCTGTCGATATAGGTTTCGCCCGCGCGCACCGTGAGCTGACCGTTCAAGGTATCCGGCAGCGGGGTGTAGCTGCCGCGCAACCGAACTCGCACATCCTTGCTCGGCCTGCCGAGACGCGACTGGTCGATTCCCACGTCGACGCGCACCGAGCCGATCGCGGTCGAGCTGAGCTGGGTCTGCCCGAGTGCGCCGAGAGTCGTGCTGTCCGGCGCGAGTTGGGGTGCTGGCGGCAGCGCCACCGCCGTCGCGGCCGAGGAGATCGCCACCTTGGCCAGATCGCTGACCAGTAACCGCATCTGGTCGGGCAGCGTCTTCTCGTTGCCGTTGATCGTGAGCACCGGCGTCGGTCCGCCCGCCAAACGCAGTCCGGGATCGGCGGTTTCGCCGATCACCACTTGGCGCTCGAGCAAACCCGGCGGATGATCGGGCACCGCCGCGCCCGGCTGCGTCGGCCGGACATCCACCGCCACTTGCTGATTGCCGTAGCGGGCGGTGATCGCGGTGGTCAGCGACATCGCCGCGGCGCTCTCGACCTGCTTCGGATCGGCGGGCAGATACACCGTCAGCTTCTGCAGCACGGGTGGCAGGAAGTCCGCGACCGTCGCGGGCTGCTGCTCCGTGCCGTTATAGCTGACGCCGGCCTCGATCATTGTCAGCGGCCGCCCCATCCAGTCGGTCACGCACGCACCGGCTTCGGAGATCAGCGAGGAGGTCACCGTGACCGAGATCGCGTTGTCGACCACCTCGGCACCGCCCAGCGACAACCGGATCGGCGCGCGCGGCACCAGCGGCAGCTCGACCCGGTCGATCAGCCGCTCACCCGAATGCACCTCCAGCGATCCGCGCGCCACATGCGGCGGAAGTTGAATCGTGCCGACCAATGCGGTCGGCACCAGCCCCGGCAACAGCGGAATGTTCACCGAAACCTGATGCTCGGCCCCAGGGAATGTCAACGACGTACCAAGCCCGAGCGCTGGCAACCCGAGCGGCACATCACCCGGCTCGGCCGTCGCGATCGGCACCCCCGACAGCGCCAAAACCGCCGCGACCAGCGCAACGGATCGACGCCACCCCGGTAGTCGCCGCGCTGTCGCGCCGGAATATGCACGCAAGGTCATGAGCGGTCTCCCTGGTGTCAACCGCGGCAGCAAACCTGGCCGAGTCCGGCCAGCACCGCGCGAGCGAATCCTGGACCTACCGGTCGGATTCTAGGGTGGACCTGCGCCGATGGTCTTACGACATGCCAGGGCGCGGCACTAATTCGCCAACCAGCAATCATCGGGCCAAACTGCATCCGCGTCGACTCCGCGGCTGAATTCCGTTCCCGAGTTACTGTCGGGGAATGAGTTCGCAGCCGCTTGCCTTGCCCTCAGCCGACTGGTCCGACTGGCTTGCCGAGTATGTGTTCAGCAGGCTGGCGGCTGTTTCGGCGACGTTGGACCGGCTCAAAGACGGCGGCCGCCGCGGCAGCGCTGAAGTGCTCGGGTTGTGGAACGACGCGGATATCGCGCTGCGTGGTGCCGCCTCGGCGGCCTCACTATTCGTCGAAGTCCACCCTGATGCCGATGTGCGTGGGCGCGGTGAGGAATTGGTTCAGCAGGTGGATCGGGTCAGGACCGAGCGCGACCTCGATCGCGCGCTCTACGACGTGGTCGCGGCCACCGACTCGGCCGGTATGGACGAGCTGGCGCTGCGGATGCGCGACCACGTGCTGCGCGACTTCCGGCGCAGCGGTGTGGACCGCGACGATCAGACGCGGGCTCGGCTGCGCGAGATCTCCGAGCGACTCACCGTGCTCGAACAGGATTTCGCCCGGGCCATCCGGGATGACGTACGCGCGATTCGGGTCGCCGCCGAACAGCTCGATGGTCTGCCCGCCGACTTCGTCGCGGCACATCCGCCCGGCGAGGACGGGTTGATCGCGGTTACCACCGACTATCCGGACTTCCGCCCGTTCCGGGCCTACGCCCGCGACGCCGCGGCGCGGCGCGAGCTCACGGTCGAGTTCGAGAGCCGCGGTTGGCCCGCCAATGACGCTGTCCTGCATGAGATGTTCGACCTTCCGGACGAGAAGGCCAGGCTCGTCGGCTACGACAGCTGGCCCGATTACGACGCGGCGGTGAAGATGGTCGGTACCGGTGACGCCATCGCCGAGTTCATCGAGCGAATCGCGGCCGCCGCGGCCGACGCGGGTCGGCGCGACCTGGACGTGGTCCTCGCGCGGCGACGCGAGGACGAGCCCGCAGGCACTGTGGACCGCTCCGACATCAGTTACTACACCGAGTTGATTCGGCGCGAACAGTTCGATGTCGATTCCAGGGAAGTCCGTCGGTACTTCGATTTCACGCGGGTGCGGGCCGGTCTGCTCGAGGTCACCGGGCGGCTGTTCGGCCTGGAGTATCGACAGGTCGACGTGCCGCGCTGGCATGAGGATGTCGCGGTCTACGACGTGTATGCCGAAGATGAACGGCGCGGCCGTATCTATCTCGACCTGCATCCGCGCGAGGGTAAATACAAGCATGCGGCGCAATTCGATCTCGTCTGCGGGGTCACCGATCGGCTACTGCCCGAGGGCGTGCTGGTGTGCAACTTCTCGCGCGGGCTGATGGAACACCAAGATGTCGTCACGCTGTTCCACGAATTCGGGCACCTGATCCATCACGTGCTCGGCGGGCGGCAGCAATGGGCCCGGTTCTCCGGCGTGGCCACCGAGTGGGACTTCGTCGAGGCGCCGTCGCAAATGCTCGAAGAATGGGCATGGGACGCAACGATTCTCGGCACCTTCGCCATCGACGAGACCGGCACGGCCATCCCGGCTGAGCTGGTGGCACGGATGCGGGCGGCGAAAGACTTCGGCAAGGGAATGGGGGTGCAGACCCAGGTCGGCTACGCAGCGGTGTCGTATCTGCTGCACCGCGACCGGCCGGCCGACCACACCGCCGCGGTCTCGGAAGTCGTGGAACGCTATGGCGTGCTCCCCGCGTTGCCAGGCACCCATTTCCAGGCGTCGTTCGGACATCTCGCGGGCTACACCTCCGCGTACTACACCTATCTATGGAGTCTGGTCATCGCGAAGGATCTGTTCTCGGCTTTCAATGCCGATGACCTGTTCGATCCGTCGGTCGCGCGCCGGTACCGCGACCTGATCCTCGCCCCCGGCGGCGCACGCGACGCAGCCGATTTGGTCGCCGACTTCCTCGGCCGTCCCTTTACCTTCGACGCCTTCGCGGCGTGGCTGGATCGCGCGCCGGTGCCGCAGTCGGCTCCATAAGTCCGGTCAGCCGAGGAGTCGGGTCGCTACTTCGCCGAGGCCGTCGGCGATCGCCTTGCGCTGGGCGGGGGTTAGTACGTCGATCAGGAGGTCGCGTACCAGGGCGACGTGGCCGGGGGCCGCGGCTTCGAGTTTGCGGAGTCCGGCGGGGGTGAGGGTGGCGACGATGCCGCGGGGGTCGTCGGGGGCAGGACTGCGGCGGACGAAGCCGGCCTTGGCGAGCTGGTCGATCTGGTAGGTGAGGCCGCTCTTCGAGGTGAAGAGCGCGGCGGAGAGTTCGGTCATCCGGAGTTCGGTGCCGGGGGCCCTGGCCAGTCGCACGAGCACCTCGTACTGGGTGTGGGACAGGTGCGCGTCGTCCTTGAGTTGCTGTTCGATGCGACGGTTCAGTAGCGCGGTCGCGGCAAGGAACGCTTCCCAGGCGCGCATCTCTTCGTCGTCAAGCCAGCGCCGCTCGGCCATCCGCCCACCCTCTCGAGGTTGTTCAAATTCAAACAATAACCTACCATCGTCGTAGATGTTCAAATTTGAACTACTTGGCAGGGGTTGAGCGCGATGCGGATGCCCGTTGTCTTCCCACCGAAAGGAACACCAGATGAGTTACACCGCAACAACTTCGCGCACCGAATCCACCTCTGCTCCGATCGAGACGACAGGACATGCGGCCACCCCGCATGCCTATGACGCCGGACTGCTCCTGCTGCGCATCGCGGTCGGGCTGACCATGGCCGCGCACGGTGCGCAGAAGCTGTTCGGCGCGTTCGGTGGTGGCGGCCTGGACGGGACCGGGAAGTTCTTCACCAGCAAGGGATATCCGGCCGGTGAGGCGATGGCGCTGGTCGCCGGGTTGACCGAAACCTTCGGCGGACTCGCGCTCGTGATCGGACTGCTGACGCCGCTTGCGGGTGCTGCGGTGGTCGGCACCATGCTCAACGCGCTCGCGGTGAAGGGCACCGGAGCCTTCTTCGCGCCCAAGGGCATCGAGTACGAACTGATCCTCACCGCGGCCGCCGCGACCATCGCCCTGACCGGGCCCGGCCGCTATGCCGTCGACCGCTTCGTGCCCGTACTGCGCGCACACCGTCTGGTGTACGGCCTCGCCGCCCTCGTGCTCGCACTGCTCGCTGCCGGTGCGGTTTTGGTGGTGCGCAACTGAGCCACCTGGGCAAACAGGTGAATTTCCCCCAGTCGGGGGAGGCATAAGTCCAACTCCCGGGCGACGTGGACGGCTACGGAAACTCCGTAGCGTCGAAGGCCCTTGGCAGGTTCGATTCCCCGCGTTTTAAGCGGTATCGCCCTGTCCATCAGCGTCGTTCGCCAGGAGGATTGTGTGTTTTCCGCCGTCGTGTCGGCTTTTCGGGCCCCGGATCTACGGCGGAAGATTCTCTGCACCTTGGGCTTGCTGGCGCTGTATCGGCTTGGCGCGACCCTGCCGTCGCCCGGCGTCGATTTCCGAGCGGTGCGCGCCTGTATCGCGATCGTCTCCGGCGGTGAATCCGCGGGGATCTACAAGCTGATCAACCTGTTCTCCGGCGGTGCGATGCTGCACCTTTCGGTATTCGCCATCGGGATCACGCCCTACATCACGGCGGGCATCATCATTCAACTGCTGACTGTGGTGATCCCTCGGTTCGAGGAACTGCGCAAGGAGGGCCAGACCGGCCAGACGAAGATCACCCAATACACCCGCTATCTGACGCTGGCACTTGCGGTGCTGCAGGCATCGACATTGGTCGCACTCGCCGCGCGGGGACAGTTGTTGCGCGGGTGTCCCGAGAGCATCCTGTCCGACACCTCGCTGTTCGGGATGATCATCATCGTGCTGGTGCTGACGGCGGGCGCGGCGCTGGTCATGTGGTTCGGTGAGTTGATTACCGAGCGCGGCATCGGCAACGGTATGTCGCTGCTGATCTTCACCGGTATCGCGGCGCAGATTCCGAGTCAGGGCAAGTCGATTCTGGACAGCAAGGGCGGGTTGCTGTTCGCTGCCGTGTGCGTCGCGGTGTTCTTGCTGATCATCGGCGTGATCTTCGTCGAGCAAGGCCAGCGCCGGATTCCGGTGCAGTACGCCAAGCGGGTGGTCGGCCGGAAGATGTATGGGGGTTCATCGACGTATCTGCCGCTCAAGGTTAATCAGGCCGGTGTCATCCCGGTGATCTTCGCGTCGTCGCTGCTGTACCTGCCGCAGTTGCTCGCGCAGCTGACGCAGCACGGCTCGGGCCCGCAGTCCAAGTGGCAGGAGCTGATTCAGAAGTACCTGGTCGATCCGGGCAGCCCGGTATACGTCGCGATCTATTTCACGATGATCGTGTTCTTCACCTACTTCTATGTCGCGGTCACCTTCAACCCGCAGGAACGCGCGGACGAGATGCGCAAGTTCGGCGGTTTTCTGCCGGGCTACCGGCCCGGTAAGCCGACCGCGGACTATCTGAATTTCGTGCTCAGCCGAATAACCCTGCCCGGCGCCGTCTACCTTGGTGCGGTGGCCGTGCTGCCGAACCTGTTGCTCGGCATCGGTGGCTCGGGTTCGGTGCCGAGTCTTGCGTTCGGTGGCACCTCCGCGCTTATCGTGGTGAGCGTCGGGCTGGATACGATCAAACAGCTCGAGAGTCAACTGATGACCAAGAACTACGAAGGGTTCCTGCGCTGAACATCCGGCCGGAAGGTGCGTCGACCCACCCACTGCGCCGGGTGGCGTCCTCATTTGTCCTAGCCATCACCGCGGCGACGCTGTCGGTGACCGGCGTGCCCACCGCCTCGGCGGCCGCAGGCGGCGCGGTCGACACGCATCAGCCGGTCGATCGCGACCGGCACATCGATATAGTGCGGGTCGAGACCGAGTCCACTTCGCGCGCAACGATTTCGGTCTTGCTCGCCGACAATCACGCGGTATTCCGGACGGGTCTGTGGGCGGCGATCAGCGCTGAGCCGGACATCGAATGCGTCGCGGAAGTCGACCACGGCCTCGCCGCCATCCGGGAGATCGAGCGGTTGCGGCCCGATGTCGCGCTCCTCGATCTCGATATGCCGGGTCTGGACGGACCGGCGGCCATCGACGCGGTGTCGGCGCTCGGTGGGGCCACTCGTATTCTTACGCTCACCACCTCCGACTCCGATGAAAACCTCTACCGCGCACTGTGTCTCGGCGCCTCCGGATTCCTCGTCAAAACGCTGCCGTCCACCGGCCTGGTCTCGGCCATCCGGATGGCGGCCCGCGGCGACGCGCTGATCGATCCGAACCTGACCCGTCGCCTGGTCACCCGGCTGACCACCGGGATCGAACCATTCCCCAGCGCGCCGGAGGTCGAGACCCTCACCGCGCGTGAGCATCAGGTGCTGCTGCTCATCGCGAAGGCGTATACGAACCCGGAGATCGCCGACGCGCTCGGCGTCGGCGAACAGACCGTGAAGACGCATGTCTCGAATGTGCTGGCCAAGTTGGGTGTTCGCGATCGGGTGCACGCGGCCGTCTACGCGCACACCCGTCGCATCGTCGCGCGGGAGGCGCTTTCCGCACCGGATGCGTTCCCGCAGTGCACCATTTACGGTGCGCCGGGAATGATCGGCGGGACGTAGTCGAACGTCAACCCGAGCAACCACACCAGCAGCAGCACCACCGGTAGGTGGAAGATGAACTGCAGGAACGTGAATCCGACGAGATCGCGCGCCCGTAGTTTGAGTACGGCCAGCAGCGGCAGCATGAAGAACGGATTGATGAGGGTGGGCAGCGCCTCGGCGACGTTGTAGATCTGCACCGTCCAGCCGAGGTTCATGTGCACGTCGGTCGCCGACTGCATCACGTAAGGCGCTTCGACCAGCCACTTTCCGCCGCCGGACGGGACGAAGATGCCGAGCACCACGGTGTAGATGGCGATCACGACGGCGAAGCTGCCGCCGCCACCGATGCTGGTGAAGAACTCCGCGAGGTGCTGCGAAACGGTAAATCCGCCACGGCCTTTCGCCTTGGTGAGGATCGCGGCCATGGCGGCGTACAGCGGGAACTGGACGAGAATGCCTGCCGTGGCGGGCACGGCGAGGGTGACCGCTTGCAGGAACCGGCGCGGCGTGCCCTGCAGTACCAGGCCGAGGACCAGGAAGACGAGCAGGTAGCTGTTCAGGCTGCTGACCACGGTGAGTACGGACTTGTCGAGCAGCTGGAAGAGCAACCAGGCCAACGTCAGCAGCCCGGCCAGGATCGGCAGGATGTGGCTGTATTCGAGCCATTCACCGGGCCGGGAGCGCGGCGTCACCTCCTCGGGCTGGTCGTCCAGGTCGACTTCCAGCAGCTCGGCGGTCTTGATGGCCTCGCCCTTCGGTGCCGAGAGATGCGCGATAAGCACGGTCAGCGCCATCAGGATGATGCACATGAGCAGCGACTGCCAGGTGAAGATGGTGCTCCCGAAGTCGAGCACGCCGGTGATCTTCAGCAGGGCGGGCGGCAGCGAACTGGCGGTGGCCTGTAGCTGCGCGGCCGAGGACGAAAGGCCAAGTGCCCATACGCCACCCAATCCCATGAAGGCCGCCGCGCCGAGTGCGCGATAGTCCACCCGCAGGTCGGTGCGCCGCGCGATCGCCCGGCAGAGCAGTCCGCCGAAGACCAAGCTCAGGCCCCAATTCAGGAACGAAATCGACATGGAAAGCAGCGCAACGAAACTCACCGCGCCCGCCGCGGATCGCGGCATGACGGCGAGCCGGTCGATCAGCCGGGCGACCGGTGGCGAGGTGGCGACGACATAGCCGGTGAGCACCACCATCGTCATCTGCAGGGTGAACGCGGTCAGATCCCAGAAGCCGTCACCGAACGCGGTGGCCACCGCCTTCGGTGACGAACCGTTGACGAACGCGGCAAGGGCGACAATGAATACGCCCGCCAAGGCGAAGACATACGCGTCCGGGAACCATTTCTCCGTCCACCGTGCGAGCGACTGCGCGATCCGCGCTAGTCCCGTTTCGGAGCCGGCTTCTTCAATCGTGGACGTCATGGAGTTGTTCCTCTACTTTCCCAACGCTGCCCGCACGCGTGTGACGCACCGCACACGGGTTCGGTTGGTCAGTATTGGTGTCCACCTGTGCGCAGACAAGGGGGAATTGCGCAGGTGTCATCTGCGAAAGTGCAGAAAGCGCCGATGGTCTGGGCGATCGATGAGCATCGATGCCCAAATTTCCGATCACCAAGCGTCAGCGAGGCCGGTTGCCTCGTGCGGTCGAGTTGCCGGATTGCCCGGGGGAGTACGGGATAGAGTCGCTCGCGAAGGAGGTCGGTCGATGCGGCGCGGTCGAAGCGGGGTCAGTAGGCGGGCGGTGCTGTGGGCGGCGGCCGGGGTGGGAGTGGGTGTGGCCGCGACTCCGATGGTGGCGTCCGCGCAGGCGCAGGCGGAGAGTGCGCGGCGGGCTGGGCTTGCGGAGCAGGCGATTTCGGTGCGGCATCTGCGGCCGGTGTGGGGCTTGCCGGGGACGTTGCTCGGTGTCACGGCTTGGCCGCCGTCGCCCTTGGAAGAGGTCTTCGAAGAGTGGAACTATTGGTTTCAGGCGCATCTGGTGGACTGCGCGGTCGACGCCGCGCTGCGCGCTCCCGCGGCTGAGCGCAGGGATCGAGTTGCCGCGATCGTGCGCGGTATTCGTGCGCGCAACCTCACCGGCTGGACGAATCAGTACTACGACGACATGGCCTGGCTGCTGTTGGCTCTCGAACGGGCCGATCGGACGCTCGGTGTCGAATTCGCCGACGGCATCCATGATCTGCGGGCGGCGCTGGACGAGGGCTGGGATCCGGCGGTCGGTGCGATGCGGTGGCGGGTCGGCTCGGAGTACTACAACTCGTGCACCAATGCGTCGACCGGCATCGCATTGGCCAGGCTCGGTGACCTCTCGCGTGCCACTCAGCTCGCCGATTTCCTCGATACCCGGTTGCGCGCGAACAACTCTGGCCTGATCGTCGACGGTGTCCATGAGCCTGGCTCCCAAGTCGAGCCTGCCGTTTATACCTATAACCAGGGCGCGACCATCGGGCTGGAAACCGAATTGGCAACGCGCACAGGGGCATCCGAGCAGCGCCGTAGGGCGACCGCGCTGATCGCCGCGACCGGTACCGGGATGACCAAGAACGGCGTGATAGTCGGCGCCGGTGGCGGCGACGGCGGGCTCTTCATGGGCGTCCTTGCCCGTTACCTGGCGCTGGCCGCGATCACGTTGGGCGACACCACCGCCGCGCGCATCGTGCACGCCTCCGCTCAGTCGGCCTGGGCGCACCGCGCCGACATGAACGGCCTCCCACTGTTCGGCGCGGACTGGTCCGAGCAGGCCAGCGTGCCCGATCAGCCGGAAAATCCGCTGCACCTGTCGAACGGCAGAACGGCCGCCTCGGCGAACCCGGCGCGCGATCTGTCCGTCCAACTGAGCGGCTGGATGCTGCTCGAAGCCGACCACCAGCTCACCGCCGCCGGACTGTAGCGACACCACCTGCCCGTAGGGTCGGGCCGGTGGAATTGCGTCAACTCCGGTACTTCGTCACCGTCGCCGAGGAACTGCACTTCGGGCGGGCCGCCGAGCGGCTGCACATCGTGCAATCGGCGGTCAGCCAGCAGGTTCGTCAGCTGGAACGGGAACTCGGCGTCGAACTGTTCGATCGTTCGCCGCGGCGGGTCGTGCTGACCGAGGCGGGCGCGCAATTCCTGCCCAGTGCGCGCGACGCGTTGGCCGCGGCCGCGCGCGCGAAGGCCTCGATCACCGGGTTCGTCGCCGGCGCGACGCTGCGGCTTGGCACCAGCACCGGTCTGGGCGATCATCTGGACCGCATCATGGAGCGGCTGGCGCCGCAGGTGCGGGTCGAGACCGTGTCCGCGTCCACCCGCGCGCGCGTCGAACAGGTCCTAGAGGGGCGACTCGACGCCGCGTTCGTCCGCGGTACGGTCGACCATCCGGGACTGCGCCGCATCCCGGTGTGGGAGGACCCGCTGCTCGTCGCGATCTCGGCGCGGCACCCGCTGGCCGACGCACCGGAACTCGCGTTGGCCGAGCTGGCGCCCTACCCGCTGCGACTCACCGAACGTCGCGTCAACGCGCCGCTGGTCGACCTCGTCGTCGACGCCTGTCACGAGGCCGGATTCGAGCCGGTGCCGGGACCGGTCAGTTCCGCGCTCGCCGACACCCTGGCGATGATCGGCTCGGACACCAGCTGGACCGTCGTCTACGCCGCGCACGCACGACAGCTGCGCAGCACCAGGGTGGTGTTCAGTTCGCTTGCCGCGCCGGGACTTTCGCTGGACACCGCGCTCATCGTGCGCAACGCCGCGCCGCCACCCGCACTGGAGATCCTGCTCGCCGCCTGCCAATTCGACGATCACGATCGGTGATCGCTGCGTGCGCGAACCGGCTCTTGGTCAAGCAGGCGATATGCAGCAGATTTGTCGGTAGGCCCGCTCGATCCGAGCGGACACGGAGAAAGGAAAACCGATGCCGAACGTCATCGTCCAGCAGCTGCCCAAGACCGACGAAGCCAAGCGCGAGCTGGTCCGCCGGATCACCGACGCGTTCGTCGACGCCTACAAGTCGCCCGCCGAGTCGGTGCACGTCTGGATCGAGGAATACCCGGCCGATGGTTACGCGGTCGGCGGAAAGTTCATTGCCGACAAGTAGTCGGCCGGCGCGACTGGACCCCGCCGGAACTCGGCGGGGTCGGTCGCCACGAACTGCGTAGGGCGGCACCGTGATCGGCAGCCCGCGGGTTACCGGCTCGCCTGCTTACCCGGCAACAGCAGCACATTCAGTAAGGTGGCCGCCGCGGCCATCAGCAGTGCCGCGTCGAAGTAATGAAACGCCATCGCGCCGAGATAGCTCGGCCCGCCCCAGGCGTTCACGGTGAAATTCGGGTCGAGGCCGCCGAGGACCTGCATGCCGATACGGAACGGGCTGTACACGAGCAGGGCGATCGGCAGGATGCTGAGCAGCAGCCGCAAGAGAGCGGTCGGGTGGGTCAGGATCGACCGCAGCGTGCGCATCAGCCGATGCGCCGCGGTGGTGCTGACGGGAGCGAGTAGCAGCAGGAGGAACGAGTCGATGCCGCGCCGACGCAGTACGACGGTGATGAGGGCGGCCGCCAGCACGAACAGCAGGATGTGTGGCAGCAGAGCGGCTGTCCCTTCGACGTGCGTCTCGTGTTCCGGGGACCGGTTCAGGTAGCTCACGCCACCGGACACGATGCCCAGCGTGAGGGACACGGTGGCGATGGCGAGCAGCGGGCGCGACAGCCACGACCGGATGTCCTCGGAGCGAGCGCTGACTGATCTGGTGCCGTATGTGTTCATGCCGCAACTGTCGTCCGCTGACCTGGGCGTTGTCGTCATCCCGTGGCCACGAGATCGCCACCCGCTCTGGACGGATACCGCACGACCTGTCCGCCTTGCGGATGATTCGCGCGCTCGACCTCGGGGCGATGTGCCGGTAGTCCATGGCCGATTACCGTCTGCGCTATGGCAATCACCTCCTTGCCGCCGGACCAGACCGCGCGGCCGTGGCATCAGCGGCTGACGCCGTTCCGGCACCGGCCGGGCAATGCCGGTCCGGACGCGATCGACATCGCGATCGTGGTCGGCAGTTTCGCCGCGTTCACCCTGCCCCTGCTGGTTGGCACCGTCAGTGGGATCGGTTCGACGCCCGCCATCGCGATACTCGGCGCCGCCGCGGTCGCGCCACTGCTGGTCCGGCGTCGCTGGCCGCTCGCCGTGCTCATCGCGGTGGCCGCGGTGCTGTGCCTCGCCTCGCTACTCGGCGTTCGATTCACGCCGTGGGTGAGCAATACCGGTCCGGCCTTCGGCGTCGCCGTGCTCACGCTGGCCGACCGGCGCTCGCGTCGCGATTCCTTGCTCGCTACCGGTGCCGCGCTCGTCGCCATCTGCGTCGCCGCGTTGGCCGGTACGCACCTGTATCCCGATCAGGACCAAGACTCCGTGCAGCTACTGATCGCCATCCCCGCTTGGCTGGCAGGCGACATGTTCCGCACCCGACGCGACTACCGGAGCAGTATGGCCGCGCAGCAACGGCATTGGGCCGCCGAGGAGGAACGCCGGATCCGAGCTGAGGAACGGTTGCGAGTGTCGCGCGACGTGCACGATTTGATCTCGCACACTTTGAGCATGGTCGCCGTCCGTTCCGGAGTCGCCCGCCTACTGCTCGACGAGCAGCCGGGCGAGGCACGTCAGGCGCTCGGCGCGATCGAGACGGCCAGCCGGTCCGCGCTGAACGAACTGCGGCGGGTGCTTGCGCAGATCCGCGAACCAGGGTGCGAGCCTGCATCGGACGAACCCGGGCTCGCCGAGATCACCGACCTCGTCGACGGCTTGCACCACGACGGCCTGGTCGTGGAGTACCACGTCACCGGCGAACCGGTCGCGTACCCCGCGCTGCTGCAGACCACGGTCTATCGCATCGTGCAGGAAGCACTCACCAACGTCGTGAAGCACGCGCACACCGCCCGCGCCAGGATCGAGATTCGGCACGCGCCACACGAGCTGGCCGTTTCGGTCACCGACGACGGGCCGGTCGCCGGCTCGCCCGAGCCGCTCGACGCGAGCGGCTCGGGTCTGGGCCTGGTCGGGATGCGTGAACGAGTGTCGTTGTTCGGCGGCCGTTTCGAGGCAGGGCCGCGACCTGAGGGCGGGTTCGCCGTCGACGCGTACTTCCCGATCGATGAGGATGACGATGTCCACTGAGACCGCCGAACCGACCGGCAGCGACCCGATCCGGGTACTGATCGCCGACGACGAAGCACTGGTAAGAGCTGGGTTCCGCGTTCTCGTCGATTCCGCGGCGGACCTCACCGTCCTCGGCGAGGCGAGCAACGGCGGCGAAGCGGTCCGGCTCACCCGCCAGCTGCGACCCGATGTCGTGCTGATGGACATCCGGATGCCGATCATGGACGGCCTGGAGGCGATGCGGCACATCGCGGCGGGCGGCACCGACGGCCCACACGTGCTGATAGTGACGACCTTCGATCAAGACGAGCACGTCTTCCAGGCATTGCGCAGCGGCGCAAGCGGTTTCATCCTCAAAGACTCACCGCCGGAGGAGTTGCTTCGCGCGATCCGGGTGGTCGCCAACGGTGACGCCCTGCTGACGCCGAGCATCACCCGTCGGATGATCAGCGCGTTCGCCCGCCAGCCTTCGGCGCCCTCGTCGCTGCCCGGCGCGGTGGCCGCGCTCACCGACCGCGAGCGAGAAGTCTTGGAGCACATCGCCGCCGGCCGCTCCAACGCTGAAATCGCCGACACGCTCTACGTGAGTGTCGCGACCGTCAAGACCCACGTCGGACGCCTGCTCACCAAACTCGACGTCCGCGACCGCGCCCAATTGGTCGTTCTCGCTTACGAAACCGGCATCGTGGTGCCGGGCAACAACTGATCAGTCCGGCTTAGCGGGTGTTTGGACCGCGATTTCGTCACCCAGTTCGTAGCCGCCGGTCAGCCGCAGTCCGTCGCCGCTCCAAAAGCGGCCCGGGTCATACCAATTGGGGCTGCGGTGCTGGGGCAGCAGCCCCATCGCCTGATAGGTCGCGGCCACGATCTCCGCGCAGTACGCCTGCTCCAGCTCACGGGCGGCCGCCTGGCGTCGCTTGGGCAGGGGCAGGCTTACCCGCCCGCGCAGCCAGCGTCCGGCGAGACCGGCGGTGGAGGGGAAGGGCGTGCCGTCGAGGCGGGCGATGGTGCGCAGCAGGCTGTCTTCCATCTCGCGGGTGGCAGGCAGGTTCAGCTGACGCAACCACGCCTGCTGACCGTAGCGGTGCGCCCACACCAGCACGGCATCGCGCAAATTATGTAGTTGTACGCCGCGGTGCGTGGCGCCGGACCACATGTCGGGCAGCGATCGGCCGAGCTCCGCGTGCCAGATCAGCGCGGGCATGTCGTCGAGCACGACCGACATGCCGACATGGTTCACCGGACTGTTCGTTGTCATCCTGATCGCCCGGTCAGCCGCCGAATGGCCACGGAACAGCCAGATATCGCCCGTTCTCGTGAGCTCGAGCGCTCGGTCGAGATTGATGCTCGTCCCCGTCATAGGCCGTAGCCTATGCGGAATGAGGTGGTGGAAGGCAGTGGGATTGGCGGGGGCGGCCGGGGTGGTGGCTACCGGTGTGGTGGTTGTGCGCGCCGAGCGGCGGCGCCGGGCGTACACCCCGGACCAGGTCCGTGAACAGTTGCACGTCCGATTCGCCCAGGCGACGTCCGCCGGGTCCGTCGAAACCATGGCTCCGGCAGGGCCGGATGGCCGCGGGATCGTTGCCCGCCTTCGCCGGTTGTTCCGGCGCTGACCGTCAGGGCGCTGAACCGGCGCATTCCGCTGCGCGCGGACGATATTCGGTGTTCTGATCGATGCGGGACGCTGAACTCCGGAAGGCAGTGAGGACATGCGCGCAGCGGTGTTGGCGACGGTCGGCGAGATCGCGATAGTGGAACGCGCTGTGCCCGAACCTGGTCCGGCCGAGGTACTGGTCGAGGTCGGGGCGGTCGGGGTATGCGGCTCCGACGTGCACTACTTCGAGCACGGCCGGATCGGCGGGCACGTCGTCGAGCAGCCGCTGGTACTCGGTCACGAAGCGTCCGGTGTGGTGATCGGGCTCGGTGCCAACGCTCGGCGTCATGCTGTCGGGCAACGGGTTTCGCTCGAGCCGGGCGTACCGGACTTCACCTGCGGTCAATGCCGGGCGGGCCGCTACAACCTGTGCCCGAATATGCGATTCTTCGGCACCCCGCCGATCGATGGCGCGTTCTGCGAATACGTGGTGCTGCACGAGGAATTCGCGCATCCGGTGCCGGATTCGCTGACCGACGAGGCGGCCGCGCTGCTCGAGCCGCTGTCGGTGGGTGTCTGGGCGTGCCGGAAGGGACGCGTGCGCCCGGGCGATCGGGTGCTGGTGAACGGCGCGGGACCGATCGGGCTCGTCTCCGCGCAGACCGCGCTGGCATTCGGCGCGGCGGAGGTGGTGATCACCGATGTGAACCCGCGGCGGCTGGCCGTGGCGACCGAATTGGGGTGCACGCGAGCGGTGGACGTCGGCGTCACCGAGCTCGGCGCGCTGGGGTTCGAGCCGAATGTCCTGTTGGAATGTTCCGGGCAGCCTGCCGCGATCGGCGCCGCGATCCGCACCGTGGCCAGGGCAGGACGGGTGGTGCTCATCGGCATGGGCGGCGACGATGTGCCGTTGCCGCTGCCTTATCTACAGGAACATGAGCTGGAGCTGACCGGCACATTCCGCTACGCCAACACCTGGCCGACCGCGATCGAGCTGGCGGCCAGCGGCCGGGTCGACCTCGACCGCCTGGTGACCGGCCGGTTCGGTCTGGATCAGGTGACCGCGGCGTTGACGAGCGTCCGCGTCGACCCGAGCTCGATCAAGCCGATCGTGCGGCCCGGCAGCTGACTATCCATCCGGATCCGTTGCTGCGCTGTCCCCACCGCAGCCGCACACCATCTGATATCCGCACGCGTGTCAGCGCGGCAAGTCGTAGTGCGGGAAATCAGAAGTTGTGCGGCTGTTATTGCAGCGACCGGGGCACCAGACCGACCTCGAACATCATGACCCGCAACATTTCACCGCATGCCACATTTCAGGGCATGCCAATCAACAGTGCGCGTCGGCGAACACCTCTAGAGTCGAGACCGGCCGGGGTGCCTCCGGCGACTACCGAAGGGGTACGTATGTCTATGACTGTCAACTCCGAACGTCTTGCGCGCTGTGCCGCGCTCGCCTCGGTGGTCGGCGCGGCATTACTCATCGGTGCGGGGACGGCCGCCGCCGACGAGTGGCCCTCGGACAACGGCGGCGCCCTGTCGGTGTACGAGACGAAGGACTTCGCCGTCCCGAGCGATCCCGACTACTGGAATCCGTTCTCCGACCGGCACCGGCTGAGCTCACCGTTCGGCACCAGCACCCGCATCGTCTGCACCAGCTTCCACGGTGTTCAGCAGGACTGCTGGCAAGCCGACCTGGACGGTAACCCGCACAAGCTGAACAAGGCCCCGCTAGACGTGCCGTGGGCCGGTTCCGCTCAGACGGGACGTTTCGGCCCGAACCATGACGTCTACCCGGGCTGAGTCCGCCCCGCTTTCTTACTTCGTTTTGTCATCGGTCTGGCGTTGATTTGCCGACGGCTGCGCAAGATCGACGGCGAACACTCGGTGATTGCCGCCGGGTGTGCCGACGACAAGAGGAGTTCGGAAGATGCGCGCTGTAGCCGCGATCGTGCTCGCCCTGATAGTGCCCGCGGCCGGGCTAGTGTGGGCGCTCGACAGGGAAACGACGGCGCCGCCCAGTTCGGTGGTATCGACTCCGGCGACCCAATTGCCCGCGCCCACTGGTTCTTTCACGGTCGGCCGCAATGTGCTGCACCTCGTCGACGCGGCGCGGCAGGATCCGTGGACACCGACGCAACCCCGCGAGCTGCTGGTCAGCATGTACTACCCGGCGCAGCAGGGCGAGGGAGTCCGCGCGCCGTACGCGACCGACGAGGAGAGCCGGTTGCTGATCGAGGGCGCGGGATTGACAGGCGTTCCAGTGCAGGCGCTCAGTAAGGCCGGTACGCATGCCGTGGTGGATGCCGCGCCGGTCGACGGCTCTTATCCGCTGGTGGTGCTGTCACCCGGCTTCACCGCGGCCCGCTTCACCCTCACCGCGGTGAGCGAGGAACTCGCCAGCCGAGGCTATGTGGTGGCCGCGGTCGATCACGCCGGTGAGTCGTTCGGGACCGAGTTTCCCGGCGGTCGGATGTCCACGTGCGTGGCGTGCGAGCGCATCGGCGAGGATGGCGCGCTCACGCTGATGGCCGAGACCAGGGCACGCGATACGTCCTTCCTACTCGACCGTCTCACCGGCCCCGCCCCGATCTGGCCGCACGCCCGCCTCATCGATGCCACGCGGATCGGCATGGCGGGCCACTCGATCGGCGGGGCGAGCGCGGCCGCGGCGATGGCGATCGACGCGCGAGTGCGCGCGGGCGTGAACATGGATGGATCGTTCCAAGTGTCGGCCGACGGGCTCGGCGAGCGGCCGTTCCTGCTGCTCGGCGTCGATGGCCAGACCAGTCCCGGCGGCGGGGATCCGTCCTGGGATGCGGCGTGGACTCGACTGCACGGATGGAAGCGGTGGATGACTGTCGTTGGCGCGGAGCACGATTCGTTCGCCGACACCGGCACGCTCGCCGAACAGGCCGGTGCGCCGGGCAAGACCGCACTGCCTGGCGATCGAGCGGCTGATATCACGCGCACCTATGTCGCGGCGTTCTTCGATCAGCACCTGCGCGACATCGCGCGCCCGTCGCTGGACGATCTGGCCCACGCCTTCCCCGAGGTACGGTCCAACAATCAGTGAATAGGGGTGGGCGGTACCGGGCAGTTGTAATAGGCCGCCGGTATCACCGATAGTCAGGGCATGAAACGAATACTCGCATGCGTAGGTATCGGTGCCGCCGCTCTGATGTTCGCTGCTCCGATCGCCGCTGCCGACCCCGACGCCGACGCGGTGCTCGCCAACCGGCACGACTGGTCCGGTGAGTTCATGTCTCAGAACAATCTGCGGCTGTCGTCGCGGATCGTGATCAGCCCGTACGGCACCAGCCGTCCGATCATGTGCAGCGGCGGTGACGGGCACTACTCGCTGTTCCCGTACGACTGCACCCAGAACGACGACAACGGCGTGCCGCACCAGCTGGACCGCGTCATCGCGCTAGGTGGCGGTGGGGTCTGGCTCTATCGCTGATTAATCGCACAGAAAAGGTTCCGCCTGCCCCGCAGGCGGAACCTTCATTCTGTCGGCTGTCGATCGGGTCGGTCCGCATCGCGAAGATCGCCCGGCAGCAGGCTGAACAGCATCGTGTCGCGCCGTCCACCTTGAAAGCGCATGTACGAGCGCATGATTCCCTCGAGGAAGAAGCCGGAGCGCGCCGCCACCCGCTGTGACGCGAAGTTGTCGGGGGCGCAGGTCAGTTCCAGGCGGGCGATGCCGAGCACGTCGAATGCCCACTGCGAAAGCAGGCGAACGGTTCTCGTTGCCGCGCCGCGGCCACGGGCCTGCGGGGCGAGCCAGTAGCCGACGCCCGCACGCCGCTGGTCGAGATTGATGTCGTACACCGAACATCCGCCCCACACCTGGTCCAGCGCGGCGGCATCGACGATGGCGAGGCTGAGTTTCTCGCCGCGGGCCCGCTCGCGCTCCTCCTGTTCGACGTGCTCGCGAAGGCGCGCCTCGGTGACCGGCTCGCCGGTCGACCACGTAAAGCGCTCGAACTCCGGGTCGGCGTAGCCCGCGAGCCGTTGATCGAGGTCGGCGGTCTGCCAAAGGCGTAGCGCGACAACATCATCGGTTAGCGGCGGATCGGGCACCGGTAGTACTGGCATGTTAGCCACGCTAACCGACGCACGCAGGGAATCGCGTGCCCCTTGCACACAATGTGCTCGGAGCCGATTCACTCGGCGGCTCGGGTGCGGAACGACCACAGGTAGACCGGAAGGTGGCGACCGTCGAGTTCGACGTCGAAGCCGGTCGGATCGAAGTGTTCGTAGCCACTCAGCCGGGGCACCTTCACCGAGTCGGCGGCGGTGGCCGCATCGATGTGCCAGAGCTGGGGTTCCGCGGATGGTCCACCGACCAGGACGATATCGATCATCTGTGACACCGTGCTCACCTGTCTTGCTGTCTGCCGAGAACGTCGGGGGATCCCAACTACTCCGGGACACTAGGCGCGCGCCCAGTGGCAATGAAGGCGGTGTTCCGCGCCATGGAACGTCACTCGAATGGTCGTGCCCGGCCTCGTGCCGGACCGGGTTTTCGATCATGGAACCGGGCCTCAGCTGCGGCGAAGGCCTTTGCACGGTGTACGTGCAAAGGCCGCTGCGGCAGTGCCGCCGCGCGTCGCCGCTGACGTAGGGTGCGTATTCGCGGGCTCGGGGAAGAGGGCTTCGTAAGGGAGTTGAAATGATGCTTGAGTCATCCGACGCCGACGATCTGGTGAGTCGAGCGGCTCGCGTGCTGGATCTGCTGGGGGACCAGCCGACTCCGGTCGCGCTGTCGAACATCGCCCGCGGGGCAGGCATCCCGAAGACCACGGTGTGGCGGCTGCTCAAGATCCTCAGCGCCAACGGCCTGGTCGAGCGGCAAGAGGTCGGCTACATCGTCGGACCACGGCTGGTGCACATCGCGGCGCTGCCCGAGGACCACGAGCTGCTGCGCGCGTCGGCGATACCGTTCCTCGTAGATCTGCACGTGCGCACCGGGGCGATGGTTTCGCTCGGCGTGCTTTCTGGTTCGGAGGTGCGCTACCTGGAACGGATTTACGGCCACCTGGCGGCGCGAACGCCGTCTTACGGCCGTACCTTCGCACCGGCGCACTGCACCGCGATCGGCAAGATCCTGTTGGCTTACGCGCACGATCGCCCGTTCGAGCTGGCCCCGCCGGGCGCGCTTGCCGCGGTCACCCCGCGGTCGATCACCGACATCGATGAACTGAGCGCGCAGCTCGACGCGGCGCGCAGCATCGGAATCGCCGTCAATGACGGGGAATTCGTGCGCGGTGTCCGCTGTGTCGCGAGCCCGGTGCTGGACCGGCAGCGGCATCAGCCGATCGCGGCGGTGGCCATCGGCGACGCGACGTCGAGTCTGGACGTGGAACGCGCGAGCATGCAGATCCGGCAGACCGCCTTCGCCGTATCGGTCGCGGTCCGGGCCGCGGCGCACGCCAGGCACGCGTCGTCCCGGCAAGAGGACATGAGCCGCACGTGCTGAGGGATGGGATGAACCGCCTACGCCGCCAGCGAGTTGTCACGCAGATGTGCCACCGATCCGGACACATGTTCACCTGATCGTGGCCTCGTCGCTCCATCCTGGATGGAGACAGGCAAGCCGCGGCGTGCCGACTTCGATACCCGCTGTAGTCGGCGGCGGACCGGCAGGCGAAAGTTACAGCCAAGAGAACACCCACTGCTAGCAGGATGCGTAGGCGCCCCGTGGTAACAGGAAGATCTACCGGCTCGGCGGCACCGAGATCCGCCGCCGCGACGAGTACGGTCGCGGACGTGTTGGACTACATGGATCCAGGCGGGCCGGACGCCGCGCAATCGACATCGACGGCGCAGACCCGCACGCCGAAGCGCGGCAGCGAGTACGCGGTGCTGTTGCGGCGGGTGCGGGACGCGGGACTGCTCGACCGGCAGCTGCGGTACTACCTCGGCAAGAGTGTTCTCATCGGTGGCGCGTTCGTGGCAGGCTGGGCCGCGTTCTGCTGGCTCGGTGACTCGTGGTGGACGCTGGTCCCCGCGGTGTTCCTGGCGGCGGTGTTCGCTCAGATCGCTTTCCTCGGCCACGACGCCGGGCATCGGCAGATCTTCGGCACCCGGCGAGCCAACTACCTGTACGGGGTGATCGCGGGCAACCTCGGGATCGGGCTGAGCATCGGCTGGTGGACCAGCAATCACAACCGGCATCACGCACACCCGAACACCGAGGGCGCCGACCCCGACATCATGGGCATCCTCGCGCACTCCGGCGATCGGGCAAAGACCGGTAAAGGCTTCCGGCGCTTCATCTTCCGCCACCAGGGCTGGCTGTTCTTTCCGATGCTGCTGCTCGAGGCGGGCAGTTTGCACTTCTCCAGTGTGCGGGCGGTGCTGCGCTGGTCGATTCCGAATCGGGTCTGGGAGGGTGTGCTGCTCGCCGCGCACGCCGCAGGCTATCTCGCCGCGGTGTTCCTGATTCTCTCGCCGGCCAAAGCGGTGGCGTTCATCGTGGTGCAGCAGGGCCTGTTCGGGTTCTACATGGGTTGCACCTTCGCGCCGAACCACAAGGGAATGGCGGTGCTTGCCGAGGACGACGCCACCGATTTCCTGCGCCGCCAGGTGCTCACCTCCCGCAACGTCCGGGGCAGTTTGCTGGTCGATACCGCGATGGGCGGCCTCAACTACCAGATCGAACATCACCTCTTCCCGTCCATGCCGCGGGTCAACCTGCGCCGAGCGCAGCCGATGGTGGCGCAGTTCTGCGGCGAGATCGGGGTGCCCTATTGCGAGACAGGACTTTTCGACTCCTACGCGCAGGCGCTTGGGCACCTGCACACCGTCGGCCAAGCGACCCGGACCGCAGGCTCGGTGAATCAGACTGAGGCATAACCACCTACCGACCTGACCGGGACTTCGCCGACCCGTCACCGATTCGAAATCCGCACGTCAACGCGAATACTCCGCACGTACTTTCGAACAGGCTGGCGCTGGACGGACTTTCTGGGGACACTGATCCCATCTGCGGGGAAGTTCCCGACGACGACTTGAAGTATCCACCTGAAGAAAAGACAGTCATCGGCGCTCAAACGGACACCGAGCGCCTTCGCCGACCGGGCAATGCCCGGCAGTGAACACGGAGTACACGATGTTATCGCGATGGAAGAACACCGCCGCTTGCGCGGCAGCGATGGTCACGGCCGCGCTACCGGTCGGCGTCGCGTCGACCGCACAGGCCGCCCCGCAGGATTGCCCCGGAATGTATGTCGTAGCGGTGCCCGGTACCTGGGAGACCTCGAATACCGATCCAGGCAAGGGCATGCTCGCCGCGGTCGCCGACAACTTGCCGGGCAACGTCCGGACCGACTACGTCGTGTACGCGGCGACCGCGTTCCCATGGGAAGGCGACGTCTACGGCCGTTCCAAGGGGGAGGCGATCGAACACGCGCGCGGCTTGGTCGCCACGATGGCGCAGCATTGTGACAACACCCGATTCGCGCTGCTCGGTTACAGCCAGGGCGCGGACGCTGCCGGTGATCTTGCCGCGGAGATCGGCACCGGGCTCGGCGTTGTCTCGCCCAATCGCGTTGCGCTGGTCGGTCTCATCTCCGATCCGCGTCGCTCGCCCACCGACACCCTGATCGGCCCGCCCGTCGCCGGTGCGGGCGCGGGTGGCCCGCGGATCGGCGGCTTCGGCTGGCTCAGCCCGGAGACCTACACCTTCTGTGCCGCGGGCGACCTGTACTGCGCGACCCCGGACGGTGACTTCGCCGCCCGCTTCGCCGGGCTGTTCGCCCAGATTTCCAACCCGAATCCCGCCCTGTTCGGTAATTACCAGCAGCAGGCGAACGCTCTCATCGCTGACGCTCTCGCCGCGGGCGGTCTCGGCCTGCTGGCCGACCAACTGAACAACTCGGCGTACGAAGAGCGCAAGCGCCAGGTCGACGACTTCTTGAAGTCCGGGATTCACCAGAGCTACCCCGGCTATGCCATCGGCGGCGGTGCCACCCCGCTCACCTGGCTGCGCCAGCGCCTGATCGACGCGAGTCGCTGAGCGAAGCGCGGTCCGGCGGCGAACAGCGGCCGGACCGCGGCGTACTCAGTGGCTACGAACGATCTCGCAGAGCGCGGCCACCTCAGCGGGATCGGAGTCGAAGTGATCGAAGCCTTGGGGGACACCAACTCCCGCGAACAACGCCGCGCTGTTCGCGGCACCGGACACCGGCGTGCGGACCGCCGCGTGCAGATCCGAGACCCCGGTCGCTTCGATCGCCTGAACGGCATTCGATGGCCGGACTCCACCGCACGCCATCACCTCGATCGCACCGCCGGCGTGCAGCACCAAATCTTTGATCACCGGCGCCCCATCCAGCACGGACCGTTGCCGCCCTGACGTGAGCACGCGAGTGAAGCCGAACGAAATCGCCTGATCCAGGGCATGCCGCGAAGACGCACTGACGTCGATCGCCCGATGAAACGTGATGTCCATGTGCTCCGCCGCGTCCACAAACGCCGCACACACCGGATCGAGCGCACCGGCCGCATCGAGCGCACCAACCACCACCCCGTCCGCCCCCGCAGCCCGAGCCGCCTGAATATCGCGGACCATCACGGATACCTCATCGGCCGAGTACTGAAAGTCCCCCGACCGCGGCCGAACCAACACGTGCACTTGGGTATTCAAGGTCAGCGCCACCGCACGCTCGATCAGCGCCGCGCTAGGCGTCACCCCGCCATCCGACAACCCACTACACAACTCGACCCGATCCGCCCCCGCCCCCTCCGCAACCCGCACCCCACCAACCGACTCAACACAGATCTCTACGCGCACACCAGCGAGTATCCCCCAAACGCACCGGCCGATCTCACAGCCCCCGCACACCTCTCACCAGGGCCCAGGTGCCTGTGGGAGGTGTGCAGGATCTGTGAATCCTCAGGTATACCAAGAGGATTCACTACTCGGCACGGCGTGGGCGCTGACGTTCGGGGGAGTTGATAGGTTGAGGGGGCGCGGGGATGCGCGTATGTCGAGGGGTTGGGGAGCGAATGCGTGGGCTGGTAGTCGAGCAGATCGTGGATCGCCTGGTGGCGAGCCGGTTACCGCATCCGGTGCGGGTGGCGGTGGACGGGATCACCGCTGCCGGAAAGACCACGTGGGCGCGCGAAATCATTGACGGCGTCGGCCGCCGCGGACGGCAGGGGATCCATATCAGTATGGATGGGTTTCACCATCTCCGAGAGCACCGGTACCGGCAGGGGCGTGGGTCCGCGGTGGGCTACTACGAGGACGCGTACGACTTCGATTCTTTCGCCCGCGAGGTGCTGATTCCCCTTGGGCCGGAGGGTGATCGCCGATATCGGACGCGAATTATGGATCTCGCCACCAACTTGCCTGTACAAGACACTTTGATGACAGCGCAACCCGACGCGGTGTTGGTCGTCGACGGTAGCTTTCTGCAGCGCGACCTGCGTGGCCTATGGGATGTCGTAGTATTCGTCGACACCAGCTTCGAGATGGCCCGAGACCGTGGAACACAGAGGGACGCAACGCTGTTCGGCGGTGTCGACAAAGCGGCCGCGGCATTCGACGAGCGCTATCACGTCGCGAGCCGAATGTACCTCGAGCAAGTCCAACCGGCGCGGCAGGCGGACATAGTGATCGACAACAACGATCTGTCCCGGCCGCGGTTGACCGCGTTCGGCGCCTAACCTTCGACAAGTTTCGGGTTGCGGGTGAAGCGCACGGTGTCGTGCCATCGGTTGCCGATCACGTCGAGCAGCGTAAAGCCTTCCGGCTCAACGAGTTCGCGCAGCTCGGCCACGCTCAGGCGGTCTGGGTCGGGGAAGTGCTCGAAGAACGCGAGTTGGCCGCCGGGCTTGAGTGTGCGGCCAAGCGAGCGGATGCAGGCGGATTTGTCCGGGACCTCGCCGATCACGGCGGCCAGGAACGCGACGTCGAAGGTGTTGTCCGGGAACGGCAGGCCCGAGCTGGCGTCACCGCTGTGGAATCCGACGTTATCGCAGCCGGCGGCCGCGAGTTTGCGGCGGGCCTTGTCGAGCATTTGCGGCTGGAGGTCGAACAGTTCGAGTCTGCCGTCGGTGAGTTCGTGGGCGATTTCGAGACTGTAGAAACCGGGACCGGGCCCGAGCTCGAGGACCTGGTCTGTAGGAGTCAGTTCGAGATGGTCGACGGTGTCGCGCGGATTCGTGAAGAGTCGTCGAACCGGGTTGTCGAGTAGGAACGCGGCCTGGTGCGGATAGGGAAAATCGCCCGCCCGCCGCGTTTGCCGGAGCAGAGTGTCCAGCCAGGTAGTCGTCACGTGCACCTCCAAGGATGTAGTAAGGGTTACCTTACTTCGCGGAAGCTCGTTCCGCTACAGCGTCGATGGGCACTCGGTCGCCCGCCCTTGACCGCCCGATACCGCTACGGCCGCAAGGCTTTAGGCTGGGCTCCACCGATGGCGACCGCCGAACTCAACCCGTTCACCACCCGGTCAAGATCGACCGCTGAGCTGATTCGGTGCGACTAACGCGGGATGACTGGTCTTGGTCAGCCGAACTCCTCCTATCCATGCCATGAGTGCCACAGTGCGGCATAGGTGCCGTCGCGCGCGACAAGGTCGGCGTGGGTGCCGAGTTCGATGATGCGGCCCGCGTCCATCACCGCGACTCGATCCGCATCGTGTGCCGTCTGTAGTCGGTGTGCGATCGCGATCACTGTGCGGCCTTCGAGGACAACGGCCAGTGCTCGCTCGGTGTTTCGTGCCGACGTCGGGTTCATTTGCGCGGTGGCTTCGTCGAGAACGATGGTGTGCGGGTCGGCGAGAACGACGCGGGCCAGCGAAAGGTGTTGTGCCTGGGCGCCATCGAGGCGGTACTCGGTGCCTTCCAGCGTGGTGTCGAGTCCTTTCGGCAGTTCGTCGGCCCAATCGGCACCTACCGCGGTGAGCGCGGCGCGTAACTGAACATCGGTGGCCGCGGGCCTGGCGATGAGCAGGTTGGCGCGAACGGTGTCGTGGAATACGTGCTGTTCCTGCGTGACCAGGACAACGTGGTGGCGCAGGCTATCCGGGTCGATTCCCGAAATCGGCACGCCACCAAGGTGTATCGATCCGGTTCGCGGCGCATCGACTCCCGCGAGCAGCCGAGCCAGTGTGGACTTGCCCGCGCCCGAAGTGCCGACGATGGCGAGTCGCTCGCCCGGTCGGATCTCGAGGTCGACGCCGTGCAACACGTCGCCGCGGTCGTAGGCGTACCGCACCCCGGCGAGATGGAGCCGGTTGTCCGCGGGCTCCGCCGAGCTGGCCGGTTTCGCGGTCGGCGCCGACGCGAGACCTTCCAATCTCGCGTACGACGCGATCGCGGTCTGCACGCCGTCCACCCACAACATGACCGTGTTCAACGGGTCGACCAGTTGCCGCAAGTACAGGGCGGCCGCGACGATGGTGCCGAGGCCGACAGCTCCTCGACTGTGCAGCGCACCGCCGATCAGCAGCACCGCGACCAGCGGTAGGACATACGAGACCTCCAGGGACGGAAACAACACCGTCCGCAGCCGCAGGGTCGCCAGTCGCGCGGCGCGGGCCGTGGTTATCGCGGAAGCGGTTGTCGCACTGTGCCGTTCGGCGAGGCCGAGCGCCTCGATCGTCCGCGCCCCGGCCGCGCTGGTCGCGATGAGTTCGGCGAGCTGGGAGTCGCTCGCGGCCGCGGCGAGATAGGCGGGCCGGGATCTGCGCAAATACCAGCGCAATACCACGGTGGCCACGAGCAGGCAGCTGAGACTCGACAGACCGAGAAGCGGGTCGAGCGCCAGCACCGCGCCGATAATGAACACGGCCTGGATGGCGGCGACCACAACGTCCGGCACGGCCGTCCGGAGCATGGTCGCGATGGTCGGCGCGTCGGTCGTGCCCCGCGCGATCAGGTCGCCGCCCGAGACGCGTTCGACGAGCGCGGCGGGAAGGGCGAGGACGCGACCAAGGAACCGTTCGCGAATACGTGCGGCGGCACGCGCACCGAACCGGTAGCCGACGTATCGGGCGTAGCGAGTGAGCACGATCTGCGCGATCGTGCAGGCGAGGATCGCGAGAGCCAGTCGGTCCACCGTGCTGGTCACCGTGTGCGTCGGCGACTTGCTGACCGCGTCCACGATCTTGCCGAGCAACCAGGGACTGGCCAGACCGGCTGCCACCGCGAGCGCATTGAGCAGCAGGACCGCGGTGAATGCCGCTCTGTCCCTACCGATGTCGTGCACCGCGGCCCGGCGGATCTGTGCGGCGCCCGCGACGGGGAGTGGGGTCGTCATCGGGGTACGCCCTCGTCGGCGTCGCGCGATACGAGGGCGCGGTAGCCGGGCTCGGTACGCAGCAGCTCGTGGTGGGCACCTGTCGCCGCGACGACGCCGTCGACCAGGTAGACCACGGTGTCCGCATGGTCGAGGACGAGCGGGGAGGTGGTGCTGACAGCCGTTGTTCGACCACGTCGGGCGTCGCGCAGCCGGGTCGCGATGGTGGCCTCGGTGTGCGCGTCCACGGCCGAGGTCGGTTCCACTGCCAGCAGTATCTCGGGGTCCGCGTAGACGGCACGAGCGAGCCGAAGCCGTTGGCGTTGCCCACCGGACAGATTGTGCCCTCGCGCAGTGATCGTCGCGGCGAGACCGCCGGGCATGGCATCGACCACGTCCGCTGCCACCGCGGTGTGCAGTGCGTCGAGTATCCGAGCGTCGTCGGGCTCGTGGCGGCCGGCGATGACGTCCCGGACACTTCCGGTGAACAGGTGGGCGTCGTTGTCCGCCACCAGGATTCGACTTCTGAGCTGCTCGGCGGAAACGGCGTCGAGTCGAATGCCACCCCACGTGACGTCCGATTTGGTGAATCCGCCGAGCCGATCGATCACCGCCGCGCTGTCGGCGGGACGTTCGCTGACCAGCGCGGTCGACAGGCCGGGCCGCACTTCGACGCCGGAGACGGGATCCCGCAGCATCGACGCCGCAGCCGGGGCATCGACGGCGTCGGTGGGGCTTTCCGGAGAGATCGACAGCAATTGCGTTACTCGCCGGGCGGCAACCCGGGCACGGGCGATATCACCCGCGCCCTCGATGAAGAACGACACGGGAACGACCAATATGGCGGTGTACCCGTACACGGCGACCAGCCCGCCGACGCTGATCGACCCCTCGGCCGCCATCCGTGCGCCCAGCCAGGTGACGACCGCGAGAAAGGCCGCGGGCAGCCCGATGGCGAGCGCGTCGACCCAGCTGGTGACGACGCCGACCCGGTATCCCTGGGTGACGAGAGTCTGCGAATCACGGTGGTATCGAGCGGCATACACGGATTTGCCGCCGAGGCCGTTCAGCACCTGCAGACCGTTGAGCACATCGACAAGCCGGGTGGTCAGCGTGCCCTGCTGCGCGCGGTGACCGGCACCGGCCCGCTCGATCCGGTGCAGCAACGGTCCGACGGTGAGCGCCAGGGTCGGTACGCCGGCCAGCACCACCACCGCGAGAAGCGGTGAGATGGAGAACATCACGACGGCGATGACGACGTATCCGACCGCCGCGCCGATACCGGGGCCGGTCACGGTCAGCGACTGCGCGATCACCTGCACGTCACCGCTACCGATCGCCACGATTTCGCCGGTGCTGATGCGGCGCGACAGGTCGGCGCCGAGCCGTACACAATGCTCGACGGTGGTCGACACCGTCCGGAAAGACGCCTCCATGCGTATCTTCGACATGGTTCTATGGCGGGCAATGCTCAGCGCCGCGTTGACGACGCCGATACCGAACAACGCCGCTACCCAGCCGGTGAGCGCCGCGAGGTCGTTCTCGGCCAGACCGTCGTCGATGGCGCGTGAGAGTAGATAGGGCGGAATGGTGAGCGCCACCATCCACAGGGTGCCCAGGGTTGCCCCGAGCAGCACCCGGCGGGGTTGGCTGATCACCAGCCAGAGCAGGAATCGGTTGGGGCTGGACCTTTCTCGTGGTCCGGGCGGATCAGCGATCAGGGGCACTCGTTCACGATAGGTGGCGATTGTCGTGCAAGGGTGGGATCGCGTCCCGGGGGTCGGCGATCACAACGGTGTTGCCGCCCAATTGCTTTGCCCGGTACATGGCCGAGTCGGAGCTGCGGAACACCTGTCGCGGTGTGGTCACGGAGTGCTGTTCGCCATCGCGGTCGGGCTCGAATTCCGCCGCCCCGACGCTGGCGGTGATCGTGCTCGGCAGGCCGGGGATCGTTTCGACCGCGTGCCGCAGGCGCTCCGCGACGGCACCGATGTCCGCGCCGTGCAGATGTCCGACAACCATGAACTCCTCGCCGCCGGTGCGCACCACGATGGCGCCGGGTAGTGCCGCGGCCCGCAGCCGGTCGGCCGTGCGCACCAGCACCTCGTCGCCGAACGAATGCCCGAAGGTGTCGTTGACCGTTTTGAACCGATCGAGATCGAGCGTCACCACGTAGACGCCTTCGCGGCGGCGGCGTCCGAAGAAGCGCGGCAGGTGCGAGTCGAGGCCGCGGCGGTTCAGCAGCTTGGTCAGCGGATCCGACAGCGCGTCCACCCGCAGCAGCCAGCTACAGAACTGCGTGACGGGCAGCACCACGCCGGCCACCGCGACGATCACCAGGACGACCACGACGCCAAGCGCGACGTCGCCTTTCCCGTGCCCATTGCTGCTCGGCACGCCGAGCACCATCATTGCCGCAAGCGCGAGAATCGACAGCGCCGACCAGCCGAGATGCAGCGCGAGGATCTGCGGGCCGTGGAAGATCGTGACGTATCCACCGGTGGTCACCAGCAGCACGCAGCCCATCGCGCCGAGGAGGCGATCCTGGATCATCACATTGTTGACGGTGATGGCGATATCGACGCCCGCCACCCAGAGCAGCGACTCGAGTTCGCTCGGCCACGGCAACGACCACCAGCGCAAGGTCCACACGCTCGCCATCGCGACTACAAGGATGGCCTGCGCGTGTCCGATGGTGTTGCTCTGACCCGCCTGCGAGATCAGCGCCAGCACGGTGATCAACCCCATGACGATGCCGCCCGCACCGACCATCAGCTTCAATGGTCCGAGCGCGGAGTGGGATTCGAGCGTTTCGATCAGCCATCGGTAATCGACTCGGTATCGCCACCAGGCGCGCACCATCGATCGACTGCTTGTCACCGATCCACCGCCTCCGGCTGGCAATCTCCGGTCTGTTGAGTACCGCCTGGCAAAACCTGGTTCTCCGCGAAGTTTAGCGGCAACTGTCAGTAGCCGGGAGTTTGCCTGCGAGGTATCAATGTGACGAGGGCCACGCCGTATCGCTCGGTTCGAACCACTGCGGGATCACGTCACGGACGAAGGAGCTGATGCATTCGGCGGTCGGACCGGACAGAATCTCGCCGACGAAGTAGATGCCGTGCTGGCCCTGGATGCCCGATACCCGATCGAACCAGCCGTCGCGAACCGCGGCCGCGCTCGGGTAGGCGGGCCATTCGGCGATCGTCTCGGCGACCAGTTCGGGGTCGGCGAACAGGAACAGGCTTTCCTTGGCGAGCGACCAGGCCTGTGCGTCCGATATCGAAGTGTCGGAGTTGCTGAAGCAGACCCAGTACGGCCCCGGATGTTGTTTATTGGCCGCGGTGATGCGGTGCATCGCCTGCTCGGGATCGGAGTCGGTGTAGCTGCCGTAAGGATCGATTACCCAGAAGCCAAGGGGTTCAACGGCATTAGGCCGACGCGGGTAGGCGAGGAGTTCTTCACGCACCCGAACGAGATAGCTACGTGTCCACGCGCGCGGGCAGTGCTGTTCGGCGAACAGGTCGTGAATGTCCCCCTCGGGGAACATCTCTCGGATCTGCGCGGGCCGCGCGGTCACGATCACACGCGAATAGATCGCGCTGCGCTGCTCGCCGTGCACGGTGTAGGCGACTCGAACCCCTTCCGGCCCAATGGGTTCGATGCCGGTCACCTGGCTGTCGACGGCAACTGTGAGCCGGTGGTCATCGGCAATCCGGCGCAGGAAACTGATGAACCCCGCCTGGAAGCTCAAGCTGACCGGTTGACGGGAACCCAGCTGCGCGAGCAGCGACTGCGGCATCCTGGCGAGCAACGACTGCTTCTCGGCCGGATACAGCGACAGGAACAGCTTGGCCAGCTGCGAAACGTGCCCGTTGATGTGCGCGTTGATATTGATGATGGTTTCGGCGGGCTGGCGCGGACGGCGCATATTGGCGTAGATCGTCAGCCCCTGCAGCACCTCGCCGACCAGGGGTGCGTGGCGCGCGCGATATGTCTCCCAGGTCTCGCCGGGGACGCGATCGAACGCTAATCCACTCTGTCCAGGCGCGTGCCTGTTCCTGGCCGCCTGTTCGATGAGGTTCCAGGCCTCGACCAGCTGATCGATCAGCTGCTCGGCGGTCATGCTCTGCAACAGCGGCACGAAATGCGGTGGCACGCCGAGCTGCGGTTTGCCGGAGTCGGATCGGCCGACGAAGTACAGCGCCTCGGTCTTCGTCGGCACCGGATGATTGCGCAGCAGTTCGTCGATGGCGGTGCCGGCCATATCCGCGCCGAACGACTGCTGGATCACCAGATGCGACTGGAAATCGTAGACGTCACCGTCGACGTCGACGTCGACGGTCTGGCAGTAGCCGCCGAACCGCGGGGCCGCCTCGAGAATGTCGATGTTCGCGAAGCCGAGCTCGCGCAGCTTCGCGGCGGTCAGGATGCCGCTCTGGCCGGCGCCGACGACGCAGATGGGTGCCGAGAGATCCATAGGGACTCCTACGGGGTGGGCAAAGACAAGGCCCGTAGGCGGTGAAATGCGGGGGATCAGCACTCAACTCGCTCATGACGGGTCCTCGGCGGGGGGATAGTCATGAGTATGCGGCACCGGCGGTGCCCGGTTCAGCGGTTTCAGCTGCTGATCAGCCGGGCTGTCGTGTCGACCAGTCGATCGATATCTTCGTCGTTGTTGTAGCCGTGCGGGGAGATGCGCAGCCCGCCCGCACGTGCGGACACCGCGATACCTTCGGCCTGTAATTGCTTGGCGAGCAAGGGGATCGGCGGACCATCGAGGTGCACCGCGACGATACCGGAACGTCCCTCGGCCGAGCGGTCCGACAGTACAGTCGCGCCGATCGAGGTGAGGCCCGCGCACGCCAGATCGCACAGGCGATCGACATGGGACCAGATCGCCGGGATGCCCGCCTCGTGCAGCAGCTCGATCGAGGCGCCGAGCGCTGCTATCCCGGTCACGTTCGGCATGCCACCCTCCAAACGCCTTGCGGTGTCGTCGAATACCAGCTCGAGGTTGTCCCAGTCCTCGCGATGCGCCACCGAATTCCAGCCGGGTTCCAGCGGCCGCAGCAACTCCAGCCGCGAACCCCGCACGTACAACACGCCGCAGCCTTCCGGGCCGAGCAGCCACTTGTGCCCGTCGGCCATCGCGAAATCGACGCCCCAGCGCGCCAATTCGGCCGGAAGCACGCCGAGTCCCTGAATCACGTCCGCGCACAACAGGGTGCCGACCTCCCGGCACGCCCGCCCCAGCTCCGCCAGGTCGACCCGCCAGCCGCGGCCGAACTGCACCCAGCTGGTGACGACCAGCTTCGGCGGTGGCCCATCCTGCATCCGGTCGATGAACGCGTCGACGCTGAGCCGCCCGCCCGGTCCCGCCGGCCGCACCCGATCGACCAGCACGCCCCGATCTGCCAACGCCAGCCACGGATACAGCGTGGACGGGAATTCCAGATCCGGCACGATCACCCGGTCGCCGGAAGCCCAGTCGAGACCGTTGGCGATCATCCCGAGCCCGGTCGTGGTGTTCTTGACGAACGCGACATCGGCCGACGGCACCCCCATCAGCCGTGCGGCCGACGAACGCACCCGCTCGACCTCGGCACTGTGCGTCGCGTAGGTGAACTCGCCATCCAGCGAAACTTCGGTCGCCCGCCGGACCATCGCATCGACCGACGGCTGCGGCAGCGGGCTGATTCCGGCGTGGTTGAGGTATGCCCACCGGCGTGCGGCCGGAAAGTGTTCACGGGCAAGGGGAGTGGTGTCCACGGGCCCGATCGTTACGGTCATCTCATCGTCTCCAATCAAGCGGACAGCATGTCCATTTCCAACTTCCTGAAGGCTACGGCCTAACCGGTCGCCATGTCCACTTAGATTCCGGGATGGGCTCATGTTCTACGTTGAGCTCGGGTGATCTTCGCCTCGGTCGACGGCGTCGTCGCGGTGCCGGTGGCCCGCGCCCGGGTCGGCGGACGTTATCGTCGGTTGTGGCTGAAATGGTGGGTTCGGGGTTGGTCGGGTGCTGATCGGTCTGGTAGCCGCGCTGCTCGCGTGCGTGGGATATGGGGTGGCGTCGGTGCTGCAGGCGTATGCCGCGCGCCGGTCGGCCGCGGTGGCGGAGGCGCGCGGCGCCGGTGGGCAGTTGACCGAAACCGGGGCGCCGACGGTAGCTTCCACGGTCGCGGCGGTGTTGACGGTGTGGTTCATCGTCGGCAGCGTGCTCGATGTGGTGGGGTTCGTCGGGAACGCGGTGTCAGCGCGACTGATTCCACTGTTCCTGTCCCAGACCATCATGAGTGCCAACCTGATCATCACCGCGGTGCTCGGCATCTTCGTGCTCGGCATCAGGCTGCACCTGCGGGACTGGGTGGCGATCTGTGCGGTGATCCTCGCGCTGGCCGCGCTGGGTGCGGCCGCGGGGCATGAGGGTGGCGGTAGCGACAACCCGGTCATGCACTGGGGTGTACTGATCGCGTCGGTGGTGTTGTTCGGTGTCAGTCAGCTCGTTGTGCGGAGACTAGGGTCGAGGGGCGCGGTCGCGGCGGGTTTGGCCGCCGGAATGTTGTTCGGGGCCTTGGCTATCGCGGTGCGCATAGTGCAGGGGATCGATCCGTTGGACGTGCCGACACTGCTCGCCGACCCGGCCGCCTGGACGATCGCGATCGCCGGTATCGGCGGCTTCTACTTGCATACCGTTGCGCTGCAACTCGGTTCGGTGAACGGGGCGACCGCGGCGCTGGTGGTCGGTGAGACGGTCATTCCGGGAATCGTCGGCGTGCTGGTGCTCGGCGACACGTCGCGACCGGGACTCGGCTGGCTGGCCGGGCTCGGCTTCGTCCTCGCCATCGGCGGTGCGGTAGCGGTCGCGGTGTTCGGCAACCTATCGCAACTCGAGCACGCTGATGCGTAGGGCTCCGCAGCCGCACTACTTTTGATAAACGCACGCGTGTCAGCGCGGCGAGTCTGGGTGCGGGAAGCCAGAACTGGTGCGGCTGCCGTTGACCGTGTCGCGAATCGTCGCACGCAACCAGCGCTGGGCCGGTTCGGCGTCGAGCCGGGCGTGCCAGAGCAACCGGACGTCGATGTCGGGCAGGCCGGCGATGGGGAACCAGCGAATGCCGAGCGTTTCGCCGTACTGCTCGGCCAGGCGCCGCGGGACCAGTCCGACGTAGTTGCTGGTGGCGACCAGTAGCGCCGCCACGGCGGCGGTCGGCACCACGGCGGCGACCCGTCGTTGCAGGCCCGCGGCGTCGAGTACGTCGTCGAGCGGTCCGCGCGCGCGGCCTCGGCGGGAAGCCGAGACGTGGGGGTACTCGCACAACTGAGACAACGTCGGGCGGCGGTTTTTGCCAAGCGGGCTGTCGGCGCGGACGATGCCGACTACGCGTTCGCGGTAGAGCAGGACCTCGCGGATGTCGGGCGCGGTGACGTCACTGGCGCCGATGTCGAGATCGACCGAACCGTCGCGCAGGGCTTCGACGCTCTCGCTGCCCTCCGCGACGAAACGCAGCGTCACACCGGGCGCGGCCGCGGCGGTGGCTTCGGCGACCGCGGCCGAAAGTGTCACGGCCACACCGTCGTTGATCCGAATCGTGAAGGTGCGCTCGAGCTCGGCGATGCTGACTTCTCGATCGGCGCTGATCAGGACCGACGCTTCGTCGAGCAGGGAACGCACGCGCGGGGCAATGCGCAGCGCGAACGGCGTCGGTGCCATCCCGCGACCCGCCCGCACCAGGATCGGATCGTGCATGGCGCGGCGAAGCCTGCCCAACGCCCGGCTGGTTGCCGGGATGGACAGGTGCAGGCGTTCGGCCGCCGCGGTGACGCTGCTGTCCTGGAGTAGCGCGTCGAACACGCGAAGGAGGTTCAGATCGAGCTGCTCGGACATAGTTGCATGATACGCAAATCAACTTTGTCAAAGTTGCGTGGCACGGAATCCGCCCGTTTCATACCGTCGTGACCATGCCATTCAACGTTTTGACCCGTGATCGCCCGCCGACGTCGCGCGAGCCAGCCAGTCCCGTCGCACACCGCGGCCTGCTCGCCGTCATGTGCGCGTGCGTCGTGCTCGTTGTCGGGATGGTCGCCGCGATCAACCTCGCCGTCCCGATGCTCGCCGCGAGCGCACTGCATCCGTCCGCGTCGACGCTCGTGTGGATCGTCGATACCTACGTCATCTTCTTCGCCTGCCTGGTGATTCCCGGTGGCGCCGCGGGGGATCGCTTCGGGCGCAAGGGCGTGCTGCTTGCCGGTCTCGGACTGTTCGCCGTGGGCGTGCTGCTGTCGGCGCTCGCGCCGAATGTCGCTGTGCTGCTGGTCAGTCGCGCGATCACCGGTGTCGGCGCGGCCGCGGTGCTGCCCAACACGCTTGCGGTGCTGCTGCACGCTGTTCCGGTCGAACGCAAGGACCCGACGATCGCGGTCTGGGCGTCGATGACCGGTATCGGTGGCGTGGTCGGCAATGTCGGTGGCGGGGCGGTGCTTTCGGGCGGTTCGTGGCGCTGGTTGTTCGTTGCCGCCTTGCCTATCGCGCTGGTGCTGGTGGCCTTGGTGGGACGGATCGCGCCGGTGTCGCCGCGTCATGATCGTGCCCTCGACCTGCCCGGCGCGGTGTTGTTCGTGGTGGCGTCGGTGGCGTTGCTGCTCGGCATCGTTCAGGGGCCGGAGTCCGGCTGGGGGAGTCCGGTCGTCATCGGCGGGTTCGTCTGTGCCGCGGTGCTGTTCGCGGTGTGGACGGTGGTCGAATTGAAAGTCGAACACCCACTGCTCGATCCGCGCCTGTTCCGCGTCCCCGGCCTGCGCAGCGCGTGCCTCGGCATGACGACGGTCTTCTTCGGCATGTTCGCGCTGTTCTACGTCAACGCGTCGTTCCTGCAGTACGGCATGGGATTCAGTGTGCTGCGCACCGGTCTCGGCATCATCCCGCTGACCATCCCGATCATCCTCGGCGCACGGCACGTCGGCCGCCTGTCCCAGCGCATCGGCATCGATGCGACGATCGCACTCGCCTTTGTGTTCGTCGGCGGCGGCCTGCTCGGCCTGTCCATGAGCGACGCTCACACGTCTTACCTCGTCTATGCCGCGTGGCTCGTTGTCACCGGAATCGGTGTGACGCTGGCACTTCCGACGCTGTCCGGCGCCATCGCGGGTTCGCTACCGCACGCGCAGGCCGGAGTCGGCGCCGGATTGCAGGCCACCACCCGCGAATTCGGCAGCGCCCTTGGTGTCGCCGTCATCAGCACGGTCCTCACCGCACGATTCGTCGCCGCGCTTCCGTTGGACATCCGCACCGCCCACGATCCGCACACCGTGGCCCAAGCCCTCGCCACCACTAGCGGCCGCACCAACGACGTTGTCACCGCGTTCATCTCGGGCGCGGAGACAGGATTACGGACGGTCGGCGTGACCGTGCTCGTCCTGGGCGCCCTCGTCGTGTTGCAGTCGCTCCTTTCTCGGCGTGGGCGCGCCCACTAGGTGCTGATCAGGGACGCCGTCCCGATCACGAGCGAGATCGGGACGTTCCCGGCGGCCAGCGGCGACGACCTGCGAGAGACCACGCTGCGGATCTCGGCGAGTAGTGGGAGCCCCGACCGCCCGCGATCACCACAAAGCCGTCGCTGCTCGGCACACGCATGGTCGGCCGCTGCACCGGATGGGGGAGGATGGCTCGATGCCCAGACAAACGGATCGCCCAGGAAAGGTCGGCCGACCACCGCGTCTCTCACGGGAGGCCATCGTCGCGGCCGCGGATCAGGTGTTGCGGACCGATGGTGCGGACAGCCTGTCGATGCGGCGGCTGGCGAAGGAACTGGACAGCACGCCGATGGCGCTGTATCACCATGTGCGCGACAAGGACGACCTGCTGTTGCTCCTGCTGGAGTCGCACGCACAGCAGATCCCGCAGTGGGAATTCTCCGACGATCCGCGCGAGCGGCTGCTCGAGGCCGCGTTCGCCCTCTACGAGGGCCTCGCCGAGCGGCCGTGGATCATCGAGGTGCTGACCTCCGATCCGCTGATCGTTCCGTCGGCCATGGGGATCGTCGAGACGCTGGTGGCCGCCGCCGTCACCTACGGTTGCAGCACCGAAGAGGCCGTCGACCTGTATCGCACCATCTGGTACTACATCATGGGCGATCTGATCATCCGGGTGAACCGGGATCGTCGGCGGGCGCGACTCGAGGCGTCGTCGTCCTCCGAGCCAGGCGTTGATCAGCTGGACCCGGCCGACCTTCCTACGCTTGCGGCCATCGGCGACCGGTGGGGCGGCCTGACCTCCCGCGATATTCATCGAAAGGGTTTGGAGGCCATCGTTAACGGCCTGCTCCCGCAACGGTGAACGTTCACCACACCACGACGGAGCGCAGCACGTCACCGTGCTGCATGGCGGTAAAGGCCTTTTCGACCTGGTCGAGCGAGATGCGTTCGGTGACAAAGCGTTCCAGGGGGAGTCGGCCTTGCCGGTACAGGTCGATCAGCACCGGAAAGTCACGTTCGGGTAGGCAGTCGCCGTACCAGGAGGACTTCAGGGCCCCGCCGCGCGAAAACAGATCTATCAGCGGCATTTCGAGGGTCATGTCGGGAGTGGGGACGCCGACCAAGACGACGGTGCCCGCTAGATCGCGACCATAGAAGGCCTGCTTCCAGGTTTCCGGGCGGCCCACCGCGTCGATCACCACGTCGGCACCGAACCCGTCGGTGAGTTCCTGAATTCGCTCGACCACATCCTCGGTACCGGCGTCGATGCGGTGAGTGGCACCGAATTCCCCGGCCCAGGCCAACTTTCGGGCGTCGCGGTCGATGGCGATGATGGACTTCGCGCCCGCCAGGCGAGCGCCGGCGATGGCGGCATCGCCGACGCCGCCGCAGCCGATCACGGCCACGCTGTCGCCGCGGGAGACGTTGCCGGTGTTCATCGCCGCCCCGATGCCCGCCATGATGCCGCAGCCGAGCAGACCCGCGATGGCGGGATCGGCCTCGGGATCGACCTTGGTGCACTGCTTTTCGTGGACGAGGGTCTTGTCGGCGAAGGCGCCGATACCCAAGGCGGGCGTCAGCTCGGTGCCGTCGGACAGGGTCATGCGCCGGCTGGCATTGCTGGTATCGAAGCAGTACCAGGGGCGGCCGCGGCGGCACGCTCGGCATTCCCCGCAGACGGCACGCCAGTTGAGTACGACGAAATCGCCTACGGTCACATGGGTTACGGCCGCGCCGACCGTTTCCACGATTCCGGTGGCCTCGTGGCCGAGCAGGAACGGGAATTCGTCGTTGATGCCGCCCTCGCGGTAGTGCAGGTCGGTGTGGCACACCCCGCACGCCTGCACGCGCACCACCACATCGTGCGGCCCTGGGTCGGGGATGACCACCTCGACCAGCTCGACCGGCGCTGCTTTGCGGCGCGCGATGACGCCGCGCACGGTTTCGGACACGAATCCTCCTACGGGGTTGCGATGGCCGCTGGCCGTCGCTCGATCTGCTTGCGGTAGCGGGTGAACAGGCGGGCGTTGTCGATGGCGAAGACGGCCACCGGCTCGCCGTCGCGTTCGTACAGTGCGGTGCACGAGGGTGTCGACGGGTCGCCGTCGATGAAGCGAACCTCGTCGTCCGGTCGGCGGTTGCCCGCGAACTGGATCATCCGGCCGTACTGCCGTGACCAGAAATAGGTGGTCGGGATGTTCGCGGCCGGTGCGCCGACGATGGCCGCAGCCGCGATCCGGGCCTGGGCGGTGGCGTTCGACCAATGCTCGCTGCGCTGGTGGGTACCTGAGGTGTGCTGATAGGCGCGGGCGCAGTCGCCGATGGCGTAGATATCGGGAATTGTTGTGCGGCACCGGGAGTCGGTGACGAAGCCGTTGTCGATGTGCAGCGGAGAATCCTGGGCCCATTCGGTGTTGGGGACCGCGCCGACGCCGATGATCACGGCGTCGGCGGCGAGCACGGTGCCATCGGTGAGGCGCACCGCGCTGACCCGTTCGCCGCCGAGGAATTCGGCCACCGCCACTCCGGTGCGCAACCGGACACCGTTGGCCGCGTGCAGATCCGCGCACAATCCGCCGATGCGTGGGCCGAAGACGCCGGACAGTGGATCGGCCGCGAGTTCGACGATAGTAACCCGCACGCCGAGAGTAGCTGCGGTCGACGCGATCTCGGAACCGATGAGTCCCGCGCCGACGATGACAACGGTGCGCGCGGTGTGCAATGCGGCGCGGATCGCGCGGGCGTCATCGACGGTGCGCAAAGTATGGATGCCGTCCAGTGCTTGCGCGCCCGGTAGCGTGCGGGCGCGGGCACCGGTGGCGAGGACCAGCGATTGCCCGGCGATCACTGCTCCGTCGTCCAGGGTGACGCCGGGACCGGTTGCGGTGGAGGTGATTCCGGTCGCACGGCGGCCGAGCAGCCAGTGGGTGCCAGGATTGTCGGTGTCGCCCAGCGCGAGATCGACGTCGCCGTGCAGGTATTCCTTCGACAGTGGCGGCCGGTCGTAAGGCGGATGGATTTCGTCGCCGACCACGGTGATGCTGTCGCTATAGCCTCGTTCCCGAAGATCGTTTACCAGCGAGAACCCGGCCAGTGACGCACCGACGACCACCACGCTCACGACTCCACCTCGCTGACGCTCGGTTCCGTCGTGCGCGAGGGCGCACTGCAGCTTCGGTTCGCTCGCTGACGCTCGCTCACGACGCGCGCCTCGCCGTCTCGTGGAAGCCGCTCTCTCACCATGCCCCCATTTGCCGACTCATGACGGCACGCTGCTGACCACGACATCGCCGTCGAGTATCCGCACCGCATAGGTGCGGACGGCGATCTTGGCGGGCGGCCCGGATACGCGACCGGTGCGCAGATCGAAACATGACTCGTGCAAAGGACATTCGACCGTGCAGTGCTCGACCCACCCATCCGCGAGGGACGCGTCCTGGTGTGTGCAGGTGTCATCGATCGCGAACAAGCCCTCGTCGGTATGGAATACCGCGATCGGCGTTCCGCCGTCCGGCCGCACGGTGGCCACCTCGCCGACCGGTAGGTCCGCGAGGCGTGCGACGAACAGTTCGGTCCCGGCGGCGGGGTGCTTCGCAAGGGATTCCATCAACCCTCCATGAGTTGCTTAGAGCGCAACAGATATCGCGATACGCAACAGTGTGCGACACGGCCGAGTCGGCGTCAAGCCCCCGAATAGCCCTGTTGACACGTGGTTTCCCGCGGTTGACAGCATGCCGTGACGGGTGGACTATTTGTTGCGTAATACGAATTCGTTGCGCTACTAGCAACAACGGAGGCACCCTTTGGCTCACCCGAAAGTCGTCATCATCGGAGCCGGGATCGTCGGGGCATCGCTGGCCGACGAAATGACCGCCCGTGGCTGGGCCGATATCACCGTGCTCGACCGGGGGCCGCTGTTCACGACCGGCGGATCCACCTCGCACGCACCGGGTTTGGTGTTCCAGACCAATCCGTCGAAGACGATGACCGAGTTCGCCCGCTACACCACCGAAAAGTTCGGCGCACTCGATCATCCGGCGGGACGCGCGTTCGATCCGGTCGGCGGACTGGAGGTGGCCACCACGCCGGAGCGCTGGCGGGATCTGCACCGCAAATTCGGCTGGGCGCAGTCGTGGGGTATCGCGGGGCGCCTGCTGGACGCGTCCGAATGTGCCGCTCTGTATCCACTGCTCGATGCCGACCATGTTATCGGCGGATTCCACACTCCCGCAGATGGTTTGGCGAAAGCGGTGCGTGCGGTCGAAGCGCAGGCGCGGTCCGCGATGGCCCGCGGCGCACGGTTCCTGCCCAACCAGGAGGTGCTCGGCATCGCCGAGAGCGGTGGGCGAGTGGCGGGAGTGCGGACGGCCGACGGCGTCATCGCCGCGGACATCGTCGTCTGTGCGGCCGGGTTCTGGGGTGCGGAGCTGGCGAAGCAAGTCGGGCTGGTGCTGCCGTTGGTGCCGATGGCGCATCAGTACGCCAAGACCGGATCGCTGGCGGCACTAGCGGACCGCGCCGCCGCAGCGCGCCTGCCGATCCTGCGCCATCAGGATCAGGACCTCTACTTTCGCGTACACGACGACCGGATCGGCATCGGCTACTACGGTCACCGGCCGATGCCGGTCGACATGTCGACCCTGGCATCGGCCACCGCGGGCGCGGCGATGCCGTCGATGCTGCCGTTCACCGATGCCGACTTCGCCCCTGCCTGGCGCGAGTCCATGGAATTGCTGCCCGCGCTGGGTGATTCGAAACCGGAGGAGGGATTCAACGGGATATTCTCCTTCACCCCCGACGGTTTCTCGATCATGGGCGAGCACCGGGATCTCGCGGGTTTCTGGGTTGCCGAGGCCGTGTGGGTCACCCATTCGGCCGGCGTCGCGAAAGCGACCGCCGAATGGATCATCGACGGTGCGCCGAGTACCGACGTGCACGAGTGCGATCTCTATCGCTTCGAAGACGTCGCGCGCAGCGGGCAATTCATCATGGAGACCAGTTCGCAGGCCTTCGTCGAGGTCTACGACATCATCCACCCACACCAATATCGCACCGCGTTGCGTGGTCTGCGCACCAGTCCCTTCTACGCCAGGCAACAGGAGTTGGGCGCGTTCTTTTTCGAGGGCGGCGGCTGGGAGCGGCCCGCGTGGTACGAGGCCAATGCCGCACTGACGCAACGAGTTCGCGACGAGGGATTACCGTTTCCGGACCGGGACGACTGGTCGAGTAAGTTTTGGTCGCCGATCTCCATCGCCGAGGCGCGCTGGACCAGGGAACGCGTCGCGATGTTCGATATGACACCGCTGACCCGATACGAGATGGCCGGTCCCGGCGCGCTCGACCTACTGCAGCGGCTCACCACGAACAACGTGGACAAGAGCGTCGGTTCGGTCACCTACACGCTGCTCCTCGACGAAACCGGCGGTATCCGTAGCGATCTCACCGTTGCCCGGCTCGGTGCGCAACGATTCCAAGTGGGTGCCAACGGGCCGATGGATTTCGACTGGTTCACCCGCCACCTGCCCGCCGACGGCTCGGTGACGCTGCGCGACATCACCGGCAGCACCTGCTGTGTCGGCGTCTGGGGGCCGAACGCGCGGGACCTGGTGCAGCCCTTGTGTTCCGACGATCTGGCGCATCAGTCGTTCAAGTACTTCCGCGCGCTGCGCACCTATCTCGGCCCCATTCCGGTCACCCTGCTGCGAGTGTCCTACGTCGGTGAACTCGGCTGGGAGATCTACACCACCGCCGAATACGGCAGCGCGCTGTGGGATCTGCTATGGGAAGCGGGCAGCGCCTACCAGGTCATCGCGGCGGGCCGCATCGCGTTCAACAGCCTGCGCATCGAAAAGGCCTACCGTAGTTGGGGAACCGACATGACCGCGGAACACCTGCCGGTGGCGGCGGGTCTCGACTTCGCGGTGCGGATGACCAAGCCCGATTTCGTCGGCAAGGCCGCGCTGGAACAGGCCGAGCCGCCGGCAAAGATCCTGCGCAGCATTGTCTTCGAGAGCCCATCGGCCGTTGTCCTAGGCAAAGAGCCGGTCTATGTTTACGGCCGGTACGGGGGATATGTGACCAGTGCGGGCTATTCGGCCACCATCGGACGCTGCATCGCCTACGCGTGGCTGCCCGCGTCCGTCGTCGTGGGCGACGCGGTCGAGGTCGAGTACCTCGGCGCCCGCCACATCGCGACCGTGCACGCCGAGCCGGTGGTCGATCCCGAGATGTCCAGGATCCGGAGGTAGTGACATGGCTACGGCGACAAAGGGATACGACGTCATCGTGATCGGCGTCGGCGGCATGGGCAGTGCCGCCGCCTATCATCTCGCGGCGCGCGGACAGCGGGTGCTCGGACTGGAGAAGTACACCCCCGCGCACAACCGCGGCTCGAGCCACGGCGGCTCCCGCATCATCCGCCAGTCGTATTTCGAAGACCCTGCCTACGTTCCGTTGTTGCTGCGCTCGTACGAGCTCTGGGCGAAGCTGGCCGCCGATGCCGACCGCGAAGTCGTCCGGCTCACCGGCGGCCTGTATCTCGGCCCGCCGGACAGCCTGACGGTCGCGGGCAGCCTGCGGGCGAGCCGGGAATGGTCACTGCCACATGTGGTCCTCGACGCTGCCGAGATCCGGCGACGCTTTCCGAATTTCACCCCCGCCGACGACGACATCGCGGTGTACGAGTCCAACGGCGGGTTCGCCCGACCGGAGCTGACGGTGCAGGCACACATCGACCTGGCACTGCGCGCCGGTGCGACGCTGTCGTTCGGCGAGGAGGTATTGGGCTGGGCCGAAACCGCTTCCGGCGTAACGGTGACGACCGCCAGGGCCACCTATCATGCGGAACAGCTCGTGATCTGCCCCGGAGCATGGGCGCCACAGTTGTTGGCGGACTTCGGAATTCCCATCACCATCGAACGTCAGGTGCTGTACTGGCTCGATCCGATCGGCGGCACCTCGGCCTTCGAGGACCAGCCGATCTACATCGCGGAGGACGACTCCGGCGCACAGATCTACGGCTTCCCCGCCATCGATGGCCCTGCGGGCGGCGTCAAGATGGCGTTCTTCCGCAAGGGCATCGTCTGCACCCCGGACACCGTCGATCGCGTCGTGCACCCACACGAGATCGAGGAAATGCGGGATAGGGTCGCCGCCCTGCTCCCGGCGCTGGCCGGTCCCTGCGTCCACACGGCCACCTGCATGTACTCCAACACCCCCGACGAGCACTTCGTCATCGCCCGCCACCCCGGCGGCACCCGCGTCACCATCGCCTGCGGCTTCTCCGGCCACGGCTTCAAGTTCGTCCCGGTGGTAGGGGAGATCCTGGCCGACCTGGTCATCGACGCGACCACCGAGCACCCCATCGCACTTTTCAACCCGCAGAGGCTGGTGACCAGTGAGAACAGCACCGCATAACGACGCCGGTGGTCCGACGGCGGACATGCCGGTGACGTCACCGGCCCTGATCCCGACTCTCGGCGGCAAGTGGTACGTCGACGACGGCATATTCGCGGCCGAACAGGAACAGCTCTTCGAGCGAATGTGGTTCTGCGCCATCAGAACCGGTGACCTCGGCCAGGCCGGTCAGTTCAAACGGGTGCAGGTCGGCCGCGAAAGCGTGCTGATCGTGCGCGGCCGCGACGGTGCGTTGCGCGCCTTCCTGAACATTTGCCGCCATCGCGGCGCGATGCTGTGCACCGAGGATCAGGGTCAGGTGCGCCGCAACCTGCAATGCCCGTACCACGCCTGGACCTACGGGCTCGACGGCAAGTTGCTCGCCGCACCCAATATGGCCGCGCTGAAGGACGCCACCGGAGCCGACATTGATCGGGTCGCCTACGGCCTGGTCCCGGTCGCCCTGCGGGAATGGCTCGGCTACGCCTGGGTCTGCCTGGCCGACGAGCCTCCGGTCTTCGAGCACGAGGTGATGGGCGCGGTCACCGAACGCCTCGGCGACCCGGCCGCGATCGACGCCTACGAGATCGACACCCTCGAGGTGGGCCGCCGAGTCGTCTACGACGTCGCCGCGAACTGGAAGCTCATCGTGGAGAACTTCATGGAGTGCTACCACTGCGCGACCATCCACCCTGAGCTCACCGAGGTATTGCCCGAATTCGCGCAGGGCCTGGCCGCACAGGTGTTCGTCGGCCACGGCGCGGAATTCGGCGCCGATATCGCCGGATTCACCGTCGACGGCTCGCCGGGTTTCGATCGGCTGCCTGGGGTTACGCCGGAACAGGACCGTCGCTACTTCGCCATCACCATCCGGCCGACGGTTTTCGTCAATCTGGTCCCGGACCACATTATTTTCCACCGGATGTTCCCCGTGTCCGCGGACCGCACTATCGTCGAGTGCGATTGGTTGTACACCAAGGATGTGATCGCCGCGGGACGAGATGTGTCCCGTTCTGTCGAATTGTTCCACCGGGTGAACGAGCAGGATTTCGCGGCATGCGAGCGAACGCAACCCACAATGTCGTCGCGCGCCTACCGTAAGGGCGGGGTGCTGGTGCCCGCCGAGCATCACATCGCGGAGTTCCACGAGTGGTTGTCCTGTCGTATCGGTGACGTGAGGTGACGTGAGATGAATGGTGATCCGGATCTGCTCATCGGCGGTCGATGGACGCATGCCGCCGACGGTGGGGTGCGGCAGATCATCGACCCGGCCCATGGCGCCGTCGTGGCGACGGTGGACGAGGCAACGCCGGACGACGCGCGCGACGCCGTTGCCGCCGCGCGCACGACCTTCGACGAGGGGAGCTGGGCGGCGACGCCGGTCGCCGAACGGTCGGCGTTGCTGTTGCGGATCGCCGACCTGCTTGCCCGCGACAAGGACCGGCTGGCCAGGCTGGAGACGGCCGACACCGGAAAGACGTTGGTGGAGAGCGAGATAGACATCGACGATGTCATCTCGGTGTTCCGCTATTACGCGAACGCGGTTGCGGTGCAGGCGGACCGGCTGATCGATGTGGGCGACCCGGCGGTGATCAGCCGGGTGGTGCGTGAGCCGATCGGGGTGTGCGTGCTCATCGCGCCGTGGAACTACCCGCTGCTGCAGATGTCGTGGAAGGTGGCGCCCGCGCTGGCCGCCGGCTGCACCATGGTGCTCAAGCCGAGCGAGGTGACCCCGCTGACCACGATCGAGTTCGCGCGGCTCGCCGAGGAGGCCGGGGTGCCCGCCGGGGTGCTCAACCTGGTACAGGGCAGCGGCGCGGTGCTCGGTACGGCGCTCACCGGCAACCCCGACGTCGACTTCATCTCGTTCACCGGCGGCCTGGCCACCGGCCGGACGATCAGCAGGGTCGCCGCCGAGCACGTCACCAAGGTGGCGGTGGAGCTCGGCGGCAAGAACCCGCACATCGTGTTCGCCGACGCCGACTGGGAAAGCGCCGTCGACCACGTGCTGACCGGCGTGTTCCTGCACTCCGGTCAGGTCTGCTCGGCGGGCACCCGGTTGATCGTCGAGGAATCCATCGCCGAGGACTTCGTGGCCGAGCTGGCCGGTCGCGCCGAACGGATCCGGGTCGGCCCCGGCCTCGACCCGGCAAGCGAGACCGGCCCCATGGTCTCCGAGGAACACCGCGCGAAGGTGGAAGCCTATGTCGCGCTGGGTATCTCGGAGGGCGCGAAACTGGTGACCGGCGGCACCCGGCCGAGTGACCCGGCCTTGCGGGACGGAAGTTACTACCTGCCAACGATTTTCGACAGGTGCGACCGATCGATGCGCATCGTGCAGGAGGAGACCTTCGGCCCGATCCTCACGGTGGAGCGATTCAGCACCGAGGCCGAGGCGATCCGGCTCGGCAACGACACCGAATACGGCCTCGCCGCCGGTGTGCGCACCTCGGATTCGGCCCGCGGCGAGCGGGTGGTGCGCGCGCTGCGGCACGGCACGGTATGGCTCAACGACTTCGGCTATTACACCGCCGGTGCGGAATGGGGCGGGTTCAAGAAGTCCGGCAACGGACGCGAACTCGGCCCCACCGGCCTGGCCGAATATCAAGAAATCAAACACATTTGGCACAACACGGCACCTAAGCCGGCGGAGTGGTTCAAGGGCGTCTGATCGTTTGTTACACAATCTCGGCCGGACAGCCCGTACGGCCGCCCGCGGAAGGCACGGTTAGCAATGGTGGTCAAAGAATCCGGCGTGTCCGACGACAGCGGAATGGAGGATTTCGGCTATAAGGAATCCCTGGACCGCAGTATCGGAAAATTCGCCAGCTTCGCGGCGGGGGTCAGCTATATCTCGATCCTCACCGGTACGTTTCAGCTGTTCTATTTCGGTTTCCACAGCGCGGGTCCCGCATATCTGTGGTCGTGGCCGATCGTTTTCGTCGGGCAGCTGGCCGTCGCACTGTGTTTCATGGAGCTCGCGGCGCGCTATCCGGTGGCCGGGTCGGTATACAACTGGTCCAAATCGCTCGGCAGCAGAATCGTCGGCTGGTCGTCGGGCTGGTTGATGCTGACCGCCTCGATCGTGACGCTGGCCGCGGTCGTGCTCGCGCTCCAGCTGAACCTGCCACGGTTGTGGAGCGGTTTCCAGATCATCGGGGACGGCAGTGGCGAATACGACTACGCCACCAACGCGGTGCTGCTCGGCACGATCATGATCGTGTTCACCACCACGATCAACGCGCTCGGCGTCCGGCTGATGGCGATGATCAACAGTGCCGGCGTCTTCATCGAGCTCATCGCCGCGGTACTGATCGCGATCATCCTGGCGGCCAACGCGACTCGCGGTCCGCAGGTGTTCTTCTCCACCCACGGCTACGGCGCGGGTGCGTCCGGCGGCTACCTCGGCGCGTTCCTGGTGGCCTCGCTCGCCTCCGGCTACGTGATGTACGGCTTCGACACCGCGAGTTCGCTCGGCGAGGAGACGGTGGAGCCGCGGCGCACCGCGCCAAAGGCCATCCTGCGCGCGGTGCTCGCGTCGTTCGTCATCGGCGGCGCGATCCTGGCCTTCGCGGTGATGGCGGCGCCCGATCTCGACGATCCGCAGATCGGTAGCTCCAGCGGTGGCCTGCAATACATTGTCGAACAGGTGATGTGGGGTCCGCTCGGCACGATCTTCCTGTGCTGCATCGTGATCGCGGTGACGGTGTGTTCGCTCGCCGTGCACACCGCCGCCATCCGGCTGACCTTCGCGATGGCCCGCGACAACGCGCTGCCCTTCGGCGAGAAGCTCGCTCGCGTGCACCCCAAGACCCAGACGCCGGTGGTGCCCGCCATCCTGATCGGGGTGCTCGCCGCGCTGATCCTGGTGGTCAATATCGGCCAGCCGAAGATCTTCACGGTGCTCACCTCGATCGCGATCATCATGATCTACCTGGCCTACCTGATGGTGACCGGGCCGATGCTGAAGAAGCGGTTCCAGGGTCAGTGGCCGCCGAAAGAGCTTGCGGCGGGCGGCTATTTCACGATGGGTCGCTGGGGGATGCTGGTCAATATCATCGCCGTGGTGTGGGGCGTCGGGATGGCGACGAACCTGGCCTGGCCGCGCGAATCCGTATATGGCACACCCTGGTACAACACCTGGGGCGCGTTCATCTACATCGGCGTGATCCTCGGCGCCGGGCTCGCCTGGTATGGGATCAAGGGACGCAAGCGAATCGGCACTCTGGCGTCACACGCAGTGGAGGTGCGCGGCAATGTCTGACACGGTGTTCGACTATGTGATCGCGGGCGGCGGGACGGCCGGGTGTGTGCTCGCCGCCCGGCTCAGCGAGGATCCGGGCGTCTCGGTGTGCCTGCTGGAGGCGGGCCCGTCCGATGTGGGTGATCGCGCCATCCTCGAACTCGCGCAGTGGATGCATCTGCTCGACTCCGGCTACGACTGGGACTATCCGGTCGAACCGCAGGAACGCGGGAACAGCTATCTGCGCCATGCCCGCGCGAAGGTGCTCGGCGGATGTTCCTCGCACAACTCGTGTATCGCGTTCTGGCCGCCCGCGGAGAATCTGGACGAGTGGGCGGCGCTCGGCGCGAAGGGCTGGGGCGCGGCCGACGTGCTGCCCTACGTCACCCGGCTGGAGAACAACGACGCGCCCGGCGATCAGCACAGTCGCAGCGGCCCGGTCCGGCTGCGCGACGTGCCGCCGGACGACCCGTGCGGCGTCGCGGTACTCGCGGCGGCAGCGGCGGTCGGATTGCCGACCGTGCAATTCAATCGAGGTGCCACCGTACGCAACGGGGCGGGCTGGTTCCAGATCAACGCGGCCGAGGACGGCACGCGCATGTCGACATCGCATGCCTACTTGCATCCCGTGCTGGATTCGCGCCCGAATCTGGAGGTGCGCACCGGCTGCTGGGTCAGCGAGATCCTGTTCGACGAGGCGCACGGCGCGACCGGTGTGCGGTATCAACGTCCCGATGGCATCGGCTATGACACGGCCTCCGCGCGGCGAGAGGTCATCGTCACCGCCGGAGCCATCGATACGCCGAAGTTGTTGCTGCTGTCCGGGATCGGGCCCGCCGACCACCTGCGCGAGATCGGCATTCCGGTGCTTGTCGACGCGCCCGGCGTGGGAGCAAACCTGGACGACCACGTGGAAGGGCTGGTGTTCTGGGACGCCGCCCGGCCCATGGTGCAGACCTCGACGCAGTGGTGGGAGATCGGCCTTTTCGCCACGACCGACGACGCATTGCGCGTGCCGGACGTGATGATGCACTACGGCAGCGTGCCGTTCGACATGAACACCCTGCGCCGCGGCTACCCGACCACCGACAACGGCTTCTGCCTGACGCCCAATGTCACACAGGGCCGCTCGCGCGGCACGGTCCGGTTGCGCAGTCGCGACTTCCGGGACCGGCCGAAGGTCGACCCCCGCTACTTCACCGACCCGGACGGTCACGACGAGCGGGTCATGCTCGCCGGCGTCCGGCTGGCCCGCAAGATCGCCGAGCAGGCACCGCTGCGGGAGTGGATCGCCGCGGAACTCGCGCCGGGACCGGACGCGACGACCGACGACGAGCTGATCAGCTATATCCACGCCACCCACAACACCGTCTACCACCCGGCCGCCACGGCACGAATGGGCGCGGTCGACGACCCGATGGCGGTGCTCGATCCCGAGCTGCGGGTGAAGGGAGTGTCGCGACTGCGGGTGGTGGACGCGTCCGCGATGCCGAAATTGCCCGCGGTGAACCCGAACATTACTGTCATGGCCATGGCCGAGAAATGCGCGGATCTCCTCCGGACCACGTGAGCCGCAGATGCCTGCGGAGGGCGAACTAGCGGCGTTCCTCGGCGGGCACGCACCGTTCCAGTCGATGTCGGCCGCCGAGCTCGACCGCCTCGCCGCGGCGTCGTCGCTGCACGACTTCGCGGGGGGCACGGTGATCAGCGACTACTCGACGCAGGTGCCCGACGACATCTGGATGGTGCGGACCGGCCGAGTCATCCTGCGTCGCAGCGGTCCTGACGCCGCCACGTCACCGCAGTCCGACGACGGCCGCACGCTCGACACCATCGAGGGCGGTGGGATCTTCGGCTATGTGCCGCTGCTGACCGGCGGCAGTGCCGAATTCGTCGCGCTGGCAGCCGAAACCAGCGTGCTGATCCGATTGCCCGGCGAGCTCGTCCGCACCCAGTTCGCGCAACCGGACGGGCTGGCGTTTCTGGCATCATCGGCGTGGAAGACGGTGTCCGGCAACCGAACCCCGATGGCGCAGGTGCTCGGCGCTCGTCCGGCGGGTGAACTCGTCACGGCGGCCGCGGTTTTCGTGACACCGGACACCAGCGTTCGCGACGCGGTGATCCGGATGACCGAGCGGCACATCTCGTCGGTGTTGATCCGGTTGCCCGACGGCGACTTCGGCATCTTCACCGATCAGGACCTGCGCGTGAAGGTGGTGGCGGCAGGGCTGTCGGTGGACGTGCCGATCGCGCAGGCGATGAGTGCGCCGGCCCGGCGGGTTAGCGCGGACCTACCCGCCGAGACCGTGCTGATGGAGATGCTGGAGGCCGGGCTGCGGCATATGCCGGTGGTCTCCCGGCGCGGCGAGGTACTCGGCGTGCTCGACGACTCTGAGCTGCTTGCGGCCTCGGCGCGGCAAAGCTTCGTGCTGCGCCGCGCGATCGGTGCGGCCACGAACGCGACCCAGCTGCAGCGAGCCGCTCGCGACATTCCGGGCACGACGGTCGATCTGTTCCGCAACGGGACCAAGGCGTCGGCGACGAGCGGCATTCTCTCCGTCGTCATCGACTCGGTGATCCGCAAGGCCCTCGAGCTGGCGCTCGCCGAATCCGCCGACGCGCCGAGCGTCGGGTTCGCCTGGTTGACCCTCGGCAGTATCGCCCGGCGCGAGGCGATGCCGTCCTCGGACGTGGACAGCGCGCTGTCCTGGGCCGACGAATTGTCCACCGCCAGTGACCAACTGCGGGCGATCGCCGAGCGGACGCACGCCATTCTGGACGCGTGCGGGTTACCCGCGGACAGCAACGGGGCGATCGCCGCGAAACCGAAATTCGCGCGGTCCCGGTCGGATTGGACGAAGGCGGCGGCACGCTGGCTGGATGATCCGCTGATCGATCGAGGATTGGTCATGTCGTCGCTGCTGATCGACGGGCGGGTGGTCTGGGGTGATCCCGCGCTGCACGCGGTGCCCGTTGCATTCGGCCGGATGCGGGCCGACTACCCGAACGCGTTGCGGCTGCAGTTGCTCGACGCGTTGTCCGGGCGGGTGCGGGCGCGGTCGCTGCGGGATGTGCTGGCCCGGCGCGGCGGCACGTTCGATCTGAAGAGTCACGCGCTGGTCCCCATCGTCAACCTCGCCCGGTGGGGCGGGCTGGCGGCCGGGGTGACCGCCGCGACGACGCCGGTGCGGTTGGCCGCCGCCGCGTCCGCCGGTGTCATCGCCGAGCGCGATGCGGCGGTGCTCACCGAGGTGTTCGTCATGCTGCAGCGCATGCGGATGGTGCATCAGGTCGAGCAACTGTCCGCGGGGCACCGGCCGGGCGATATCGTGCTGATGCCGGAATTGTCGCCGTTGAATCGGAGCCTGCTCAACGACGCGTTGCGCGAGATCGCGGCCGTGCAGCGACGCGTTCGAGGTATCGCGATCACCTCGGCTTAGAATGACGGCGTCATGGCGAAACAGGATGGTGAGGACACGAGCCGGACCGCTGCGGTGCAGTCGGTCGACCGCGCGTTGCTGGTGATGGAGATCATCGCCAAGCTGGGCCAGGCCGGCGTCACGGAGATCGCCGCCGAACTGGGTGTGCACAAATCTACCGTCTCCCGGCTGATCGCCGTGCTGGAATCGCGCGGTTACGTCGAGCAACTCTCCGACCGCGGCAAGTACCGGCTCGGCTTTTCCATCGTCCGGCTGGCCGGATCCACCAGCGCGCAGGTCGATCTCGTCGGACAGAGCCAGGACGCGTGCAACGCGCTGGCCGCCGAGACGGGGGAGACCACGAATATCGCTGTGCTGGACGGTAATCGGATCATCAACATCGTGGAGGCGGCAGGCACCGGCTCGATCGCGCTGCGGTCCTGGGTCGGGCAGAGTTGTCCGGCGCACGCCACCTCCAGCGGCAAGGTGCTGCTGTCCGGTCTCGAACCGGCGGCGCTGCGCAAGCAGGTCGGCCCGAAGTTGGAGGCATATACCGCCAACACCCTGACCAAGGTCGCTGATCTCGCGGCGCAGTTGGTGGCGGTCCGGGAGCACGGATGGGCAAGTGTGCGTGAGGAATTGGAGATCGGGCTGAACGCTGTCGCCGCCCCCGTCTTCGACAGTAGCGGGGTGATCGTTGCGGCACTGAGCGTTTCGGGGCCGTCCTATCGGCTCGGTCCCGAGCGCTTCGCGCCGACGGCCGAACTGGCGATCGCGAGTGCCGTGGACATCAGCCATCGGCTGGGCTACTTCGGTTGACCAGCTGGGGTACTGTTCGCCATTGACAACGTGCGCGAGCGCCGACGATACTGAGTCGCGTGTCGCGCAGTTGTTGCGCTATACGCAACAACTAGCTGTATCCGACAACTGAATAAGCCGCACACGCAGCGGGAGATCTCCATCCAGGCGATGGAGAGCCGAAGGAGCAACACCTCCCGGGAATCTCTCAGGCCCAGTACCGCCGCGCATAAGGCAACTCTGAAAAGTAGTGCACCACCACGCACTCGCCGACGGGGCAAACGCGTAACGCGTGAATCTCTCAGGCCCTAGGACAGAGCGGGAGGAGCCACACCCAACGCATCCGCGTCGACGAAAGGCTCCCCATGGCTGATCCTGGCTCTGCCCTCCGCACCGAACTCGACGTCTCGCTGCGCGAATTCGACCCGGTCGTCGCCGCGCTTGTCGATCAGGAGACCAACCGCCAGCAGCGCGGACTGGAAATGATCGCCTCGGAGAACTACGCGCCGCTCGCGGTGATGCAGGCCCAGGGCACGGTGCTCACCAACAAGTACGCCGAGGGCTACCCCGGACGCCGCTATTACGGCGGCTGCGAGTACGTGGACGAAATCGAAACGCTGGCCATCGAGCGGCTGCGCGCGCTGTTCGGCGCCGAATACGTCAACGTGCAACCACATTCGGGGGCGCAGGCGAACGCGGCGGTGATGCACGCGCTGCTGCGTGCCGGTGACGGCATCCTCGGGTTGGCGCTCGACCACGGTGGTCACCTCACCCACGGTATGCAGGCCAACTTCTCCGGGCGGCTGTATGACGTTGCGGCATACCATGTTCGGGCCGATGACCAGCTGGTCGACATGGCGGAGGTGGCGCGGCTCGCCCGCGAGCATCGGCCGAAACTGATCATCGCGGGCTGGTCGGCCTACCCTCGGCACCTCGACTTCGCCGAATTCCGGCGGATCGCCGACGAAGTCGGCGCGTACCTGATGGTCGACATGGCGCACTTCGCCGGACTGGTTGCGGCCGGGCTGCATCCCTCGCCGGTGCCGCACGCGCACGTCGTCACCTCGACCACCCACAAGACGCTGGGTGGCCCGCGCGGTGGATTCATCCTCGCCACAGCGGATTTGGGCAAGAAGCTGGATTCGGCGGTCTTTCCCGGGCAGCAGGGCGGACCGCTCGAGCATGTCATCGCCGCGAAGGCGGTCGCGTTCAAGATGGCGGCCGAACCGGCGTTCCGTGAGCGGCAGGAGAGCACGCTCATCGGCGCGCGCGTGCTCGCCGACCGGCTGCTGGCGCCGGACTGCCGGGCCGCGGGCATCGGCGTGGTCAGCGGCGGCACCGATGTGCACCTGGTGCTCGTCGACCTGCGCGCTGCCGAACTGGACGGCAAGCAGGCCGAGGATCTGCTGCAAACCTTGGGAATCACGGTCAACCGCAACGCGATTCCGTTCGATCCGCGTCCGCCGATGATCAGTTCCGGGCTGCGGATCGGCACGCCCGCGCTGGCCGCGCGCGGCTTCGACACCGCCGCGTTCGCCGAGGTCGCCGACATCATCGCGACAGCCCTGTGCGGTGCTGCGAACGCCGCGGCGCTGACCGCGCGGGTGGACGCGCTGGCCCAACGGTTCCCGCTGTACCTCGGGCTGCGGAATCCGGCGTGACGATCAGCGTCTTCGACCTGTTCCGGGTCGGTATCGGGCCGTCGAGTTCGCACACGGTGGGGCCGATGCGGGCCGCGGCCGCGTTCGTCGAGCGACTGAAGGACGCCGACGTGCTGCACGGCACGGCCGCGATCCGGGTTCAGCTGTACGGTTCGCTCGGCGCGACCGGGCGCGGCCACGGCACGGTCGATGCGGTGGTGGCCGGGTTGTCCGGTGCGCAACCGGAGACCATCGACCCGGACGCGTTGACCGCCACCGTCACCGCGGCGCGGGCCACCGGCCGGTTGTATCTCGGTGGCGTGCAGTCGATCGGGTTCGGCGTCGACAGCGACATCGAACTGCTCGGGCTCACGCGGTTGGCGTTCCACACCAACGGGATGCTGTTCAGCGCGCGCGATGCGGCGGGGCGGGTATTGCTCGAGCGCCAATACTTCTCGGTCGGTGGCGGTTTCGTCGTCGACGAGGAGCAAATCGACGGGCGCGCCGTCGAAGCGCCGGTCGCGGTCGCGTATCCGTTCCGTTCGGCCGACGAGCTGCTCGCGATCACCGCCGCGACCGGGCTGTCCATCAGCTCGGTGGTGCTGGCCAACGAAATGTCTTGGCGCAGTGCGGATCAGGTTCGCGCGGACCTGCTCGACATCTGGCATGTCATGCGGCGCTGCGTCGAACGCGGAATGTCGACGGGCGGAGTGCTGCCGGGCAGCCTGCGGGTGCGACGACGCGCCGCGACACTGTTCGAGCGCCTCGCTACCGAAGCCGAGGAGAACGATCCGCTGCGCGCGATGGAATGGGTCACGCTGTACGCGATGGCGGTCAACGAGGAGAACGCCGCGGGCGGCCGCGTCGTCACCGCGCCAACCAATGGCGCCGCGGGCATCATTCCCGCTGTGCTGCACTACATTCAGCGTTTCATCACCGGCAACGAGGACAGCGTCGTCGAATTCCTGCTGACCGCGGGCGCCATCGGCCAACTGATGAAGGAGAACGCGTCGATCTCCGGCGCCGAAGTCGGCTGCCAGGGCGAGGTCGGCTCCGCCTGCGCCATGGCCGCCGCCGGACTCGCCGCCGTGCTCGGCGGCACACCACAGCAGATCGAGAACGCCGCCGAAATCGGCATGGAACACAACCTAGGCTTAACCTGCGACCCCATCGGCGGCCTAGTCCAAATCCCCTGCATCGAACGCAACGGGATAGCCGCCGTCAAAGCAATCACCGCCGCCCGCATGGCAATCCGCGGCGACGGCATCCACCACGTATCCCTGGACCAGGTAATCCAAACCATGCGCGCCACCGGCGCCGACATGCTCGACAAATACAAGGAAACCTCCCGAGGCGGCCTAGCCGTAGCCGTCGTCGAATGCTGACCCCCGCAAATCAGCGGGTCGGAAAGCGGATTATTCGATCGTCGCCGGGGCGGATGTCGCCGCGGCCGTCGGTGTTGGAGGTGGTGAGCCACAGGGCGCCGTCCGGTGCGACCTGTACGGTGCGCAGCCTGCCGTAGCGGTCACGTAGTTGTGCGGAAGGCGTGCCGAGGGTGCCGTCTGCTTTCTGCGGGATAGTCCACAGTCGTTCGCCGCGTAATGCCGCGACATACAGCGTGTTCGCGGTGATCGCTAGGCCGGAGGGCGAGGCCTCGCTGGTGGGCCAGGTGATCAGCGGATTGGTGTACCGGCCGCCATGGGTGTCGCCTTTGCCCTCGACGACGGGCCAGCCGTAGTTGCGATTCGGCTGGATCAGATTGATTTCGTCATAGGTGTCCTGGCCGAATTCGGTCGCATAGAGTCGCCCGGTCGCATCCCACGCCAGGCCCTGCACGTTGCGGTGACCGAGGGTGTATACCGGGGAATTCGGGGTCGGGTTTCCGGGCGCGGGTTTCCCGTCGGCGTCCAGTCGGAGAATCTTGCCATTGGAACTCGCCGGATCTTGCGCTCGACTCGACTGTCCGGCGTCGCCGACTCCGACATAGAGCATGCCGTCCGGCCCGAAGGCGATCCGGCCGCCATTGTGAATAGTGGCCTTCGCGATTCCCTTGAAGATCACCTCCGGCTGCCCGTCGAGGCGAAATCGCACAATCCGATTGTCGCCGCTGGCGGTGAAATATGCGTAGACGTAACCATTTTCGGCGTACTTCGGCGATACCGCGATGCCGAGCAGTCCACCCTCGCCACGTGCCACCACGCCCGGGACCCGATAAGCCTGCGTGGGTTTGGCGCCGGGCGTCAGCCGCAAGATCACCCCGGTATCGCGCTGCGCGACCAGTGCGTCACCTCCCGGCAGGAACGTCAGCCCCCATGGCACGGCTATATCGCGAGCCAGCTCCTCGGGGGCGTTGAGGTCCGGGGCTCCAGCGGAAATGACCGGCTGCGCGAAAGAACTGGGCAAGGCAACGAAAACGGTTGCCGCTAAAGCGATCACGGCGGCACCGGCGAATCGTGCCGCACTCCGAAGTGCCGAAGTCATACCCAAGTAGACCCCCATCCAGGTGGTCAACTCGACTGGAGAACGACTGGGGAAGACGCCGCGAAGCCGGACGGGTCAATGCTTTCGTGGTTGCCCAGGCGCGGCCGCGTTTCAGGGCTGGGGGTCGGGGACGATTACGACTTTGCCGGTGACGGTGCCGGATTCGGCGAGGGCGAGGGCCTCCGCGGCCTGGCTCAGTGGGATTCGGGCGGCCACCTGGGCGCGCAGCGTGCCGTTGGCGGCGAGGTCGAGGACCTTGCCGAGGTCTTCGGCGAGGTGGTTGCGGAACCGGGTCAGGTTCCGCTTGCCCGCCCAGATGTTGTAGAAATGCGCGTTTCGCTTGTTGGGCAGCGCGTTCCACAGCATCAGCTGACCGAACAGCTTCAACACGGGCAGTCGCGAGTTGCCTTCGTCGTTCTTGGTCGAGGCGGTACCGTAGGCCACCAGCGTGCCGTGCGGCGCGAGCAACTCGAACGAATCGACGATGCCGGGGCCGCCCACGTGATCGAATACCGCGTCGACGCCCTGCGGCGCCAGCGCCCGAACCTGCTGTGCCACATCGCCGCGATAGTCGATCGGGCTGGCGCCGAGCGCCTCGACCACCTCCGCGTTGCGCGCCGAGGCCGAACCGATCACCCGGATACCGGCGGCCCGAGCCAGCTGCACCAAGGTCGAGCCGACGCCACCGTTGGCGCCGTGCACGAAAATGGTCTGACCCCGCTCGACCTTCGCGATCCGGTGCAGCAGCTGCCACGCCGTGATCCCGTTCACCACAAAGGTTTCCGCCTCGGCCGGATCGAGCGCCGACGGCACCGCGATGAGGTCCGCGGCGTCGAGCACGATGTGGCTGCTCCAGCCGCCGATCTTGGTCAAGGCGGCGACGCGACGCCCGATCAACGCCCGGTCGACCGCGGGGCCGATCTCGGTGACCGTCCCGACCAGGTCGTAGCCGGGCACGAAGGGGAACGCCGGCTGATCGTAGTACTTACCGCGACGCATCTGCTGCTCGGCGAACGAGACGCCGGAGGCTTCGACACGGACCAGGGCCTGGCCGGGTCCGAGGGCCGGCAGCTGACGCTGGGTGACCTGCAGGCCTTCGGGTGCTACCTGGCCGGGCAGGACGATCTCGACTGCGGTGGTGGTGCTCATCGGAACTCCTAGTGTGTGACTGGTCAGTCACTCTGTGGGTTGAAAAAGCGCCCTGCGGTCGGGGCTCGAAAGATCTAGTGCGGATGGCGCATGCCGTCGGTGAGGATGGCGGCCCAGTCGCCATCCTTTTTGTCCAGTTCGAGGGTGACGATGAGGTGGCAGAGCTGTCCGTAGGCCAGGAAACGTTGGACGGCACTGTCTTCGGCGCCGGAACGCGTCTTGGCGAAGTTCGTCACCCGGGCGAGTCCTCGGCGCATCGCGTCCGCGATCTCTGGGATATCCGCTGCCGACTGGGCGTGTACCTGCAGCATCAGCAGGCTCTTGTCCGCGATCAGCTGCGCATAAGCGCCGCCCATCGCATACAGGATCTCGTCCGGGCTCGCACCGTCGGCGCGGGCCGCGCCGGCCGACAGGGCCTGCTCGACCAGTTCGAAGCAGCGGTCGATGGCCGCGACGAACAGGGCGATCTTGCCCGGGAACAGCTTGAAGACGTAGGCGGGCGAGATCGTCGCCTTCGCGGCCACGTTGTTGATCGGCGTGCCGTGGTAGCCGGTGCGTGCGAACTCGGTGATCGCCGCATCGACGACCGCGTCCCGTCGAATCTCCGAGGTGGAGAGTGTCGCTCCGCGCTTTGTCATGTGAGTGACTGTACACTCACTCTTGAATCGCCGTCAACCGCCAGTATCGAATCCGCCCGGGAAGGGGCCGAATGTGCTGGTAGCGCAAGAATGTTCGGCCAAGGGTGGTTAGCGGGAGGCTCGTCCTCGATAGCCCCACACGGCCAGCAGCACCCCGGCGATCAGCACGATCGGGCCGATGATCGACCAGGTGACGGTGTCGCTCATAGGGCTGCCCGAGACGACGCCGAAGCCCTGCAACGACCAGAGGAGTCCGGCGAGTCCGATGATCACGCCGAGTGCGACGAGAATGGGGCTGCGCATAAGGCTGCCTTTCGTTGCGCCGCTCAGTCCATTGCCAGGATAGTCGGTGGATAGTGGAGAGGTGCCCATAGTGGAGAGTCCCGATCCCGAGCGCCTCGGCGCGCCAGTAGGGCGGCGGGTGGTGTTCGGACTGCTTGCCGCCGGTGCCGCCGGCGTGCTCGGCGGGACATATATACAGAAGGGGCTCTCGGCCGTGCTCGGCCCGATCGGCAACCGCGATCCGACCGGCCTGGTCGGACTTTTCCCGCTGGGCAACACCTTTCGCTTCTACTCCGTCACCGGCAGCGTCCCGAACCGCGACGCGAGCGACTATCGGCTCGACATCACCGGCCTGGTCGACGCGCCGCAAAGCTACACGCTCGGTGATCTGCGGGCGATGCCGCAGCAGGAACTGGTGCGCGACTTCCAATGCGTCACCGGGTGGCGGGTGCCCGAGGTGCGTTGGCGCGGTGTCCGGCTCGCCGATCTACTCGACGACGCCGGAGTGAGCGGTACCGCGAAGGCGGTGCGATTCACCTCCTTCGACGGCACGTACTCCGAAAGCCTCACGCTCGAGCAGGCCCGGCGCGCCGACGTGCTCGTCGCGCTGGAGATGCTCGACGCCCCGGTCACCCACGACCACGGCGGCCCGGTTCGCCTCTACGTGGCACCCATGTACGGCTACAAGAGCTGCAAGTGGCTCTCCGGAATCGAGCTGACCAAAGACGTCGTCCCCGGCTACTGGGAGCATCGGGGCTACTCCATCGACGGATGGGTCGGCCAGTCGAACGGGCGCGGCGATGATCCCACCGGCTGACCCGACCGAGCGCGACTTGCCTCGCTTCAGCCGCGCCGAGCGCTGGGTGCATTGGCTGACCGGTGTGCTGGTCCTGATCTGCATTCTCACCGCGGCGATCTTGTACAACGGCTCGCTCGCGGTCCTGGTCGGTAACCGCCACATCGTCGAAATCATCCACGTATATTGCGGTTTCGCGCTGCCCGTGCCGATCGTTGTCGGTCTGGCCTCCCGCGCTTACCGTGCCGACCTGTCCAGACTCAACCGCTTCACCCGCGCCGACTGGTTGTGGCTCCGTTTCAAGGGCCGCCGCCTGTCCGGGGAAGAGGTCGGCAAGTTCAACGCGGGCCAGAAACTCAACGCCGCGCTGAGCGCAGGATCGATCTTCGTACTCCTCGGCACCGGCGTGATCATGTTCTTCCCGGACTGGACCCGTCTGGCATGGCGTACCGGCGCGACATTGATGCACGACTGGTTCGCCCTTGCCTTCGGCATCCTGGTCGTCGGCCACCTCATGTACGCGCTGCGCGACGCGGAAGCGATGCGCGGCATGCTCACCGGGAAAGTCAGGCGGAGCTGGGCGGAGCAAGAGCACGTGCGGTGGGCGGACGAGGACGCCGAGTAACGCGGTCAGGATCTGGTGCCGGTGCGGCGGGAGCGGGCGTGGTGAGTGGCATCGCGGGTGAGGGTGAGGATGTGGTCGAGCAGGCCGGGGCTTACGCCCGCCGACGCGGTCGCGTACCGGGACGTGTCGGTGTAGGCGCCGCCCGCCATGAGATTGTGTTTGCCGCGAAAAGTTAGTAGCGCGTTCATGATTCGGATCGCGCCGTCCATCGCATCGGCGACCCTGGTGGCCGGTGGACCGGTGGGGCGGTCGAATTCGCGGACGAGTCGAGTGATCAGCGAGGGGGAGCCCTCGGTCTGCTCGAACAACCGGCGCCATTGGGGCAGGCCGTATTTCACGAGATCATGCTGGAAATAGCGAAGGTCGGCGTCGCCGCGGTCGGCGGACCACACGAGGTGGTCGATCAGGTACAGCGGAACGTGAACTGGTGCGGGGCCGTAATATTGGCGGTCGGCGACGGTCACGTCCGTCATGAACGGGCCCAGTTGGGCGGCATAGAATTCGACCGGGTCGACATTGCGATAGACGTCGTTCATCACCTCCGGCAAGGTCTCCAACTGGTCCGCTGCCGCGTGACAGATCTCGCCGAAGGCGGTGTCGCTCGGCCGTAATTCGGCCGATCCCGCGAGCATCGGAGCGATTTCATCGATCAGCAAGGTGCTGACGCGAACGGCATCGATCAGCACGTTCTCCTGACGGTCGCCGAGGAACATGCGCTGACGCTTGCCTGGCGGGTTCCAGACGCCGTAGTGCAGCACCGTGTCGCGCGGGACCATGTCCACCGAGAGCCCCCACGCCAGCAGCGTGTCGGTGGCTTCGGGTACCGCTTCGAGCGGCTCGACGCCGTGCCGCTGCAGCGACGAGAGGAACATCCCGGCATCCCGCATTGCCGCGAGCCGGTCGGGCACCTCCAGGAGTTCCACCTCGCGGGCACGCCACACCAATTGCCGAAACGACTTGGCGAGTTCGCGCACATCGGCGGCGGCGTTCATTGCGGGCAAGTTCGCCAGCAATGCGTCGGCGGACAGCGGATCTCGGTGCGCAACCTGGTGGCATGACGATTCATCGAGGCGTATCGAGCGAGCTCCGCTACTACCTGGATCAATGTGCGCGGACGGTCGTGACCGCTTTCTCAGGGCTGGCATCGGGTCCTATCTTGTTCTGCGAGTCAGCGTGCCTCGCAGGTGGTGGTGCTGGATGCCGTCACCGTCGTGCGGTCCGAAGCGATTGTGTAGCAAGGCAAACAAACATCCCATGAGTTGTCAATAATTGCTTGGGCAAACTTCTGGTAAACGAATTAGATGAAAGGTCTGGATATCCCCAGACGACTGGGGAAGTCGCGGTGGTTATGTTCGCTTGAACTGGACGTGTGACCATTAAGCGCGTTATCGGTTCACGTGAGCGGAGATGCCAATGCGCGGAGTCATGAGAACGGCGATGGCCGGCGCGCGATGGGCGGTGGGGGCCGCGGTGGCGGTGATCGGGTGCGCGGGCATGGTTGCGCTTCCGGCCCCGGCGCAGTCCGCTCCGGCGGGGCCTTCGATCAGCAGGCTTCAGGCCGAGGGGAGCTATCTCGTCGACGCGCTCGGGCGCAAGGTGTTGCTGCACGGGGTCAACAACGTCGACAAGCAGGCGCCGTATATCGAACCCGGCGATGGCTTCACGTTGACCGATGCGGACGCGACTCTGCTTGCGGGACATGGGTTCAATACCGTGCGCCTCGGTGTGAGTTTCGACGGGTTGATGCCGACGCGCGGCGTCGTCGACACGGCCTATCTCGATCGCATCGGCTCGGTGATCGATACGCTTGCGGCACATGGCATTTACACCTTGCTCGACAACCATCAGGACGGACTGTCGAAGATCTGGGGCGGCAACGGTTTCCCGGAATGGTCGCTGCGATCGCGCCCGGCCGTCTGGGAACCGAACCCAGGTTTTCCGCTGTACTACCTGATGCCGAGCATGAACCGGGGCTGGGATGAGGTGTGGGACAACAGCAATGGTGTGCTCGACTATCTCGGCACGGCGCTGGCGGCGCTGACCGCGAAGGTCAACGGGCGCGCAGGTGTGCTCGGCATCGAGCTGATGAACGAGCCGTGGCCCGGCTCGGCGTTCCACACCTGCTTCCCGAACGGTTGCCCCGGCTTCGACACCAAATATCAAGCGGCCATGCAAAAACTGACCGACGCGGTCCGCGCCCGCAATACCGGCATCCCGGTGTTCTGGGAGCCGAACGTGACCTGGAACGAGACCATGCCGTCGAACCTCGGCAAGAACCCGCCGATCACTTCACCCGGCATCGTCTTCGCCCCGCACGACTACTGCATCCCCAGCCAACTGGCGATCTACCTCGGCCTCCCCGAACAGCTACGCGGACTCTGCCCGGTGCAGCAGGACAAAACCTGGGGCAACATCGACGCCTTCACCCACCGAACCGGAATCCCCACTCTGGTCACCGAATTCGGTGATGGCGACGCCACAGTGCTACGCAACACCCTGGTCCGAGCCGACGAACGATTCATCGGCTGGCAATACTGGCACTACGCCTCCACCTTCGGACCGGGCGCCCCCAAACCCGACCCGTTCCTCGGCGACATCGGCCGCGACCTGGTCCGCACCTACCCCCGAGCCACCGCGGGCACCCCCGGCCGATTCGTCTTCGACTCCGCCACCGGCGATTTCGCCTACACCTACACCCCGAAACCCACTTCCGCCCCAACCGAAATCTACGTCTCCGACCTGCACTACCCGAACGGCTACGAGGTCCGCGTCGACGGCGGCACCGTCACCTCGGCCGCCGGAGCGCGAATAGTCACCGTCGAAGGCAACGGCTCCGCATCGGTCACCGTGCGTATCAACAGGCCAGGGTCGGCGGGAGCCAAGCTGGTCCCGTAGTCTCCGGCGGGATCCGGCGAGGGTGGCACGGTGGAACGACGGATCGCTCGCCACAGGGTGCGGTAGAAGTCGAGGTAGCTGCGTTCGACGTGGAGTGCGTGCTGGCGGACCTCGTCGTGGCGGGCGGGTAAATGGTTGAGGGGGACCGACATTGCGGCGTGGTGTTCGATGTGCAGGTTGTTGCCGTTGGTGAACCAGGTGCTCAGGCGGCTGCCGCGGATGGAGCGGGTGTTGCGGAGGACGTCGGTGGTGGCGGGGTCGCAGAGGAGGTGTTCAGGGAGTTCCACGAGGAAGTGCATCGGGACGGCGAACAGCAAGGGGAGCAGCCAGATTCGCAGGACGAGGTCGTGCTGGCCGGTTGCCGCGATGGCAATGACGGCAAGCAGGAGCGCGCCAAGGATCTGGTGTTCGGTGATGGCTCGGCGGCGCATGGTCACGCTGATGTCGCCGTGTTCGTAGCGCCAGCGTCCGGTCGAGGCACGCAGCACGTCGCGCAGGACAAAGACAATTCGCGCGTAGTCGAACATGCCGCGCAGCAGTAGCCCAATGGTGAGCGGCTTACGGGTATCGAAACCGAAGAACTCGGTGTCCCTTGGGGTTCCGAGGTATCGATGGTGCTGTAGGTGACGGACGCGATAGTTGGTGTACACCACCAACAGCGGCAGGCCGAGCGGCACGCCGACCAGTCGATGCGGCCACGCGGCGCGAAAAGCGGAGTGGTGCAATGCTTGATGCTGCAACTCGACGGCGTGGGTGTACATGGCCGCCAACAGCAGCACCCCGGCGATCAGCGCCAGCGGCTCCGGCCGCAGCGCGAGGACGACGCCGAGCGCGGTGAGCACGGCGAGTAGGGCCAGTTTGCCGAAGAAGACGCGCTCGTCGGCAGCGGTGGTCCGGGCGCGGGCGAACAGCAGGCCCGAAGCGGGGTGGGTCATCTGACCTTCTCGACTTGGCTCAGCGGCCGCTGAGCAGGACGACATGGGTACCGCTGAGGGCGGTGTCTCGGGCATGGCCGAGCAGTCCGGCGAGGGCGACGGCACCGGAGGGCGTCGGCCGGGCACCGTGCTCGGCCAGCAGATCCCGGGCGGCGAGCAGTTCGGTGTCGTCGGCCCCGAACACCGCGCCACCGGTCTCGGCCACCGCGGCCATCGCCTCGGGACCCTGCAGTGCGTGCCAATTGACCAGCGGCTGATTGTGATCGGTGGTGACGACGCCGTCGGCGGGCAGCATCTGGTATTCGCCGGGCCAACTGGTCACCACGGGATTGTTGGCGGCGGAACCGACGCCGTTGATCGGCACCGACCAGCCGAGAGCGCGCAGCTGCCGGTGCACCGCGATGATGGTGGTGCCGTTGCCGACCGGAATCCACAGTGCGGCAGGCGGTTCGGGCAGCGCGGTGCGCAGGGCGTGCACGACGACACCGTGCCCCTCGAATACCGCGTCCACGTACGGGCCGTCCACGTTTCCGTCGATCGAACCCTCGGCGCGGGCGAGGATGCGGGATTCGTCGACGGCGTCCTCATAGGTACCGGGAACCAGGTGCACGTCGGCGCCCGCCTCCCGCATGAACGCCCCGCCATCGCTCCATCCGGTGGGCAGCACGACGGTGCAGGCGATGTCGGCCGCGGCGCACGCCATGGCCATGGCGCGGCCGTAGTTGCCGCACGTCGCGATGACGACCCGCCGGTAGCCCTCGGCGAGAGCACGGGCGACGACCGCGCGGGCGGCCGGTTCCTTGTGACTGCCTGAGGCGTAACGGGTTTCGTCTTTGATCAGGATCCGAGTTCCTGGCACGAGCGCACCGGCGTCGATGAGCGGCGTGGCATACGCGTCGGTCGGCGCGGTGGTCGGGGGTGAGGCGGGCACGGTCGGCCTTTCAGCGGAGAAGTTGAGCGTCGGCAAGGCGTTGCAGGTCGTCGCGCGAGTCGATCTCGGCGGGTGGCAGGGCGTCGGGCAGGTGGTCTTCGAGCAGGCGCAGGTGGGTGTCGAGCCAGCCGCGCACCGCCCAGGCGAGTTGCAGCAGCCCGCTGAGGACCACGAGCAGCGCCAAGCCGCGGCCTGGACCGACCCCGATGAGCTGGCCGACGGTCCCGGCGAGCGGGCCGCCCGGCTCGAGCAGCGGCTGCACGTGGCGTTCCGCGAGCGGGCCGACCAGCAGGTAGCCGAGCGGCATGGTCAGCATCATCACGGTGATGAAGATGGACAGCACCCTGCCCTGCAGTTCGAAGCCGACCTTGGTCTGCACCACGGCAATCCAGTGCCCCTCGGCCAGCGATTCGCCGAACGTCAACAGGAACATGCCCGCGATCACGAAGGCGGGGGAGCTGCCGAGCCCGACGACGGTCATGCCGAGGCTGCCGATGCCCATGAAGATGATCAACCCGTTGGTCCGGCGCACGGTGCCGCCCCACAGGCCCATCACGAGACTTCCGGCGAGGCCGCCGAATCCGCCTGCGCCCAGGGCGATTCCGAGCACCGCAGGCGACTGCTCGAGCAGCAGCATCGGTGTGATGACGGCGAAGCCGAGGGTGTAGAACGCGTGGTCGATGACGAAAAAGCGCAGCGCGGCCCGCATGCCGGGACGGCGGGTGATGTAGCGCCAGCCATTGACGATCTCGCTGCGGAACGTCTCCTCCCGGCGGTGGAACATCAGATTCGGGAACCGGACCAGCAGCAGGGTCGCGACGCCGACGGTGAAAGTCAGCATGTCCAGCAGGATTACGCCCGCGATCCCGATCAGCCCGATCAGCCCGGCCCCGAGCATCGGCGCGAACACCAGCCCGACACCGACGCCGAGTTGGCTGATGCCGTTGGCGTGTCCGAGATATCGCTTGGGCACGAGTTGGGCGACGGCGGCGAGATAGGCGGGCCGTTGGAAGGCTCCCGCGATAGAGGTGACCGTGACGGCGAGAAATATCTGCCACAGTCGCAGACCGCCGGTAAACACCAGCGCCGCAAGGACACTCATCGCGAGGGCGGCGGCACCGTCGCTGATCAGCAGCACCCGGCGTCGATCCCAGCGGTCGGCGGCGGCCCCGGCGATCGGACTGACCAGGATGCCAGGCAAGAGTCCGATGGCGTTGACCACGGCGAAGTCGGTGATCGACCCGGTCTGCTGGAATACCCAGATGCTGAGCACCAGGGCACTGAGCCCGCTGCCGACCATGGAGATGAACTGACCGAGCGCGACAAGGGCGAACTTGGACAGGCTGGGTGGCGGCCCGGCGGCCGGAACAGGCACCGGTGCAACGGGTTCGCTGTCCCGCTCGGCGAAACCGACCAGCGCCTCAGCCAACGGTTCCGCGTGACTTTTCACGAAGAAGTGCCCGGCTCTCGGCAGCACGGCCAGCTCGAGCGGACCATCGCTGAAATGCCGCCACTCGTGATGGCGTTCCGTGTAGTGCTCGGTGACCCGGTCCTTGGCACCGACCACCGCAAGCACCGGAGTGCGCAGCGCAGGCCGTGGATCGGTATACGCGGCGGTGAAGTACTCCTCGGCGTCGCGGGCATCGTGGCGGACATTGCGCAGCACGAAAGCCTGCTGGTCCGCGTCCTCGATGTCGACGAAGCCACCCCGGCCGCGCAGATAGGTCAGGTATTCGCGATCGGAGGTGAGCCGGTCGGTCGGCACGAGCCGGTAGAACCAGTCGAAAAATCGGCCGGGCAGCCGCGCGGTGGGGAACCCCGCACCGAGTGCGACACCGATGAGCTCGATACCGGCGGCCTCGGCTTGCCTGGCAAGTTCAACCGTCGCCGCGACGCCGAGACAGTGCCCGTACAACAGAATCGGCCCGGCGATCGCGGGCAGTTCGGCCAGCACGCGCTCGGCGACCGCCGCGGCGGGCAGCAACTCCTCGTCCGGGCGGGCGCGATCGTGCCCGGGCAGTTCCACCGCGTAGAGCGCCCAGTGCGCCGGAAGCGCCTCGGCCAGTGGCTGATAGGCGATGGCGCTGCCACCGGAGTACGGCACCGCGACCACCGTAATGCCCTCGGCGGTGGCGTCGGAGTCGGTGAGCCGGTGCAACATTCGGCGTTCGGCGACCGCACCGGGGGAGCGCTCGGCGAGCAACGCGGCCAATCGCCGAACCGTCGGATGCTGGTAGAGCTCGATCAGCGCGGGCGCGGGCTCGATCCGCCGGATTACCTGCAGTGCCTTGAACGAATCACCGCCGAGCGCGAAAAACGTGTCGTCGATCCCGAATTCGCCGACGCCGAGCACATCGCTCCACACCGCCGCGATGTGCCGCTCGGTCGGGGTGCGCGGCGCGGGACCGGCACTCGATCCGAGGTCATCGGGCGGTGCCGGGAGCCGAGGGCGATCGAGCTTCGCGTTCGGTGTCAGCGGCAGGGCGGTCAACGTCAGGACGCGCGCGGGCACCATGTGCGTCGGCAACTCGGCGGCGAGTGCGTCGCGGATAGCCGCCTCGTCGGCGTCGGTGCCGTCGCGGGTGACGACGTAACCGATCAGCCGGGCGAGCCCCGATGGCGGCGGGTGCAGGGCGACCGCGCACGCGACCACCTCGGGCAATGCGCCGAGCGCCGCCTCGATCTCGCCGATCTCGACCCGGTAGCCGTTGACCTTCACCTGCCCGTCGAGCCTGCCGAGGAACTCGACCTGCCCGCCGAGCCGCCAGCGCGCGGCATCGCCGGTGCGATACATCCGCGCCCCGAGCTCGGGTGCGAACGGATCGGTGACGAACCGCTCGGCGGTCAGCTCGGGCCGCTCGTGATAGCCCGGCGTGACGCCGGCACCACCGAGGTACAGCTCGCCGACGATCCCGGCGGGCACCGGTTCGCGATGCTCGTCGAGGACGTAGACCCTGTTGTTGGCGAACGGGATTCCGATCGGCAGCGGGGCATTGCCGGGCAGGTGATCCACCGTCCCGGCGAACCACACGTTGTCGACGCTGACCTCGGTGACGCCGTACGCGTTGACGACCGAGTTCGCCGGCCCGACGAGGCGTTGCGCAAGCGCGTACTCGCGGACCCGCCACTCGTCACCGCCGCCGATGAGCACGCGGACGAAATCGAGCCGCTGCCCGATCTGTTCGACATGGGTCAGCAGCGTGCGCAATACCGCGGGGACCAGTTCGGTGCATTGCACGCCCTCGGACCGCATCAACTCATACAGGTCGGCGGGATCGAGCAGCGTCTCCCTCGGCACGATCACCAGTCGGCCCCCGGTGGTCAACGCGCGCAACGTCTCACCGACGAACATGTCGAACGAGAAGCTGGCCGCCTGCTGGTACGTCCACTCCGGGCGCAGCTCGTAGGCGTGCCGCCACATTCCCACCGCGTGCACCAGGTTGCCGTGGTTCACCACCACACCCTTGGGTTTGCCGGTGGAGCCGGAGGTGTAGATGAGATAGGCGGGGTCGTCCGCAGTGTTGCGCAGCGGGAGATCGTGGCTGTCAGAAGGGGTTTCGTCGGTCAGGTAGGCGTCGTCGATGACAAGTTTCGCGCCACAGTCGGCGAGCATGTAGTCGAGCCGGTCCCGCGGGTACGTCGGGTCGAGTGGCACGTACGCCGCACCGGCTTTGAGTACCGCCCACATCGCGGTGAACAGCTCGAAGCCGCGATCGAGGCGGATTGCCACCCGCTCCCGCGGCGCGACGCCGTCAGCACACAGCCGCCGGGCGAGCCGGTTGGCTCGCTGGTTCAGCTCGCCGTAGCTGATGGTGCTGTCGCGGAAGGTGAGCGCCGCAGCGTCCGGAGTTGTTGCGGCACAGTGCTCGAACAGCTGGTGAATGGTCGTCGCATCGATCTGGGGGTGAGCGCTGTCGTTCCATTCGTGCACGATCCGATGGCGTTCGGCCTCGGTGAGCAGCGGGAGCCGGGTGATCGGGACGACCGGGTTGTCGACGGCGGCGGTCAGCACGGTCAGCAGGTGGCCGAGCAACGCCGTTATCCGTGCGGCATCGAACAATTCGGTCGCGTAGTCGATGCTCAGTATCGCGCCATCAACCGGGAAATCCAGCCCGACAGCGAGATCCATCATCGTCGCCGCGGGTGCCAGTTCGCCCGCGTACCTGACGGAGGGATCGCCGAGCTCCGGAGTGTTGTGCACGGTCAGCATGACCGGGCTGAGCCGATTCCGGTTCCCACTGCCCGGACGGGCCAGTGCGGCAATCAGATCCGGCAAGGCCAGCTCTTGATGCTCCAGGTCGAGCAGCACCGCGTCGCGCGCTCGGTCGATGAGTTCGTCGAACGTCGGATCACCGGAAACGTCGCCGCGCATCGGCAAAATATTCAGCAGCGGACCGACCACCGCTTCCGAACCACTCGCGGTCCGGCAGGCGACCGGGGACAGCACGGTGATGTCGGTTCGGCGCGTGTAGCGCGACAGCACGGTCTGCACACTTGCCAGCAGTGCCATGAACAGGCTCGCTCGCCGACCTTGCGCGTAGGTCCGGAGTCGATCGAGCAGCTCGGGATCGACGCGGGCGCAAACCCGTGCCGCCGCGAAGGATCGGGCCACCGGCCGCGGCCGGTCGGCGGGCAGCTCCAGGTCGAGATCGGCGTCGTCGAAGCGTGCTTGCCAGTAGGCGGTCAACGACGGATCGGACTTCGCGACGGCGGCTCGGGCGACCAGATCCGGCAGCGGCGTCGCGGCGGGCAAGCCGCTGCCGCCGCCGGTGCGCGCGGCGCGATACAGCTGTGCGAGTTCGGCCCCGACGACGCCCGCCGACCAGCCGTCGAACGCGAGATGATGCACGACGAGCACCACCTCGGCGGCACCGACCAGGAATGCCCGGGCGATCGGACCGTGCCGCAGATCGATGCCGTCGGTGTCCGGCGCGGCTTCGATCAGCGGGATGGTCGCCGCGGCATCGATCACCATGCTCGGTTCCGAACCGTCGTCCGGGAAACGGGATCTGAGCATCGGATGGCGACGGGCGAGCTCGGCGAGCGCGCGGGTGAGCGGCGCGGCCTCGACTGGTTCGTTCCATCGATACCGGATACCGAGGGTGTGCGCGGGCAGCCCGGCGCACACCTGCTCGGCGGCCCAGAAGTCACGTTGCCACGGGCTCAGCGGCAGCGGCACGTTCTCCGGCAAGGCCGTGCTCGGACCCGCGTCCGTAGCGATACGCCGATCCAGCCGGGCCGCGACCGCGACCACCGTTGGCTCCGCGTACAACTCGCGCAAGGTGAGCTCGACACCGTGTTCATGGCGCAGCGCGGCACAAAGGCGCACGGCGCTGAGCGAATCGCCACCGAGAGTGAGGAAGTCGTCGTCCGCCCCGCTGACCGGAACGCCGAGCAGCGACTCCCACAGCGTCGCGATCGTCGCCTGGTCCGCTGTGCCCGTCCACGGCGGCTTGGTGTTTTCCACCATCGGCACCAGGGCGGCGCGATCGATCTTGCCCTGCGGGGTCAACGGAAACCGCACGTGCCGAACGAGTTCGGCGGGTACGAGGTAAGCGGGCAAGCTCGCCCGCAGAGACGTTCGCACCGCGGCCAGGTCGGTGTCGAGTGCGGTCAGCACGTGGCCGATCAGCACCGGCAACCCGGCCCGCTCATGGACCGACACGATGGCGTCATCGATGGCGGGCAGCGCCCGTAGGGCCGCCTCGATATCGCCCGGCTCGACCCGGAACCCGCGAATCTTTACCTGATCATCCAGCCTGCCAAGGTATTCCAGCTGACCGTCGCGCCACCGGACGCGATCGCCGGTCCGGTATTCCGTGCCGTCGGGTCCGGGCCGGAATCGTTCGGCGGTCAGTTCTGGCCGGTTCAGATAACCGTCGGCGACCATTCGGCCGCCGATCAGCAGTTCGCCGGTCGAGGCCGGATCGCCGTCGGCATCGATAACGCGACAGGTCACGCCGTCCAGCGGCGTGCCGATCGGTACCGCGTCGCCGACCCACCTGGTCAGGTCCGCGACTGTCGCGACGACGGTGGTTTCGGTGGGGCCGTAGGTGTTCAGCAGCCGCGTCGCCGCACCGGCCACCGACTGCCAGCGCCGCACCGCATCGGGTCGCGCCGCCTCGCCACCGATGATGGTCAGCCGGACCGTCGCGGGCAGCACGGCCTCGCCGTGATCGAGTGCGGCGACCAATTCGTGCCAGTATGCCGTCGGCAGGTCGAGCACGGTGACCCCGAGCGCCGCGCAGCGGTCGAGGAACAGATCCGGTCTGCTGATCATGTCGTCGTCCCGAATTACCACGGCCGCACCGCAACTCAGCGCCGGGAACAGCTCCTCGACGCTGGCATCGAAACTCAACGACGCGAACTGCAGCACCCGATCATCGGCACCGAGCCCGTACCGGTCGATCGCGGCCGCGCAGAAGCCCGCGAGCGCCCGCCGCGACACCAGCACACCCTTCGGCCGCCCGGTGGTCCCCGACGTGAAGATCACGTAGGCAATGCCGGGCTGCGCCGCGCCGGCCGCCAACGCGACCACACCGTCCGCGGTCAGCAGCGCGGCGGGCCGGGCATCGTCGATCATTGCCGCCAGCCGGGCCGCCGGATACGCCGGATCCAGCGGCACATACGCCGCTCCCGCGCGGAGCGTGCCCAGGATCGAGACCACGGCCGCCCGGCTACGGGCCAGCTGCACACCCACCCGGTCACCGGCTCGAACTCCGTTGGCGCGCAAGCACTCCGCGAAGTCGTCGGCCAGCTCGGCCAGCTCGGCATAGGTCAGCGTGCCGTCGCCATCGATGAGTGCCGCCGCTCCCGGCTGCCTATTCACCTGCTCAGCAAAGGACTCCCACATCCCGTCATTCACATCGGATCGGAATGCCTCACCGGCAGCACTCACCGGATCTCCTCGCCTCGGTCGAACTCCGGGGCAGATGTTATGGCCAGCGGGGGCGAGGCACGCGGCACCGAAGGCCGCGGTGATGTTTCGATGACGTCCGTTTCCGGAAAGGTCAGCGCGGGCGCCGCACCGATGATCGAACGATGACGGCGCAGGTCCGTGGTGCGCGGCACTCGATCGACTATTAATTCACACGTCATTCATTGGTCCGGTGCCGGATGTTAATCCCTTGGCGACCAACGGGATCGGCCGGTCGGTTCGGTACGGTGGTTGACGTGAGGCCTGCCGTCGGCGGCTCACGGGCGGGCGCGATCGATCCCGGTCGCGATTAGCAGGGAGGGCGGCATGGCCGACACTGAGGCGCAGGACCGGATCGAGACGGTGGGCGGGGACTTCTTCCGCGACCCGCAGGTGTATTACCGGCGCTGGCGTGAGCGGGGACCGGTGCTGCGGGTGCAGTTTTCCGAGGGCATGCCGCAGTGGGTGGTCATCGGATACGCCGAGGGCCGGGCGGTGCTCGCCGATCCTCGCCTGCACAAGAGCATCGCCGGGATCGTCGAGGTGATGCGCAAGAAAGATCCCTCGGTACCACAGGATTCGCTGGGAATGGCACTCAGCGGACACATGCTCAACTCGGATCCGCCCGACCACACCCGGCTGCGCAAGATGGTCAACAAGGCCTTCACCACTCGGCGGGTAGCGGCGCTGCGGCCGCGTATCGAAGAGATCACCGCCGGCCTGCTCGATCGGATGGCCGAGCACGACGAGGTCGATCTGCTGGCGGCTTTCGCGATTCCGTTGCCGGTCACCGTGATCTGTGAACTACTCGGCGTGCCCTTCGCGGACCGGGAGGACTTCCAGCGGTGGACGAAGGTGATGGTCGGGGTTGGCAGCGACCTGGCGGAGCGGACGCGCTGCACGGCCGAGATGTCGGAGTATCTGGCCGCGCTGGTGCAGACGAAACGGATCGATCCGGGCGATGATCTGCTCTCCGGGCTGACCCAAACGCGCGAGGACGGTGACCAGCTCACCGAGCAGGAACTGATCGCGATGGCGTTCCTGCTGCTGATCGCGGGCCACGAGACCACCGTGAACCTCATCGCCAACGGGACATATGCTTTGCTGCGCAACAAGTCTCAGTTCGACGCGCTACGCGATGACCCGGCGGGTGTGCCCGCCGCGGTGGAGGAATTCCTTCGCTTCGGCAGCCCCGTCGACTGGGCGACCGTGCGCTACACCACCGAACCGATCCTGGTCGGCGACACCGAAATCCCGGCCGACGAGTTCGTGTACGTCGCGCTCGCCGCCGCGAACCGCGACCCCGCCCGCTACCGCGACCCCGAGAACCTCGACCTCACCGGCGACACCGCAGGCCATCTGGCCTTCGGCCACGGCATCCACTTCTGCGTCGGTGCCCCACTGGCCCGCGTGGAAGCAGAAATAGCGTTTACCGCACTCCTGCAACGATTCCCGGAACTCTCGCTGGCGCCGCGCAGCGACCCGCTGCGCTGGCAACCCAGCCTGCTGATCCGCGGTCTCGTCGAGTTGCCTGTCCTGCTGCGTCAGGCCTGAGGCTCACGGCGGGGGCGTGACGGCCAGATACACACTGCTCCACAGTTGTGCCGCATTGGCTTCGGTCACGTCCCCCTCGGTGGCCCCGAAGGGCGCGATCCGGTATCGATCGTCCTCGAAACGCCAACTCCACAGCTCGGAGTTCGCCATCGACTCGGCGGCGTCGATCACCTGCCACAGACTGTGCTGGGCGGCCAGCAGGTGGTCCCGGACGGGCTGGGGTAGGTCGGTGCGGCCGAGTTGGCGCCCGAGACCGCTTGCGAGCGCGGCCTGTACCCAGGACCAGACCACGGTGCCGTGGTAGTCGTGGTTGGTGAATCGCGCCTGGAGGCCGGGGTCGGCGAAGACTGGATCGGCCACCACCAGCCCCGCCCCGGTCATCAGCCCGAGTGGGAACGGCCGGAACAGGGTGCCGACCTGCTTGTCGAGGGCCTCGGGTGGCGGGGAGCCGAACAGCAGGTCGAAGGTGTCGTCGGAATGCAGGATCGGAATGGGTGTGCCGTTGGCGTCGAGGGCGACGGCGGGGAACGTGACCGGGCCCTGGTCGAGCGCGGCGAGCGCGGCTTGGGCGGGTACACCGATCTTCGCGGAGTAGGAATCTATTGCCGCCCTTGCCTGTTCGGCGTCGCGGGTCACCGTGAACAGCCGAGGCGCTTCAGCACGCCAGGTCTTCGCCGCGGCGGCCGTGTCGGACAACTGGATTCGGTCGTCGGCGCTGAGGAACGGATCGAGTGCCCCGCTGTCGAGCAGCCGGGCGGTCGCTTCGAGGGCGGCGGGCGCGAGAATGGCGTTGACGTCGTAGGGATAGCGGCCGCCGCCGAGACCGATTCCGCTGTCCCGCCATTGGCCCGCGTCGTGCCCGTCCTGCAAGGCGATCAGGTTGCCGTACCGAGGGTCGTGTGCGAAAGCCGCTGTGCTCGAAGCTACGAGGCGCAGATTGCGGACAAGTTCCTGGCCGATCGACGAGTTGTCCAGGGGCGCGCGCAGGTAGGCGAAGGCCCGTTCGACGCCCGCTGGATCGTCGAGCAGATGGGCGGCGACAACCGGTGCAAGCAGGAAGTTTTCGTCGACCATGCTGTAGTCGAATATCGGTGCGTCGCTGAGTGTCCCGTTTTCGCGCTGATGGGTGAGCATCGCGAATTCCGAGACGGCCTCTTCATGGGCGACCTGCCCCTGCGGGCCTAGTCGGGCCAGCACGGAGCGAATACCTGCTTCGATCGCCTCGGGGGCAAGTACCGGCTTCAACAGCATCATCGATATCAGGGTGTCGCGGCCGAAATAGGTGTTGAAGCGCCATGATCCGGCGAGGAACTTTTCCCGGTAGCTGAGGAAGGTGAGAGTGTTCTTCGCGGCGTCCAGCTTTCGCTCCCGGCCGTTCAGCAGCGCGGTCCCGGATAGTGCGGTAAGGGGAGTGTCGCCGGTCGCCGCGGTGACGCGGAGCTTGATCCGGCCGTCCGCCCCGGCGGTGATCGTTCCCGCCGGTGTCACCGCGCCGTCGAGGACGTCGAGGCGGAGAAGATAGCCGGGCGCGCCGTCGAGGCGGTCTCGCGCCCACGTCACCGTGTTGCCCGAGGCTGCCGGTGCGACCACGAGTTCGGCGGGCACCAGTGCGTACTGGTCGTAGTCGCGTAGCACGCGGACGTTGGACAGCACCGCCTGCTTGGGCGTCAGACTCGGCGCGGTGATCGCGGCTTCGAACTCTATCCCGGACAGGGGGCGGTCGCGAGAGTCCCTGGCGGCCTTCGCTTTCGGCGGCGATTCGATCAGCCAATCGGCCGGTTCCGCGAGTGGTCCGAACCACACCCCGGTACCGCTGTTCCCGGCGGGGAAAGCCGTCAGGATGCGTGAATTTCGCCCCGAACGCAGCAGCAGGTGTGCCGCGGTGTCGCCGTCGCGGATCAGGTAGTTCTGATTCAGTCCCTCGTTCACCTCGAAGCGGAAAGCCGTGTCGTGTGCTTGCGCAGCGCATCCGCTGGCGAGGAGCAACAGCAACACGACACATAGGGCAGTACGTTCGAAGCGGGACGGAGTAGGGCGTTCGACGGTCTGTACTGCCGCGCCATGCCGCATGACATATCCCTTCCGCACGTACCGCACTCTGCTGGGACCGGTTCAAATTATCGCCGATCGGCGGCGGCCGTGGTGGAGTGTCGGGTATGACGGATGAGAAACGAACGGCGGGAGTCCTGGCCGGGATTGTGGTGGCGGACTTCGGTCGGATCCTGGCCGCGCCGTATCTGACGATGATGCTGGCCGATCTGGGGGCTGACGTCATAAAAGTGGAGCGGCCTGGAGCGGGGGATGACACTCGGGGTTGGGGGCCGCCATTCGCAGGTGGGCAAGCTACCTATTTTCAGTCGGTGAATCGGAACAAGACGTCGGTCGCCCTGGATTTGCGGAGTGAGGAGGGGCAGCGGTACGCGCGGGAGTTGGTGCGACGGGCCGACATCGTGGTGGAGAACTTTCGTCCGGGGACGATGGCAAAGTTCGGGCTGTCGTACGAGGAAGCGCGACGGATCAATCCGGGACTGATCTATTGCTCGTTGTCCGCGTTCGGCGGGGGCACGGGTGCCGAATTGCCGGGTTACGATCTGTTGATTCAGGCCGCGGGTGGGTTGATGAGCATTACGGGGGATGGGAAGCCGACGAAGACCGGGGTGGCGGTGGTCGATGTGCTCGCCGGACTGCACGCGGCGGTGGGAGTTCTTGCGGCGCTTCGGCATCGGGAGGCGACGGGCGAGGGACAGCTGGTCGAGGTGAATCTGCTGTCGAGTCTGCTTGCGGGCATGGTGAATCAGAGCACGGCCTACGCGCTGGCCGATGTCGTGCCGACCGCTCTCGGGAACCGGCATCCGTCCATCGCGCCGTACGAGGTCTTCGCCACTGCGGACCGGCCGCTGGCGGTCGCGGTGGGTAGCGATGGTCAATTCGTCTCGCTGTGCCGCGCCATCGGAGCCGAGCACCTGGTCGAGGATCCGCGATTCATCGACAACACCACGCGGGTCGCGCATGTCGAGGTGCTGGCGGTGGAACTCGGTGGCATCTTGACCACCAGGTCCGCGGCCGACTGGGCGGCGCTACTTACTCCGCTCGGAGTCCCGTGTGGGCCCGTCAACGACATGGCCGGAGCGTTCGCGCTGGCCGACAGTTTGGGGCTGCGGACGCGCATCCCCCCGGAGACCGGCTTGCCGCCGCTGGTCGCGAGCCCGATCACGTTGTCACGCAACCCCGTTCGCTATGCCAGTGCGCCACCCGAGCTGGGCTCGGGAACCGATCGGATCCGCGCCTGGCTGGACGAGGCATCCGCGGGATGATCGAACATCAAGCACTCGTGGGTGTTCCGCGGTTGGGAATCAGTGCGCGCTGACGGCGACCGGAAGACGGGTCGCCATCCGCTTCGCCAACAGGATCACCACGTGGGCACGCAGCATCCCGATCGTGCCCGCGCAGGTGTCCGCTCGAGCCATGGCCGCGTAGTCGTGCACGTTATCCGGATCGCTCAGGAGTTCATCGAGTTCCATTCCGGCCCTGGCTTGTTCGAGGGTGAGTGCCCGATCGGGCAGCCAGCTCAACCGCCACGCCGCGCGTCCTCGGTCGGTCACGCGGGAGGCACGTTCGGGACTTGCATCACTGGTGATCGACCACTCGGTGAAGTAGAGCGCCATGACAAACTCCTCTAGGCGGCATCGTCGAATTCGCAGCGCTGGTTCAGCTTTCGCGTGCGCTGTCGATAGACGGGAAGCTCGAGGCGAGCAGCCTTATTCGGTCTATCTCGTCGGTCTCGACAGGTTGTCGATCCCAGATCCAAGGTAGGACTTGCCGACGCGATCCACGACTCATGTGCCACATTCTAAAAGCGAGTTCAGATAGCGTTAACTGGCATATCACAACCGATCACGGCGCGATCACATGCGGATCATGGTCGACCAGGGCTGATGTGTGCAGTCGGCGTTGTAGGGGAGGTTGTGGTGGGCGTCCTTGCGCCGTCGCTGCTCATCAGCGAGCCTTGCCGGTCGATGGACGCGCGGGGAGTGTTGTCCGTCCTGGTGGCGAACTGGTGCCGATCTGAGTATTAGCCGTCAGGTGGCCAGGGCCATCGGAATAGTATGCCCGGTGGATGTATGTTTACGAATTTCCCGCCCGCTCTGAGCATTCCGGCCACCGAGATAAAGCGCAGAACGGAATAGAGTTCTCCGTCTCCAACGGCTATTTCATTCGGGGAGGGAGACAGACGCTCGATATCCGGGGCAGTGTTCGAGATCGCCGTCGCGGGAACAGGTGAGGAGCCAGTACAGGTAGTGGCGGGCGGTCTCGAGTTCGCGCATGCGGTTGTCGATGGCCGTGATGTGGGTGGTGACGGTGGCGCGCCAGTCGGGGGTACTGGATCGGGCGGTGAGCAAGGTGGCGATCTCGTCGAGGCTCATCAGGCCGGTGGTTTGCCATTGCTTGATCAGGGCGATGCGATAGAGCTGGTCCTGGTCGTAGCAGCGACGGCCACCACGGCGGTGCGTGGTGAGCAATCCCCGGCGTTCCCAGTAGTGCAGCGTGGACAGCGGGATATCGAAGTGGTCCACGACGGTGGCGATGGGTGTCAGCTGCGGCATTCTCCTAGTTGACCTCAACTCGGGTTGAACAGGCAAGGTAAGCCTTGGCTTTGTTAGATCAACCTGGAGGACGAGACATGCCACTAGAGCCGTATTCGATCACCGCGGCGGCCCGCGCATTACGTGCGGGGGAGACGTCGAGCGTCGCGCTCATCGAGTCCGCGATAGCGCAGGCCGACCGGCACGACAGCGAACTGGGGGTCTATCTCGCCCGGTTCGACGAGTCGGCCAGGCGGCAGGCGCGGCGAGCCGACGCGGAGCGGGCCCGCGGTCTCGAGCGCGGCGTGCTGCACGGCATTCCGGTCGCGGTGAAGGACACCATCGCGGTGGCCGACGGCGACACCACCGCGCAGAGTGTGGTGCATGACCGCGCGTGGGGCGCGGGTCGAGACGCGCCGGTGGTCGCGAGGTTGCGCGAGGCGGGCGCGATCATCACCGGCAAGACCACGACAATGGAGTTCGCCTGTGGCGTACCGGATTCGACCGAGCCCTTCCCGTTGCCGCGGAATCCGTGGGATCCGAGTCGGTGGGCGGGCGGCTCTAGTTCCGGCACGGCCAGCGGAATCGCCGCGGGACTGTTTCCCGCGGGCCTCGGCTCGGACACGGCGGGCAGCATTCGGATGCCCGCGGCGTTCTGCGGTGTCACGGGTCTGCTGCCGACCTTCGGCCGCGTACCGAAATCTGGTTGTGTGCCACTAGGTTACAGCGTGGACCGGGTCGGACCGCTGGCCCGTACCGCGGCGGACTGTGCGGCGCTGCTCGCGGTGATCGCAGGTCCGCACCCGAGCGACCCCGACAGTGCCATCGCGCCCGCCGACGGCCGATCGATCAATGAGTTCAAGGCCGGGCCGATGCTCTCCGGACTGCGTATCGGGGTGGTGCGTCAAGGGCATTTCCCCGCAGGCTCCGATCCTGGACTGGGTGACGTATTCGATTGCGCGATAGGCGTTTTCGTGAGCATTGGTGCCGACGTCGAAGAGATCGTCCTGCCGTACCTGGCGGAAACCATCATGGCGACGTTCGTGATCGTCACTTGTGAAGGGCTCGCCTACCATCGCGCCGTGCTGGCTGACCGATGGGACGACTATTTCGTGGCATCACGCGGATTGCTGGCCAAAGGCGCGTTGGTGTCGGGCGCCGATTATGTTCAGGCCCAACGGGTCCGGCGCGTCGCACAGGACGCGATCGGCGAGCTGTTCGGTCGGTTCGACGCGGTGGTCTGCCCGACGGCGTCCGTCGGTGCGCCGCGATTCGACGAACTGGTCGATGCGACAGGGTTCCAGGATGACGCAGGCTTGTTCGGGAAGTTGCATACCCCCTACTGGAACGGCCTCGGCAATCCGGTGCTGGCGCTACCGATGGGTTTGGGCGCGACCGGACTGCCGCTGTCGCTGCAGATCGCCGGGCCCGCGTTCGGCGAGGCGATGATCCTGCGGATCGGCGACGCCTTCCAGCAGCACACCGAATGGCACCGGCAACTGCCGCCTTGCTACCGGAGGGCGGCAGCGGTATGAACGAGTCGGACATCATCCGGACGCTGCTCGACGCCGCCGGTCTACCGGCGAGCAAGGCCGAAATAGCCGGGCTAGCAACAACGTATCTCGCATATCGGGCCGCTATCGACGCACTCTATGTCGTGCCCGCCGCACAATACGCCGACCCCGCGACGCGGTTTCACGCGGCGGCGCGGCTCGCGGAGTGGGGCCGATGAGCGCGTACGCAACAGCGGCGGATCGGGCGCGCGGCCGAATCGAACGGTGGGAACCGCGGCGGCTGGTGCTGATCCTGGCCTGCATCGGATCGTTCTCCGTCGTGCTGGACGCCACCATCGTTTCGGTTACCCTGCCTGATCTGCGTGCCGATCTGGGCTTCTCGCCTGCCGCGCTGCCATGGGCGGTGAATGCCTACACCCTCGCCTTCGCGGGTTGCCTGCTTTTCGGCGGGCGCTGCGCGGACGTCTTCGGCCGGCGCCGGATCATGCTCGTCGGGATGGGGATTTTCACCGTCGCCCGAGTGGCCGTCGGGCTCGCGGACGCACCGGCGTTCTTGCTTGCCGGGCGGGCGGCGCAGGGTGTTGGCGGCGCGCTGCTGATGCCGGTGACATTGTCCATGCTGACAACGACTTTCGTGGATCCGTCGGCTCGCGCCCGCGCGTTGGCCATGTGGAGCGCGGTGGGTGCCGCCGGTGCCGCGAGCGGTCCGGTGATCGGCGGCCTACTCACCCAGCTGGCTGGCTGGCGCTGGGTGTTCTTCGTGCTCGCGCCACTGGGCGTCATCGGCATGATCGGCGCGTTTCTCATACTGCCCCGGCAAGTTTCGGGGACCACCCGCTCGCGACTGGACATAGTCGGCGCGCTGCTGGTCACCGCGGGCATCACCGGTGTGGTGCTGGCGATCATGCGCTCGGCGGCCGTCGGCTGGACTGACCACGCCGTGCTCGGCTCCCTACTGGGCGGATTCGCGCTGATCGGCATCTTCGCGATCCACCAAACACGCTGGGCCGCAGACCCGATCCTGCCGTTCCGCATCTTCCGAATTCGCTCGGTCAGTAGCGCGAACGCGGTGATGTTCCTGTTCGGAACCGGCTTCCTCGCCAGCCCGGTACTGCTGTCACTGTATTTACAAGATGTGCAAGGCTATTCGCCCCTACTGGCGGGCGTTGGCTACCTGCCGGTCGGTGCGGCGATGATCGCTGGTTCACGATCAGCGGGCTGGTTGACGGTCAGACTGGGCGCACGCAATGCGACCATGTCGAGTTGTGTCATCGGCACTGTGGGCCTGCTCTGCACGGCCGCCTGCATCGCCCTCGACGCGTCATATCTATGGACGGTCCTATTCTCGGGCGGGATCCTCGGCTACGGCACCGCAGCCGCCTTCACTCCCCTCACCGTCGCCGCGACCGACGGAGTTCCCCCCGACCGCAGCGGCCTCGCCGCCGGAGTCCTCAACACCGTCCGCCAAACCAGCGGCGCAGTCGGTCTAGCCGCACTGAGCACAATAGCCCTAACCGCAGGCTACGCAGCAAGTTTCGCCGCCAGCGCCACCTGCCTAGCCGCCGCAACCCTCGCCGGAACAATCACCATGCCCCGCCACCCCCGCCCAGCCCAAAATGCCGTCGGATAGGTGTGTGCGGCGGCTTGTCAGCGCAAGTCAGTAATGAGGTGGAAGCGTTGGAGGACTACGGTGGTTTCGTCGGTGACGGTGAAGGTGTTGTCGTTCAGTGAGTTTCGCATTTCTGGGCTGTGCCAGTAGGTTTCGTGGACTGCTCGCCAGGCGGCGAGGGTGGTGAAACCTTCGCCCTCGTCGATGGCGTGGGCGAGGTCGACGTCGGCGAGTCGGGCTAGGCGGACGTGGGTTACTTCGATGATCGCGATCCGGCGGTCGTTCGAATCGACTACTGCCGCAAGTGAACCGACTTCTGGGAGTGGGTCGCCGCAGTGCTCGTAGTCGGCGAGTATGCCGGTGGTGGAGGTTTTGGATCCGTCGAGGATCGCGGCTACGAGCTGATCGCGTAGGGGGCCGGGGAATGCGAACTCGGCTTTTGGGAGGGCGCGCGGGTCGGTTGGCATGCGGTAACTCTATGGCGGTGTTGTTAATGGTCCGCGTTTTCGGGGGAGGAGACGTCGATTCGGCTGCTGATATTGCCGCGCAATGGCAGGAAAGTTCCGTCGCGGAGGGATTGTTCGATGTCTTCGAGAGAATGGCCTTTTGTTTCGGGGACGAAGAAGTAGACGAAGATCAGCGACAGTAGGTTGAAGACGGCGTACATGACGAAGGCGGGGCCTAGGCCGAGGGTGTCGATGGTGGTCAGTGCGGTGAGGGTGAGGATGAGGTTGGAGCCCCAGAGGGCGACGGCGTGCAGACTGGTCGCGCGGTCGCGGATGCTCAGCGGGTAGAGCTCGGAACCGAGTAGCCAGCCGACCACCTGTAGTCCGGCGGCGTTGCACGCCATGTACGCGAGCATCAAGGCGAGGGTGAGGAAGCGGTTCGGGTGCGCGGTGAGGATGAAGAGCAGGCCGAAGCCGAAGAGGAACAGGGTGGCGCCGGGAATGAGCGTCAGCATCAACCGGCGGCGGCCGACCTTGTCGACGAGGCGTTCGCCGACCGCGGTGAAGATCAGGTAGACGGCGGCGATGCCGAGGCCGGACCAGACGACCAGTCCGGTACTGAAACCCGCTGCGCTGCCGAGGATGGTGTGCGAGTAGTAGATCATCATCTCCAGCCCGGACAGCTGGGTGAAGGCGGCGATGCCGAGGCCCGCGACCAGGGCCGGGCGGGCCCAGCGCTGGGTCAGATTCGCCCAGCCGCCGCGGGACTGCTGCTGTTCCTGCTGGGAGATGGCCCAGATCTGCAGTGTTTCGTCGACGGCGGCCGAGCGGTTCGGGCGCATCCAGCGCAGCACCACCCTGGCCTTGCCGACCGTGCCGTTCTCGATGAGCCACCGTGGTGTCTCCGGCAGTTGCAGCATGGCCGCGGCCAGCACGAGTGCCGGGATCACCGCGATGCCGATCATCCAGCGCCAGTTGTCGCTCGCCTCGACGGTGTTTTCCGAGGCGGCGACCACGCTCACCAGGTTGGCGAGAAAGATGCCGACGCCGATCGCGATGTTGAAGAAGGTCACCATCGCGCCACGGCGGTGTGGTGGCGCGAGTTCGGCGATGTAGGTGGGCACGATCTGTGAGCAGGCGCCGACCGCGAGGCCGAGGAACAGCCGGCAGACGGTCATCATCCACGCGTCCACCGCGAGCGCGCAGGCGATGACACCCACCGCGAAGACGCAGGCGATGATGAAGATGGTCTTGCGGCGGCCAAGCGTTTTCGACAGCGAACCACCGACCAGCGCGCCGACCACCGCGCCGAGCAGGATCGCGGCGGTGAGGATCTCCTGCCGGGAGTGGTCGATGCCCCACTGCGCCGACATCTTGGGCAGCGCGCCGGAGATGATCCCGGTGTCGTAGCCGTAGAGCATGCCGCCGAGCGCGGCGAACAATGCCACGATGATGACATTGCGGTCGGCGTTCTGATTTTCGTCGGCCGTCGGTTTCTCGGGTGCCGAGACAACCATCTCGTAGCCATCGAGGTTGCGACGGCGCAGCCGCGGAATGAAACTCCTGCGTCTGGTTATCGTCGTATTCTCGGTGGGCATCGTTCCAGTTGATAGTGCTGGAAGAGGTCGCGCAAACTAAGCGGTCTTATTTGTGAACAGAATTACGTTCCGGTTTGAAAAGTTTGGTCGTGGCCGCACGGCCTGCTGATCGTGTCCGGCCTCGGCCATCGATCGGGCGGCGTCGGCGGCGCGCTCGAACGGGGAGGTCAGATCGTCGCCGACCAGCGGGATTCGGCCGACCTTGCGGCCGACATCGCCGAGGCTGTCGGCCATCCCGCTGCCCGCGCCCTCGAGCTTCTGGCCGGGAACGGCGAGCTTTTGCACGAGGTCGTGCAGCCAGAGCGCGGCCGTGATCGAGCCGTAAACCCACGCCGCCACCAGCAGATCCGTGACCAATTGTCGGGCGACGACGGGAGCCCGATCGGCGTAAATCTTCACGGGTTCAGAATGCTCGGTCCGTTGAGTGAAAACAGGGCTTTCGAGTTCGGCCGGAGCGGGCGAGGCTGTACCGGAATCTGCTACGCGCTGTGCGTCCGACGACGAGGAGTTCGCTGATGACCATTCGGTCGCTGGACGACGCGCTAGGTGCGGTCACCGACCTCGCGCCCATCGCGCGGCAGTACAGCCAGAAGGCCGAGGACGCCCGCGATCTTCCGGCCGAGGTGGTCGACGCCATCACGGCCGCTGGCCTGTGGAGCGTGTTCACGCCGACCGGCGCCGGCGGCAGCGGCCTGATCGGGCTCGACGAGGCATTCGAGATCATCCGGGCGGTCGCGTACGCGGACACCAGCACAGCGTGGAGCCTGTTCATCTGCGCGACGACACCGGCCATCGTGGCGTCGAAATTGCCCGCGGACGGCATTGCCGAGGTGTTGGCCGACGGGATCGGTCCGATGTCGCTCGTCTTCGGCCCGAACGGTCGCAGCAGTCCTGCCGAAGGCGGGGTGCGGGTGACCGGACGGTGGCCCTTCGCCAGCGGAATCGGTTACGCCGGTTGGGTTATGGCGAACACTGTGCTGCTCGACGAAGACGGCGCGCCGAAACCTGGCCTCGGGGGGTCGCCTGAACTCCTCTCGGTCGTGGTGCCCGCCGAGCAGGTGAGCATCATCGACGACTGGCATGTGGCGGGCCTACGCGGCACGGGCTCAATGAGTTTCGCGCTCGACGACGTCTATGTGCCCGCGCGCCGCACCTTTCCGTTCTTCGCGCCGAGTCGCCTCGCGGCGCCGAAGTATCGGCTCCCGCTGTTCAGTCTGCTCGCGCCGGGGTTCGCCGCTGTCGCGGTCGGCGCGGCCGAGCATGCCCTCGACGAGGTCCTTGCCGTGCTGCCGACTCGCGTCGGCCCGCCCAAGTTCCAGCCCGCGTCCGAAGACCCGGTCATCCAGCGAACGATCGGACGCGCACAAGCCGCGATCCGCGCCGCCCGCGAGTCGACGCGGGCCGTGTTCGACACCTACGTCGACCGGCGGCTGCGCGGCGAGGACCTGAGCGGGTTGCCGGTTGCCGAGCGGTCCGAGCTGCACCAGCAAGCCTTGTGGGCCGCCAGCACCTGCCGCGACACCGTCGACGAACTCTTCCGAATCGCCGGTGCGAGCGCGATTTACGAATCGAGCCCGATCCAGCGGATCTGGCGCGATATCAACGTGCTCAACCAGCATCTGTATCTGCGCGACATCCAGCACGAGAACGCGGGCAAGCTCGCCCTCGGTATCGAGGTGGTGAGCCCGACGATCTGAGTTGTCAGAGCGTGCCTCGGCGCGCCGATCGCCACAGGTCGACCTCGCCGTCGTCGTCGAGCAGGCGGTCGATGTCGGTGAGTTCGTCGGTGCTGAAGTCGAGGGTGCCCAGCGCCGCGACGTTCTGCTCGAGCTGCTCGGTGGTGGACGCGCCGATCACCAGCGAGGTGACCCGCTCGTCGCGCAGCGCCCAGGCCAGCGCCAGCTGGGCCAGCGTCTGCCCGCGCTTGTCGGCGATGGTGTTCAGCTTGCGCAGGCGCTCGATCATCTCGGGGGTGAGCAACTCGTTTTGGAACGACTTATCTTGCGCGGCACGTGATTCCGGCGGAATGCCGTCGAGGTACTTCGAGGTGAGCAGGCCTTGCGCGAGCGCGGTGAATCCGATGACGCCGAAACCTGCCTCGGTGGCGGCGTCGAGCAGGCCCTCGGTCTCGATCCAGCGGTTGAGCATCGAGTAGGACGGCTGGTGGATGAGCAGCGGGGTGCCGAGGTCGCGCAATAGTTTCGCCATCGTCAGCGCATCCGGTGCGGTGTACGAGGAAATCCCTACGTACAGCGCTTTGCCTTGGCGGACAGCGGTATTCAGCGCCGCCGCGGTTTCCTCCAGCGGCGTCGTCGGATCGAACCGGTGCGAGTAGAAGATGTCGACGTAGTCGAGTCCGAGCCGGGTCAGTGATTGGTCGAGGGAGGCGAGCACGTACTTGCGTGAGCCGCCGCCCTGTCCGTACGGCCCTGGCCACATGTCCCATCCGGCTTTGGTGGAGATGATGAGTTCGTCGCGATACGCCGCGAGATCCTCGCGCAGGATGCGCCCGGCATTGATCTCCGCCGATCCGTAGGGCGGGCCGTAGTTGTTCGCCAAGTCGAAGTGGGTGATGCCCAGATCGAAAGCACGCAGGGCGATTTCGCGGTGGATGAGGTAGGGGCGGTCGTCGCCGAAGTTGTGCCAGAAACCCAGCGAGAGCAGCGGCAGGTCGAGACCGGATCGGCCCGAGCGGCGGTAGTTCATCGTGCCCTCGTACCTGGTCGGTTCCGGAACGTATGTCATGCGGACCTCCTCGTCCTGGCGAAATCGGTTGTACGGACAGCTAATTCGGTCGGGGCGCCAGCAGATCCGCGACGAGAGTGTCCACCAGTCCGCGGGGGATGGGCGACCCCGTCAATGCGCGATAGACGATCGGGCCGACGAGCGCGTCGATGGTGGCGTCGGGGCTCAGTCGCGGGGTGATCGCACCGGCGTCGATGGCGCGCACGAGCAGATCGCGTTCCAGTGCGCGGCGTGGACCGAGGTAGCGCTCGTGAAAACTCTTGGCGGTGCCGGGATCATGCTGCGCCTGGGCGATGAGCGCGAGCAGGACCTTGCCTGCCGGGTCGTGGGTGACGAATCGCGCGAAGGCGCGGAGGTAGTCCCGGATGCCTTCCGCTGTCGGCGTTTCCGTCGGGATCGGTAGGTGTTTGCCGGTGTCCTCGATGAGCGTGTCCAGGAGAATCTCGACCTTCGAGGGCCACCAGCGGTAGATCGTCTGCTTGGCGACCCCGGCCCGCCGCGCGATGGCCTCGACGGTGAGCGCGGCGAAGCCGTGTTCGACGAGCAGATCGTCCGCGGCGTGCAGCACCGCCAGGCGGGCGGTCTCGTCGCGCCGGGGACCGGAGCGCGGCCGCTGCGAGGGGGTGCTCGTTGCTGGCATGCGACACACAATACCCATCGGCCGCTGCCATGCGATAGCCTAGACGCGACGTCTAGTCTAGAAAAAGTATTCGCACGTAGAAGGAGTTTTTGTGTCCGACACATCACAGCGCCGAGCCCTCGTCATCGGAGCCTCCCGTGGGCTGGGGCTGGTCCTCGCCAACGAACTCGCCGGCCGTGGTTGGCAGGTCATCGCCACGGCACGCCGGGGCGGCGGCGAGCTGCAAGCTAATGCCGAGGCATCGAACGGGCGGCTTCGGGTCGAGTCGCTGGAGATGACCAGCGTCGAAGAGGTGGCCGCGCTGCGCGAGCGGCTGGCGGGCACTCGACTCGATCTGCTCTTCGTCAACGCCGCCATCGATCGCGGCGATCTGCCGATCGGTGCGGTGCCGACCGACATGTTCACCGAAGTGATGATCACCAACGCGCTGAGCCCGCTGCGTGCCGTCGAGGCCTTACGCGATCTCGTCGCGCCCGGCGGCACCGTCGCGGTCATGTCCTCTGAGCAGGGCAGCATTTCGCAGAACACCGAGGAAGGATACGAGCTCTACAAGGCGAGCAAGGCCGCGCTCAACCAGCTGATGCGCAGTTACGCCACCCGCAACGCCGACGACGGGCAGACCAAGCTGCTCATCGACCCCGGCCACAACCAGACCCAGCTCGGCGGACCCGACGCGCCGCTCAGTCCCAAGGAGAGCATCCCGCTCGTCGTCGATGTCCTGGAAGCGCAGGCGGGCGCGCCCGGCCTGCAGTTCCTCGACCGCCACGGCGAGATCGTCCCCTGGTAATGCCCGCGCTCAGCTGAGGGTTCGTTCCCCAGTTATTCCTCAGTCGAGATGGCTGCTCAAATGTGGTTCCTTGGTTAGGAATTCGACAGACCGAAGATCGGCACGCGCCGTCCGGCGATCGAATTCGCGAACCACTCGAGGAGCTCCGTCATGCCCTTGTTACGACGCATGTTCGCAATCATGCTCGGCGCGTTCATTATTGCCGCGATGTCGGTCGGCGTCGGCTCGGCCGCGCCGACCGAGGAACGCGAAGTGTTCTCGCCGGACGGCACGATCAGCAGGGTTGTCACGCCGGTACCCGACGCGTCGCCTGCGCCGCGATCCGCGGTGCAGGCGGACGTGATCACGATCCAGCAGACCGGGCCGTCCAGTCAGCGGTTCGATCTGGTGTTCGTCGGTGACGGGTACACGTCGAGTCAGCTGGGCACCTACAAGCAGCACGCGATCAATCGATGGAACGAGATCACCCAGGTCGAGCCGTTCAAGACCTACAAGAACTCGTTCAACGTCTGGGCGGTCAACGTGGTGTCCCAGGAGTCCGGCGTCGACAACGATCCGCGCGGCACTATGCGAAATACCGCGCTGGACATGACTTTCTGGTGCGGCGGCACCGAACGCCTGCTGTGCGTCAACGAGACCAAGGCGTTGCAGTACGCCCGGTTGGCGCCCGAGGCCGACCAGGTGATCGCGCTGGCCAACACCACGAAGTACGGCGGCGCGGGCGGCGGGGTGGCGACGTCGTCCGGCGGGAACGCCCAGGCGGGACAGATCGTGCTGCACGAGCTCGGGCACTCCATTGGTGGCCTGGCCGACGAGTACGACTACCCCAACGATCGCTACACCGGGCGTGAGCCGCGCGAGGCCAACGCCTCGGTCTACACCAGCGCGCAGATGCGGCAGAACCACACCAAGTGGTACCAGTACCTGGGCAAACAGTCCCCGGACGGCGGTGTCGTCGGCACCTATGAGGGCGCGGTCTACTACAAGCGTGGCGTGTACCGGCCCACCGAGAACTCGTTGATGCGTTCACTCGGTCGTGAGTTCAACCTGATCGGCTTGGACGCGATGAAGGCCGCCATCGAGCGGAAGAGCCCGCCGACCCGACCCTGATCCCGCACCGGCAATTCCCCTGAGCCAGCAGCTATTTCGAGTCTCACACGGGAGTGCCTCGTGCTGAGCGGTGACAAGGAGAAGGCAATGGCATCCAGACAGCAGCAACACAGACGCGATCGGCGCGGGCCGCGCACCCGCGTGGTCCGGGCCGTCGGCTGGACGGTGTCGACCCTGCGGCGGCTACCGCGGCTAGCCCTGGTGGCGGTCGCCGCGGCGCTGCTGCTCTCCGGCGCGCCCGCGATGGCCGAACCGCAGACCGGACCCAGCTTCGCCGGCGGCGAGGCGCAACCGACGTTCAACCCGGCCGCGCCTGTCCGCCAAGACCTTTGGGTGCGCGCGCCGGTGGACAGCGACGCCGACGGCAAAGACGACGAGGTGCACGTTCAGGTGGTCCGCCCGGCCGGTGCCACCGGCAAGCTGCCGGTGGTGTACCAGGCGAGCCCGTACTTCTCCGGCGGCAACGATGTCACCAATCATGGTGTGGACGTGGAACTCTACGTGCCGGACGGCGCGGACGCGCGGCTGGCCCCGGCGCCCGGTGAACTGCGCGCGCGGGTAGCCGAGGACCTGCGGGTCGCGGGTATCACCCTCGACAAAGGCCAAATCACCTGGCAGTACGAGGATTACTTTCTGGCGCGCGGTTTCGCCGTGATGTATGGCGAGTCGCTCGGCACCGGCACCTCGACCGGCTGCCCGACCTCGGGCGGTCGCAACGAGACCATCGGCGCGCGGGCCCCGATCGACTGGCTCAACGGCCGGGCGAAAGCCCGTGACGCGCAAGGCAAGAACGTCGTGGCCAGCTGGGCCAGCGGCAAGGTCGGCATGATGGGCGTGTCCTACAACGGGACCCTGCCCAATGCCGTCGCCTCCACCGGTGTGCCCGGACTGGAAGCCATCGTGCCCATCGCCGCGATCAGCAACTGGTACGACTACTACCGGGCGGGCGGCGCGGTGGTCGCGCCGGGCACCTATCAGGGCGAGGATACCGACGTGCTGGCCAAGTACGTCTACACCAGGGCCGATCGGAACATCTGCACGCCGGTCATCGACAAGGTTGAGCATGACCAGGACCGGGTGGACGGTAATTACACCGCCTTCTGGAACGAGCGCAACTACGTCAACGACGTGAGCAAGGTGCACGCCGCCGTGCTGGCGGTGCACGGTCTCAACGACTTCAACGTCAAGACCAAGAACGTCGCCCAGTGGTATGAGGCGCTGAAGAAAGCCGGTGTGCCGCACAAGATCTGGCTGCACCAGTCGGGCCACACCGATCCGATCGGCCTGCGCAAGGACGAGTGGCTGCGCACGGTGAACCGGTGGTTCAGCAAGTATCTGCTCGGCCAGAACAACGGCATCGACAAGGAGCCGAAGGCCACCATTCAGCGCGAGGACAAGTCCTGGGTGAACGAGGCGGACTGGCCGGCCCCGGCCACCGCCGCCGCGACCGCGGTCTTCCAGCCCGGCGGCCGCAATGTCGGCGGGCTGGCCACGAGCGGAGCGGGCCGGGTTACCGAATCCCTCGATGACGACGCGACCAAACTGGCCGCCGACCTCGTCGCCGCGCCGAGCTCGCCGAACAGGCTGGCGTACTTCTCCAAGCCGACCACGACCGCCCTGCGGATCAGTGGCGCGGTCGACGTCGCGCTGAAGGCGACCTTCCAGCGTCCGGCGGCGAATGTGACCGCGCTGCTGGTGGATCGGTCTCCGGACGGCAGTTCCCGGATCGTCACCAGGGGCTGGGTTGACCCGCAGAATCGCGACTCGCTCAGCAAGACCAGCCCGATCATCCCGGGTAAGGAGTACGCGATCAACCTGTGCATGATGCCGCACGACTACGTGCTGGTGCGTGGACACAAACTGGGCGTGGTGGTGCTCTCCAGCGACAACGAGTTCACCCTGCGGCCCAAGCCGGGGCCAGGTTTCGGCGTGAACCTCGCCGAAACCAAGGTTTCGTTCCCGGTAGTTGGCGGGCAAGCCGCACTGACCGCCGCGATCGGCTGACCGGCCCGCGATCCGGTCACGCCCGAAAACCGTTGGGCGTGACCGGATCCGCGATAACTACTGCTTGGCCGCCAACACGATCAGGTCGCTGACCACGCCAGGCATGGCGACGCTGACCGCGTGCGAGGCGGGGACCTCGACGGTGTGTGCGGACGCGCGCTCGGCCATGAACTGCTGCGCCGCGATCGGAATGTTCTTGTCCTCGGTGGTGAGCAGCGCGAAGGCGGGGATCGTTCGCCATGCCGCCGCCGTTGCCGGTTCTTGTAGCGCGGCGAGCGCGACGGGCCGCTGGGTAACGGCCATCAGCTCGGCGGTGGCGACCGGGACGTCGGCGGCGAACTGGGCGGGGAATTCGCCCTGCCGGATATAGAGTTCCGTACCCGAATTGCCTTCCGGGAGCAGATAGTTCGCAGGCCGGGTGGTCGGCCCGAGCGTGGAACCGGGGAACTTGTCGGTCAATTCCAGCGCGCTTTCGCCCTCGGCGGGGATGAAGGCGGCGATGTAGACCAGCGCCTGCACCTTCGCCTTTGCCGCGGCGGCGACGGTGATGACGCTCCCGCCGTAGGAATGGCCGACGAGGACGCACGGACCGTCGATGTCATCGAGGACCGAGCCGATGTACGCGGCATCGCCGGCCAGACCGCGCAGCGGGTTGGCCGCGGCGACAACGGAATATCCCAGTGCGCGTAGCGTTTCGATGACGCCGTTCCAGCTGGTGGAATCGGCGAACGCGCCGTGCACAAGCACGATGGTCGGCGCGGTGGTTGGTTCGGTACTCACGAATGTTCCTCCGGTTCGGGGTGTTCGGGTCACGCGGGGTGCAAGGCGGCCCGCAGCACCGCAACGGCTTGTGCGACAGCGGCTTTGGCGGGCTGGGTGTCGTGCATCGAATTGACCATGACGAAGTCGTGGATGATGCCCCCGTAGCGCGCCTGGATCACGGGAACGCCCGCGGTGCGCAGCTTGGCGGCGAATGCCTCACCCTCGTCCCGCAGTACGTCGTTCTCGGCCGTGATGACCAGCGCGGGCGGCAGTCCCGACAGCTGCTCGGTGGTGGCGCGCAGCGGCGACGCGGTGATCTGTGCGCGATCTTCCGCGCTGGTGGTGTACTGATCCCAGAACCACCGCATCCCTTCGCGAGTCAGGAAGTACCCCTCGGCGAACCGCTCGTACGAGCCGGTGTCGAAGTTGGCGTCGGTCACGGGGTAGAACAGCACCTGCTGTACGAACGAGACGTCGCCGCGTTCCTTGGCCATCAGCGTGAGTGCGATGGCCATGTTCCCGCCGACCGAATCGCCCGCCACCGCAATGCGTGCCGGGTCGAGTGCCTTCGCGGCACCGTCGGTGCGCACCCACTGAGCGACGCGGTAGGACTGCTCGTTGGCCACCGGGAAACGCACGTCCGGCGAGCGGTCGTACTCGGGGAACACGACGGCCGCGTGCGCACCGATGGCGAGGTCGCGCACCAGGCGGTCATGGGTGTGCGCGTCGCCGAAAACCCAACCGGCACCGTGGGTGTAGACGATGACGGGCAGCGTCTCGGTGGCCCCCCGTGGCTTGACGATCCTGGCCCGCACCGAGCCGGTCGGCCCGCAGTCGATGGTGATCCACTCTTCGTCGATCTCGGGCTTGAAGATCGGCGAGTCCTGCACCGAATCCACCGCCTTGCGGCCCTCTTCCGGCGTCAGCTGGTAGAGGAACGGTGGCTCGGAGGTCGCGTCGACGAACTCTTGCGCCGCCGGCTCCAGTGCGATTCCGTGCGGGTTTCCGGTCATCAGCGTTCCTTTCGGTAGGGGAGGAGAGAGGAAGTGGTACAGCTCTTTTCGCGAGCTCAGGCCAGTTCGGCGAGTGCGTCGGTGATCACCGCGGCGACCTCGTCGGGGTGGGTCTGCATCGCCAGGTGCGGCGCGTCGATCTCGACGACCGACCGCAGTGCCGCGCGCTGGTAGCCGAACCGTTCGACGTCGGGGTTGATGGTGCGGTCCGCACTGGACACGATTCCCCAGCCCGGCTTGGTCTGCCAGGCCGCGGCCGTGGCGGGCTCGCCGAACGCGATGGCCGACAGCGGCCGCTGGGAGACCGCGAGCACCTGTGCCCGCGTCGCGTCGAGACCCGCGGCGAACACCTCGGGGAAGGCGGCGATGTCTACCGAGACGTCGGTCCCCGGCTCGCCGTCCGCGATCGGGTACGGCGTGTAGACGAGGTTGGCGGCCAGCTCGGAGTCCGGGAAACCGCCCTGCAGTTGGCCAAGGCTCTCGCCGACCGCAAGCACATAGCCCGAGACGAAGACCAGACCGACGACATTGTCGGCCACCCCGGCGACCGTGATGACCGCGCCGCCATAGGAGTGGCCCGCCAGCAGGACGGGTCCGTCGATCTGCTCGACGAAAGACCTGATGTACGCGGCGTCCGCGGCCAGGCTGCGGTTGGCGACCGGCGGTGCCAAAACACGGTGCCCCTTCGCGAGTAGCCGCTCGGTGACCGGGCCCCAACTGGCGGCGTCGGCGAACGCGCCGTGCACGAGAACAATGGTTGTCGCGGAAGACATAGAGTTCCTTTCTCGATCCTCGGGATCGATGGCGTTGTGCCACACTCAGTTTCCGGTGCGCGACCCATTCGGCGCCCCTCGCTACCGGCCGCAAAAGCCCCCGATCAGGACACGGCGGCGGCGATCGGTTCGAGCGCGGCGACCGACCCGGTGGAGCGAAAACGCTGCTGGTACTTGCGCGGTGAGATGCCGAGCCTGGCCACGAACGCGCGCCGCAACGCCTCGCTGCTGCCGTATCCGGCTGTCATCGCGGCCTCGGTGACGCTGTGTCCCGCGTGCAGCAAGTCCCTGGCGACGCCGAAGCGGATGAAGGCGACGTATTCGGCCGGCGAGCGTTCGAGCTCGGCGCGGAAGAGTCGCGTCAGATGCCGGACGCTGACCATGGCATGCGCGGCCAACGTCTGGACGGTGTGCGGGAACGCCGGATCCGCGCAGATCAGGTCGACCACCTTGCGAATCAGCGGGCTGCGTGGGACCGGTCCGCTCAGCGACGCCGAGAACTGTGATTGCCCGCCCGCGCGCTGCATGTACACCACGAGCAACTGCGCGATCCGGCGGGCGGCGTCGGCGCCGTAGTCCTCCTCGACAAGTGCCAGCGCGAGATCCACGCCCGCCGCGACACCTGCCGAGCTGTAGAGGTTCGCGTCGCGCACGAAGATCGCGTCCGGGTCGACCAGCACGGCAGGGTAGCGCCGCGCGAGGTCGGCGGCGAACTTCCAGTGCGTGGTCGCGCGCCTGCCGTCGAAGAGACCGAGCTCGGCGAGGACGAACGCGCCGCTGCAGATCGAGGCCAGCCTGCGGGTGTTCCAGGACAGGTGTCTGGCCGCGGCGATCAGCTCGGGTGTCACGAACTTCGCGGGCGGTAGTTCGCTGCCCGGCAGCACGACGGTGTCGAAGCGACCCGCGTCGGCGGCCGCGGCGCCCACCTCGATCCGCGCGCCGATCGAGGTCTGGACGGCCTGGCCGTCGGCCGAGACCAGGACTACCTCGTAGCCGGGCACGGTCTGGTTCGCCTCCACGAAAACCTCGGCCGGGCCGGCGAAGTCGAGCATCTTGACGCCGTCGAAGACCAGAATGCCGACCCGTCGGCGGGGCGGCTCTGTGGAGTTGGGGGCCATGTCAACCATTGTTATGGAGGCACGCCTCCATAACAAGTGATGTGGGCGATCTCGCACACGGATTGGTACGGTGAGCGCATGGGACGGCCACGACAGTTCGACGAATCGGGGCTGCTCGACGCCGCCACCGAGCTGTTCTGGTCGCAGGGTTTCGATGACACGTCCGTCGAGGACGTCTCGCGCGCGACCGGTGTCGGCAATGGCAGTGTGTACGCCGCCTATGGGAACAAGCAGGGGTTGTTTCTCGCGGTATTCGAACGCTACTGCGAGCGTCGGGCGCGGTTCGTGCGCGAGGTCGTCGGCTCCGCGCCGGGGTCGGCGCGTGCTGCCGTGCGCGCGCTCTTTCAGGCGATCATCGATGACTGTGCCGCGCAACCGAATCGGCGTGGCTGCCTGATGATCAACAGCATCGCGCAACTGGGCGCCAGGATGCCCGAAGTGGTCAGCATCGGCTCCAGGACCACGGCGGCCATGGAGCAGGGCGTGGCCGAACGGCTATATCCCGCAGCGTGTCTCGGCGGCAAGGTCGACGAGGGCGTACTGTCGGCGCACAGCGCGAACATCGTCGTGGTGGCGCAGGGTCTGATCCAATTGAGCCGCTTGGGTATTGAGCGGACCCGTTTGGCGGAGATCGCCGACATCTCGAGTCAGGCGCTACCGTCGGCCTGGGCCGACCGAGTCGCAGGCTGAGCACGGCAGGACCGCGCCGACGACGCGGTCATAGCCGTTGGTAGTGACCGGATCACCGGGGACGCAATGCGTTTACAGCTCCTTGGCCGCCTCGGCCAGCAGGATTCGGGACCGCTCCGGCGTTGCGGCCTGCACGGCGACCTTGTCCATCACCTCACGGTAGGTCTGCAGGTCTTCCTTGCGGTCGAGGTAGAGCGCGCTGGTCAGCTGCTCGAGGTAGACGATGTCGGGCAGTTCGCGTTCGGCGAAGCGGAGCATGGTGAACGAGCTGCCTGCCGCGGCGTGGCCGCCCGCGTCATACGGCAGCACCTGGATGGTCACGCCGGACTTGTGTGACATCTCGACCAGATGCTCGATCTGCTCGCGCAGCACCTGCCTGCCGCCGATCGGGCGGTGCAGCACCGCCTCGTCCAGCACCGCCCATAACCTGGGCCCGTCGGTGATGTCGAGAATCTGCTGGCGTTTGGTGCGCAGCTCGACCCGCCGGGTCGCCTCGGCGCTCTGGTGGCCGACCTCGATGAGCGCGTGGGTGTAGTCCTCGGTCTGCAACAGGCCCGGAACCAGTTGACCCTCAAACGTTCTGATCGTTTGCGCGGCGCCCTCGAGACCGAGGTAGGTCTCGAACCATGGTGGCAGCAGATCGTTGTAGCGGTGCCACCAGCCCGGCTGGTTGGCCTTGCGGGCCAGGTCGAGGAACATCTCGCGCTGATCGGGCTCGGTGACGCCGTAGAGGGTGAGCAGATCCAGGATGTCGCGATCCTTATAACCGGTGCGGCCGAGTTCGAGCCTGCTGATCTTGGCGTGCGAGCCACGGATGTGGTTGCCCGCCTCGACCGGCGTGATGCGCTTGAGCTCGCGCAACTTGCGGAGTTGACCACCGACCGCGATGCGCAACGCTGTCGGGCCGCGCTCCGCGACCCGCGAGTCGATACCCCTGATCCGGACCGGTTCCGTGACCATGACCTCTACTCCGCTTCTCGAAGACCGCCTGCGATATCGCGCCCGTCGCTGTGACGAACCACACCGCACCTCCCACGATGGTATCGCTCGACGGCCCCAGATCAACCGAACTTGCACCTGAGTGTGCAGATGTAGCTCATGTTTTGTCGGGGGTGCTGATCGGCGACGATTCGGTGCCGGTCGCGCCCGGCTGTCCCGTATCGATGAAACACGGAGCGCGCGAACGGGATTCGGTCAAGGAAACGGAGGAAAGTTTCCGATTGCGCCAAACCGAACTGGACGCACGCTATTTCCACCCGAGTAGACCGATGGCCGGACGTGTCGCGCGCGTGTTGTCATCCACAAGGCAGAGGTGGCGGCTGGGCGGCTCGCTCTAGGGTGAAGGTCCGTGGCCGGATGGCCGCCCTTGGGGCCGTCGACGATCACGGTCACCCCATCCCTGGACGTCCGGGACCGCCGGTTTGGACCAGCAACGTGCCTAGTCGATGTGCGGTGTCCGTCGCGGCGCGACGCGCGACCGCGATGGTGATCGCCGGTCCGGTGGGATCGGCGTAGTTCAACGGGACTTGGAACTCGCCGCAACGCGGGTCTGCTGAGGCGAGGCGGGTGCGGAGCTCGTCGTCCGGTCCGGTCCGGCAGTCGTGCCAGGTGATCGATTGGTTGCGGAGCTGGGTCGGCAGTGCGGTCGGTGTCTCGTTCGAGGCGGTACCGCAGGGGATACCGGTGCCCGAGTCGCACGAAGATTTAGCCCGGTGTTTGTTCGGCATATGCCACTTGTCGCCGATACTTGAATCAGCAAGAGGGAATACATAACTCGATCCATGGCGCGCAGCAGGGTGGGTGCGCGGAGCTATTCGGAAGGGATTTGTTCTTGATGCGAGGTAAAGCTGTATTGGTTGGCCTGTGTGCGGCCGCCGCGATCGTGCTTTCGGTGCCGCCCACCGCCAATGCGTGGGGGCCGCAGGGGCACAACACCACCGGTGCCATCGCCGACCTGCGGCTGAGTGCACCGGCCCGGGGCGAGGTGGCCCGCCTGCTGTCCGGCGAAGCGAACCCGACGCTGGCCGGTGTGTCGAACTGGGCCGACGAGGTGCGCAGCAACGATCCGGAGCTGGGGAAGATCTCGGCACCGTGGCATTACGTCAACATCGCCGAGAACGGTTGCGTCTACGACCCCGCGGTGAACGGCAACGATGGCCAGAACGTCATCGAGGCGCTGCGGCGGCAGACGGCGATCCTCGCCGACCGGTCCCGCGCGGACGCCGACCGGCGCCAGGCCCTGAAGTTCATCGTCCACTTCGTCGGCGACATCAATCAGCCGATGCACGCCGGGTACGCGCGCGACCGGGGTGGCAACGAGATCAAGGTCCAATATCTGGGCCGCAGCACCAACCTGCACTCGGTGTGGGACAGCCGAATGCTCGATACCCGCCACGCCACCGATGCCGACGAGGTGCAGCGACTGCTCGCGTTGCCCGCGCCCAACCTGCCACCCGCGCAGCCGGATAGCGATCCGATCCGATGGGCCCAGGACAGCTGCCGCATCATCGAAACTCCGGGCGTTTATCCGGACTCGGCCACCATCGGTGACGAGTACACCCGAAAGTTCTTGCCGGTAGCCGAAACCCAGCTCCGCCTCGCCGGGGAGTTGCTCGGTCAGCTGCTCAACACGGTGCTCGGCACGCCGACCGGATCCGCCGCCGGGTAACCGTCGCTCAGAATTGGTCAGCGAGAACGGGACCCGTGTACAGCAGCGCGTTGTCGCGGTCGTACACCCTGGCGGAGAAACGATCCAACGTCTCGTAATTCTCGCCGCGGTCGTCGCTCTCGAACATGAACGGCACCTCGTCCTCGGGTGCCGCGTAGGCTCTGCGCAGCTGGCTGAGCCTACGTTCGCTCGGCAGATCGATGGTCACGGCGTAGGTGTGCGCCACCACATCGGCCGCGAACACCGTGCCGTTCTCGCTGATCACTTCCAGTTTCCCGGCTTCCGGAGCGAGCACCCCGCACAGCCCCGACTCGATCACCGTGTTGACGGTGAAGGGCCGGTCGGCGAAGTCGCCGCCGAGCCCGCCGCCGGCGAAGGAGTCGAGGTGGCCTTCTTCGAAGATGAGCACCGCTCCGTCGCCGGAGTCGTGGTATGCCAGCAGGATCGAGTTGGCGACGGCGGTGTGCGCGCCGACGCGGGCGCCGGGATGCCAACCGGCGTGCGAAATCGCCTGTACCGGTAGGCCGTTGGCCTCAGCCATCTGGTACGCCTCGGCGAGGGTGCGGATCTCCGTCATCCAGTCGGTGCGCTGGTCGCGGGTGGTATGCCGATCTCGCGCGGCACGAAAAGCGTCGGTGAAGGCCTGCAGTTCGGCCATCATCAGCACGTCCTGGCTGGCCTCGATGACCAGGTCGGCCTCGTCGAGGTCTAGCTCGAGCTCCTTCGTCAACCGCGCCAATTCGGTGGCCGCGGCAACGCGTTTGGCCTCGGTGGACAGATACATGTCGGCTGTGGCCTGCAGCCGGACCATGATCTCCCGGAATTGTTCCTTCGCTTCGAGCCGCACTTCGCTTGATCTGGTCACAATGCTTCGGCTTCCTTTGCCACTCGACAAACCGACCCCGCCAGCCTGGCACGCGCACCTGCCGAACGCCGCTGGCGTACATAACCTCGCCGTCAGCGAGCCATCATTTCCCTGAGCCGCAACCGAATTCACGCAGGGTTCGGGCCGGTATCCGAGGCGAGCACGGCCAATTGGCGCAGCCGCTCGAGGTACCGGAGTTCCGCTTCTTCGGTGATGAGCGGCAAGACCTGGTCCAGTTCGGCGAGACGCTTGCGCAGCGTGCCGATGCGTTCGGTATCGAGGGAACCGCCGTTGTCATGCCAGACGGATACACAGCCTGCGATGGCCGCGTCGAGCAACGCCATCTCGACGCCCGCCGACCGCACGCTGTGCAGCCGGGCGGGGAAGGGCGTGCGCATGTGTTCCTGCCATAGACGGCCCATGACAGCTAGCTGCTCACTCATGTGGCTCATTCTCGTTGGTCGAATGCGTTGCCGCACAACATATCAGAGCCGGGTACCGTTATCCAGGGTGCGGTCCGATATGCGCGAATTCGCTCAGCGCTGGATCAGCTGCCAGAGGTGGCAGCCGATCTCGAGTAAGCCCGCCGCGGCGGCGCCGGTGATGAGCCCGCTGGCTGCCATGCGGAGCAGGTGCCGAGGGCGTCCGTCGCGTTGATTTCGTGGTCGTCGCGAGAACGGATCGATCATCGCGACCGATCCCGCGATACCGCCGTTTCGATGAATGTTTCGACGCGGGCCGTGCCGCGCGAGAAATCGGCTTCCACTGTCGGCCATTGGGTTTCGGTGGCAGTCTTCGCGTGCTGGAGTAGATATCCGCCGCTTTCGGTGCCCGAGTCTATTAGGTAATAGTCGATCCAGCAGCACAGTTGATGGTAGTCGTGGGGGTAGGTACCGAAATAGGTGGTTCGCCGCACCCGATCGGATATTCGAGCGAGTGGCTCGTGCGCGACGTCGGCACTGCCCAGGTTCGCCAAATCGGCTGCCGTGTTCAGGATGTCCTCGGTGTCGGTGAGGTAGTCGAACACGAATGCGGTCTGGACCGAGTTGGCGGCGAAATCACCGTCGAGCGACGGCAGGTGAACCTCGCAGCTGAGCACGCCGGGGAGCTCGGCATACCCGCGCACGGACGACCAGCCTGCCAGCGGTTCCGCCTGACCGACGAGGGCGGCGAGACTGCCCGGCGGCGGTGCGAGCCGGAACCCGGCACCGGCCGCGGCGAGTCGGGTCAGCAGTGGCGCCTCGGCGGTCTCGGTCATGATGTCCTCACTCTCACAGCACACAGGGGGCGAAGTGTTCGATCACCGCGAAAACGATCAGGAATCCGGCGGCGGCCGACAATCCGTAGACAACCGTGTCCAACCGATAACTCAGGTAGTCGGTATCGAGCTTCAGATTCCGGAACCTGAACGGTTTGCCATGTCGGCTCATCGCGTCACCTATCGAATAGGAAATGTTTGACACCAAGCGCGGCGTTCTTCCCGACTTCGGAACCGATGGCCGCGCCGATACCCGCGCCGATCGCGGTACCGACGGGTCCGGCCATCGACCCTACGGCTGCCCCGGCCAGCGCACCACCCAACGCGCCGCCGACTACCTCGCCGCCGATCACCGCACCGGCTTCGCCACCGTCATAGGTGCCGTTCTGGTAGCCGCTGACGCCGTCATAGACGCTCAGCCCTAGTCCGACGCCGAATCCGGCACGGCCGAGGCCCTTGAAGACCGTGCCCATGCGCTCGGCTTCCTCGGCTGTCGCCGGGACCCACGCGTGCTTGCCGGAGGGATCTACGGTCTCGACCATGCGAGTGCCGAATTCCTGAGTGCCTGCGGCGGCACCGGTAGCGGCTCTGCCCGCCCACGGGTCCTCGTCCTCGCTGCCTGGCGAGAATGTGGTCACCGTATCGGGGGTGGCGGGGACGGTGACCTGGGAGTGGTTGCCGTTGCCGTCGACACCGGTGTAGGTGTGCTCCGGCTGACCAGAGGTGAGCAGGCCTGGGCCGGAACTGGTTGTCGGAGTGGATTGTTGGGGTGCGAACGTGGTCACCGTATCGGGGGTGGCGGGGACGGTGACCTGGGAGTGGTTGCCGTTGCCGTCGACACCGGTGTAGGTGTGCGCCGGCTGACCGGAGGTGACCAGGCCGGGGCCGCTTTCGGAATCCGCGCGGACCTGCGTGACGTTCAGCAGACGCGAAGGCCGGAGTCCGCGCGGACGCATACCACCGGCCGCGAAGGCGGCCGCTCCGGCCAAGAGCAACAACGGGATTCGACCGTCGTTCCCGTGCCCGGCATCGGTGGTCGGCGGTAACTGTTCGGGTGCTGGACTGGGCGGCGGCGGGTCCGGCACGATTGCTGCTGGACTCGGCGTGGCCGCCGGGTGTTCCGGAGGTGGCACCGGGGACGGAGGCTGTGCGTCCGCTGGTGGTTCGGCCCGTATCGGCGCGGGTGCGGTCGCCCGATCGCCCGGCGATGGAGTTCCCGGCACGGCGACGATCGGCGCGCCGTTGCCGGACGGTAGTGGTGGGGGTGTCAGCGCGCCGGCTCGACTGCCGCCACCGCTGTTGATCGGGGGTTGGCCGGGCATCGCTGGCGCGGGCAGCGGTGCCGGCGTCGGCGGACCCGGAGGTGGTGTCGGCGGGAGCGAGGGGGTATCGACGCAGGGCCAGCCCGGGTGCATTTGCTGCCACTCCGCACACGGAACCGCGGCGGCCCTGGGCGTGGCGAAGGGGGCGAAGCCGATGCTGATGCCCGCCGCGGTGGCGGCGAGGGTGGCTCCGGTCAGCCGGTTGATCGTTCCTGGGCGGTTCATCGGCGGCTCCGGCGGGCCTTGACCTGTGCGTAGACGATGTCGGCGCCCCACCAGGTCAGGCGTCCGCTGATGGACATGTACAGGAAGAACGCCAGGTACACCAGGATCGCGCCGTAGTCGTCGGCCCAGCTCGGTATCCGGTCCAGGTGGGCGAAGGCGGCGATCAGCATGAACAGTCCGGCCAGCAGCGCCACCGGTGCCAGTGCGGCATTGTCTGATTCCGCCGCGGGGTTGGTCATACCGTTCGATCTCCTTCGAATGCCGCCGTCAGCGATGAAAAGCTGTGTGCGGGTGGTGGTTACAGCCAGATCGGGTCGCCGTAGGCGGTGGTGGTGTTGTCCGCGGTGGGGGTGGACATGGTCGCGGTGGCGAAGGAGCGCAACGAGACCGGGCCCATGCAGGCATCGACCTTGACTTCGACCTGATCCATGGCGATAGACGCGCGTCCGGAAGCCAACGCCTTCTTGCCGAATTCGACGGTCGCGATGGACCCGGGCTTGAGCGTGGTCGAAACATTGGGCGAGACCGAAGCATTCACGCCGAGGCTGACGCTGGGCGGGTAGGAGATGTTGAGCGAGGCGTTGGGGCCGACCGACATGCCGAGGCTCGTGGTAAGGCCGCTGGAAACGTCTATCTGGCAACCGATTTGATAGCCGAAGCTGACGACCGCGGCGTTGACGGGCTGGTTGCCTTTGCCGGTGACCTCGGCGACCGCCTTCAACGACACGAAACCTTCGCGGGTGAACATTGTCGCGGCCAGATTCGGGTAGCGGTCGAGGGTCTCGGCGGTCTTGGTGACCGTCAGTGTCCAGCCGTCATCGGTCGCGACCACCCGCGTCTTGTCCGCGACCGCGTCGGCTGAAGCAGTGCCCTGGCCATTAGCCAGCAATCCAGCGGTGATCGAGCATGTCCAGAGCACCGCAGCTACGCCGCTTCGCCGAAACGCAACCCAGCTCATCGAAATCCATCCTTGTCGCGTCGAGATACGGCTCTGAACCCGCCGGAGCGGGTTCTCCCATGAGGTAAGGAAAACGCATCAGCTATTACTTGGCAAACTATGGGCGTCTACCAAGGGTCGCCGTGATCGCTCGTTCACCATCTGGACACCTGACTTGTGCTGGCAGGGGCCGGTAGTCGAGGTTTCAATGATCGATTCGTGGCGTGCGTCACGCGGCGTCCGTTACCTGAAGGCGCGCGACCAAGGCCGCGGACGCGAGAACGGGCCCGTGGTGTCCACGGGCCCGTTGTCGATCGGACGGTTACTGCTTCGAGGTCACTACCGCGTAGAGATCGTCATACACCTTCGGCTTGGCCGGAGGCGGGGTGACCGAACGGGGTGCGCGCTTCGCGTTCGCGTCGAATGTCGCATCGGTCGGCTTGTAGGCGGGCTTGCCCTTATCGGTGAGCCAGGTCTTGAACAACGCGTTCGTGCTGCGGCCCGATACGGCGTTGGCCATGTCGATGAAGTCGGCGATCTTGGCATTGCCGTACTGGTATTTGGTCAGCCACTCCCGGATCAACCGGAAGAAGACATCGTCATCATTGAGCGCGCTGCGCAATGCCTGGATGGCCAATGCGCCTCGGGTGTACAACTCGGCGGGCAGGACGTCGGCTGGCCCCGGATCGGTCAGCACGACATTCCAATTGATCCTGGTCGAGGTGGCGTAGGCGTAGTCGGCGATTTCCGCCGCCGTGCCGGTGCCGTTCTTCTCCGACCACAGGTATTCCATGTAGCTGGCGAAGCCTTCGTTCAGCCAGCCGTCTTTCCAGGTGGCGACGGAGGTCGAGTCACCGAACCACTGGTGCGCGTTTTCGTGCACCACGACCGAATCGTTCTTGCCGCGCTTGAAGAATCCGTCGGTGTATGTCGGCCTGCTCTGGGTCTCCAGGGCGAAGCCACCCATCCGCGCGTCCACGATGCCGCCGGTCGCCTCGTACGGGTACGGGATGAGCGAGCTGGCCAGCCAGTCCACGATCTCCGGTGTCCGCTCGATGCTCGACTTGGCGTTGGCGCGAATGGTCGGGTCCAGGTCGGTCGCGTAGGCGTTGAGGTTCGGTCGCGCCGGGGTGCCCGCGTCCTGGCCGCTGCGCTCGTATTTGCCGATGGCGAGGAAGGTGGCGTAGGTCATCTGCGGCGCCTTGCTCAGCCAGTTGTGCCGCTTCCAGCCCGGAATCGTCTGGGTGACACTGGTTTCGACGCCGTTGGACAGGACGTCGCGATCCTCCGGCGCGAGTACCGACACCGCATAGGTCGCCTTGTCGGTCGGGTGGTCGTTGCTCGGGTACCACCATTCGGCGGAGAACGGCTCGTTGGAAATCAGTGCGCCGCCCGCGTTTTCGATCCAGTTACGGGCGCCTGCCGCATTCTGCACCCGGGACGGGATGTCGTTGTAGGCGACCACGGTGGTGAATTCGGCGCCAGGCGCCAGGTTCACCGGCACCGTAACGGCCAGCTTGTCTTTGCCGAGTGTGTATTTCGCGGGCTTGTTCTGGATAAGCACCGACTGCGTCTGGAGCAGGAAGTCGAAACCGATCGCCGTACCGGCCTTCAAATCCTGCTTGGCCTTGGCGGTGATCGTTGTGGTGCCGGAAAGCCTTCCGGAGGACGGATCGAATTTCAGATCAATGCTGTAGTTGGATACATCATATGCGGCGCTGCCGATATTCGGGAAATTGGGATCGCCGATTCCGGTCAGGGTCGCCGCGGCGGCTGTGCCTGCATTCGAAGCCAATGCGGCGACCACCAGCAGTGGAACAGCTCGTGCCGAGGTCGTGCGCAACAAGTGAAAACGTCTCATGGTATAAGAACTCCAATGTGTCAGACACAGGGGTAATTTCGAGCAGATACCAAGAGAATCACAGTGGAGTACCCCATCTCCAGTGGAGATCAACTGGGGATTTCGATCAGGTGAGTAGGCATTCCGCAATGGCGCGGAAATTCTGCGCAGAATGCCTAGTTGTGCTGTCTCGGAGGTGCTTTCACCTGATCATCCGGGCCGGGTGGGGAGGCTGAGACGCTGACGTATGCAACTGAGCTTTTCGTCGATGGTTCGTCGATCCGCCGACGGCTTGACTAGGAGCATGACAACAACGAAGAACGAAACCATCCTCGTCACCGCGGGCACCGGCAAGGTGGGCCGCCGAGTGGCAGAACAGTTGGCCACCAAGGGATTCCCCGTTCATATCGGCTCCCGTTCGGCGCAGCTCGGGTTCGATTGGGAGGATCGGAGCACCTGGGCTCCCGTGCTCGACGGTGTGCGAGCCGCGTTCGTGATGTACACCCCGGATATCGGGGATCCTCGTGCGGCAGAGACGATTCGGGCGTTCAGCGAACTGGCCGTTGCGAACGGCGTCGCGCGGCTGGTGCTGCTGTCCGCTCGCGGTGAGGACCAGGCCGCCGCTGCCGAGGCTGCGGTGCGCGAGAGCGGCGCCGAATGGACCGTGCTGCGGGCCGCGTGGTTCAACCAGAACTTCGACGAGGGCGTTTTCACCGATATGGTGCTCGGCGGTGCGGTTGCCTTCCCTGCGGGACAGGTGCTGGAGCCTTTCGTCGACTCCACCGATCTCGCCGAGGTCGCGGCGCTGGCGCTCACCGAGGACGGGCACGCGGGCCAGAACTACGAACTGACCGGCCCCCGGCTGCTGACCTTCGGCGACGCGGTCGAGGCGATCGCCAAGGAGACCGGGCGGGAGGTGCACTACATTCCGGTGACCGGTGCGGAATTCGGCGCGGTGCTGGAAGCCGAGTTCGGCATGCCTGCCGAGGAGGTGGCGGGCATGCTCGACATCTTCGCGACCCTGCTGGACGGCCGCAACGCCAAGGTGACGAATACCGTTCGCCGCCTGCTCGGCCGGGAACCGATCGACTTCGCCGACTACGTGCACGACGCCGTCGCGGCAGGCGCTTGGGCATAGCCGGGTGTGGTCCGACGTTCCGAAACAGAAGGCCAGGTCCGGCTTTCAGACCTGGCCTTCGTTATCGGATCAGGCGAACGTCACCTGCGCCGTGACGGTCAGGGTCGACAGGCCATCGGTCCGGCAACCCGCGTTGGGTCGCGCATCCCGCGCCGCCACCGTGATCGCGTCACCCTTCAACTGCCCGCCGGTGACGGCGGCGTTGAACGCCAACCCGGTGAACGGATCGGGATCGATCCGCCAGCCGAACGCGCTGTCGCCGCCGGACACCCAGGCGATCGTGCCGTTTCCCTTCGCGGTGACAAGCAATCCGCACGGATTGAAGCCACCGGCGGTGGCCGTCGCCGACCCGGTGCCGGTCAACTTGCCGGTGCGCAGGTCAGCGTGCTGACCATTGCGCGAGGCGCAGTTGCTGAGATCGCCGCTGATCGACACATTCGCGCCGCCACCAGCCCGCAGCGGGGGAGCGAGGGTGAGCTTGAAAGTCGCCGAGCAACTGAGGTCCCCATCGGCGGCCTGAGCCGGTGCCGCCGGAAGGAAAGCAAGGGCCGCGGCGAGCGGTGCCGCCGCGGTCATCATGGTCAGAATTCGAAAGCGTCGCCGTACCATCTTCGTACCTCCTACTACTGTGCTGTTCACACGCTGTTCAGGGGACGAGCAAGCCCCCGCCGCCATGTCTCTGCGCCGAGGGCGAGCCCACGATACGATTTCTGCACCGCCAATACCGAAACCCGTTGCCCCCCACTGCGTGACGTGCGCTAACGCGCAACTGGGGAAGCAGCTCGCCGAGGGTTAGACCGGGACGCCGCCGTAGGTTCTGCGGTGTTTGGCTTCGAGGAAGGACAGGACGCCGAAGGCCATGAGGCCCAAGGAGATCAGGATGAGCAGCCAGGGGCCGAAGGGCTTTGTGACGAAGTCGCGCAGGACCGCGTCGATGCCCTTGGCTTCGGCGGGGTCGTAGTTCAGGCCGGCGATGACGGCGGCGAGGCCGATGCTGAGCACGATCGCGCCGCGGGCGAGATAGCCGATCCGGCCGAGCCAGATGACGGCTTCGCGGGCGCCGTGCGTCATCCAGCCCATCCGCAGGTCCTCGGCGAACCGCAGGCTGAGGCCGAGCATGGTCTGCCAGATGCCGAAGGCGATGATGGCGAGGCCGATCAGCAGCACGACGATCTGCCCGCCGTCCCAGCTCAGGATGCGGGCGGTCAGGTCGCGCGCGATGGCGTCGCTCGGCTTCGGTGTCCGGCCGTGCACGACGTAGCGGAAGGTGCCCAAAAAGGCGAGGGCATAGACGATTCCGGAGATCACGGCATAGAGCCGGTGTCCGGCCGAATACGTCCGCCGGGCGCCGGCGATTTGGGTGACTCGCCAGACGACCAAGGCGGCGAAGCCGAACACCAGGATCCACAGCAGCAGGTAGCCGAGGGGTTTGGTCGCGATCGCGGCCAGCGCGCCGCCGCCGTCCGGCTCGTGCTCGGCGGTACCGATCGCCAGCATGAAGCCGATGATGCCGATGGTGAGGTAGGCGATGCCGCGCGCGATGAAGCCGAATCGCGCGGCCGTTTCCAGCCCGCTCGAGGTCGTTGACCTGCGCCGGCGATAGTCGCCGGCTCGTCGGCCCCAGCCGGACCGGCCGCCGCGCCTCGTGCCGACTCGGTCGTGTCGTCGATTACTGGTCGCGTTACGGAAGATACTCATGGTTGTTCCTCATCTCTTCAACGGCCGTAATGCCCACTTCCCGCCGATTGACACCGGGCGCGAAAATTCAGATCTACTGCGGGCCGGGCAAAGTCGGCGCCGGGCGTCGAGACCAGGTGGATCGGCGGGCGGGATCAACTGGCGGCACGACTGGGGAACGCCGGCACCGGCCGAATGGCGCTGATCGGAACGGGTTGTGACGCAGGACATATCGGGATGCGCCGACTGGAGGAGGAATTGGTCGGACGAATCGCTTACCGTTTAGGGCGTTATGAACCTTTTCGCGACAGTCGTGCACCTGGTCGCCAGGCTGCATGTGGATCTCGGCCGGTTGGCCGCGCAGCTGTGTAGCTGACGCGCGCTCAGCTCACCAGATCCTCTGATTGTCTTGGATGGTTCCCTTGTCTTCACCTAGTTCGCGCAGCCGTGTCCTGAACCCGGCGCGCTGGTCGTTCGGCGTCCAGATCCTGCTCGGTTTAGTGGTCGGTATCGCCGCTGGTTTTATTGCCCGCGCCACCGGCTCGGCCTGGCTCACCAGCACGTTGACCCAAGTCGGCGGCATATTCGTGCAGCTGCTGAAGCTGGCGGTGCCGCCGCTGGTGTTCACCGCGGTGCTGGTGAGCGTCGCCGGGCTGCGGCATGTCACCAACGCGGCCCGGTTGGCCGGACGCACCCTGCTGTGGTTCCTCGGCACCGCGTTGATCGCGGTGGCGGTCGGCATCGTGCTCGGGCTCGTCACCAATCCCGGTCGCGGTGTCGAGCTGACCCTGGTCGGCGCCAAGGCGCCGGACTCGAAGGGCGGCTGGACCGACTTCCTCACCGGCATCATCCCGACCAACGTCGTCGGTGCCTTCACCAATGGCAATGTGCTGCAACTGGTGTTCCTCGGCGCGGTGCTCGGGGTGGCGGCGCTCGAGCTCGGCGATCGGGCCAAACCTTTTCTGACACTGGCGGAGTCGGTGCTGGAGCTGGTGCAGAAAGCGCTCTGGTGGGTTATCCGGCTCGCGCCGATCGGCACCGCCGGGCTCATCGGCAAGGCGATCGCCAGCTACGGCTGGAACCTGCTGCGGCCGTTGGCGACCTTCACGATCGCGGTCTACGTGGGTTGCCTCATCGTGCTGGTCGTCGTCTACCCGATCCTGCTGCGCGTTGTCGGTGGCGTGAACCCGATCCGCTTCTACGCGAAGGCTTGGCCCGCAGTGGAATTGGCTTTCGTGTCCCGTTCGTCGATCGGCACAATGCCGCTGACCCAGCGGATGGTCATCGAACGGCTCGGTGTGCCAAGGGAATACGCGTCGTTCGCGGTTCCGTTCGGGGCCACCACGAAAATGGACGGTTGCGCGGCGGTGTATCCCGCGCTGGCCGCCATCTTCGTCGCGCAGATCACCGGTACCCACCTCGACATTCGCGACTACCTGTTGATCGCCTTCGTCTCCGTGGTCGGCTCCGCGGCGACCGCCGGGCTCACCGGTGCGATCGTGATGCTCACCCTGACCTTGTCCACGCTGGGCCTGCCGCTGGCCGGGGCCGGCTTGCTGCTGGCCATCGACCCGATCCTGGACATGATCCGCACCGCGACGAATGTCGCGGGCCAGATGGTGGTCCCGGTCTTGGTGGCCAAGCGGGAGGGCATCCTCGACCAGGAGGTCTTCGACCAGCCCGCCGCACCCTTGACCGCAGCCGAACCCGAACCGGAGCAAGAGCCGCGAGAGGTGCCCGCCGCGGCATGATGACGCCGCCGTGGAAACGTGCTCAACCGACCTGTCGACCGGTGTCGGCGGGGTGGTAGGAGCGGGCGACCAGGGCGGAGCGGAGATACCAGAGCCCGGAGGGTTGGGAGGGGTCGAAGCCGGTGAGCTGGCCGATGCGCTTGAGTCGGTAGTCGACGGTGTTGGTGTGTACGTGCAGGGCGCGGGCGGTGCGTTGGCGGTTGAGGTTGTTGCTGATGTGCAGCTGGAGGGTTTCCAGTAGTTCCGCGTGCTCGTCGAGCGGGGTGAGCACAGCACCGAGGTATTCGCGGCCGGGGCCGGGCCGGGTGAGCTGGTATTCGAGGGCGAGTTCGTCGAAGCGGTACAGGCCGGTGACGCAGTGCAGCCGGTGCACCATGTCGAGCAGTTCGTGCGCCTGATCGACGGCACCGGGGATCTGTTCGGGTGTGGCCTCCATCAACGTTGCGGTGATGCCGACCTGGGCGGCGTGCGAGAGTCCCTCGATCAGCGCGTCCAGCTCGTCGTCGCGCTGCTGGTCGGCGGGCAGCAGGATGGTTCCGCCATCGATGCTGAGCAGCGACAGGGCGTTGCCGCCGCAGCGGGTGGCCAGCTCGGCTTGGGTGCGGCGCAGCTTGCGGCGCGCGACGACCTGGGTGTTGAGGGCCGGGTTGAGTTCGTCGCGGTGGCGTGGAATCGACACGGCCAGCACCACATAGGACTCGGCGATGGAGATACCGCATTCGCGCGCCATCGTCGAGGTCGGCCGCCCGCCGAGCAGCGCGGAGGTGAGGGTGTGCACCGCGGTGTGGTGCTCGCTGACCGCGGCACGCAATTCCCGGAAGTAGGCGCGGGAGATGGCGGAGGTGAGCGTGTGCAGTATCTCGATGTTCGTCTTGGAGCCGTCGACGAAGCTGTCGAAGTCCTTGACCGTCAGATTCGAGACGACGAGGTCCATGCCCATCTTGAAGCCGGCGTGAATGGCGTTGTGGATCGCGTCGATCGGCACGCCCTCGCGCGCCCACCCGGCGGCGGCCTCCTCGAGCTGTTCGACCTTCGCCGGGATGTTCTTGCCGTCCAGCATGCTGGCGGCGAGTTCGAGACAGACTCGGGTGATCGTGGTGACGTCGCCGTAGATCGCCTCGCCGGGCAGCGTTCCGCACGCCACGACGTTCTCGACGAAGTGGCCGACCATTTGCCGGGACAGGGCCCGTACGTCGCGTAAGGGAGTGGACATCGGTTTCCCGGAGATCGTCAGGTTCGGCCGGATCGGGCTGTCGACAGCCATGACAACTCCTTTGTCAGCATTAGCTATATAGCAGGTTCACACTAGCTATGCGGTTGCCGTTTGCGGTGTTTACCTGCCAATTTGTGAGAAGAGGACGGGGCGGCCCTTCGGTAGCTGTGATCGATCACAATGCGGTCTGTGCGGTGCGGCCGATATCGACTAGTATAAGTGCGAACTTATACAAGGAGGATGTCAATGCCCCTGCTCACCCACCCTGCCGCTATCGCCGGGCTTGTCGTGCGCGAGGTCCGCACCGGATCCCGCGACGGCGCGCCGACCAGGATCGCCATCGCCCGCCGGACCTACGGCACCGACCAGGCCGACCTGTGGGACGCGCTGACCAATGCCGAGCGGATACCGCGATGGTTCCTGCCGGTGAGTGGCGAGCTGAAAGTGGGTGGCCACTTCCAGACCGAGGGCAACGCGGGTGGAGTTGTGCAGGAGTGCGACGTGCCGGAGCGGTTCGCGATCACCTGGGAAATGGGCCCGCAGCTGTCGTGGGTGACGATCACCCTGACCGCCAATGACGAAGGCACGCAACTGGAATTGGCCCATGAGGCGCCCGTCGTTCCCGAATTCTGGGATCAGTACGGTCCCGGCGCGGTCGGTGTCGGCTGGGACCTCGGCCTGATGGCGCTCGGCCTGCACCTGGCGACCGGTGCCGCGGTGGACTCGGCCGAAGGGCTGGCCTTTCCGGCGACGCCTGAGGGGCTGGTGTTCGTCGAAACGGCGGCGCGCGGCTGGGCGGACGCGGCCGTCGCCGACGGTGACGAGCCGGGCGCGGCGCACGCGGCCGCGCAGCGAACGATCACCTTCTACACGGTCGAGTCCGAGGACGGCCCGCAGTCCTGATGACGGCTTCTCGCGAGAATATCTTCGAGGCGCTCGGCGATCCGGTTCGCCGATACATCCTCGAGCTGGTGGCGAACGGCGAGCAGTCGGCGGGCGCGGTTGTCGCTGCCGTGCAACGATTTACGAGCATCTCGCAGCCTGGTGTCTCGCAACATCTGAAGGTGCTTCGCGACGCCGGGCTGGTGCGTGTCCGTGCCGAAGGAACTCGGCGCGTCTACGCCCTCGATTCCGAAGGGGTGGGGGAGGCACAGTCTTGGCTGGCCGCGCTGGTCGACCCGCTGGCGCCGTTCGCTCAGCCGCTCGATGCCCTGGCGACCGAGGTCGCACGCGGCCAACGGGCTCGCCGGGCGGCCAAGCCGGGCCGTTCCGAGGAGTCCACCGGCGACGCTCGCCCCGCCTGAGTCCTCATCCGACCGAAGCGCCCTGCACCCTGTCTCGGCGTATGAAGGGCGCCTTCGGTCGGGTGTGTGCGTGTCGAGGAGGCTAGGGTGCGGTCGCTGGGAGTTCTGTGGTGTCGGGCTCGCCACGTCGGACGACGATGACGCCGCCGAGAATTAGTGCGCCGCCGAGTAATTGGATGACGCGAGGGGCCTCGCCGAGTAGTGCCCAGGCGAAGAGGAGTGCGGCGAGGACTTCGAAGAGGGCGACGAAGGAAGCGAGCCGGGAGCCGAGCAGGCGGGTGGCTGCGATGCCGGAGACGTAGGCCACGGCGGCGGTCACGATGCCGAGCGCCAGGATCGGCGGCCACCACGGGACGGTGAAGTGCTGGAAGACGACCGGGTTTGTCGTCGCGTGCAGCGGGACGATGCCGACCGCGCCCGCGGCGAGCAGGGCGAGTCCGCCGATGAGGAGTCCGCCCGCGGCCAGCACGGTGCCCGGCAGCGAGCCGTCACCGTGCGCCGAGAGCACGAAGTAGCCGGCTGCGCCGATCATCGCGGCGAGCGCCCAGGCGATGCCGACCCAGCTGGTGGACAGGCCCGAGCGCAGGTCGATGACCAGGAACAAACCGGTGATCCCGAGTGCGGCACCGGCGACCGTCGCGGCCCCGGGGCGTTCGCGATACCGCACCCACAGCCAGCCGACCACGGCTATCGGAGCGGTGTATTCGATGAGCAACGCAACGCCGACCGCCATGTGGGCGACCGCGTTGAAGTACGCCAGTTGGGTACCGGCGACGGCGACCAGTCCGTACGCGGTGATCAGGGATGCGTTGCGGCGCAACAGTTGCCAATCGCCGCGCAGCTGCCGCACCGCGATCGGCATGACCACGACGGCGGCCACCAGCACGCGGACCGCCACGACCGCCGCGGCGCTCCAGCCCGCGTTCATCAGGCCGCGGGCCAGCGAACCGGAGAGTCCAAACGACGACGCGGACAGCACCGCGAGGATCAGCCCGGAGCGGAGTCGCTGAGCGGCAATGTCATGGGTCATCGTAGCCATGGGTAATGACGCTATGGCCGGGATTGTAATATGTCAACATGATTTTTGCTCATGACACCGAGGAGTCGCTGGTGGCTGCGGTTGAGCTGGTCAATTCGGCGGAGGAGCCGGACACGCTGACCGAAACCGACCAGCTCGCAGCGTTTTTCGGCAAGCACGGCTACACCGGCGTGCACACCGGGGACGCCGACGAGCTCGCCGCGGTGCGTGCGCTGCGTGCGCCGCTGCGCCGAATGTTCACCAGCGATCGCGACACGACGACGCGGCTGGTGAACGAGACCCTGGCGCGCCATCGCGCGGTGCCGCAACTCGTCCGGCACGGCGACGTCGACTATCACATTCACGCGGTGCCGCCGGAGGCGCCATTCCCGGTGCGGATCGCGGTGGAGACGGCGATGGCGTTGATCGACCTGATCCGCACCGATGAGCTGAACCGATTGTCCATCTGCGCGGACAGTACGTGCGAGGGCATCGTGCTCGACCTGTCCCGCAACCGATCCCGCCGCTATTGCAGCACCGCATGCGGAAACCGCAATGCCGTGGCGGCCTACCGGGCCAGGAAGAAATGAGCGCGCGAGCGGCGGAATGGAACGCTAGAATAGGCGTTTCGTACCGAAATAGATAGTGTGCTGATCTCACATTGCGCGATCGGAACACCCGTTTTACTGTCAATTTGCACGCCAAGCTGGATGACCAGGGGAGATCCCGGGCGAACGCCCGGGTCCGTTGTCGACCAAAGGCGGTAATTCATTGACCGGCGACCGATCGATGTTCCGGACGTGGTGGCGCGACCCGGTCGATTACCGCGGTCTGGTCGAGACGTTCGAATCGCACGGTGCGCTCGGTCGATTCAAATTCATGCTGGGTGCCGGTGGGCTGGTGATGCTGCTGATCGCGGTGCTCGCCTCGGTGGCGCAGGGTGATGTCGCCGGGTGGGTCGGCGACGTGCAGGGCGGCGTCGAGGCGACCGTCGCCGGGTTGTGGACGTTGCGCTGGTGGTTTTTACCGTGGCCACGCGAAACCGAGTCGATCATCTGGATCGTGCTTTTCGATATCGACACCACCGCCAACGATTTGCTGGTGCACGATCGCGTCGTCGGAGTTCTGGGTGTTGTGCTGCTGACGGCGATGGGCGCGTACGTCACTGTGTTCCACGGTCCGAGGGTCCTGGCATTGCATGTCGGGTGGACCATACTGACGAGCATCGTGCTCGCGTTTCTGATGTTCCGCGGCGAGTTGGCCGATGCCACCCGCAGTCAGCAGGCGGATCGGAGCCGTGAAGACCTCGCCCTCGGCATCGCGGTCGTTCTCGTCATGCTCGTCGTGGTGGGCGTGATGCTGCCGTTCGTGCAGTTCTGTCATTGGCTGCTGCGGGCGGATGCCCAGTCGGACCCGCTGACCGGACTGTTGAACCGCCGCGGCCTCGATACCTACCTGTCCTCGCACATCGTGCATTGCCGTCGCGAGTCGGCCTACGTGGCGACGCTGGACATGGACCGATTCAAAGCCGTCAACGACACGTTCGGTCATCCGTTCGGCGACGAGGTGCTGACGCGGACGGCGCAGCGATTACGCGAGGCGGTGGAATCCGACGCGCTCATCGCGCGCACCGGCGGCGAGGAGTTCGTGATCGTCGGCTGTCTGCGCGAAGACGCCGCCGCTGTCGGCGAACGGCTGCGCGGTGCGATCGAGTCCATGCCCGATCTGCCGGTGGCGATCACCGCCAGCGTCGGCATCGCGGTCCTCGAGGGGACGCGTTCCGACAACCCCTACGACCTGGCCGCCTACCGCCGACTGCTGCGTCGCTCCGATTCGGCGATGTACCGGGCGAAGCGCCGAGGTGGCAACGCCGTCGCGATCGCGGGCAAGGACGAGCCGCCCCCGGCCCGCCCGCGGCGCAAACCCTCCGGTGTACCCGAGATCCACCCTGCGGCGACCACCGACGAGATCGGATTGCCCAGCGCCTCGCCCGGACCACATAGTTGACCTGAACCGCAGTGAGCAGTGTCATGGTGCCGGGCAGGCCGGTGCGGCGTAAGTTCGTTAATTAGCGAAATGCCGAAGGGTGGTGGGTGTGCTCGACGAGTGCAAAGCGCTGGCGAACGAGACCCGGTTGCGCGTGCTGGAGTGGCTCAAGGAGCCGGACGTGCACTTCCCGCAGCGTGGGGAGACCGCCGAACTCGGTGTGTGCGCCGGACTCATCCAGCAGAAGGCGGGTACTTCGGCGTCGACCATCTCGGCGCACCTGGCGATCCTGCAACGAGCGGGATTCCTCACCGGTACCCGGCGCGGGCAGTGGATCTACTACCGCCGCGACGACGCCCGCATCCGCGCCTTCACCGAACAACTGCATCGCGTTCTCTGACCTACGAAAGGCAACGTCCTATGTCGACTGCTCTGTCCATCCTCGACCTGGCGGTGATCGCGCCAGGTCAGTCCGCGCGCGACAGCTTCGGCAACAGCGTCGCCCTGGCGCAGGCCGCCGAACGCAGCGGCTACCGGCGCGTCTGGTACGCCGAGCACCACAACATGGGCTCGATCGCGTCCAGTGCCACGAGCGTTCTGATCGGGCATATCGCGGCGCACACCGACACCATCCGGCTCGGCTCCGGCGGCATCATGCTGCCCAACCACTCGCCGCTGGTGATCGCGGAACAGTTCGGCACCCTGGAGACGCTGTTCCCCGGGCGCATCGACCTCGGGCTGGGACGGGCGCCGGGCAGCGACCAGAAGACCATGCTCGCGCTGCGCCGCAACCCGTCCTCGGCGGACTCGTTCCCGCAGGACGTGCTGGAGTTGCAGGGGTATCTGACCGGGCAGTCGCGGATTTCCGGCGTACAGGCCGTGCCGCGGGCGGAAGGGGTTGTGCCGCTGTACATCCTGGGCTCCTCGCTGTTCGGTGCCCAGCTCGCCGCTCAGCTCGGGCTGCCGTACGCCTTCGCGTCGCACTTCGCACCGGATGCGCTGCACCAGGCGGTCGCCGTCTACCGCGACGGCTTCCAGCCGTCCGAGCAGTTGGCCGAGCCGTACGTGATGGCCGCGGTCAATGTGTTCGCCGCCGATGACCGCGAGGATGCGTTGGCGCAGAAGGCGATTGCCTGGCGCAACCGGGCACGGATGTTCATCAAGCGTGGCGCCGCCGATGTCGACTACAGCGATGCGGAGATCGACGCGTTCCTTGCCTCGCCGAACGGCCGTCAGCTCGCGTCGATGACCCAGTACACCGCGGTCGGCACACCCGCCGAAGTCGTTGCCTACCTTGACGATTTCGCCGCGGACATTCAGGCCGACGAGCTCATCCTCGCCCACCAGGCCACGCGGATCGACGACCGGGTGCGCTCGGTCGAGCTCACCGGCGCCGCCATGGCGGCCGCTGTGCACGTCGGCTAGCCACCTGGTCAATTCGGGCGCGGCGGTCGCTTCTTGGTCGCCTCGGCCGTGCCTTGATGGGTGACGATGATGAGCATGACGAGCAGGATCACGATCTCGAGGGTATTGAAGGCGAGCGGGTTTGTGCCCGAAGCGGTCTCGTCTTCGGCGGCGGCGGGAGGCGTTGCCGCGACGACGAATCGCCCTGGCCCAGCGGCCGATTCGGCATCGGCGCCGGCGATGGGTGCGGCCACCGGCAGGAACGGGAACGGCAGCGCGGGCAGTATCGACGGCGGGATCAAGAGCGGGAAGGTGGGGACGGGCGGGGTCGGCACGGTGGAGAGGGCGAGCAGGCAGGTCAGGACCGCGCTGCCGGTGACCGCGCTGCCGACGGCGGCGCTGCCGAGGGCTGAGCCGCTCGAGCCGAAGCCGGGTGGGATCACCGCGGAACCGGCGGAGCCGACCACCGCCCACCACGGCGGGGCGAGCATGCCCGGTCCGATCAGGCCGGAGCCTGCGGCCGAGCCGAGGAACAGCAGCGCGCCACCGGCTACGGCGCTGCCCGCGCACGCTGTCATGACGCTGCCGCTGTCGAGGCCGAGTGCGGCGGGGCCGACGGCGGCTGGTGTTGCCGAGGTCGGAGTTTCGCCGGTCTCGTTGTCGGCGGAGCTGCCGATATCGAGCTTTCCGCTCGCGGTGGGCGGTTTCGGCGGTTCGAGAGCCAGCAACCCGCGGTCGGATGTGCTGCCGGAGGAGACGTCCGGTATGAACGCGCTCCCGGTCGAGGCATCCGGCGTGATTGCGCTGCCGGTCGAAACATTGGGCGGCACGGCGCTTTCGGCGGGGACGTCCGGCGTGGCGGTGTCTTCGGCCGGGGCGCCTTGCGGCGGGGTCTTTCCGGTCGGGACATCTGGCGGAGGCTCGTTTCCGGCGGGGGCGTTTGGTGGCGGCGCGTTTCGCGCGGGGGTGTCCGCCTGGGGTGCCTTTCCGTAAGGAATCCCCAGCGAGTCGGCGGGGCCGGTCGAAACATTTTGTGGCACTGAACCTTCGGTCGAGACGTCGGACATGTCCGAGGGGGCAGTGCTTTCGGTCGTGACATCGGCGGTGGGTGGCGGCCCCAGGATCATCTCTTCGGCGGCGGATCGCCCGCCGAAGAACACTGCCGCAGGCACGCACGCGCTCACCACAACCAATCCTCGTGCGCCCCTTGTCATTCGCGGCGCGGCGCCACCGGACCTGATCCGCGGTAGTCTCATTCGTTGTGGGTCGCGGGTCCGGGCGTGCTCTGCTCGTACTGCGACTGGGCATAGGTGAACGCGTCTGTCGGGATGCCCAGAGCTCCGGAGAACGGTCGCTCCAGGTCGTGGATGGCCAGCAGTGACGAGCCGATCACGACGCCGAGTAACGCGGTCATCGCGAGGCTGCGCCGGGTGACCAGCATGCCGGTCAGCACTGGGTTCAGCAACACCAGGACCGCACCGAAACACAGTGCGATGTAAAGGAATTGGGGGATAGTGCGGGAGGCGTCGATGGCGCGATCGTGGCGCGCCTGGGTCACCCGGTCGATACCGGCCAGCGCGCGGACCCGCGCCTCGATGACGACCGGATCCTGCGACCGCACCGATATCACGGCGTCGCGCAGTGCGTCGAGTGCCTTCCCGGTGGACTCGTCGAGCCGGCTGTCGCGCTCCATCACCGGCCACTCCTTGGTGAGGACGTCGTCGGTGTAGGCGATGATCTTGTCGTGGATTCGTTGCTGGTCGGGTCCCGGCATCGCGTGGATGGCCAAGTGGGTATCGACGAGCCCCTTCGACTCGGTGATGGTGTGGTTGTACGCGTTCTGGTTCTGGTTCCAGCAGGCCACGAAGACGAACGCGAGCACCGCGGTGAAGATCGTCTTGGCCAGGTCCAGCGCGAGGTGGCTGGACGATTCGTCGCTACTCTGCCGCCACGATTTCGGGCGAACCCGGTCCCCGATAACCAAAAATCCCACCGCGATCACGGCGGCACAGATCCCGACGAGCAATTCCTGAGCCATCTCGGTCCACTTTCCCGGGCAAAGTCGGTACAACTGATTTCCGAGTGCATGGTTGATCGGCCGAGGCAACCCCGGCATTGGCATATTAGAACAGCAACGATCGAAGATTAGCCCTGGTCACGCGTCCGTAGTTGGCGACGTTACCGAAGTGTGATCATCTATCGATAAGCGAAGCGAATTTGCAGCAAATAGAAGTTCTCAGGCGATCTATTTTGAGGAACTTCGGCTTGGGTGCACTGTCCAGAGCGAGGTATGCCGGTGCGCGAGGACCGCTTCGGCGCGCGGTCAGGTGAGGGGGCGGCAGTCGGCGACCAAGGCGGTGGTGTTGTCTGTTCCGCCCGCCCGCAGTGCGCTGTCCACCAGGGTGTCGACAGCGATCGCCGGCGACTGCTCGTCGGCGAGTATCGCCTTGATGGCGGCCATGTCCAGGCGCTTGTGCACGCCATCGGTGCTCAGCAGCAGCCTGCCGGTACTGGACCCGGTGGCCGCGGTGCCGATGTCGGCGGGGCGCACCGTGCGGGCCGAGGTGAAGACGATGTGGTCGAGGCGCGGCGGCGGGCCGAGGCCGCGGGCTCGCCAGTACTCGGCGACGGTGTGGTCGGTGGTGATCTGGTGCAGGACGCGCCCGTTCCAGCGATAGGCGCGGCAGTCGCCGACCCAGGCGATGTCGCATGGTCCGTCGGGCTTGCCCGCGGACGGCAGCACGGCGACCACGAGGACGCTGTCCGCCTCGGCTTGCGGGAACTGGCGCAGTAGTTCCCGTTGGGCGGCAAGGATTCCCGCGTGCGCTCCGGCGCGAGCGCCGATGCGGGCGGCGACCTCCGCGGCGGTGCGTGACGCCCTGGCGGCGGCCAGGTGGTCGCCGATGCCGTCGGCGACGACGAACGCGGTGCGCCCGGTGCCCGGATCGGTAACGGCCGCTGCGGCATCGGCGTTGAGCGAGCGAGAACCGCGCCTGCTCAACGACTCCCAGGTGGTGCCGGTGAGGCGCACTACTTCGGGATCGGGGCCATCGGTGACGGGTGCCGAGCACATGGCCTGACCTCCTTGTCGGGACCGTCGCGTGCCGATCGGCACTATTCCAGTAAACCGCCCGAAGCCGTGCCGTCGGCAACGGTTTGCCGTGCAGTTCCTGTGAAGGTCATTACGGTTTGGTCTCTTGCCGCGATGGCGACAACGGCACGGCGAGTTGGGCTTTGATCCGCTCATAGGTCGGCAGCGTCTCGTACCGATGCACGGATTTGTCCCCGACGAAGAGATCATTCGAGAGGCGCCGATAGGCGGCGAGGTCTTCGGTGATCAGCACCGCCACGTAATCCCACTGGCCCACAACGGAATAGCACTGCTGGACGGCGGGTTCGGCGAGCATGCGGTCGCAGAAGGCGAGGTAGTGATCGGTGTCGTCCTCGGTCAGTTCGACGAGCACCACGGTGGTCAAACCCATGCCGACGGCGCGCGGGTCGATCACGGCGACCTCCGCGGTGATCACCGCGCCGGTGCGGAGCCGGGTGAGCCTGCGCTGAACGGCGCTGGGGGAGAGGCCGACTCGGTCGCCGAGTTCGTGCAGGGGCCGGGTCGCGTCGACCTGTACTAGCTCGAGTAGCCGGTGGTCGATGTCATCTAACGGTAGAACGCTCACGCAAGATTCTTGCGTGCGAGCGGGAAAACTGTCAATCGCATTCGGTGGTCTTGCTTCTAGTGTTCAGCTCATGAACGATCTGGTCGATATCGAGGTGCTCCGGCAGCGGGTTGGCATCAAGTGGGCGCGGGCCGGGGCGGACGTGCTGCCGGGCTGGATAGCGGACATGGACTTTCCGGTGCCGGACCCGGTGCGCGCGGTGTTGCGGCGGGCCGCCGACGGTGACCTCGGTTACCCGGCGTGGGACGACCGGCCCGATCGCAACCCCCTGCAGGAGGCCTTCGCGAATCGAATGCGTGACCGGTACGACTTCACGATCGATCCGGATGACGTGTACGTCTTCACCGAGCTCATTCAGGTGCTGCAGATCGTGCTGCAACTCATGACCCGGCCGGGCGACGCGGTCGCCGTGCACACGCCCGCCTACCCGCCGTTCTTGCGGACACTGGAGGTGACGGGACGGCGGCTGGTCCCGATTCCGATGATCGCCGGGGACGATGGTTGGCGCTTCGACGTCGACCGGATGGCCGAGGATATCGACCGGAACGATTGTCGCGCCCTGATTCTGGTGAATCCGAACAACCCGACGGGGCACATGTTCGATCCAGACGAGCTATCGGCCATCGCGGAGATCGCCTGTCGGCATGATCTTTTCGTGGTCTCCGACGAAATCCACTCCGAGCTCACGCACGAACGGCGCAGGCACATTCCGATCGCTTCGCTCGGCCCCGAAATCGCCGGGCGCACAGTCACGCTCAACTCCGCGAGCAAGGCCTTCAATCTGGCGGGCCTGCGGTGCTGCGTCGCCCACGTCGGGGACCGCAGGGTCCGTGCGGCATTGGACGCGCAACCACCGCTGATATACGGACAGGTCAGCGCGCTGAGTGTGCTCGCGACCTGTACCGCGTGGCAGGAAGGTGCGGCGTGGCTGGCGGCGACCAGGCAGACGCTGACCAGCAATCGCGACCTCGTCGCCAAGTCGTTGCCGCCCGGCATCCGTTTCCACCGCCCCGAGGCGGGCTACCTGGCGTGGCTCGATTGCCGTGCGCTCGAGCTGGACCAGGATCCCGCGCCCTTCTTCCTGGAACACGCGAAAGTCCGGCTCCTGCCCGGCCCCGACTTCGGCCCCGGCGGTACCGGGTTCACGCGCCTCAACTTCGCGACCTTCCCACCCGTCCTCGAGGACATGCTCGGGCGGCTGCGCGACGCGGTGCGCAACCGCTAACCGGCGCAAGTCATTCGGGCACGACCACAACGTCGGTGCCGTCGAGGACGTCGAGGGGTCGTCGCCGGAGGCACAGACGTCACCGTCCGAGGGTGGCGGAAGGCGGTGCATGGCAGTTCGGTGTTGTGATCACCGTGATGCTGACCCCTGCGGACTCGGCGATCGGCGACGTACGCTGTGTCGTCCCGGTCGCACTGTGCGTCGCGGCGGGAGGGAGTGGACGGCGCGGGTCGGCACAGGTGGTAGGAAAGGGTACGTGTCCACAACTGTCGAAGGATCAGTCCCCAACAGCAGCTCTCATGCCGTCGACGAGGTGGTGGACCTGGTCAGCGCGCTGATCCGGTTCGATACCTCCAACACCGGCGAGCTGGCCACCACCAAGGGGGAGCGCGAGTGCGCGGAATGGGTGGCCGAGCAACTGCACCAGGCCGGATATACGACCGAGTATGTGGAGTCGGGCGCGCCGGGGCGCGGGAATGTGTTCGCGCGGCTGAAGGGTGCCGATTCGAGCCGGGGCGCGCTGATGATGCACGGGCACCTCGATGTGGTGCCCGCCGAGGCGGCCGACTGGAGTGTGCACCCGTTCTCGGGCGCGGTGCGCGATGGCTACGTCTGGGGGCGCGGCGCCATCGACATGAAGGACATGGTCGGCATGATGCTGGCGATCGCCCGCCAGTTCAAGCTCGAGGGCACGGTGCCGCCGCGCGATATCGTGTTCGCCTTCCTGGCCGACGAGGAGAACGGCGGCAAGTGGGGGTCGCAGTGGCTGGTTGACAACCGGCCGGACCTGTTCGAGGGGATCACCGAGGCGGTCGGCGAGGTCGGCGGTTTCTCGCTGACGGTGCCCCGGCCGGACGGCACCGAGCGCAGGCTGTATCTGGTGGAGACGGCCGAGAAGGGGCTCGGCTGGATGCGGTTGCGCGCCAAGGCCCGTGCGGGTCACGGCTCGTTCCTGCACGAGGACAACGCGGTCACCATTCTGGCCGCCGCGGTCGCGCGGCTCGGCAAACACACCTTCCCCGTGGTGATGTCGGATTCGGTGACCGAGTTCCTGGCCGCCGTCTCCGAGGAGACCGGGCTGGAGTTCGATCCGGCCAGCCCCGACATCGAGGGCCAGCTGGCCAAGCTCGGCACCATCTCCCGCATTATCGGTGCGACACTGCGTGATACGGCGAATCCGACCATGCTGCAGGCCGGGTACAAGGCGAACGTGATTCCGCAGACCGCGGAGGCGGTGATCGACTGCCGGGTGGTGCCCGGTCGGCAGGCGGCGTTCGAGCGCGAGGTGGACGAGCTGATCGGCCCGGACGTCGAGCGCGAGTGGATCACCAAACTCGACTCGTACGAAACAACATTCGACGGTCACCTGGTCGACGCGATGAACGACGCGATCCTCGCGCACGATCCGCAGGGCCGTACCGTGCCCTACATGCTCTCCGGCGGCACCGACGCGAAGGCCTTCGCCCGCTTGGGTATTCGCTGCTTCGGTTTCGCGCCGCTGCAGCTGCCGCCGGAACTCGACTTCACCGCGCTGTTCCACGGTGTCGACGAACGAGTTCCGGTGCAAGCGCTCGAATTCGGCACCCGGGTGCTGGAACACTTCCTGCTGAACAGCTGACGAAAGGACAATCCGTGCCCGACTATTCCTACAATCCCTACGAGGCGCTGCCGCAGCTGCCGTCGTTCACGCTGACCTCCGACGATGTCACCGACGGTCAGCCGCTCGGCAACGATCAGGTCAGCGGTGTCTTCGGCGCGGGCGGCAAGGACATCTCGCCGCAACTGTCCTGGTCCGGATTCCCTACGGAGACAAAAAGTTTCGCGGTGACCGTGTACGACCCGGACGCGCCGACGGCGGCCGGGTTCTGGCACTGGGCGATCGCCGACATTCCGCTGGGCGCGACCTCGCTGCCCAGCGGCGCGGGCAGCGGCGAAGAGGGCGGGGCGCTGCCGACCGGGGCGGTCTCGCTGCGCAACGACGCCGGGTTCGCCGGATTCGTCGGCGCGGCACCGCCGCCCGGACACGGCTACCACCGCTACTTCATCGTGGTGCACGCGGTGGACGTGGAAAGCCTCGGATTCGACGACTCCGCCACGCCCGCCTACCTCGGCTTCAACCTGTTCTCGCACGCCATCGCCCGCGCGACCATTATCGGCACCTACGAGCAGAAGTAGACCCGTCCGACCGAAGGCCACCTTCAGCACGCCAGACCGACCGAAGGTGCCCTTCACTCGATGCGGGCTTGCCGACCGAAGGCGACCTTCATCCGTTCAGACGGGGTGAAGGGCGCCTTCGGTCGGTTATTTGACGGTGATGACTGTGGCCGACGGTTCTTTCGCGTACAGGGCGGCGATTTCGGGGGCGTATTTGGCGGCGATGGGGCGGCGCTTGAGGGACATCTTCGGGGTCAGTTCGTCGCCGCCCGGCTCCCAGGCGGCGCCGAGGATGGTGAAGCGCTTGATCTGTTCCACGCGGGACAGTTTGACGTTGCCCGCCTGTACCGCGGCGAGTACCTCGTCGACGATCTCCTTCCGGGCCGCCAGCGTTGCCACGTCGGCGTCGGTGGCGTCGAATTCCTTGGCGCGCAACGCCGCAACGTCTGGGTCGAGCACGATGAGCGCGGCGATGTATGGCTTGGCGTCGCCGAGCGCGACGACCTGACCGACCAGCGAGGAGACGGCCTTCACCGCGTTCTCGACATTGCTCGGCGCGATGTTCTTACCCGCCTCGCTGATGATGAGTTCCTTCTTGCGGTCCACGATGCGCAGGTAGCCGTCGGGGTCGAGGGTGCCGATGTCGCCGGTGTGCAGCCAGCCGTCGTCGTCGATCGCCTCGGCCGTCTGCTCCGGCATGTTCCGGTAGCCGCGGGTCACGATGGGCCCGCGCACCAGGACTTCACCGTCGGCGTCCAGGCGCAGTTCCATGCCGTCGACCGGGCGGCCGACCGAGCCGGGGCGCGGCTTGGTCTTCTCGGTGAAGGTGCCGACACCGGTGGTTTCCGACATGCCCCACACCTCGCTCATCGGGAAGCCTAGGCCGAGAAAGTATTCGAGGGTTTCCGCCGGGATCGGCGCGGCACCGGAGGCGGGCACGTGCAGTTCGGCCAAGCCCATCGCGTGCCGCAGCTTCGACAGCACCAGCGCGTCGGCCAGTTTGTGTCGCACGGCGAGGATCGGGCTGCGGCCCTTGCCCGCGAGATCGGCTCGGGCAGCGGCCATTCCGGTCTCGATGGCCCAGGAGGCGAGCGCCTTCTTCACCCCGCTCGGCTCGGCGGCGAGCTTGGCCTCGATGCCCACCTTGATCTTCTGCCACACCCGGGGCACGCCGAAGAAGGTGGTCGGGCGGGCGTCGGGCAATGCGGCGGCGACCTCGCGCGGGTCCGGCACGGTGGTCACCTGGACGCCGGTGGTCAGGTTCATCGCATGGCAGGAGATGCGGTCGGCGACGTGCGCGGCGGGCAGGTAGGACACCGCCCTGTCGTCGAGGCCGACCGGCAGCGGACCGTTGACCAGCGCGATCACCTGAGCCAGCACGTTGCGGTGGGTCACCTCGACGCCCTTGGACGGGCCCGTGGTGCCCGAGGTGTAGATCAGGGTGGCCAGGTCGTCGGGCTGGACCGCGCGCCAGGTCGCGTCGAAATCGAAGTCGGCGGCCGGGTTCGCCTCGACCTCGTCGAGGCTGATGGTGCCCGCGGCGGGTCCGTCGACCAGGACGATGTGTGCGAGATCGATACCGGCGCCGGTGACCTTGTCCAGGAAAACCTGTTCTGTCACAACGACTTTGTTCGCCGCGTCGGTGAACAGGTGGGCGATCTGCTCGGACGAGCTGGTGTTGTAGATCGAGAACGGGGTGGCGCCCAGGTGCAGCGCGGCGGTGTCGACCAGGTTGAACTCGGGCCGGTTGGTGAGCATGATGCCGACGGTGTCGCCGCGCCCGACGCCGAGTTCGGCCAGGCCCGCCGCGATCGCGCGCACCCGCTCGCCGTATTGCCGCCAGGTGATCTGCAGCGTCGCGCCGACCGTCCGCAACGCCACCTGCTCGGGCCGGACCGTCAAGGTTTCCTGGAACGCCTCCGGCACCGTGTAGACCGTTTTGCCCGATTTGTGCGAATAGCCGATGTCTGTCGTCGTCATATCCCTGTTCCTGATATCCATGCAATGAACCGCGCCTGACGGCGGCCGCACGCGGGCGGTTCGAGACCCGAGGGGTCATGCGCGCCAGGAGTGGCGCGGCTCACTCATGGTAGCCAGACGCTGGGCCGGCGACCGGCGTTAGCCGCAACTTACCGGCCGTCCCACCACCGCCGCATGGCGAACCATCCGCTGCGCAGCCACAGCCGAATCGCGGCCAGATCAGCCAGGCGGCCATCGTTTCTGGGGAGCGTGTGCCCGACGAGTCGTTTCGCCTCGAGGTAAGCCCGCGCCCGCGTGCTGCGCGGCCGCGTGTGCAGGGAGCGCACGGTTACCTTGATCCCGGCCGCCCGTACGGCGCGCACTTTATCGGGATTGTTCGTCATGAGCCGGACCGACTTCAGCCCGAGCCGCTCGAGTGCCGCGACCGCCTGCTCGTAGCGCCGCGCGTCCTCGGGCAGGCCGAGCATCGCATAGCTGCGGAAGGTATCCACCTGATGGCCCTGGCTGGTCCGCAGGCCGCGCGCCTTGTTGACCAGCCCGGCGCCGCGACCCTCCTGCTCGAGGTAGATCAGAATTCCGCTGCCCGCCGCCTGAATGAAGTCCATGGCCTTCTCGAGCGCGGGGCCGCAATCGCAGTCGTCGGTCTGTAACGCGTCGCCGTACAAGCAGCGGGAATGGATTCGGACGAGGCAGCCGTCGGTCGGCTCACCGAAGATCAGCACATGTCCGCCGTCGTGCTCCGCGGGTAGCTCCATGACCCGGACTCGCAGATCGTGGCCCCTGCGAAGCAAGCGGTGCCCGGTTTCGGCGAGATCCCATTCAGCAGTGGTCAAGTGCTTCCTCCGGGGCCTGGATCTTCTGGTCATTTCGGGGCTGCGCCAGCGGTAACGGGAAAAGCGTTGCGGGGATTGCGCTTACGGTTCGTGCCGCGTCCGGGCGTTTTCGCAACGCCCAACCGCTCGCCACCGCGACCGCGACAAGGGCGCCCACTGCCGCGATCCCGGCTTGACCGACAACGGCGAGCAGGACGAGCAGCACTGCGATCGTGGACACCGCGACGAATTCGCGGCTCGGCAGCGGGCGCACGGGACGAGGTATCGGCAGGGCAGGTGTTTCCGGCAGTGTGCGCCAGGGCAGTCCGGTACTCGGGATGGTGTGCCCGCGGTGCACGCGTTTGGCTTCCAAATAGGCGAGGGCCCGTTCGCTGCGGACCGGCGTGATCAGCGGCGCGACAACGACTGTGAGGTCTGCGGCCTCCAGCGCTTCGACCTTGGCTGGGTTGTTGGTGAGCAGGGTAACCGAACTCAATCCGAGACCGAGCAGCCCGCGCGCCGCCACCATATAGGTTCTGGCGTCGACGGGATATCCCAATTCCCGGTAGCTGGTGAAGCTGTCGGTGTGGCAGAGTTCGCTGTGCCGATAGCCGCGCGCCTTCGCGATGAGCCCGGCGCCGCGGCCCTCCTGCTCGAGATAGACCAGGACGCCGGAGCGCGCGGCCTGAATGCGATCGAGCGCGACACTGAGCTCGGGGCCGCAATCGCAATCGTCGGAGCCGAGCACCTCGCCGTAGAGGCACCGCGAATGGATCCGAACCAGGCAGCCGTCGGCGATGTCACCGAAGACCAACAGGTGGCCTCGTTCGCCGGCGTCATCGAGCTCGAGCACCCTGACCCGCAGATCATTCGCCTTACGCGTGAACCGGTGATCGGTGTCGGCAAGGTGGGCCAGGGATATGGTCAATGCTCCTCCGAAGTAAGTCTGACGATGCGGTCGATCTCGCTGACCGGTGGCATGGCTCCGGGTACGTCCCCGAACGACTGCGTAGCCACCATCGCCGCGGTCGCCCAGATGTAGTCGTCTTCGTCGGCCGGTCGGCGGGTCGAGACGAGACGGTATACCAGGGCAGCCGCGAAGGCAGCTTGCGCACCGGGGGAATCTTCCATCGCCGCGGGGAAGGCCGGGATCTGACTGTTGACTCGATCCGACCAGACCGTGCACCGGAAGTCCTCGGTCGCGCAGATCGAGCGCACGCCGAGCGCGCGTAATCGTTGCGCGGTGTCGCCGGTGGACGCGGCGGCGACCTCGGGGACCATGGCGGCGAGATCCTTGCTGGTGCCCGCGAGGTAGTCGACGACGCCGAGGTACTGGTACAGGTATTGCGGCAGATCGATCGGGGGTGACGGATGGACCATGAGCAGTGGCCGCCAATCCAGCCGCCGGACCAGTGCCATGACCTGCTCGATGACGGTGATCGGCTGTTCGAAGGTCAGTAGCACGGCATCCGAGGCAGCGATGGCCGCGCGGATCCGGGCGCTGCGTAAGTCTTGCGCGCTCAACCGGATTCGGTCGTCGCGGCAGCCGATGAGACCCGCCGCGCCCGTGCTGGTGATCATCACCGCGGTCACCGGGGTCGGTGCGTCGGGAACGACCTTGACCAGATCGGTGTCGACGTTTTCCGAGCGCAGGTAGTCGAGGACATGCCTGCCCTCGTCGTCGTCACCCACCGCCGAGATCAGCCGGACCTGCAGTCCGAGTCTGGCGGCGGCGACCGCGCGGTTGAGGCCCTTGCCGCCCGGATGCTTTTCGAAGCTGTTTCCTGGGGTGGAGGTGCCCGCCTCAGGAATGTGATCGACGAAGTAGAGATGGTCGATCACGGCGTCGCCGAAAACCGTCACTACACCCGGAGCTGTTGCTGAGGCACGAGATTCGGTCGAGGGCTGCGACTGGATCACGGCCGCGGGGTGCACCGATCCCGCGTCGTAGACCGACTCGTTCACCAGCAGCCCGGCCAGGGCGGTGAACGCGCGCCGTTCGGGCGTGGCCCGCAACGACCGGACCGATGGTGCGAGCGGGATCCGTTCGGCGCGAAGCGTTTCGTGCAGCAACCGCCAGTGCTCGGTGAGGTATTCCCGGCGCTCGCCGAGGTCGGCGGCGTAGAGGCGATCGAGATCCACTGCGGCGGTTTCGGTCTCGCGGAGCAGGCCCAGTGACAGTTCCGCGTCGGCGATCAATCGGTTGGTCGGCTCCAGCTGTGCCGCGAGATCCTTGACCACCGGCAGCACGGCCTCCTCCGGCGCGATGCCGTGGCGCCGCGCATGCTGGCGCACCGCAAGCAGATCGAGCAGCGGAGCGACGTCGATCTCGGTGGTGCGCAGGCGATCCGAGCTGAGGCCGGAGCGCTTGCACAGCCGCGTGAGGATATTGCGCACGGCAACCACTCCCGAGTCCTGCGGGACCATGACCGGTGTCAACCTCTCTGGTCGTCGTTATCTAGGGCCGCGCTGACGATAGCCGAAGAACGGCGTTTAGCCAGCCGACGAACTGTCAATTACCAAACTACAACGGCAATTGACGGTCAGATACGGCAAATGCCACACTGGGTTTGGCGGGATACCGCTTCCCAGCCACCTCGGAGGGGACTCGGAGATGAAAGTTGTTCTCCTGATCAGGCAGGGTCGGCGGCGAAGGCCGCACCGGCACACCGGATCCGACGCCGACCTCGAGCCGAACCTGGTCGCGGCCTAGGCGAGCCACGTGCGTTCGCCGGCCATCGCGCCCCAAGCCAGCCCCAGCCGTCGCTCGCACCGCTTCATCGAGGAAGCGCCGCATCGGTCCGACCGCGCTTCGCCGGTCGGCCGAGCTCAGCACACCCGAATGCGGGTCGGCGACGACTCCTCCCCGGTGGAGACAGCCGTGACGATCTACGAGAACAGCCGGTCGATGACGAGTAGCAGCACCCCGGAATGGGCATGGCGGGTGGCGGGTCGCGCGGAACCGGCATGGCGCCTGAGCTGGTTACCGCACCGGCTCAGCCACGAACAGGCCAGGGCGGGAATGGAATTGGATGAGCTGCTGGGCCGTCAAGACCTCGCCGCGGACCCCTCGACGCAGGAACAGGCCGATGCGCTGGCCGACATCCTGGGAACCACGGTGCAGCAGGCCACCCTGTTGCTGCACCAGCGAATGCACGACAGGAGGCATTCGTGATCAAGCTCCATCTGTTACACCGGAGGCAGCTATGACTGTGCACACCACCGCATGGACGATGACCAGCGATATCACCCCGGAGTCGGCGTACCGCGAAGCCGGGAACTCGAATGCGTGGCGGTTGAGCTGGCTGCCGGATCGCCTGTTGACCCAGGCGCAGGCCCGGCTGGGCATGGAACTCGACGAGTTGCTGAGCAACCCGCACGCGGTGTACGACCAGCGGGCTCAGGCCCGTGCCGATACCTGCGCCGAGCTGTTGGGCGTGTCCTGGACAGAAGCGCTGCTACTGCTGGCCAATCGGATGGCGCAACGGCTGCAGCACGGTCAGCGCGCCGAGGGGGAGGCCGCGCCGCCGGGGCGGACGCCCCGATCGCAGTCGATGCGCATGCACGTCATCGAACCGCCGTACGCGCATAGCTGACGATCAGGCGGCAGTTGGTCACTCCTGGTTGTCGGATCGTGCTGGGAGCCGGGCGATCCGATCGATCTCGCTGACCGGTGGCATGGCGCCGGACACATCGCCGAAGGACTGGGTTGCCGCCATGGCGGCGGTAGCCCATTCGAAGTCCGCGCGATCGGCTGGGCGCCCCGCGGTCACGAGACGATAGGCGAAGGCGGCGCTGAACGCCGCATAGGACCCCGGCGAGTCCGCCAGTACGGCCGCGAAGGAGCGTGGCACGTCGAGATTCAGCGCCGCCGATCGGACGCTGCATTCGAATCGTTCGACGGCGCAGACACTTCCGACGCCCTGCGCGAGCAGCTGGGGCGCGACATCGATATCGAAGTCGGCGACCGACGGGTGCGGTGGGCGGGCCGGCTCGGCCACCAATTCGGCCAGCTCCCTGCGGGTTCCGATCAGATAGTCGATTCGGCCGAAGTACTTGGAGATGTATTGCGGTGAGTTCGTCGACGGCGTCGCCTGCACCAGTAGCCGCGGACGGGTACGGCCTCTGCGGATCACTCCCAATGCCTGGTCGATGACGGCAATCGGTGGCTCGAAGGTGAGCAGCACCGCGTCGGCCGAGGTCAGCGCCGATCGGGCGGCGGCGGTGCGCAGGTCGTCGCGGCTCAATCGCACGGCGTCATCACTGTCGCTGATGATGCCGGTGGCGCCGCTGCTGGCGATGATGACGGCCACCACCGGGGTGGATTCGCCATCCACTGTCTTGACCAGATCGGTGTCGATGCCTTGACGGTTCAGGTATCGGATGATGCGCCGACCCGCGACGTCACCGCCGACCGCACTGATCAGCCGCACCCGCAAACCCAGACGGGCGGCCGCGACGGCACGATTGAGGCCTTTGCCGCCGAAGTGTTCCTCGAAACGTCCGTGTGCCGTGCCGCCTTCGGCAGGCAGTCGGTCGGTGCGGTAGATGTGATCGATGACCGCGTCGCCCACGACGGTGAGCACGCCTTGATCCCGCGAGACCATGCGCCGCCCCCTCGCGTGGGTTGTGTGGTTGTGCCCCAATCAGAATAAGCCGCGGTGCGCGAGTTCGGCCGCGTTCCCGCACCATTCGCGGGTGGGGTAGAACGCGCTCAGGCGTTGGCGGTGTGCTCGGCGCCGATGGCGTCGGCGATGTTCTGATACCCGTTGGCGCGCAAGCGTTGTGCGAGACCGCGGTGGATCTTGCGGGTCCAGAAGGGGCCGCCGTAGATGAAGCCGGTGTAGCCCTGCAGCAGGGTGGCGCCCGCGCGCACGCGTTCCCAGGCCTGGTCGGCGGTTTCGATGCCGCCGACGGAGATGAGCACGAGGCGGTCGCCGACGCGGCGGTAGAGGCGGCGCAGCACGTCGAGGGAGCGGTCGGCGACGGGGGCGCCGGACAGGCCGCCCGCGCCCATCGCGGTGACCTCGTCGGCGGGGGTGCGCAGGCCGTCGCGGCGAATAGTGGTGTTGGTGGCGACGATTCCGGCCAGGCCGAGTTCCACGGCGAGGTCGGCCACGGCGTCGATATCGTCGTCGGACAGGTCGGGGGCGATCTTCACCAGGACCGGCACCTGGACGCTGTCGAGCACCGCCCGCAGCAGCGGACGCAGCGATTCCACGGCCTGCAGGTCGCGCAGGCCGGGGGTGTTGGGGGAGCTCACGTTGACGACGACGAAGTCGGCGAGCGGGCCGAGCAGGGCCGCGCTTATCGCGTAATCGTCTGCGGCATCGGCGGGTTCGACGATTTTGGTCTTGCCGATATTGGCGCCGATCGGCACGTCGCCGCGGCGGCCGCGCAGATACTCGGCGGCGGCCGCGGAACCGAAGTTGTTGAAGCCCATGCGGTTGATCAGGGCGTGGTCGGCGGGCAGCCGGAAAAGTCGCGGCGCGGGATTGCCCGGCTGAGCCTGTGCCGTGACGGTGCCGATCTCGGCGAAACCGAATCCTAGTGGCGCCCAGGTGTCGACGCCGTCGGCGTTTTTGTCGAATCCGGCGGCCAGGCCGACCGGCGCCGGGAAGTCGATACCGAAAGCGGTGTTGCGCAGGACGGGATCGTCGGTGACCAGGATTCTGGTCATGACCCAGCGGGTGGGCGCGAAGCGGGCGGCCAAGCGCATGGTCGCGAAGGCCAGGTGGTGGATGCGTTCCGGCGGAACCAGAAACATCAGGCGTAATAATAGGGCGTACATCAGCTCACATTCCCGGTTCGGGCTGGGGTAGTGCGGTTTTTCGGCGGCGCAGCAGCACCCGGCGGCTACCGTCGGTATAGGCCCGCACGCGGGACAGTTCCCAGCCGCCGAACTCGGCCTGGATGGCCAGCCGCATGGACGCGGTCACCCTGGTCACCTCGGGTGGCAGCCGCAGCGGCACGTATTCGTAATCGTCACTGGTGGTTTCCCAGCCTGCGGGCAGCGCGTTGCGCCGCGCTCGCTGCTCGCGTGGTGATGCGGGTTCGTCGTCTGCGCGCGGTGCCGGAGTCATCAGTGGCCTCTCTTCCGATCGTCCGCGCGGATCCGCTGCAGACCGCCGTCGGCCGCGGATCCCACGAACATGTCACCGGTGCGCTGATCGATGGTTACCGAGTTCGGTTGCCGCACCGTCGGGTAGCGGCCCACTTCCGTCGGTATACCTGTCGACAGATCGAATCCGACGACTTCGTTGCTCTGCGTGCACGTCACCCACACGGTGTCGGACCGCTGATCGTAGGCAAGCGCGTAAGGCGAAGAGTTTACCGGGAATCGCTGACGCAGGACGAGAGGTCCGGCGCTGAAGACCAAGAGTTCGTCGCCCGTGCTGTCGGTGACGATGATCCTGCCGAAGTGGTCGGAGATCATGTTGGTTGCGCCGTCGCCCGCGCGCAAGGCCAGGCCGAGGTCGTTCTTACCGAGCTCGATCTCGGTGACGGAGGTCTGCCTGCGGTCCAGGACGGACACGTGATCGGGGGTGAGGGCGAGCGCGTCGGCGGAGGCGAGGCCGGTGACGGTGCGGGTGATCTTGCCCTCGGCGGAGAGGGTACGGACCTTGCCGTCGGCGGTGCCGACGAGCAGCGTGTCGTCGTCGCGGCGCTGGACGGATCTGGCGTCGCCGTCGAACGGGACTTCGCTGAGGGTGGCGGCGGTCACGTCGACGCGGAGGATGCGGTCGGGCGCGGGGATCAGGAGTTCGCCGGGCTTGCCCTGCGCGAGGCCTGCGCCGTGGGCGGGCAGGGGCAGGGTGCGCACGCCGGAGTTCGGGACATCGGTGCGCGTGGCCGGGTCGATCAGGTAGAGGGTGTTCGTCGCGCCTGCGTCGAGCGCGGCGATCTGTCCGGTGCTTTGCTCGGCGAGCATCGCGCGGACGGGGGCGAGCCCGGTGACGTTGCCCGCGGGCGGCGTGCTGGCGCTGGGTGAGATCGCGGCGGTCGCCGGATCTCTGGTGGGCAGCTTGTCACTGTCGGGGCTGTTGCCGCAGCCGGCCAGCAGTGCCAGCGCCGCCACCGCGATGGGTACTCGACGAAGGGGGCTGCGGTGGGTAACCACGGAAGGACCCGCGAATGCCGCCAATCGAACCCAGCCGCGAGGGCGCATCCACCGAACTCCTTCTACCGACCGCTACCGACGATTCACCACAACTCCATCATCTGACCATGATGGCGCAACATCACGGCGTACCGGGGTGGCGGCGGGGGGAGAATGTCGGTGATGCGCGTTACGGTTGAGCTCAAACAGTGTCCAAATCAGGGAGATCCGGTTGAAAGCCGACCATTCGTCGGGATTTGCCATCGATGACATAACCGTTGGCCCGTTCGCTCACGGGTTCGGCACCACCGGCGACGGCCGGCCGTTCGCGTTCCGCACGGTCCGGGCCAGCCTGACGCTGGAGATCTACCGGGCCGATCTGGTGAGTGACGTGCCGGGTCCGGAGGATGTCGTCGCGGTCGCCGAGGTCAGGGTCACCGACATCGATCTCGACGACGAACGCAGTGTCGTCGCCTTGGTGCGCGACATGATCCCCGACGCGGTGCCCGTCGACGCGGCGCCGGATCGCGAAGTAACCACCGTGCGGGCACTGCTGGGACGCATCAGTTCCGTAATTGATGGTATGTAGATGGTGATGCCATACACATTTCTCGCCCGCACCGTGCTGACCGCGTCCGGCCTCCTCCTGGTGGCCGCGAGCGCGGCGTGCAGCACCGGATCGGACGAGGCGGCCGTCGACGCCGCTCGTTCGTCGGCCAACGCGTCGCTGTCCGCCTCGATCACCACCTCCTCGATCGCCGCGCATCCGCCGCTGCCGTCTGCCACCCAGCTGGACTCACAGATCAAACGGGCGCTGGACCCTGGCCTGCCGGACAGCGAACGCACCGACCTCATCGAGGACGGCGACGCGTTCCGGACCGCGATCCCCGATATGTACAAGGCGCTGCAAGACAATCCGCGCGCCGTCTACGGGGTCACCGATCCGGTGTTCGACAACCACGACGGCACGCTCACCGCGACGATGCGGCTGGACAAGGACGGTAGCGGGACCGCGGTGCGCACGACCGTCGTGCATTTCGTGCTGCTCGACGGCAAGTGGAAGATCTCGCGCACCGACCTGTGCGGGATCCTGCGTTCCGCCGATTACCGCACGCCGGCCTGCGGCTGACGTGACGGGAGTGCGGAGTTCGCGCGTAGGTGGCTCGCGGGCACCGCAGGACGGTTCGATGGTGCATTCCGGGCTGTTGCGGTGGGGCCGGTTCGTGTATCGGCATCGGTTTCTGGTGCTCGGGGTGTTCGCGCTGGTAGTGCTCGCGTCCGGTTGGTACGGGCGCGATCTGGCGGGGCGGCTGACGCAGGAGGGCTGGTTCGACGAGTCCAGCGAGTCGGTGGCGGCGTCCAAGATCGCCGACACGACCTTCGGGCGCGATACCGACAGCGATCTGATCCTGCTGTACACCGCGCCATCGGGGACGACCGTCGATGACCCCGCGGTTCGGTCCGCGGTGACGGGCGCGTTGAACGGGCTGCTCACGCGTTACCCGGACAACATTCTGAAGATCGACAGCTACTGGGACAGCCCGTTCGCGGCGAACGCCACCGATGCCTCGCATACGCACGCGTTCGCCAGCGTCGGCCTGCGCGGCGAGGGCACCGCGACCGTCGAGAACTACTCCGCGATCAAGGATCATCTCGGCGCCGGGAGCGCAGGCGGTGGGCCCGGCGGGACCACCGTGCAACTGGCCGGACTGCAGCCGGTGCTGGCCGGACTCAATACCGGCATGCAGAACGACATCCACCGTGCGGAGATCATCGCGATGCCGTTGGTGGCGATACTGCTGTACTTCGTGTTCGGCGGGGTGGTCGGCGCGTTGCTTCCGGTGTTGATCGGCGGCATGACGATCATGGGGACCGCGGGCATCATGCGGGTGCTCACCGGGTTCATCGATGTGAACGTATTCGCCAGTACCGTCATGACTTTGGTGAGTCTCGGGTTGGCCATCGACTACGGGTTGTTCACCGTCACGCGGTTTCGGGAAGAGCTCGCCGCGGGGCGCAGCGTGGAGGAGGCGACCGCGCGCACGGTGGCGACCGCGGGGCGCACCGTGTTGTTCTCGGCGGCGATCATCGCGGTCAGTCTCGGTGCGCTGTTCATCTTTCCGAACGGGGTGCTGCGGTCGGTGCCGTATGGCGGCATCAGTTCGGTGCTGCTTGCCGCGTTGCTGTCGGTGACCGCGCTGCCCGCCGCGTTGAGTATCGCGGGGCGGCGGATCGATCTGCTGGGGTGGAAGCGGTTCTCGCGCAGCAAGACCGAGGCGCAGATCGATGCCGGGTTCTTCTCGCGGCTCGCGCAGTGGTCGATGCGGCGGCCGTTGGCGGTGGCGGTGCCGATCGTTCTTGCCCTGCTTGCGTTGAGTATTCCGTTCCGGCACATCGAGTTCGGTGGGATCAGCGAGAAGTATCTCGGTGCGGAGAACCCGGCCAGGGTGGCGCAGGAGCGATTCGATGAGCTGTTCCCGAGTTTCCGTACCGAACCGCTGAAACTTGTTGTGCGCGGTGCTGATCCGCAGCAGCTCAGTGACATTCGGTACGAGGCGAGCCGAATTCCCGGGCTCACCGGACGATTCGAGCCATCCGTGCCGACCAAGAACGGCATCAATGTGCTGCAGGCCGGGCTCACGGACAAGCAGGATTCCGACCGGGTGATCTCGGCGTTGCGGGCGATTCCGGAACCGGCGGGGGTGGACGTCATGGTGGCCGGGGTGCCCGCGCTGGAACGCGACAGCATCAACGGATTGCTGCACAGGCTGCCGATACTGGTGGCGATTCTCGCGGCGGCGGCGTTGACGCTGATGTATGCGGCATTCCGGTCGATTGTGCTGGCGGTCAAGGCGGTTGCGATGAGCGCGTTGAGTCTGGTGTCGACGCTGGGGGTGCTCACGTGGGTCTTCGTAGAGGGGCACGGTGCGGGGTTCTTCCACTTCACGCCTGGCCCGTTGATGTTCGCGGTCCTCGCGCTGATCGTGACCGTGGTGTTCGGCCTGTCCACCGACTATGAGGTGTTCCTGCTGTCCCGGGTGGCCGAGGCACGCGCGGGCGGCGCCGAACCACGCGAGGCGATCCGCTATGGCATTGCCCACACCGGCGGCGTAATCACCTCCGCCGCAGCCATTCTGATCGTCGTCACCGGCGCGTTCGGCTTCTCCGACCTGGTTTTGATGAAATACATCGCCTACGGCATGATCGCCGCGCTGATCCTGGACGCCACCGTCATCCGGATGCTGCTGACCCCCGCGGTATTGAAACTGATCTGGCGCTGACCTGTTCGGGGACCGAGGTCAGCGACGGACAGGCAGGACCAGTTGGGCGCCGGTGACGGGGTGGTTCAGGACTTCGACGGGGTGTTGGTAGACGCGGGTGAGGAGATCGGTGGTGAGGACCTCACGGGGTGGGCCGTCGGCGGCGATGCGGCCGGATTCGAGGACGGCGACGCGGTCGGCGTAGGCGGCGGCGATGCCGAGGTCGTGCAGGACGACGACCACCGCGGCACCCGCTTGGGCGCGGGTGGTGGCCAGGCGGAGGACGGCCTCCTGATGACCGAGGTCGAGGGCCGCGGTGGGTTCGTCGAGGAGCAGGGTGCCGGTGTCCTGGGCGAGCACGCGGGCCAAGGCGACGCGGGCGCGTTCACCCCCGGACAGGGTGGGAAACGACCGGGCGGCAAGGTGTGTCACGTCGGCGGCGGCCATGGTGGCGGCGATGCGTTCGTCATCGAGTTCGCGTCGCTCGGTGCGCAACCACGGTGCCCGGCCCATCGCGATGACTTCGCGAGCGGTGAACGGGAAACCGACGGTGTGGGTTTGGGGGAGGACCGCACGACGCCGTGCCATATCCAGCGGCGACCAATGAGTCAGCGCCTGCCCCTCGAGCTCAACTGCCCCTTCGACGGGCGTCAGCTCCCCGGCCAGCGCCGCGAGCAACGTGGACTTGCCCGCCCCATTGGGCCCGACCAGCGCGACGATCTCACCCGCGACCACATCGAAGTCAACCGCCTCGAGCACCCGCCGTTGCGCGGACTTCGCCCCCCGCCGATCCACACTCACCCCGCGCGCCCGCAACGTCACCGCGCCCTTCTCCGGCGCAACAGGCAATTCATGTGTCCGCGCGAACACCTGCCGAACCCCGCTCACACGCCACTCCTAGAACGCCAAGGCCTTTGGCTGCCACGGCACCTCATGCCCACCCTCCCGCACGTGCCCGGGTGCGGCGGAGCAGCCAGAAGAAGAACGGCCCGCCGATCAGCGAGGTGAGCATGCCGAGGGGGAGGTCGGCGTTGTGGACCAGCGAGCGAGCGGCGACGTCGGCGGCGAGCAGGACGACGGCGCCGAGAATCGCGCTGAGCGGGATGAGGACGCGGTGGGCGGGGCCGACGAGCATCCGGACCAGGTGCGGGACGATGAGGCCGACGAACATGACGATGCCGGTGAACGCGACGCCCGCGGTGGCGAGGATGGCGACGACCAGAATGACGTTGCGGCGCAGTCGTTCCACGTCGACGCCGAGGTGGCGGGCGGAGGCTTCGCCGAGGGCGAGCAGGTCCAGGCGCGGGGCGATGACGATGGCGGCGGTGACGCCGAGGGCGGTGAGGATGGCCACGATGGTGACCGAATCCCAGGTGGCGCCGTTGAGCGAACCCAACTGCCAGAACACGATCTGGTCGCGCGCGGCCGGGTTGGCGACGAACAACAGGAACGCGAGCAATCCGCCCGCGAACGCGTTGATCGCGACACCGGTGAGCACGAGGGTGACCACCTCGGTCCGCCCGTTGGAGCGGGCGAGCAGATACACCAGCAGCGTGGTGGCCAGCCCGGCGGCGAACGCGGCCGCGGCCACCGACCAGGCGGCGACGAACGTTCCGCCGACCACGATGACGGTGCCCGCGCCGACCGCGGCACCGGCGGAAACACCGATAACGCCGGGCTCGGCAAGCGGATTGGCAAATACCCCCTGCAACAACCCACCCGCGGTCGCGAGCGCAGCGCCGACCAGCATGGCCAGCAGCACCCGCGGGAACCGCACCTGCCACAGCGTCACCTCGCCGGCGGGGTGCGCGGGCAGCGGCCCCCAGTCCAGCCCGATCCGGTGCAGCACACTGCCCGCAACCTCGGCGGGGGTGGTCGGCACCTGCCCGATCGCGGCGGAGGCCAGCGCGAGCGCGATCAACCCGATGATGGCGACCGTGAACACCAGTGCCGTGCGCGAACGTCCGCGCGATTTCGGCGCGGGCGGCACGGTCGGCGAAACGGCTGGTTCGGACTTGGCGACAACGGATTCGGTCATGCGAGCCGCCGGGTCATGCGGGCTTGGTGCCGTACACGGCCTCGCTCAGGGCGGTGATCACCCGGCCGGTGTTGGGTCCGTAGCTCAGGATCACCTGGTCCGACATGTCGACGACCCGCTTGTTGCGCCCGGCCGGAGTCTGCGCGATACCCGGCACTTTTTCGAGTCCGTCTACTCCGCCAACGGATTTCAACCCGTCCGACATGACCAGCAGCAGATCAGGCGCGGCAGCGATCATGGCCTCGCTGGTGATCGTGATGAACGGCTCGGACAGCGCGGCGCCCGCGTCCTGCCCGCCGAGTGCGGCAATCAGCGAATCCGCCCCGGAGCCGGGCCCGGCAAGCATGGTGATGGCGGTGCTGCGCAGATACAGGAACGCCATCTTCAGTGCCGGATCTTGTTTGGGCACAGCGGCGATGGCGGCGTCGATCTCGGCGCGGGTGCGCTGCCCGAGTGCCTTGCCTTGCTCGGGTACGCCCAAAGCGGTTGCCACGGCCTCGATTTGGGGGACGACACCGTCCATGGTGCGCTTCGGATCGGCGAAGACGACATTCACCCCTGCCGCGCGCAACTGCTCACGCAACTGCGGCGTCACCGTAACGTCGTCGGTCAGGAACACCGAAGGGCGCAGCGCCAGTAGGGCTTCCAGATTCAACGCGCCGTTGCCGCCCGCCACGTTCGGCACGTCGCGAATGGCGGGGATGGCGACGGAGCTGCGGCCGATCAGCTTGGATCCGAGGCCCAGCGCGTACACGATCTGCGAGAGGGTGCCGTAGCGATCGACCGCGATAATGCGGCTCGCATCGGTGATGGTGACGTCCGCGCCGTCGAACGAGCGCACGGTGACCGGCAGTACCGGCGTCGGTTCCGGTCCGATCGGCACCGGATCGAGGTCGGTCAGCGTCGCGGTGGCCGGCCCGCGCTGTCCGGCGCCGATCGTCGCGGTGTCCGTTCCGCACGCGGCCGAGACCACGACCAGCGTCACCGCGAACACCGCGAGTACGCAATGCGACCAGCCGGATCGGACACCCGCGTCCCGCTGCGTTCGGACGGACGGGTCGCCGGACGTCGCATGCTTCATGTAGGTAAGCCTAAGACGTGCCGCACGGCGACCGGCATCGGGTCGACGGCGACCGCGGCGCTCCGGCGTCTTGTCGTCGCGCGAATCCCGGCCGTTCGGGTAAACGGCAGTGCTCATTCGATACGAGCGCTCACATCGTCCAGCGCCGCGGCGATCGCCCGCGGCAGCTCGAGCGCCTCGGCGGCGAGCACCCCGGTGAGCTGCCCGATATCGCGAGCTCCGACGATCATGCTGGCCACGCCGGGACGATCGCGGATCCAGGCCAATGCGACGGCTAACGGCGAAGTACCTAACCCGTCCGCGGCGGTGACCAGTGCGTCGACCACCCTGGTCGCGCGTTCGTCGAGACTGTCGCGGATGTCCGCGGCCGTCGACTCGTCCGCGCCCCGTGAATCCGCGGGCACGCCATCGCGATACTTGCCGGTGAGAATCCCGCCGGCGAGCGGCGCCGAGGCGATCACCCCGACTCCGTGATGCAGCGCGGCGGGCACGTAATCGGTCTCCGCGTCCCGAGCCAGCAGCGAGTACGGCGTCTGCGCGACGCTGATCGCAGTGATGGCGGCCAGACTCGCCAGCTGCCACGCGCCGAATCCGCGCACGCCCGCGTATCGGACCTTCCCGGACCGCACCGCCTGTTCGAGGGTGGCCGCGACCTCGTCGAGCGGGGTCCGCGGATCCCACACCGCGACATTCCAGATGTCGAGGTGGTCGGTACCGAATTCGAGCAACGTCCGATCGAGCTGGCGCAGCAGCGCGCGCCGCGAGGTATCGATAGCGGTCTTGGCCGTCGCGTCCGGCACGGCGGGACCGGCGGGCGCGGGCGTGACCCGCGGCGCGAGACCAGCGCACCCACTGAGCACCAGATCATCACGGGACACCAGATCGCCGAGCAGTTCGGCCAGGATCCGCTGCGCGCCGCCACCGGCATACGCGGGGGAGGTGTCGACGAGCGTGCCGCCCGCCTCGACGAACGCCACCAGCTGCACGGCGGCCTCGTCGGCATCCGTATGCGAACCCCAGGTATGGGTCGCAAGACCTATCCGGGACACCCGTAGGCCGCTGCGGCCGACCGTCCGTTGTTCCATCACCGTGTCCGCGCAATCGTCACGGCGCCAAGCCTAGAGCGTGCACCGGTGTCCGGACGCCTACCCGCACAGTGGCTCGCGCGTCGTTCTCGATACCGGTGCGAGCATGCCGGTACGGCCGCGACACTGTACTGTCGCTGCGGGATTGCGCCGGTGCTCACCCGCCTGCGACCCACCTATTGACCAATTGCCCAGTCGGAACGGTTATTTCGGGCAAGAACACGTGGAGGCGGCCATGCGACACCAGGAGACCGTGTGATGGGCGAGTCGATGACCTGGATACAGGCGCTCGTCCTCGGCCTGGTGCAGGGGCTCACCGAGTTCCTGCCGATCTCGTCGTCGGCGCATCTGCGGATCGTGTCGGGGGTGTTCTTCGGCGACGACGCGGGTGCTTCGTTCACCGCGGTGACCCAGCTCGGCACCGAGGCCGCCGTCCTGGTGTATTTCGCCAAGGACATCTGGCGGATCCTGCAGGCCTGGTTCGGCACTGTGCTCGGCAAGCTGTCGTCGCGGCAGACGGTACCGATCACCGATCAGGTGACGACGCGGCTGCCCGTGGTCACCATGGGGCAGGCCGACCGCTACTTCGATGAGGAGCGGCAGCGCGAGCTGGACTACCGGGTCGGCTGGTATGTGATCATCGCCACCATCCCGATCGGCGTGCTCGGCTTCTTGCTCAAGGACGTGATCCGCACCGCGGCTCGCAACCTGTGGCTGATCTCGTTCATGCTGATCGCGTTCGCGCTGGTCATCGCGGCGGCGGAGTATTACGGACGCAAGCTGCGCCCGCTCGAGCAGCTCACGACCCGTGATGGGCTGGTGATGGGTTTCGCGCAGTGCCTCGCGCTGATTCCGGGTGTGTCGCGTTCGGGTGCCACCTCGTCGGCTGGTCTGTTTCTCGGGCTGACTCGTGAAGCGTCCGTGCGGTTTTCGTTCCTGCTCGCGATTCCGGCGGTGACGGCGTCGGGGCTGTTCAGCATTCCGGACGCGTTCAAACCGGCGGGCGAGGGGCTCAATGCCAGCGGCGCGCAGTTGATCGTGGCGACGTTGCTCGCGTTCGTGGTCGGCTACGCGTCGGTGGCGTGGCTGCTCAAGTTTGTTGCCAAGCATTCGCTGGACTGGTTCGTCGGCTACCGCATCGTGCTCGGACTGACCGTGATGGGACTGCTGGCGACGGGTGTCGTGTCCGCCACATGAACTCTGCATCGCGTAGCGAGTCCATGGCCGGGCTTAGGCTGACTATATGACGGTGATTCTGCTCCGCCACGGAGTCTCGACCTCGAACACCGCCCACACGCTGGCCGGTCGGAGCACCGGCGTCGAGCTGACCGAGCGCGGCAACGATCAGGCCAAGGCCGTCGCCGACCGGCTCGCCGGGCTGCCGATCGAACGCATCGTGCACTCTCCGCTGTTGCGCTGTCAGCGAACGGTGGCGCCGCTCGCGGAGAAATTGGGGCTGGAACCGGTCTTCGACGACCGGCTGATCGAGGTCGATTACGGCGAATGGACCGGGCGTCCGATCGCCGAATTGCTCAGCGAGCCGCTGTGGAAAGTGGTGCAGCGGCACGCTTCCGGCGCGGTATTCCCGGGCGGCGAGGGGCTGGCGCAGGTGCAGACTCGCGCCGTCGCCGCGCTGCGCGAGCACGATCGGGCGCTGGCCGAACAGCACGGGCACGACGTGCTCTGGGTGGCCTGCACCCACGGTGACGTCATCAAATCCGTGCTGGCCGACGCGTTGGGCATCCATTTGGACGGATTCCAGCGGATCGTCGTAGAGCCCGCCTCGATCAGCGTTGTCCGATACACGCCGACCGCGCCCTATGTGTGGCGACTCAACGACACCGGCACCGACCTGTCCGCGTTGTCGAATCAGCCACGCCCCATTCGCGATTCCGGCTCCGATAAACAAGACGCCGAGGTCGATACCTCCGGACCGGTTCCCGGCGGCGAGCTGGGTAGTGCGGGGAGTGAGGATAATGGGAATGCGGAGCGCTGAGATTCCTTGTACACGGATAGTTGGCGTTGTATCCCAGCGCCGTGGGTAGTCGATCAGGGTCACGTATCAGGAGGTGCATGTGTCACGCGCAATCCATGTATTCCGCACCCCCGATCGTTTCGTCGCCGGGACCGTCGGTGAGCCGGGCGATCGTTCGTTCTATCTGCAGGCCATAGAGGAACCGCGGGTTGTCAGTGTGTTGCTGGAGAAGCAACAGGTGAAGGTGCTCGCCGACCGGATGGGTTTGCTGTTGGACGAGGTTGCTCGCCGGTTCGGTGCCGAGGTGCCGCCGCAGGCCGAGGACATCGGCGACACCGCGCCGCTGGTGACGCCGGTCGACGCGGAGTTCCGGGTCGGCACCATGGGGCTCGGCTGGGATGCCGACGCGAATGCCGTGGTTGTCGAGTTGCTGGCGATCACAGAGACCGAGGTCGACGAGTCGGTGGTGCTCGACGACACCGAGGAGGGTCCGGACGCGGTCCGCGTGTTCCTGACCCCGATCCAGGCGCGGGAGTTCGCGCTGCGGTCCACCAGGGTGATCGCGGCGGGGCGGCCGCCGTGCCCGCTGTGCGGGGAACCGCTGTCGTCGCGGGGGCACATGTGCGTGCGCACCAACGGGTACAAGCGCGGCGATATCTTCGGCGCGGCCGAGCTAGAGGAGTGATCGGTGACGCGGGCCGGGGACCGGTTCCACAGCGGCGAGCTGACGGTGATCGGGCGGATCAGCATTGCCAGTAACGTGACCCTGGTTTGCGACATTCTCGATGACGGTGCGGCGCCGCTGCGGGTGGTCTACAAGCCGGTGCGGGGTGAACGGCCGTTGTGGGACTTTCCGGACGGCACGCTCGCCGGGCGTGAAGTGGCGTCCTATGAGATTTCCGCCGCGGTGGGGTGGGGGGTGATTCCGGAGACGATCCTGCGGGACGGGCCCTATGGCATCGGGATGGTGCAGCGCTGGGTCGAAGGGGTGGACAACCACACCGAGCAGGGCGATCGGCTCGACCTGGTCGATCTGGTCTCGCCTGGCGCGGTGCCCGACGGATTCCGTGAGGTGTTGCGGGCGCAGGATCCGGCGGGTAACGAGGTGTCGCTCATTCACGCCGACGATCCGCGGTTGCAGCGGATGGCCGTGCTGGATGTGTTGCTGAACAACGCTGACCGCAAAGGCGGGCACGCGTTGGAAGGTGTGGACGGACAGGTGTACGGGGTCGATCACGGCATCTGTTTGCACACCGAGCACAAATTGCGCACTGTGCTATGGGGGTGGGCAGGCCAGCCGCTCAGTGACGCGCTGGTCGCCGATATCACCGCGTTCGCCAAGGAACTGCCGGGTCCGGTCGCGGACGTGCTGTCCGAGCACATCACCGACGCCGAGATCGAGGCGTTGGTCGACCGTACGCAGGAGCTGGTCGACGATCCGGTGATGCCGACACCGCGTACGGCCCGGCCGATTCCGTGGCCCGCCTTCTGAATTCAGTTGGCGCCGAGGCGGTTCTCGGCAGTGCCTGCGAACCTGCACGCTGTGCCGATCCACGGGTGATTCTTGCCTCGGGTCGGCATTGGCCGGGCGGGCGCGAACTCAGAAGGCATGCGGGCCGAAGCGACCCCAAGCGACGAACACGGCAATGGCGAGATAAACCAGATTCACCAGTACGAATTTCCATCCGCCATCGCGCAGGTGGGTGATCATCGCACCGATCATCAACACCACCCAGCAGGCCGCGGTGATCGGTACCAAGACCGGTGCGACATCGAGGACCGCAGGCAGGATCAGGCCGATCGCGGCCAGTATCTCGACGATCCCAAGGGCCTTGATGTACTGGGCACCGACGCGGCCGGTCCACTCACCGCCCGGAGCCGCGGCCAGTTTCGCCCTCGGCACGAACGTCTTGGTGACGCCGCCGGTCAGCGCGATCGCCGCCAACAGTCCGGCAGCGATCCACAGCGCGAGGTTCATGAGGTTCTCCTTCAAGTGCGGGCGGCTCTACGTCGCCAGGGGTATCCGAACTGACACGCCGACGAACTGCTGATCGTCCGAACGGCGTTGCCCGATGGACTCACCAGGCGGACATAAGATGCCGACGTCCCGACCCCTGTGACACCCCGCCCGCGTGACGTACGCCATAGCGCCCGCCACCGCACACCCCTCGATTTCCCGCGCAGGCAATCGCATGCAATTCGCTGTGCGAGAAGTCAGAAGCTGGGCGTGTGGTGCCGCCGCACCTCTTGGATGGCCCCGCTGTCGGGACGTGCGCTCGCTGCCTTGCAATATTTCAGCGAGTGACGTTGCGGCACTTGCTCGATCGGCGCGGTACCGCCCGTGTGCGACAGATTCGGCAGCGCGTGCACGACTGCATCGGATGCCGATCGTGGCGATGGCACTGTCGGTCGACTCGGGATTTCCCATTGCCCTCGTGCGGCCGGGACGCTACCGTCAGCGGTTGGTTCGGTGGCGCGCGGTGCCGTGTGGCGGCTTCCCCGGACAGCTGATTCTGCGAGAGCGAAAACCTTGACATCCCATGATTTGCCGGAAAACGCAGGTCGGGAGCGGCAGGTCAGGGGCTTACGGCGGGCTCTGGACCGGGGCGGGGGGCGATGATCTCGACCACACCTTTACCCTCGAATCATGCAGTCCTGGTCCGATACCGCCCTACCCACCATCCCCGGAGCAGGGCCACCGTTGCGGTTGTACGACACCGCCGACCGTCAGGTGCGGCCGGTGACACCCGGTGCCACCGCCACCATGTACGTCTGCGGGATCACCCCCTATGACGCGACTCATCTCGGTCACGCCGCCACCTACCTGACCTTCGATCTGGTCAACCGGGCGTTGCACGACGCGGGCCACGAGGTGCACTACGTGCAAAACGTGACCGACGTGGACGACCCGCTGTTCGAGCGGGCCGAGCGCGACGGCCTGGATTGGCGCGAGCTCGGCACCCGCGAAATCAACCTGTTCCGCGAGGACATGTCGGCGCTGCGCATCGTGCCGCCGCGCGAGTACGTCGGCGCCATCGAATCCGTCGACGAGGTCATCGAATTCGTGCAGAAGCTGCTCGCCTCGGGCGCGGCGTACATCGTCGACGACGCGGAGTTCCCCGACGTGTACTTCCGTGCCGATGCCACCGAGCAGTTCGGCTACGAATCCGGCTACGACCGCGCCACCATGGAGCGGCTGTTCGCCGAACGCGGCGGCGACCCCGACCGCGCAGGCAAGCGCGACACCATCGACGCACTGCTGTGGCGTGCCGAGCGTCCCGGCGAGCCGTCCTGGCCCGCCCCGTTCGGTGCCGGACGTCCGGGCTGGCACATCGAGTGTTCGGCGATCGCCCTCAACCGGATCGGCCCCGAGTTCGACATTCAGGGCGGCGGCAGCGATCTGATCTACCCGCACCACGAGTACTCCGCCGCGCACGCCGAGTCGCTCATCGCGGGCCGCCGCTTCGCCCGCCACTACGTGCACGCCGGTCTGATCGGCTTGGACGGCGAGAAGATGTCGAAGTCCAAGGGCAACCTCGTACTGGTCTCCACGCTGCGCCGCAACGGCGTCGACCCGGCCGCCATCCGCCTCGGCCTGCTGGCCGGCCACTACCGCCAGGACCGCATGTGGACCGACGCGGTACTGGAGCAGGCCAAGGCGCGTCTCGACCGGTGGCGCCGCGCCACCACCCTGGCGTCCGGCCCGGCCGCCACCGACACCATCGCCCGCCTCCGTCAGCACCTGAGCGACGACCTGGACACCCCGAAAGCCCTGGACGCCGTGGACAATTGGGCCCGCCAGGCACTCGACTACGGCGGTTCCGACCCCGAAGCCCCGTCCGCTGTCGCCGCCGCGGTAGACACCCTGCTCGGCATCAGCCTGTAGTTCGCTTCGCGGTGGACCACGTGGGCGGTGGGTGATCAGCGAGAGTCGTTCGTCGGCTGGCGTATCTGGTCTGCGCGATGTGATCGACTCGGGGGCACCTGCTGGTTCGGCTGAACCGGTTGCCGGGGTCGATGTTCCGTGATGTGGTACTGCGATGTGCAACATTCGTGGGCGGGGTTCCATCGCGCGGCGGACGATGCTGGGTGGTGCGCTCGGTGCGGGGGTGCTGTTGGTCGCGGGGCGGTTGACCGCGTCCGCCGAGCCCGGTGCGCCGCAGACCGTGGCCGCTCGGCAGCGGTTCTTCGGAGTCGACACCGTCGACGCGGCGACCGGTACGGTGCGGGCGGATCGGGTGGTGCTGGCGTGGGTGGGGTGCACGACCTATGCGATGGCCATCGGCGGGTCGGTGTTCCTGCTCGACGCGTGGGTGCCTCGGCTGACCAGTACCGGATACGTGCCTGCCACGCCGCAGGATCTGGCGGACCTCGCGCCCGAGGCGATCTTCATCGGGCACGGGCATTTCGATCACGCGGGTGATGCGGGACGGATCGCGCAGGCGTCCGGCGCGGTGGTCTACGGGACCGCCGACCACGGTGTGAATATCAGTGCGCAGGTGCGCGATCCAGGATTTCGGACCGTCGCCCTCGGTGACGCGAATGCGCTACCGGGGGAGCGGCACGACTTCACCGTCGGTGCGGTCGAGGTGACCGCGATCCGGCACCTGCACTCCGCGCCCACCGCGCCCGAACGTCCCGGCGGCTCGTCCTCGTTCTTTCCGATGCCGGAATTGTGTGCCCTGGTCCAGCATCCGCCGACCCTCGCCGGTTTCTTGCAAAGCGTCCCGCGCTTGAACGACCCCGAGGGCGGATCCCTGCTCTACCAATTCCGCGTCCCCGGTTTTTCGGTGGTCTGGCACGACTCCACCGGCCCACTCACCGAAAAGGCGCCGAACGTCTTCGACATCTTCGCCGCCCTACCCCCGACCGACCTGCACATCGGTGCCGTCCAAGGCTTCAACCAAATCACCAACGGCCTTCGCGACCCCCGCCGGTATATCGAAGCCATCGCCCCCACCCTGTTCGTCCCCACCCATCACGACAACTGGCTCCCCGGCATCACCGCGGGAGCCGCCAACTACGACCCACCCCTGCGCGACGAGCTCACCCGCATCCCCGCCCCTCAACGCCCCGAACTGCGTTCCCTCCACGACCCCACCGACTACGTCCGCCCCGACCGCCTCACCTTCGCCTTGTAGTCCGCGAACGAACTACCGACCCGCCTGGCAAACCCGCATCGGCTGCACGAATCCCGCGTGGTGGCACTGGCAGTCGGGTGCGGCGCGTCCTGACCAGTAACGGGTTCATGGCGTGCATGCCGCCGCGATGGAGACACTGTTCTCGTACAAGTGGTGGCGGGTGATGCGGCCGTCCTCGACGGTCAGGCGCAACGCGAAGGGTCCCTTGAACGGTTTGCCGGTGGTACGTACCGTGCCCGAAAGATGTCCGAAGACAACGGCATCCGCGCCGTCGACCAAGAAAGTATCGATGCTGGCGTGGGCGTCCTCCGGAACGACATGTGCCATCAGCTCCGCGAACTGCGCCCCACATTCGGCCGCGGTCCGGCGCGGCCTGATCCACGGCACGACGGGGTTCTCGGCGAGCAGCCAGTCGACCTCGTCGGCGAACAAGGCGGTGATCTTCTCGGTGTCGCCGTCGGCGCGGGCGGTGAGGAAGGCCTCGACCGTGGTTCGGGTGGCGTCTGCTGTGGTGGTCACGTATCCTCCTGCGGGCATTGCCGGACTGCTTGCCCGAACGACAGTCGCAGGGCGTTGGGCGCGCGTCGATTACCTCGGAGGTAAGGGCGCGGTGCGGAAATGCTTGGGAGGCATACTTATACAGCGCCTACCCGTCGACTGGGGCGGTCGGCTGGTGGACTTCGGAGGTCGGCTCGGGGGAGTAGAGGCGGTCTATGTCAGGGGCGTATTTGGTGGCGATGGGGGTGCGGCGGAGTTTCATGGTAAGGGTGATCTCGTCGCCGCCGGGTTCCCAGAAGGTGGGCAGGACGGTGAAGCGTTTGATCTGTTCTACCCGGGACAGTTTGGTGTTTCCTGCCGCGACGCCGCGCGCGATTTCGGCGATCACGCCGGGGTCGGCGGCGAGTGCGGCGGCGGAGGCGTCGGGCAAACCATGTTGGGCCGCATAGGGTTCGGCGGTCTCGGCGTCGATGACGATGAGGGCGGTATTGAAGGGGCGGCGGTCGCCGATGGTGGCGATGGCGCCGATCAGTGGCGTGGCGGCCTTGATGGCGTTCTCGATGTTGGCCGGGGACATGTTCTTTCCGGCGGAGTTGATGATGAGTTCCTTTTTGCGGTCCACGACGCGCAGGTAGCCGTCGGCGTCCTGGGTGAGGATGTCGCCGGTGTGCAGCCAGCCGTCGGCGTCGACGGCTTCGGCGGTCTTGACCGGTTCGGCGCGGTAGCAGCGCATGATCGACGGGCCGCGGATCAGGAATTCACCATCGTCGGCGATGGTGGCTTCGAGGCCAGGCAGCAGCCTGCCGACCGTGCCGAGCCTGGCCTCGTGCGGCGGGCTGACGGTGGCGATGCAGGTCACCTCGGACATGCCCCAGACCTCGGAGATGGGGATGCCGAGGCCGAAGAAGAAGCCGAGCGTCTCCGGCGGGATCGGCGCGGCACCCGACATCGCCCACTTCACTTGGTCCAGGCCGAGTTTCGCGCGCAGCGTGGACAGCACCGCGGCATCGGCCTTCGCCCATTCGGCGGCGAGCGCGTCGTCCATCGGTTCGCCGGACAGTTCCGCGGCGGCCTTGCGCGCGGCGACGCTGAGACCCCATTGCAGCGCCGAGCGGGTGGCCTCGTCGGGTTCGTTGGCGACCGCGAATTCCAGTGCGGCCTTGAACTTTTCCCACACGCGGGGGACCGCGCCCCAGATGGTCGGCCTGGCGTCGAGCAGCGCGCCGAGCAGTTGGTTGCGATCGGGCACGACCGTGAGTTGCGTGCCGAAGATCTCCTGCAGGTACAGGGCGGTGAATCGGTCGGCCATGTGCGCGGTCGGCAGATACGACGTCTGCCGGTCACCGAATTCGACGGGCAGCACCGTGGCGAAGGCGTACGCGTCGAACAGGAGGTTGGCGTGCGTGAGCTCGACGCCTTTCGGATTGCCGGTGGTTCCGGAGGTGTAGCACAGAGTCACCACGTCGTCCGGCTGGACCGCGCGCCAACTCGCCTCGAAGTCGAAGTCACTGCGCCCCAACGATTTCAGCTCCTCGACGCTGAGTGTCCCGTCCGGCGCTCCGTCGAGGCAGACGATGGTCTCGATCGGCACCCCGCACGACCGGATCCGGTCCACATACTGTGCCTCGCAGATCACCACCCGATTACCCGCGTTGCCGAACACATAGTTCAACTGCTCGGGCACAAGCGTGTTGTACACGGAAAACGAAGTGGCACCGGCATGCTGCGCACCCACCTCGAGCGGATAGAACTCGACCCGATTGGCCATCATCAACGCCACCGTGTCGCCGCGTCCGACGCCGAGCGCACTCAACCCCGCCGCGATCTCCCGCACCTGCGCGGCATAGTCCCGCCAGGTCAAACTTTGCGTGCCGCCGATCGACCGGACCGCAACCGCGTCGGGCTCGATGGACGCAACACGCTGAAACGCGGCACAGGAGGTATTCGGTTCGGACATGACGCTAACCCCGTTCAGAACAGCTTTCCATCTCTCTGAGACGGTAAAGGCAGCGAAAGCGACACGGGGATGTTTCTGTCGTTTTCCGCACGGTTGCGCTGTCGCCATCAACGGGACCTCTGAGGCTTGCCGCAGTCAGGTTCCGCGCGCCCACGGGCGGTAGTCCGGCTGCGGTGATGCCCGCGGCAGTGTCGGCCGGGAGGTTCCGCGGTGCCCCGCGCAACTGCTCGTCGTAGGTCGCGAGCAAGCTGGTGATGTCTGCCACGACTGCACAGTACGGGCCCGTGACAACTGGTTTTCGCGCTACTGCGTCGGCGGTTTGCATTAGACACCTACCCCGTAGGGGTATATGGTCGAGCGTGCCGACGGCGCGCGTCGACTCGATCGAGCCTTTCCGAACGAGGAGTGAGGTACGTGAACCACGACCAGCAGCACCGCAACCCACCACGCCGTACCGCCGTCCTCGACGTGCGCGGCGTCCGCTGGGCCAGCCAAGCCAATGTCGTCACCGCCGTACTCCGCCGCAGGCCGGGCGTGCTCGACGTAGCCGCCAACCCGGCCGCCCAGACCGCCACGGTCGCCTACGATCCCACCCGCACCTCGGTCGCCGAACTCGCCGGCTGGGTCCGCGACTGCGGCTACCACTGCGCAGGCCGCTCGGTCCCCACCCACCTCTGCGATCCGCTCCTCGAGCCGCACAGCGACGGTCACGCGGATACGGCAACGACCCCAGGTGATCGTGTGCACGCCGCCGATCCCGGCGGTGAAGTTGGACAGGGCGATCACCCTGCACGCGGCGCTCACGCTGAGCACGGCGGTCACGCTGGGCGCGGCGGTCACGCTGAACACGGCGGTCATGTCGGGCAGGTCGGCGACGCTGGGCGCGGCGGTCACGCTGGACTCGGCGGTCATGCCGGGCAGGGTGACCATGCCGGGCAGGGTGACCATGCCGGGCAGGGTGACCATGCCGGGCAGGGTGACCATGCCGGGCAGGGTGACCATGCCGGGCAGGGCGACCACGCCGGGCAGGGCGATCACGCTGGACACGGCGGTCATGTTGGGCAGGTCGGCGACGCTGAGCACGGCGATCACGCCGGGCAGGGCGGCCACGCTGAGCAGGGCGGCCACGCTGGGCACGGCGGCCACGCTGGGCACGGCGGCCACGCTGGACTCGGCGGTCATGTTGGGCAGGTCGGCGAAGCCGGGCAGGGTGACCACGCTGGGCACAGCGATCACGCCGGGCATGCGGGCCATGCTGGGATGTCGATGGCGGACATGGCTGCTGATATGCGGAATCGGTTTGTGGTGGCGGCGGTGTTCGCGGTGCTGGTGATGTTGTGGTCGCCGATGGCTACCGACATGTTCGGGGTGCATCTGCCGGTGCCGTTCGGGATGCGGCAGGACATTTGGGCGCTGGTGCTGAGTTTGCCGGTGATCTTTTATTCGTCGGCGATCTTCTTCACCGGTGCGGTGGCGGCGTTGCGGGCGCGCACGTTGGACATGATGGTGTTGGTCGCGGTGGGGATCGGGGCGGGCTGGCTGTATTCGCTGGCGATCACGCTGACCGGCGGCGGCGAGGTGTTCTACGAGGCCTCGACGATGCTGGCAACCTTTGTGCTGCTTGGTCATTGGTTCGAGATGCGGGCTCGCGGCGGAGCCAACGACGCCATTCGCGCGCTGCTGGATCTGGCGCCGCCCAAGGCGGAGGTGATTCGCGACGGTGTGCCGGTGGAGGTGCCCACCGCCGAGGTGGTGGTCGGTGACCTGCTGTTGGTGCGGCCGGGCGCGAAGATCGCCGTCGACGGTGTGGTGGCGGAGGGCGACAGCGAGGTCGACGAGTCGATGGTGACCGGCGAGAGCATGCCGGTGCACAAGGAACCGGGCTCGACCGTCATCGGTGCGTCGTTGAATACCAACGGCACGCTGCGGGTGCAGGCCACCAAGGTCGGTGCGGATACCGCGCTGGCACAGATCGTGGAATTAGTTCAGCAGGCACAGAATTCGAAGGCGCCGGGCCAGAAGCTGGCCGACCGCGCGGCCTTCTGGTTGGTGCTGGTCGCATTGTTCGGCGGCGCACTGACCTTCGTTGTGTGGCTGCTCGTCGGCGCCTCGTTCGCCAAGGCGATGCTGTTCGCGATCACCGTCGTGGTGATCACCTGCCCCGACGCCCTCGGCCTCGCGACACCGACCGCGATCATGGTCGGCACCGGCCTCGGCGCGAAACGCGGTGTGCTGTTCAAGAACGCGCTCGCTCTGGAATCCGCCGCCCGCATCCAGACAGTAGTTATGGACAAGACCGGCACCCTGACCAAGGGCGAACCGGAGGTCACCGATGTGGTTACCGCCGAAGGATATTCAGCCGACGATGTCCTCCGCTTAGTCGCCGCCGTCGAACGTGAATCCGAACACCCCCTGGCCGCCGCAATCGTCCGGCACTCCGAAACCCTCGGCGCTGTCGATGAGGCGAGTGTCTCCGCTGACGGGTCCGCAAACGCGGTGAGTCGCAGCTCCGTCGGTATCGCGAATCTGTCTGCCGACAAGTTCGAGAACGTCCCCGGTCATGGCGCTATCGCCGAGATCGACGGCCACCGTGTCGTTGTCGGCAACCGGCGGTTGTTCGAGCGGGAGCGGATCGACGTCGGATCGCTTGCGGCGCACCGTGATCGGCTGGCCGACTCCGGTCACACCGCCGTCCTTGCCGCGATCGATGGCACCGCCGTCGCGGTGATCGCCCTCGCCGACGCACCGCGCGACACCTCCGCCGCCGCGGTCGCCGAACTGCACGAACTCGGTATCGAAGTGGTGATGTTGACCGGCGACAACCGCGCCACCGCCGAACGCATCGCCGCCGATCTCGGCATCGATACCGTCATCGCCGAGGTCCTGCCCGGTGACAAGGCCGCGAAAATCGCTGAGCTGCAACGTGCTGGCCGCAGGGTCGCCATGGTCGGCGACGGTGTCAACGATGCCCCCGCATTGGCGGGCGCGGATCTTGGCATCGCCATCGGCGCGGGCACCGACGTCGCCATCGAAACCGCCGACCTCGTGCTGATGCGCTCGGACCCACTCGACGTCCCCACCGCCCTGCGCATCGGCCGCGGCACCCTGCGCAAGATGCACCAAAACCTCGCCTGGGCCGTCGGCTACAACACCATCGCCCTGCCGATAGCCGCAGGCGTCTTCGTCCCTGCCTTCGGCTTCACCCTGCGTCCGGAGATCGCCGCCATGTCGATGTCGGGTTCCAGCATCATCGTCGCCTTGAACGCGGTGTCCCTCAAACGCCTCCGCCTTCCTGGCCAGACCAAGACCGGCAACTGATGTGCGGGCAGTGAGCCCGCCGTGAAGCCGTAATCGCTCCCCGGTAACGAGCTCATGCTGTACATGTCTGAGACACTGACCTAGATTCGGTGAGCATGAACACGATTGAGCTCACCGCACCGGATGGACGGCTCGAGGCGATCCTGGCGCGGCCATCCGGGGAGGGGCCGTGGCCGGGGGTCGTGGTGATCCACGATGGGGTGGGGTTCAGCGCGGATCTGCGGCGGACCGTGCGGATGCTGGCCGATTACGGATATCTGACGATCGCGCCGAATCTGTTCTCGCGCGGCCGGGTGCGCTGCATCCGGACGATCTATCGCGCGCTGGTGTTCACCGGCGACGGGCCGCCGGTGCGTGACATCGTGGCGGCGCGCGACCGGCTCGTCGCCGAACCCGATTGCACCGGCCGCACCGCCGTGATCGGGTTTTGCATGGGCGGCGGGTTCGCGCTGCTGGTCGCGCCGAAGGGTTTCGACGCGTCCGCGCCGTTCTATCCGTCGCTGTACGGCGACTACCGCGCGATGCTCGACGGCGCCTGCCCGGTGGTCGCCAGCTATGCCCAACGCGACCCGATCCTGATCGGCGCGCCACGCAAACTGGACGAGGCGTTGACCGACCTCGGCGTGGACCACGACATCAAGGTCTATCCGAAGGTCACCCACGCCTTCGCCAACGTCACCCCCGTCGACCCGCTACTGCGCGTCACCGGTCTCGGATACAACGAGGACGCGTCCCGCGACGCCTGGCAGCGCATCTTCAGCTTCTTCGACACCCACCTCACCGGCACCGAAAACCCCTGACCCAGCCGCTCTCTCGAACCCCCGCGGCATTGTCGAACTTACTGATCGCCCTCGCCCACAGAAACAACCTCGAGCTGGGCGCAGACGCCATCGGCAACGCTCGCCGTCAAGATCATGGGGAACTGATGCTTTCGTCTTCTCGGGCGGATTCACGCGGTCGATGCAACAGTGGGTGGTTTGGTGAGTATGTCATTGAGGATGTGGATGGGTGTGCGGAAGCCGTGACGTTTGCGGGGG